>NZ_SGIS01000001.1:0-251576 GCF_004208535.1 Sphingomonas populi
CTCGGAGCCGTCGGCTATTGCAAACATGATTGCCTCCAGAGTGTGATATTGAGCAACCTCACTCTGCCAGAGACCGGGTCGCTATCCACTCCTCATGGAATCTGGATGTAGGCTTCCTGGATCACTGCCACCAACGCCTTCTCCGCTGTCCGGCGCGGCTCCAGAAAGCTCGGGAAGTAGCTGCCCTTCCTCAGCTTCGGGACCGCCAGTTCGATCCGGCCGGCACGCGTGTCCCAGTTACGGTCACGGTAGCCGTTCCGGTGGTTCAGGCGGTCGGGCGAGCGGGTGCCCGCCGGGACACCCGTCTTCGCCTCGATCTCCAGATCCATTATGCGATCGGCGGCAAACGCCAGCATCTCGCGTACCAGGTCAGCATCCGCCTCTTGCTCGACCAGCTCGAGCAGGGCCATCTTGGCATCGGTCATCGTCGTCTTCTCCAGGTTCAAGTTCGCATCCGAACCCTAGCCGAAGACCGGCGATGGCCACCTCATCCGGGGCCGCTTCCTACACCACGGCCCGGGGCACTACCTGGTAGCGGCCAAATTTCTGCATGAAATGGCATTTTTTACGTGCGTGAAAGACTTAAAAGAGTCATCCTGCGTACATGGAAAAAGGTGTACCGATCCGGTCTCTCGCTCGCGGTATTGCCGTCCTTCAGGCGGTGAACCGCGGTGGCTCGCTCTCCATGATGGAGATCGCTCGCGCATCCAGCGTGCCCTATCCGACGGCCTGCCGCATCGTGCAGACTTTGTTGTTCGAAGGGCTGATTGAACAGGAGCCGGTTCGAAAGCGATACCGCCCCACCGGCCTCGTCCAAACGCTCGCCCACGGGTTCCAGGGGCATGCCGGCATCGTCCAGACCGCCCGCCCGCACATCGTCGACCTCACCCGGCGGGTGATGTGGCCGATCTCGCTGTCGACCCATGTCGGATCGAACATGGTGATCCGCGATTCCACCCATTCGCTGACCACGCTGACCTTCAACGATTATTATCCAGGCTATTCGATCCCGATCCTCGAATGCGCGTCGGGCCTCGTCTATCTGGCGCATATGCCGGAAGAGGAGCGGAACGGCATCCTAGCTTCGCTGAAACGGCTGCCCGATCGGGTGCCTGTGCATACGATGCGGATGATCGAGGAAGAATCGCTGTTGGAAAAAATCCGCAGCCAGGGATATGCGACGCGCGGCAACAACCATTTCACCCGCAACCCCGGCAAGACATCGTCGATCGCGCTGCCGATCTTCGAACATGGCCGGGTGGCCGGTGCGTTGACCCTCGCCTTTTTCTCCTCCGCGATCCGAATGGACGATGCCGTGCGGCAATTCCTGCAACCGTTGCAGGAAAGCGCGCTGGCGATCACCACTGAACTCGCACCGCACGTCGCCGCCGCCGAATAGCCACCTGTTGAACAGTCGGCGTGCGCGGACGTGACCCCGGGCGGCGGCGCGACGATCCTGCGCGCGTGATCCGCACCGGGAGATGAAGTTCCGTGGAATATCCGTATAGCGCCCTGCCCGATCGACTGCCGCTCAAATGGCCGAACGGCGCGCGCGTCGCGCTGATCCTGACGTTCAATCTGGAAACCTGGGATCTCACCAAGGATACCACCAAGCCCTATTACGCCGGCGGCCCCGCGATTTTGCCCGACACGCTGGCCGGCGACACTCCCGATTTCCCCAATTTCACCTGGCGCGAATATGGCCAGCGGGTGGGCATCTGGCGGTTGTTCGACCTGTTCGACAAGCTGGGGGTAAAGGCCAGTTGCACCACCAACGCCGTCACCTTCGAACGGCGCGGCGCGATGACCGATGCGGTGCTGCAGCGCGGTTGGGAATTGCTGGCGCATAACTGGGAACAGGGCGAGCTGCTGACCGATTATGCCAAGGACCCGGCACGCGAGCGCGAGGTCGTTTTGCGCACGCTCGACCAGTTCGAGAAGTACACCGGACGCAAGGCCAAGGGCTGGCTCAGCTCCTCGCTGCGCGGCACGCTGCAGACGGCGGACATCCTCGCCGAATATGGCTGCACTTTCTACTGCGACATCATGAACGACGATCAGCCCTATCTGCTGAAGACACCGCACGGCCCGATCGTTTCGACACCCTATTCGAACGAAATCAACGACTTCACCTTCATCACCCGCAAGAACTTCACCACCGATCAATTCGCCCAGGCGCTGATCGAGGAACTGGACGTTCTGTACGAGGAAGGCGCCACCACCGGGCGCATCATGAATGTCGGCCTGCACCCGCATGTCTCGGGCCGAGCGCATCGCATCCGCGCGATCCGCGAATTCATCGAACATGCCAAGTCGCTGCCCGGCGTGTGGTGGGCCACGCGCGAGGAAATCGCCGACTGGTATCTCGCCAACCACGAGAGCCACATCCCCGGCCAGCTCGGCTGAGCAGATAAGGAAACGACCATGACGGCCAAAACCGATCTGGCGGGGGATTATGCCTCCGCCGGCTTCGGCGGCACGCTCGCCCCCGGCGAGCGGCCCGCCCTGCTCATCATCGATCTGGTGATGGCGTATCTCGACCCGGCATCGCACCTTTATGTGGGGGTGGAAACCGAACTGGCGGCCAATGAGCGGCTGGTGGCGGCGGCACGCGCCGCCGGCATCCCGGTGATCTTCACCAATATCGAGTATCGCGAAGACGGGTTCGACGGCGGGCTATTCTACCGCAAAGTGCCCGCCCTGCGCGCCTTCGCGCCGGGATCGCCGCTTGGCGCCTTCCCGCCCAGCTTGCAGCCGCGCGCCAATGAACTGGTGCTCGGCAAGAAATTTCCGTCCGCGTTCTTCGGCACACCGCTCGCCGCGATCCTCACCGCAGCGCGGATCGATACGCTGTTCATCACCGGCTATTCGACATCGGGTTGCGTACGAGCAACCGCGCTGGATGCGCTGTGCCACGGCTTCCTGCCGTTCGTCGTGCGCGAAGCCTGCGGCGACCGCGATCCCCGCGTGCAGGAAGCCAACCTGTTCGATATCCAGGCAAAGGTGGCCGAAGTGATCGGCGAGGAACAGGCGCTGGCGGCCATCGCCGGCGCCTGAAGGCGTACCCTCAGAACTCGGCCATCAACCGGCCGAACCCGGGCTTGCGATCCTCGATGCCATTCTGGCGGAGCGCGTTCCAATAGGTTGCGGTATTGATCGCGATCACCGGCTTTTGCAGGAACGTCTCCGCCGCTGCGGCCAGCCGCATCATCGACAAATTGGTGCCGACCTGCACGATCGCGTCGACATCGTCGCCGTCCAGATCGAGGATCGTCTGGCGCAACTGTGCCGGCGTCACCTGCGCAATGTGCAGCCAGCTCTGGCAGCGCAGCGGCGTATCGCGCACCATCTCGATCCCGTAATCGCTCATGAACCGGCCAACCTGTTCATTGGCGACGGGAAAATAGGGCGAGAGCACCGCAATCCGCTTGATCCCGCCATAGGCCTTGAACGCTTCGATCAGCGACAGCGCGCCGGTACACAGTTTGGTGCCCGCCACATCCTCGACCGCCTTGGTCCATTTCGCCGCACCTTCCGCACCGCCGTAAAAGGTCACGGCGGACATGCCGAGCACCAAATAATCCGGCGCGCACGTCATCACCGCGCGCACCGCATCGTGCGTCGCCGCATCAATGGCGTCGGTGCCGCGCATGAAGTCCGCATCGGATAGCGCCGTCGGGTTCTGCACGATGATCCGGCTGTAATGGTTGGTCACCCCTTCCACCCGCAGATCATCGAAATCGGGCTGCACCACCGTGTTGGTGGAGGGACCCAGCACCCCGAACACCTTGCGCCATCCGAGTACGTCCGTCATCGCCGCTCCTCCCGCCGCAGCGTTTATTTGATCGCCGCCGCGTCGCGGACGCTGGTGATCATCGATTGCCGCAGCAGATAGGTGCGACGCGCTTCATCATTCGCGATCAATGCCCGCATCTGATCCCGCATCATCCGATACGCCTCGCCCTGGCCCGCCTTCATCAGTTCCATATTCTGGATCGTCTGCTGCTGAGTGAAGTCGTGCGTCACGGTGCGCCGCTGCCGGTCATAGCGATCCAGCGCTTCTTCCCCGCCGCGCCCCTGCAACACCGGCAACAGCTTTTCGGTCAGGTTAAACGCGTCATGGATGCCGCTGTTCATACCAAAGCCGCCCAGCGGATTGTTGAGATGCGCAGCATCGCCCGCCAGGAACACGCGGCCGTGACGGAAGCTTTTCGCGACGCGCTGGTGGACGCGGTAAATGGTGCGGTGGAACGTCCGCACGTCCTCGCCATGCCCGATCAGCCGTTCGAAGATCGCATCCTTGTTCGCGTCCGACGTCAGCACATCATTGTCGCTCTGGTCGAATGTCGGCACCAGCACGCGCCACAGCTTCGGCACTTTGAGCAGCACCAGCCACTCATCGGGATCGGCGACATAGTTGACATGCGCTAGCCCTGGAATGGACTCTTCCAGCGGCTCGTCCGTGCTCAGCGTCAGGAACTTCTCGGGATAGGTAAACCCATCAAATTCCGCGCGCAGCCATTTGCGTACGATCGAGGAGGCACCGTCCGCCGCGATGACATAATCCGCACGCACCCGGCGGATCTCCATCGGCGTTTCCAGCGCCAGATCGATACCGTTGTCGTCTTCTGAGAAATGCACCAGCCGGTGGTTGAACAGCACCTCGGCGTTCGGCGTTTCTTCCAGCCGCTCTGCCAGCATGCGCGACAAATGATATTGCTCGCACTGGATGCGGTACGGATGGCGGGTAGCATCCGCGATCTCGGTCAGATCGAACGCCAGCACTTCGCCGCTGCGCCGATCACGCCAATGATAGACCGGCGCCTTCAGGCCCCGTTCGATCAGCCGTGGCGTAATCTCCAACTGCTCCAGCATTTCCAGCGTCGGCGGGTGGAAGGTCGATGCGCGCATATCCGCCGCACAATCCTCGCCCTTTTCGACCAGCATCACGTCGATGCCTTGCCGGGCCAGCAACATCCCTGCGACACAACCAACCGGGCCGGCACCGACCACCACCACTTGAACGCGATCGCTCATTTTTTCGGACATCGCCCCCAACGGATCTGTTTGAACCCGAGAGATACGGGGACCATCCGCCCGCGGCGACGACGACTGCGGAACTATCCGCGCAACGGACAGTGTGGGGCGGTTCCGCGAATCAACCGACCTCGATCTGCACGAGCAGCGCGTCGACCTGCACATGCGCGCCGACTGTCACCGGCAGCTCGGCGCGCTGGATATGCTTGAGCGAACCGCTTCGATCGGCGACCACCGACGCCAAGCGCGCCGCACCTTCAGAGTTTACGATCACCCATACGATCTGGGACATCCCGCCAGACTCGTACGAAACCAACCAATCGTGAGCCGCCCGATTGGGTCAGCGCACTAGCGCCCCGTTTTCAAAGGTTGGATCACGGCGCCATTCGATGCGATGTCCCAAGCCGAAAAACGAACCCAGCGTGCATCCTTTGCGGGAATAACGATTTCGAAGCTATGCGAAGAATTCGCGGGGAAGGAGGTTGCTTTTACTTGCTTCGTGAAGGTGACTTTGCCGTTTCCGTAATGCACCTCGACAAAGGCCAACGGGAAGGTCCATTCGACGTCAGCGCCAATTTTTAAGTTTTTGCCTTGCGGGGTGATCGTGAGATTACGGGCCAGCACTTCGCCCGTAGTCCAGAACACTTCCTTGTTCTGCAGTGCATTGATCACCGGGGCGAAATTGCCATCGGTCGGCACCCGGTCAAGCTTGATATACGTCACCGGCTGACTGCCGTAGATATCATCGCCCGGGGCCAGATGACGCACTTCGGAAATCGAGATCAGACGCTTCAAGGGGGCGCCAGCACGCACCATCCAGTTGCTCATATCATCAAGCAACGGCCAGCAGCGAAACTCGCAAAGCCGTTGCTCCGAACCATCCAGGCCCATTCCCCACCGCATGCCGGTGCCGCTGAAGATGGGGTCGAGGAAATACTCCCTGGACGCAATGGCATCGGGAAAGCCGGTCGAACCTTTGGTTCGCGGATGCGGCATCGAGAAAATCGCGTTTTCCGCCTTTGCCATCGCAAGCAAATCCGGCGCGGAACCGACCTCATAGACTTTGCCGGAGACTTTGGCGGTCGATGTCGTGCCCTTATAGCGCCATAATACTTTGTGGCTGAACAACACATCGGTGTGCCCGCCAAACGGGCTGCCATAGATTTCCTGATTGGGCCAGACCGCGAAATCGCTGTCCGATTGCGCAGCAGCGGCATCATATGCGGCAACGATGACAGAGAGTTGGTCCGGCATGCGCCACGCAACAGGTGCGGGCGCAGGAGCGGCTACGCCGGGCGCCGGAGAAACGGTAGGCTGAGGCGCGGGCGCCGGACCCATCGCCAACGAATCGACCATGCTGACGATGTTGATGCCAGTGGCTTTCAGAGCAACCACGTCAGGCAGGCGCAGGTTGTCGGAGCCGGTGGCCATTGCCCGCTCGCCCAGGTCCGTATGATAGTGGTGGTTCAGCACCTTGAAGCCGGGCAAGGGCTTGTACGTGTCATTATGGGTAAATGCCAAAGCTGCCTGGACTGTTTCTTTGCCCGTCAGCAAGCTGGGATACAGGAACAATGCCATCCGCTGCACCGTCCCCGGCCGCGCGCTATACAATGCCCAGTTCGCAGGGTCCTCGCTATCGTCTTCCTTATCATGCTGACGAATGCCGAAGCCTAGAGTTTCACCGGAATTACGCAGCCATTGGTAACCGACATTTATCGCGATCTCGCGTGCCCAGAAGAATTTATGGGGTTCTGGAAAAAACGCTAGCGAAGCCTTACCGTTGCTGAAGGCCGCCGTGCGATTGCGCGCCGCCAACGGCATGTCATTTGCGTTGCCCGTTCCACCAAAGCGGTCGGTCTGCCACATCCCTCCGGTATCGCGCCAATCGACCTGCGCATCGGCATTTCGCGGAAGTACCAAACCAGCGCTAAACTTGTAGGCCAACCACCTGTTGCCGGTGCGGGCAAGCACTTCCTGACGAACAAGGTTTGTGCCATGATAGACAGTGAAACGCAGCTTGCCGGCAAAGTGCGCCATCTGGACCCCAACAAGGTCAATTGCCAGTTGCCTTCCATCGCGCGTGGCCTTGCACGCCATCGGCACATAGCGGGCTTTGGCAGTCTCCACCTCCGAGGGCGAGCGTGGCAATCCGGGCTGATCCGTGCCGGGAATGCCGGCAGCAGGGGGCGGGTTACCTGCGAAGGCTCGGCGTTTACCCTTCTTGCCCAAGTCGAGCGGAGCGTCCCAGAACGAGTCCCAACGATATGTATCGAGAGCAGCCTGATCGATAGGTACACCAAGGTCCCGTAGCGGCTGAATCTGCTGGTTGCTCATACGCCGCAGTCCGGTGGTGACGAAAAACTCCGGTTCCGCATTTTCGACGGCCTGAACCCAGCCGCCGTTCCAGAGCGAGAGGCTATCGATCTTCGGTTTACCGGTGTTGTCGACCGAGAGCACAAGACGGAGCTTTTGGTGGTCATCCCCTTCCCACTCGACGTCGATACCATCGGCTGTCGCCTTTGCCGACAGCCCCTCCGTCGGAGCAAAATCAGTCAGATCGCAACTTGCGGCGTATGCGGGCACCGCACCGGAAACGAGCAAGCCTGCGCACAAACAAAGACTGATCGATCGCATCGTTTGGTAATCTTTCAAATAGCACCAAAGCATCATCACGGGGTGGGCCTCACAGCCGCCGCCTCCAGCAAATCGAGTTGCTTTTCCCTTGGATAAGGGCTGACGGAAGCACCGCCGGCTTCAATCATGGTCAGCCTAATGCCGCGAGGATGGCGAGGCGATAACAAGCCGTGGCCACGCCAACCCGATCAGGACCGACCGTGGCAGGCGAGGCTCGACATACCCTCACCGCTTGCCGTCGGTTTTGAGGGACTTCATATATTCAGGCACGTCGAAATAGGGCGCTGTCCAATTAGCCCTGTCAAAGATACGCGGCGTATGGGTCTGCATCGATTTCAGAGCGGCAGGCGGGATGCCATCCAGAGACCGCACCTTGGCGCCAACCGCCCTGCCGTAGTTCCTTCCCGGTCGCGCGCCCATTCCCATCCAGGGATGCCAGGAACCCATGTTCTGGAACTGGCTGAACGAGTCTGCCGACGTGATGGTGTCATCGAATGCCTGGTCGATCGGAGAAGCCATGGTGGAGATCGTATCCCAATAGGACACCGGTCCCGACGAAAGCTTGGGATACTCTGCGGGCTTAATCGGATTGGGCATCTTCATGCTCGCGGTTGTATTGGTGAATACCTTGCCGCCAAAGGCCTCCATGCGGAGCGGACGCGGGTTCAGTTCGGCACCACGCGCCTCAACACCATCCGCGCCGACCGTGACCGTGAAAGGGCCGCCAAGGAAATGCCACACCTTGCGCGTTTCGCCGGTGAACGGATTTTTCCACTCCTCCAATGGCTCATCCGTATCGAACGCGCAGTAAGCGCCACATTCAAAAACCTTTGACTGGTACTTATCGTCGGCCACAGGGCGCCATTCACTAACGCTTAAATGATTCATCGTGAAAAAAGGGACGAGGTTATCATCTTCAGAGTAACCATAAATACTGAGGCGATAGAAGAAATATACGGTCTCCGTACCGCATGATCCCATCACGCGCGCCCGGACGCGCGCGCGCGTTACCGGATCGCCAAGCAGTTCGTTCGCTCTCGCGTCGGATATAGATTTGCCTGAGCGGGCTGTCGCAAGCGCTCCGGTGCTGGCAGACAGGCCGCCGAGACCTGCCGCGACGAGGGGCGCATTCGACAGAATTGATCTGCGGGTAATGTCAAAGCCAGTCATCGCGTCGTGCTCCGCAAATGCGACGCGCAACGCGCATCGGTGAATGGCCACCTTCATCGCGGCAACGGCAGATAATAACTGAAGAATTTCGCCTGATCGCTAGTCGGTGATTGGTGGCCCACTCACGACGTTATCGCGAACGCCTAGCACTACTATGGCAGAAGCGTGCTACTCCCGCTATCCGTTGTGTACCCGCAGTGCGGGCAGAGGCGCGGCGGCGGCTGGGATAGCGCGTCAAGGATAGCCTGGCGGAGCGCTGGGTTGCGGTGGCGACCCCCGGGTCGTTTCCGGAAATCGCTGGAGCGGGGCCGCCGCTCGGTGCGGGCGGCGCCGGGTATTCGGCGTCAGCGTCGCTCTGTCAGAGGCCGAGGCCCCCTCGCGCGGTTTCCTCGACGGCCGCGTCGGGCGCGGCATGCGCGGTGTCGAGACGATCACGCCGGACTGCGCGCGGCTCTGCGCCTATAATGCGCTTTCTTGGCCTCTTCCTGAAGTCTGGCGACGGCTCGTTGCCATTTGGCGCTCATATCCGCAGTGCGGAATATCCTGTGGATTTCCCCGATATTCGTTCTCCGCCTCCCACAAAATGTCGCGGTCGCTCGATATCAGCGCTGCGGCCTAGCCTGTCATTTCTCCAACTGGCGGTTACAAATCGTGCATTGTATCGACAGTCGCCTTTTATTTTGGTCAGCAAAAGCGGTCTTGAAAAGGGGTTAGAGTCTGCTTGGGTGGGTTCAGGAAGAATACGGCGATTTTTACGTCAGTAAATAAATCGCCTGTTCCGCAATATCCGAGCATATTCCGTAAACAAAATTCCACAAGCACAGATGTATAATCGACTGTGGAGGTGATTTATGATTGGGGGCAATTCTTTGCGTAATAGCTGTCTGTCCGCGCAAACCCGTTTTCTGCTGATGGCGAGCGCTGCGCTTTCTGGTGGTGTCGTTCTTCCCGCGCATGCGCAGTCGGGCGTTGATAGCGAAAGCGGAGCGCAAGCTGAAATCATCGTCACCGCACGCCGCAAGAACGAAGATATTCTCAAGACGCCAATTACGCTGAGCGCAATCACTGCCGAAGCTCTCGCTGCCAAGGGCACCGCGACGATCCAGGATATCGCGCAATCCGTTCCCGGCATGAATGTACAGAACGCAGCGACGGCCGGTGCCCGTGCCGACCGTTCGATCACCAGCATCCAGTTGCGCGGCTTTGTCCCGACAACGTCGGCTGCGCAGACGGCTTCGCTCTTTATCGACGGCGCACCCGTATCAACTGCGACCGCTCTTCAAGCGCTGACCAATCCAGAACGTGTCGAGGTTATCAAGGGACCGCAGTCGGCCCTGTTTGGCCGCCAGACCTTTGCCGGTGCCATCAACGTTGTCACCAAAGCGCCTAGCAACCGTTTGACCGGATCGGCTTCAATGTCGCTCGGTACACGCGCGAACTATGACGTGCAGGGTGAGATCAGCGCGCCGTTGGTCGAGGATATCCTGAGTTTCCGCGCCAGCGGTCGTGTTCTGGGCAAAAACGGTTCCTACAGAAACGCTGGTGCGCCCGGTGATTCGTCGCTTGGCGACCAGATGACCTATACGGGATCACTCGCTGTCCAATTCACGCCGACGCCAAACCTTACGATCAAGGCTTTCGGTTTGGCAACCGAACTCAACGATGGCCCTGCCGCATCGGGTCTTATTACGGCTCAGACTATTCCCGGTGTAACGATAGGTCAGTCCAACTGCACGGTGAACGGTCGCGCCTGGTTCTGCGGCGTCGCTCCTGGAATTTCTAACAGAACGCCATCGTCGAACGTCGCGGTGACAGATACGCTCCGCAATTTCCTGGCGCTGCGCACGGGTGATCGCCTTAGGAACGGCACCGTCGCGCGACTGCTGCCGCCTGAAGATAGTGTCAATGGCTATGGTCTCGTCAACCATTTCCGGCATTATCATGTGAACGCCGACTGGAATATCGGTGAAAGCGGGTTTGCACTGCATTCGCTAACGTCTTGGAATACCGAGAAGAAGGCGGAAATGGCCGATCTGGACAACACGTATAACGTGACGCTCGGCGTTGGTGGAGCAATTCCAGAGGGCGCCTATTATAACTTTCCGTTCCTTATCCAGAATATCGGCCGCGATTTCTCACAGGAATTGCGTACGACATTCGAAAATGGTGGTCCTCTGCACGCATCTTTCGGCGGCAGTTATCTGCTCGCGCGACAGTGGAACGACGCTGGCAGCCCGTACACCGGATCCTTTACAGCGAACGGCTCCACACAGTCGCGGACGTACGGCGTTTTCGGTAGCCTTGGTTACGACTTCTCCGAAGCCTTTTCGCTGAGCTTTGATGGCCGTTACCAGATCGACAAGTTGTATGCCTTTGCCGCGCCAACGGGCTTCCGTGATAGTATTAACAATGTTACCTTGCCGTTTGGCAGCACCATTGCTTACGGTCAGTACAAGAACTTTCTGCCGCGTGTCATCGGTCAGTTTAACTGGGACCGGCGCAACATGATATATGCTTCCTACTCCAAGGGCGTGAATCCTGGGACGTTCAACACAAATATCGTGTCGACGCCGGAGCCGCAGGTCCGTGCTCGCGCTGCTGCTCTCGGGTTTCAAGTTGTCGTAAACCCGGAAAAGATCACCAACTATGAACTTGGTGCAAAGGGCCGTATCTTTGGCGGCAAGGTCCGGTACGAAGTTGCTGCATTCCTTGCGATCTGGTCGGATCAAATCCAATCCCAGCTTGAGACCATCACCAAGCAGGCAATCGTTGGTGATACAGGTCCGGCCACTGTGGGATCTTTGTTGCAGGTGAGCGCTGCCGGCAACACAGGTCGCACCCGTATCTGGGGTCTGGAAGGTAACTACGGTATCAACTTGGTTCGAGGTCTGGATCTGGATTTGGCCGGCGCATATATCAAAACATATATCCTTACCGGTACGAACACGACCGTCAGCAACTTCTACTTTGGCATTCCTAATTCGAATTTCCGGGGCAAGGAAAATCCATACGTATCCAAGTGGTCGGGCTCTGCGTCGCTGGCCTATCAAACCCCTATCAAGGACAATCTTGACGGCTTTGGCCGTGTTGATTTTACCTATAAGAGCGGTGGTTGGGCCGATATTGGCAACACAGTTCGCGCACCAAACACGAACCAGATGAATGTCCGCTTGGGCGTGAAAAACAAGACGTTCATCGTTGAAGGCTGGATGACTAACGTTTTCAATAACAGGGCCTATTATAACATCAGCAGCCAGCCCCTGATCAATTACGTAACGCCTGCCGGCACTGGCGCGTATGGGGCGCTTGTCGCACAGCTTCGGGATCTGCGCACCGCAGGCGTCCGGGTCGGGGTGAACTTCTAAGCGATACACTTCGCCTATAGTGACAGAAGGTTGGCAAGGGACGCCCGCCACCCGGCGGTGACGTCAGTATGGCTTGCCGACATACTGCGTGTCGGACGGTCCGATGCCGGTAATGTAGACGGTTGCCCCCTCCGGGCCGGTCCAGGCGAAATGGGGATCGCCCGCCGGCTCGGTATAGAAACTCCCCGGCGACAAGGCCCGCGTAGCACCCTCGATCGCTTGCGAGCCATAGCCGAAGTGCCAGAGGCCCGCGACCACCGTGGCGGTTCGATCGTCACGGTGGGTATGGGCGGCAATGTGCGTGCCCGGCGGGACTTTGATCGAAATGGTGTAGAGACCGGGTCGCGCAGGGTCGCCCTTGAGCAGCCGGGTTTCGATGGTGTGAAGCCCGGAGGTGCCCCTGCCCGCAGCGACCACCGGCAGGCCTGACGCCTCATCGGGAGTCAGCCGACGCTGAAGATCGGCTGGCGAGGCCGCGGCGAGAAGAAGCAGCGCGAAGAACGCCGCGCCGCGCGGAATGCGCCGCGTCATTTGCCCGTATCCAGAAAGGCGCGAACCAGCTTCACGGTCGGCTCGGGTTGCTCCTCCATCAGCCAATGGCCCGCACCCGGTACGATGCCTTCGGTCACGTCGGTGGCCGCAAACCGCATGACGACAGCCATCGTCGAGCCGAACGACTTTTCGCCTCCGATCGCCAGGACCGGCATGGTCAGCTTGCCCTGGGCGAGGAAGGCCTTGTCGTCGATCGCATCCTGATCGAACGCCGCGAATTGCGCGAACCCTGCGTGCATGGCGCCGGGCGCTGCATATAATCGGGCATAATGTTGGCGAGACGCTTCGCTGAACTTGGCGGGACTGGCCGAGAACTCGTTCCAGAAGCGATCGAGATAGATGCGTTCGCGCCCCGCGACGAGGCGCTCCATATCGGGTCCGCCAAAGCGGAAATGCCAGAGCAGCGGGTTCTTCAGAATCTCTTCCCACGGCCCGATGCCGGGAAGCGGCGCATCCATCAGAATGAAGCGCTTGATCCGATCACGATGTTCGGCCGCGAACGCATAGCCGACCATGTTGCCGATATCATGGGTGACGAGATCGACCTTGCCGATCTTGAGAGCGTCGAGCACACCCGCGATGTCGTAACCTTGGGTCTTCTTGTCATACCCTTGCGCCGGCCTGGCCGAGAGCCCCATGCCCCGAAGATCCGGTACGATCACCATATGGTCGCGCATCAGGTCGCGCGCGAGTGGCGCCCACATGTCGCCCGTCTCGCCATAGCCGTGCAGCAGCACGACCGCTGGCCCCTTGCCGCCGACCCGGACGTGCAACGTGGTCCCATTGGTTGTGATTTCCTGATTGCGGAAACTGGCCGGGAAGTCGAAGTCCTGAGCCATTGCCCCGGATGTCGACCACAGTAGTGCCAAGCTCAGGAAAATCGTCGAAACGGCAGGTGACTTCATACTCTCCCCCATCGATGATCGGGTAAAATCCGACCGATGAGAGCGAAGCCATCTTGGCAAGCCGCTCTCGCTCGACTTTATGCTTGGCCTGTTGCCATCACGATAGGTCGGAAAGACCGAACCAACATTTCGGGAATCGCGAACGATGAAGCTCGACGGAATCCTTGCTTTCGTAACCGTGGCGGATTGCGGGTCCATCAACGAAGCCGCGCGACAGCTTAGGCTGTCGAAATCGACGGTCAGCGAACGCCTGACAGAGTTGGAACACGCGCTTGACGCCAAGCTGTTGAGCCGGAACAGTCGTCATAATGTCCTCACCGACGATGGCATCGTGCTGCTCGAACGCGCGCGCCGCATCCTCGCCGAGACGATCGAGGCGAAGGAAGATCTGGCGCGGCGGCGCGGTGAAATCGCAGGGCCGCTTCGTATCGCCGTCCCACGCGCGTTCGGCGACCTGCATCTGGGGCCGATCCTGTATGATTTCATGGACCGATACCCGGACATCACCGTCACCGCCGATTTCGACGACCGGATCACCGATCTGGGCAGCACCTTCGATGCGATCGTCCGTATCGCGCCCGCGCCCTTGCCCAAGCTCGCCACCGAACAACTCACGGTCAGTCGCCGGACCCTGGTCGCGGCACCGTCCTATCTCGATCGCTACGGGCGCCCCGAAACGGTCGAGGAGCTCGAGCATCACAAGGCGATCCACTACATGGATCGCGGTCCTGACGATTGGACCTTCCGCGCCGAAATCGAACGCGTCGTCGCGCGCGTGGCGCCGCGGCTTCGCGTGACATCCTGTTTCGCGATGCGCGACGCCGCCGTCGCCGGACTGGGCATAGCGTGGCTACCAACCTTCCATAGCTATCAGCCGATCAGGGCGGGAACGCTCGAGATGCTGGAAATAGGAGTCGCTCCTGACGTGACGCCGATCACGATGGCGTACCAGCACGGTCCGGCCACAAGACTGCGGGCGTTTATCGACCATCTGAAGCTTGCCTTCGGCGATCCGCCGTATTGGGACGAAGGCCTCGGTTTTGGGGAAAGCGGCAAGGGCGCGCAGGAGTAGAGACGGGATCGCGGATCGACCCGCCCGCACTGCCGGCCAGCCTCGCATCCCAGATCGTAAATCTCTTCCGGCTCCGGTCGTCGCCCCTCAATCCAAGACTGCAATCGATTGTTGTGTTCCCGGCACTGCATTGGTACGACAGCGGAATAGGGCGTGCGTCCAACAACATGCCGGGGAGGATCGCGTAATGGGGGTTGTGAACAGCAAGCCTCGCTTGAGCATGGTTCGCATCGTCCAGATGAACCTCGGGTTCCTGGGGTTGCAGTTCAGCTTCGGGCTGCAACAGGGCAACATGGCGCCGATTTACAGCTACCTCGGTGCGTCCGAAGCGTCGTTGCCGCTGCTGCAACTCGCTGGGCCGATGACGGGCCTGATCATCCAGCCGCTGATCGGTGCCTGGTCGGATCGCACCACGTCGCGCTTCGGGCGACGCACGCCGTATTTCATCGCCGGCGCTGTGCTGTGCGCGGCCGGATTGCTGCTGATGCCGTTTTCAGCGTCGCTCGCCATGGCGGTGTCGCTGCTGTGGATACTGGACGCGGGCAACAACATCACGATGGAGCCATACCGCGCCTATGTGTCGGACCGGCTGGTCGAGGATCAGCACGAAATCGGCTTTCTAACGCAGTCGGCTTTTACCGGGCTGGCGCAGATGCTCGCCTTCCTCACCCCATCCCTGCTGGTCGCAGCGGGGATGAACCAGGATTGGGTCGACGCGCACCATATCCCCTATACGGCGCGGATCGCGTTTCTCACTGGTGCGGTGCTGTCGCTCGCCACCATCCTCTATTCCGTGCGTAGCGTGCCCGAACTACCGCTCTCGACCGAGGAACGCGCGCGCATCGCCGCCAAACCGCACGGGCTGGGTGCGGCCTTGCGCGAGATCGCTGGCGCGATCCGCGATATGCCCGTCGCTATGCGCAAGCTCGCGCTGATGAGTCTGTTCCAATGGTATGCGATGCAAGCCTATTGGAACTACGTGATATTCTCGATCGGGCGCTCGGTGTTCCATACCGCCGATCCGAACAGTTCCGGCTTCCATTCGGCGGTGCTGACAAACGGCGAGATGGCGGCATGGTACAACGGAGTGGCGTTCGTGGCCGCGTTCGCGCTGGTGCCGGTCGCGCGCCGGATCGGTGCGGCGGCGCTGCACGCGGCCTGTCTGGTGCTGGCGGGGATCGGCATGTTGTGGCTGCCGCACGTCACCAGCACCGCCTGGCTGTTCGCCCCGGCGGTCGGCATCGGCATCGGTTGGGCGAGCATGATGGGCAACCCGTATGTGATCCTCGCCGGATCGATCCCGCCCGAACGGACCGGGGTCTATATGGGCATTTTCAACATGATGATCGTGATCCCGATGCTGCTGATCGCGATCACCATGCCGCTCTATTACGGGCCGCTGCTCGGCAGTGACCCGCGCAATGTGCTGACGCTGTGCGGCTGCCTGTTGTTCGCGGCGGCGGCGTCGGTGTGGTGGGTGCGCGACCGTAGTGCCGGGCGCGTGCCGTTGGGCGCGACGCAGCAATCATGAACAGCGCGAGCGCTACGGCGCGCGATCCAGACGGGAAAAACGAGGCGATGCCGGTGATTACGAGTGCCTGGACGCGCGCGGCGGTCGCCGCGATCCGCGAAGACGGTGCGCGGCTGCCCGTGCTGACGGCGGCGACGATCGGCCCGGTCGTTGCCGGCCTTGACCTGTGGGACATGTGGCAGATCGAGGATGCCGATGGCGCGACGCTGATGCGCGACGGGCGGGCGTGGTGGTTCTTCCTCGCCGCGCCGCGCGAAGGCGATCCCGAATTACGGCATGACCGCGCACGCATCCACCTGCTCAGCCACGGCGCGGACGGCTGGCGCGACCACGGCCCCGCCCTGCCCGACGGCGCGACGCCGGGCAGCCGTGAATGGTCCGGCTCGGCGCGGTTGGCAGCGGACGGCCAAACGCTGACGCTGTACTTCACTGCCGCTGGCGACCGGCATGGCGGCCCACGCTTCGCCCAGCGGTTGTTCGAGATGCACGGCCGCTTGACCGTCTCCGCCGACGGCGCGCGCTGCGAGGGCTGGGGTGCGCCGGTCGAGATGATCGTCGCGGACGGCCATTGGTATGCCCGCGCCGATCAGGACGCACCGGTTGGCGGCGGCATCCTCGGCTTCCGCGATCCGGGCTATGTCCGCGATCCTGCGGACGGCAACGAATATGTGCTGTTCACCGGCTCGGCGGGGCAAGACCATGCTGCCGGCGTGATCGGCGCGGCGCGGCGTGATGGCGACGGCTGGACGCTGCTGCCGCCGCTGATCGCGGCGCCAGCCGTCAACAGCGAACTGGAGCGCGCGCACATCATCGTGCGCGATGGCCGCTATTATCTGTTCTGGTCGACGCAAGGACGCCGGTTCGCCGAAGGGCTTGTCGCGCCGACCGGCCTGTACGGAATGGTCGCGGATCGCCTGCTCGGGCCGTATCGACCCGTGAACGGCACTGGTCTGGTCGCCGGCAATCCGCCGAGCGCACCGTTCCAGGCCTATTGCTGGTGGGTGACGGCGGAAGGCACTGTGGCCAGCTTCATCGATTATCCCGGGACGGACGATCCGCACGACGCCTCGCCGCACGCGCGTCGTGCCCGGTTCGGCGGCGTGGCCGCGCCGTTCTTCCGCCTGCGCTTCGCGGGCGATGCGGTAACGTTCGGCTGAGTCCCGGCGCCTGAGCGATCAGGCGGTTTCGCGCACGATCAACTGCGGCGCCATCTGCACCGACGGCACATCGTCGCCGGCCATGCGTGCGAACAAGGCATCCACCATGCCGCGCGCGCCCAGCACGAGGTCCTGCCGGATCGTGGTCAGTCGCGGCGCCACCTGCTCCGCCAGCGGCAGGTCGTCGAACCCGGTGACGGGAATCATGTCCGGCACGGTCACGCCGCGATCCATCAGCGCGCGCACCACCCGCATCGCGATCACGTCGGATGCGGCGACGATCCCGTCGAATGTGCCGAGCGCCCGATCCAGATGGCCGCCGATCTCCGCCGTCATCACGTCCGAGGCAAGATGTGTGTCGAGTTGCAGCGGTTCGGGTAGCCCGGCGGCTTGCGTGGCATCGACCAGCCCACGGTAGCGCTCGACCAGTTCCAAGGTGCGGACCTCGCCCATGAACGCCAGCCGCCGGCAGCCGCGTGCGATCAGATGTTCTCCCGCCAACCGCGCGCCGAGCCGGTTATCGACGCCGATCGCGCAATGCGCCTGCCCTTCGCGGTGCGCGCCCCACACCACCATCGGGCGGTAGCGGCGAGCGACGCGCTCGATCGTCTCGAACTGATCGGACTGGCCGATCAGCAGCACGCCGTCGAGCATGCCGGATTCGACGATGCGCTCCAGCCAGTCCTCCGCATCGGGGATGATGCGCGACAGCATCAGGTCATAGCCCTGCTCGGTTAGCGCGTCGGCGAGATGGCCGAGCATCGCCATGAAGAACGGGTCGGAAAGATGCTGGCGGCGTTCATGGCCAAGCGGCACGACGACGCCGATCACGCCGGTGCGCTGCTTGCGCAGCCGACTCGCCATCTGGTTGGGGCGGAAGCCGTGTTCGGTCGCGAGCGCCTGGATGCGCTCGCGCGTTTCGGTGTTGACCAGCGACTTGCCGGCCAGCGCGCGCGATACCGTGCCGGTCGAAACACCGGCGAGCCGCGCGAGATCGGCAATGGTCCTTACGCGCGGCACGGGGGTATCGGGGTCAGTCATCGGGTCGCTTCCTGTTGGGAGCGACCCGTGTCTGTCAAGCAATCGCGCCGCTGGACGAACAGACGCTCAGAACCGGAACCGCGCCGACGCGGTGACGATCCGGCCATAGACCGCCGAGTTCTGGAACACCCCGCTGGTGGGGGTGAGGGTGAACCCGATGCCTCCAGTGCGATACCCCAATGTGTTGAAAAGGTTGTTGACGTTGACGCCAAGTTCCAGCCGATCGACCGGCCGAACCTTGATGAAACCGTTAACGAAGGTCGCTCCGGCGATGAGATAGGTGTTAAAATTGTCGCTTGGGACATTGGTTTGGCCATCCACGCTTGCACCGACCGCGAACACGCCGGTATCATAGGATGGCTGGATATTATACTGGAACTTCGGGATGTTAGCCGGGCGATTGTTCGCCGTGATCGGGTCGGTCAGGCTGCTGGTTATCTTGGCGTCGGTGTAGGTCAGGTCGGCGGTCAGGTGGAAGCGACCGGACGTGATGTTGCCGGTGAACTCCGCGCCATAGGCACGGTATGCATTCGACAGGTTGGGGTTGTTGTTCGGCGCGGGATTGTTGATGCGCGTGAAGTCGTAGTTCACCTCGGTCAGCGTCGAATGGAAACCGGTGAGTTCGATCGAATAGCTGCCGTTGCCAAGGCTGCCGCGCTGCTTGAGACCGATTTCCTGCTGCTCGAGGAAGTTGATCGCGGTGCTGTCGCCCTGCGCGTTGAGCGAGCCGTCGCTGTTGAAATTGCCGCCCAGCACACGCCGGTCGCCATTGAAGCGGCCGCCACGGCTGGCGCGCGCGAAGATGCTGGTGTTGGCGCCAATCTCGTACAGCGCGCCCAGCGACCAGCTCGTGTAAGACTTGAGGTAGTTGATCCGCTCAAGCGTACCGCCCGCCACCAGCGACGGCAGCGCGGCGCTGCCGAGTGCATCGGTGACCATTACGGTCGGTCCGGTCACGCCGCCCAGCGCCGTACCGACGCCCGACACCCGATCGAACCGCACCGAGCCGTCGAGATCGAGGCCGTGGCCGCTATACGCCAGGTTCAGGAACGGCGCATCGTCGGTATAGGTCAGGTTGACGTCGCGCGCGCAGCAGGTGCCCCAATTGCTGTTGAAGCCGGTCTGCCCCCCCACCGAAAGCTGGCGCCCGGTGGTCGAGAAGAGATCGAGTGGCACCTCGTTGCGGCCGTTCAGTTCGCTGATCTGCGGGTTGACGTGCCATTCCTGCGAGACGTTCTGGCTCATGTGGAACCAGCCCGCCGTCGCGGTGACGGTGCCGCCGAGCGCACCCTGCTTCGCAGCCAGCGACAGGTTGTTCGCGATCGACCCCATATCACGCATGAACACGTTGATGTTCGGATTGTTGTTGATGTAGCTGCCCGTGTAGGTCTGCCCGGCGAGCGGCCCCGCAGCGTAGCGTAGCGAGCCGACCGTGGCGCCGTTCACCGTGCTGCCCAGGATGCTGCTGGTCGGCGCGACGTTCAGGAACTGCGTCGTGAAGTTGCCGCTGATGTCGCTGTACCGGAAATTGTTGTCGATCGTCAGCCAGTCGGTCGGCTTGTAGTGGATCTGCCCGCCGATCGTGAACACGCGCGGGTGGATGCCCTCGACGGTCGCATTCTTCACCTGGCCGTCGTTGGTGAGATACTGGAACTGCTTGTTGTAGATCGAATATGTCGATCCGGTGCGCGCATCGAAGGTCGGCAGCGGCTTGAAATCGCTCACGTTCTTGCCGTCGATCGTGGCGATCGAAGGCTGCGTGGTGTTGGTCGGCGCGTGCTCGTCCAACCGCTTGACCGAAAGCCGGATGAAACCGCGATCGCCCGCGAGATCCTTGGTGATGTTGGCCTTGATCTGATAGCCGCGCAGGATGTCGTAATCGACGTGATCGCCGCCGCTGCCGGTGCGGAAATACCCGCCGACATGGTAATGCACGCTATCCGACAGGTGGCCGCCGTAATCGCCGTCGAGGCGGGTCTCGCGGATCGACAGGCCTTCGCTCACGCCGATCTCGCCGCCCTGCTTGTCGCCGGTCTTGCTGATGTAGTTGATGACCGCACCCGGCGCCTGGCTGGCGAAGGTCGAGGCCGATCCGCCGCGCACAGCCTCGACGCGTTCGACATTGTTGTCGAAGCGGAGCCAATAGTCGTTGTTGCCGAAATTCATGTCGCCGAACAGCGTGACGGGCAGGCCGTCTTCCTGCAGCGCGACATATTCGGAACCGCCGGTGGAAACCGGGATACCGCGCACGCCGATGTTCGAGTTGCCGCCCGGCCCGGCGGTGTCCTGCGGCTGGATGCCGGGGATCGAGCGCAACACCTCGGCTTCCGAACGCGGCGTGAAGTCGCGTACCGCCTCCTGGCTCAACTGCGAAACCGAAATCGAACTGCGGAAGCGCGTGCGGCCTGGGCTCGCTGCGGTCACGACGATATCCTTGCCAACGTCCGCCGCAGGTTGCTCGGCGGTCTGCTCGACCGGGGCATTGCCCGTCGCGGCCGTCTCCACGGGGGCTGCCGCCAAATCGACGCCCGCCGTCTGCGCATACAACGGCATCGCCGTCGCCAATGCACTTGCCGACGCGCACATATACAGGGTCGCCTTCATGCCATCATCCTCTCGCTGATTTCGACACGCTGATCGGCGTGCTCTCGAAACTCGCGATAATCGGATGTGCAATCGATTGCAACGGTTCGTTACAATCGATTGCTCGATCATGCCTTAGTGTTGCCGGGAGAGCACATGCGCGATGTACTGGTCATGCGCGGGCATGCTTTCGGCCGCCGTCTGGATCGCGCCGGCGAGCCGCTCGACGAAGACGCGGCTCGCGGCGGCATCCTGCGCGTACCCCAGCAACGGATCGCGGCCTTCAGGCAGGTTGGACTGGCCGAGATGCACCGCTGTCCAGCTCGCCTCCCCGAACAGATCCAGCTCGCGTGGGACATGCCGGCCGGAGCGGCGGAAATGATCGATCTTGAACTGCAGCGTCTCGGGCACCGCCATCGCCGCGCACTCCCGCCACAGCGGCGTGTCACGTCGCTCGGTCAGCTTGTAGTGCAGGATCAGGAAGTCGCGAATCCGCTCGAACTCGGTGGTGGCGATGCGGTTGTATTCGGCGATCAGCGCAGGGTCGAACCCGCGATCCGGGAACAGCGCGATCAGCTTGGCGATGCCGGTCTGGATCAGGTGGATGCTGGTCGATTCGAGCGGTTCCATGAACCCGCTCGACAGGCCGATCGCGACGACATTGCCCGTCCAGAAGCTGCGGCGGCGCCCGGTGGTGAAGCGTAGGAAGCGCGGCTCGGCCAGCGGCTCGCCATCCAGTTTGGCGAGCAAGGTCGCCGCCGCCTCGTCGTCGGACACATCACTGCTGCGATAGACATAGCCGTTGCCGGTGCGATGCTGGAGCGGGATGCGCCAGCGCCAGCCGGCGGCATCGGCGGTGGACCGCGTATAGGGCGCGGGCGGCCCGACCGACGCGCACGGCACCGCAACCGCACGATCGCACGGCAGCCACTGCGTCCACGTCTCATACCCGGCCGCGAGCGCGCCTTCGATCAGCAACCCGCGAAACCCCGAGCAATCGACGAACAGATCGGCGGCCAGCGTGCGCCCGTCGGCGAGCGTCACCGTGCTGAGCAGGCCAGTCTCGCCATCGCGCGCGACATCGACCGCCTTGCCCTCCACCCGCGTGACCCCGCGTTGCTCGGCGTAGCGGCGCAGGAACGCGGCATAGCGGCCGGCATCGAAATGATAGGCATAGTCGAACGTCGAGCCGACATGGCGCGGATCGGTCATCGGCATCGCGAATCGGCCACGCTGGGCGGCGCCCCATGCCATCGCCAGATCATCGAACGCGATCCCGCATCCATCCGCGCGCGCCGCCAGCCAATGCTGATGCACCGCGACCAGATCGAACGGCTTGCCGTGCGTTCCGAACGGATGGAAATAGCGGTGGCCGACGCGGCCCCAATCGACGAGTTCGATGCCGAGCTTGAAGGTGCCGCCGGTTTCGCGAAGAAACTCGGCCTCGTCGATGCCGAGCGTCTGGTTGAACAGCCGGATCGGCGGAATGGTCGCCTCGCCCACGCCGACCGTGCCGATCTCCTCCGATTCGACGAGCGTGATCGCGCAGTGGCGTGGCAGCGCACGCGCGAGCGCCGCCGCCGTCATCCAGCCGGCGGTGCCGCCGCCGACGATCAGGATTGAAGTGATCGGCCCGGCAGGCGCTGTCATCGCCTCGCCCGCTGCGCGAGCGCCAGCGCGCCGAGCAGCCCGGCGCGGTCGCCCAGCCCCGGCGCGACGATCAACCCGTCGCCACCGTCACCGAAATAGCCGGCTGCCAGCACCTCCGCACGCGCACGCACCAGATCGAGCAGCCCCGGCGTCGCCAGCACGCCGCCGCCGAACACGATCCGCTGCGGCGACAGTATCGCGTGTTGCGCGACGACGAGCTGCGCGAGGTAATCGGCGATGATCGTCCGCCCGACATGCCCCTCGGGCAGTTCGGACAGCGACGCACCCCAGCGCGCGATGATCGCCGGCCCGCTCGCCAGCCCCTCCAGACAATCGCCGTGGAACGGGCAAATGCCGGCGAAGTCCCGGTCGTCCGGGTGGCGCCGGGGCAGCATATGCCCCATCTCGGGATGGCGCAGGCCGTGCACCGGGCGCCCCGCCACCAGCGCGCCGCCGCCGATGCCGGTGCCGACCGTGACGTACACCGCCACGTCCGTACCCCGCGCCGCGCCCCACAGATGTTCGGCCAGGATTGCCCCATTGACGTCGGTATCGAAACCGACCGGGCAATCGAACGCCTGCCCGAACGGTCCGGCGATATCGGCATCACGCCAGCCCTCTTTAGGCGTATCGCCGATCCGGCCCCAGCCGGAGGAACGCGGATCGAGATCGACCGGGCCGAAGCTGGCGATACCGAATGCGGCAAACGCACCGAAATCGGCCGCCGCGGTGCGGAAGAAATCAAGCGCCGCGCCGATCGTCTCGTCGGGCCGGGTCGTCGCCACGCGTGCGGTCCGCAACACGGTATCCGGCCCGGTGGCCACGCCCAGCACGAACTTCGTGCCGCCCGCCTCGATACAACCGAGCAGCGGCAGGCCCGCATCATGCGTTTGCGTCGTCATCGATCCACCGCCTCGAACAGGAAAGCCATGCCGACGAAATCGCCTTTCAGCGGCGCACGCAACCCTCGATCCATCCAATAGGCGCCGCTCGCCTGTGCGGGCACGCCGGCTGGAAGCGCGCCGCCACCCAGCACCGACACCGCATAGACGCGTGCCGGGTCGAGTCCGCGCGGGTGCTCGGCCGCCGGATTATCGCGCCACATCGAGGAATGCAGCATCTGGAACATCACGCCCTGGCGCTTGTCGCGCCCGACGTACATCGTCGCAGAGGATGCGTTGTCACGCGTCGGCGGATCGATCCGGTACAGGTCGCCGCGCTGAACGGTCGCACGGATCGTCTTATATGCGGCGATCCACTTCGTCGCAGTGGCGAAATCTTCGGGTTGCCACATATCGAGATTGGCACCGATCCCCAGCCCACCCTGCATCGACGACAGGAAGCGGTAATCGAGCGTGGTCTTGCGCGTGTTCGCCCAGTTCGGACTGTCGGTTACCCACGCCATCATCACGGCGACGGAATAGGCCTGGGTGAAGCCGTCCTGAATCATCAGCCGGTCAGCCGGATCGGTGTTATCGGATGGCCAGACCTCGTCAGTCAGCCCCATCATGCCGAGATCGACGCGACCGCCGCCGCCCGAACAATCCTCGATCTCGAGCTTGGGATGACGCCGCCTCAGCTCGGACAGGATGTAATACAGATTGCGGACATACTCGACATAGACGCGCTGCTGATCCTGCGGCGCCGCCTCTGGCCAGCCTGCTTCGGTCCAGTTGCGGTTATAGTCCCATTTCAGGAAGGCGATGTCATTCTCGCTGACCAACCGGTCGAGCATGCCGAGCAGATGGTCGCGCACATCGGTCCGTGCGAGGTTGAGCACGAGCTGGTTGCGGCCCTCGGTGCGCGGCCGGCCCGTATAGTTGAGCACCCAATCGGGATGCGCGCGGTACAGGTCGCTGTTGGCGTTGACCATCTCGGGCTCGACCCACAGGCCAAAATCCATGCCAAGCGATTTCACCTTGTCGATCAGCGGTGTCAGGCCTTGCGGGAACTTGCGCCGGTTGACCACCCAGTCGCCGAGGCCCGCCTTGTCGCTGTCGCGCGCGCCGAACCAGCCGTCATCGACCACGAACCGCTCGACGCCGATCCGCGCCGCCTTGGTCGCCAGCACCTCCTGCCCCGCCTCGGTCACGTCGAAGGTGGTCGCCTCCCAGCTATTGTACAGCACCGGGCGCGGTTTGGATGCGTCGCCACCCGGCAGGATGTGCGCGGTCTGGAAGCGGTGGAAGGTCCGCGACGCCCCACCCATCCCGCCGTCCGTATAGCCGGCATAGAAGATCGGCGTCGTGAGCGTCTCACCAGGTCGCAGCGACCAGGAGAAATCATAAGGGTTGTAGCCCGCCGCGACACGAATGCGCCCAAGGTTATCCTGGCCGACGCTGATTCGGAACGAGCCCGACCAAGCGAGTGCCCCGTACCATACCGGACCAGCCTCTTCGCTGGTGAGTCCATCCCGGCCGATCGCGAACCAGGGATTGTTGCCATGACCGGTCGAACCACGCCGGCTTTCGATCAGTGTCGGCGCGGGGGTGATCGGCAGATCCTTCTTCTGCCACTCGGCCGCATGTCGCCCGGTTAGGTAGTGAAGCCGATAATCGTCGCCGGTCGGCAGGGTAAACACCGCTGCCGCGACCTGATCGATCCGCACGGCCCGCTTGTCGCCATTGTGGACCGCTGCCGATCGCGCGATCACGCCCGTCACCGGATCGATTGTGTACCGCAGCGTTACGGTGAGCGGCCGGAGGATGTCGGCCAATTCGATGACGAGCGTCTCACCCTCGACATGATGCGCGCGGTATTTGAGCACCAGATCACGGTTACCGTCCGCGAAGACCGTCTTCAAACCTGGATCGCTGACCAACCCCTCGCCCTGACCGGGATATTCTTGTGGCGTCACGGAGCCGGCAGTATCGAAACCGGAAAGCTCCGGTGGCGCCTTGACGAAGACGGGATCACCCGGTCTGGCCGGATCGTTCGATACGATGGGATCGCCTGCGGCCAGCGGCGCACCCCAATATAGCGGCTGAAGATAGCCCTTTTCATCCACGCCCATCGCGTAGGTCACGCCCGCCCCGTCGAGGCGGAAAACGCGCGCGCCCGCCGGAGCGCTCACCTTCGCCTCCGCGCCGGCAGGCACCACTACGATCATACCGAGGACGATCAGCAATCGACCGAAGCGCATACGCTTTCCCATCCTATCCGCGCCGATCTTATATGCGGTCGCACTGCAAACGATTGCATAGCCGTAAGCGAACTTGTGACTGGTAGCAAGACTGCTGCCTTGTGCCGTCGATGCGGGGTTCCAAACCCAAGCGTGTGCAATTACGCACTGGGAAGTCTCTGGCATGCGACTGAAAGAGTCGGGCGCGGTGTTCTCGAAACGTGCGACGAGCCAGCGGGGAGAGAGTTTTGAACATCAGACGTCTGGCCTATCTCGGCTCCCTCGCCGTCGTGCTCGCATCGTTGACCGGCCCGCTCGCCGCTAACGGCCAAGCGCCTCGGAGTGCCGACGTCGGCACCTCCGGCCGCAGCCGGACAAACTTCAATGCCGATTGGCGCTTCAAGCTCGGCGAGAACGACGCGGCGCAGGCGGCAGCGTTTGACGATCGAAGCTGGAGCACGGTCGGTCTGCCGCACAGTTTCAGCGAGCCGTATTTCCGGGCTGCCGCTTTCTACACGGGCGATGGCTGGTATCGGCAAAGCTTCACCTTGCCGCCACTGCCCGCTGGCCAGCGCCTGTCGCTTGAGTTCGAAGGCGCGTTCCAGGACGCGCGCGTCTATGTGAACGGCATCGAGCTCGCGCACCATCGTGGTGGCTATACCGGCTTCCCCGTCGATATTTCCGCAGCGGTTCGGCCCGGGCGCAACGTCGTCGCCGTGCGTGTCAACAACGCGTGGCAGCCGACCCTCGCGCCCCGCGCGGGCGAGCATGTGTTCAGCGGCGGATTGTACCGTGATGTCTGGCTGGTCAGGTCGGACGCGGTGCATGTGCCGTGGACCGGCACGCGCATCACCACGCCTGAACTGTCGGCGGCGTCGGGCAAGGTCGTGGTCGAGACGGAAGTGCGTAACGACGGCGCCGCTGCCGCCACTGTCACCGTGCGGACGCAGGTGGTGGATGCCGGTGGTACGACCGTCGCCAGCTTGCCCGACGCGCACGTCAGCGTCGCACCCGGCGCGACGGTCGTCGCCAGCCAACGCTCGGCGCCGATCGCCCGTCCACGGCTGTGGAGCCCGGAGACGCCGGCGCTCTATCATGCGGCGACCACACTCATCGTCGGCGGTCGCGCCCGCGACCGGTTCGACACGGAATTCGGATTCCGGTGGTTCAAATGGACGGCGGACAAGGGCTTCTTCCTGAACGGTCAACATCGCTACTTTCGCGGCGCCAACGTGCATCAGGATCAGGCCGGCTGGGGCGACGCCGTCACCAACGGCGCGATCGACCGTGACGTTCGCCTCATCAAGGATGCCGGCTTCGACTTCATCCGCGGCTCGCACTACCCGCACGACCCGCACTTCGCCGAAGCGACCGATCGCCAGGGTATGTTATTCCTGCCCGAAGTGCCGTTCTGGGGAACCGCCGGCTTCAAGAACTCGTGGGGCGCCTCCGCCTATCCGACCGATCCGGCCCAGCGCGCGGCGTTCGACGCGAACGTGAAGCAACAATTGACCGAGCTGATCCGCATCAACCGCAACCATCCTTCGATCATCGCCTGGGGCATGGACAATGAGGTCTTCTTCTCGGCGAAGGAGACCATGCCCGACGTCAAGCGGCTGCTGCGCGAGGAGGTCGACCTGACGCACCAGCTTGATGCCACCCGCCCCGCCTCAATCGACGGCGCGCAGCGCGGCGACATCGACAAGCTGGGCGATATCGTCGGCTACAATGGCGATGGCGCGAGCCTGTTCCCCAACCCCGGCATTCCCAACTTCGTCGCGGAGTACGGGGTGACCATGACCGATCGGCCCGGCGCCTACGCACCCGGCTGGGACGACCTGCCCAACACGGTCGGCGCGGACAAGACCCGGGAAGGCTCGTGGCGGCTTCCGTGGCGCTCAGGCGAGGTGATCTGGGCAGGGTTCGACCACGGCTCGATCGCCGGCAAGCGGTTCGGGGGCATGGGCATGATCGACTATTTCCGCCTGCCGAAGCGGCAATATTACTGGTATCGCAACGCCTATGCGCGCGTCGCCCCACCAGTGTGGCCGGTCGCGGGAACGCCGGCGGCGCTGCGGATCACCACCAGTTCGCCAACGATCGCGCGTGCCGATGGCACCGACGATGTGCAGGTGATCGTCAGCGTGGTCGACGCAGCCGGCAAGCGGCTGAGCAACAGTCCGCCGGTCCACCTCGTCATCGAGTCCGGCCCCGGTGAGCTGCCGACCGGCCGGGCGATCGATTTCGCGCCCGATAGCGACATCGTCATCCGTGATGGTGAAGCGGCGATCGCCATGCGGAGCTGGCAAGCCGGGGTCACGCGTCTGCGCGCCACATCGGCTGGGTTGCAGGATGGGACCGCACAGGTACGCACGCTGCAAGGCCCCGCGTTCGTGGCCGGCAAGACACCGCTCGCCGCCGACCGCCCCTACGTTCCGTTCGTACCGGCGGTACGCGAACGGGCCGGCGACGGCGTTTTCGGACTGAACAATCCGACTTTCTCAAGCTCCAACGCGCCCGACCACAGCTCGCGGCTGGCCAATGACGGCAACGCCGCGACCTACTGGGCACCCGCGACGGGGGACGCGACCGGAACGATCACGATCGACATGGAACGTGTGGTCGAAGTCCACCGGCTGACGCTCAGCTTTCCACAGGCGGGCACCTATGGCTTCGTGGCCGAAGTGCAGGACAGCCAGGGCACCTGGCAGAAGCTGGCCGAGCAGATCGAGGGGCAGGACTCGAGCCAGACCCGGACCGTCGAGACCGAAGCCCACGCCGGCCGCAACGTGCGGGTCCGGCTGCGCGCACCGGCCGGCGCGATCGTCGGTCTGGCGGAGCTTCAGATCACCGGCGCCCTGCGAACCGACTGAACGGCTTCGCGACAGCGCCTTATTCACCCCTTACCGGGTCGGATAGTTCGGCGCCTCGCGCGTGATCGTCACGTCATGGACATGGCTCTCGCGCAAGCCAGCGCCGGTGATCTGCACGAAGCGCGCGCGCTTCTGCAAGTCGGCGATCGTCGCCGAGCCGGTATAGCCCATCGCCGCGCGGATGCCGCCGACGAGCTGGTGGATCACGTCCTTGGCCGGTCCCTTGTACGCGACTTGCCCCTCGATCCCCTCGGGCACCAGCTTGAGCTGATCCTTGATGTCACCCTGGAAATAGCGATCGGCCGAACCACGGCCCATCGCCCCGACCGAACCCATGCCGCGATAGCTCTTGTAGGCGCGGCCCTGATACAGGAACGTCTCGCCGGGCGCTTCCTCGGTGCCTGCCAGCAGCGAGCCGATCATCACGCACGATGCGCCACCGGCGAGCGCCTTGGCGATGTCGCCCGAGGTGCGGATGCCGCCGTCGGCGATGACGGGGACGCCGTATTTCTGGCCGATCTCGGCGCAGTCCATAACTGCGGTCAATTGCGGAACACCGACGCCGGCGACGACGCGGGTGGTGCAGATCGAGCCCGGCCCGATGCCGACCTTGATGCCGTCCGCGCCCGCGTCGATCAGCGCGCGCGTGGCCTCGCCGGTCGCGACGTTGCCGGCGATCACCTGCACCGAGTTGGAGAGCTTCTTGACGCGCTCGACCGCGCGCGCGACGTCGCGGTTGTGGCCGTGCGCGGTGTCGATCACGACAAGGTCGAGTTCGGCGTCGATCAGCGCGGCGGTGCGGTCGAACCCCTTGTCGCCGACGGTGGTGGCGGCGGCGACGCGAAGCCGGCCGGTGCCGTCCTTGGTCGCGTTGGGATAGGTGACCGCCTTCTCGATATCCTTGACGGTGATGAGGCCGATGCAGCGATATGCGTCGTCGACCACGATCAGCTTCTCGATGCGGCGCTGGTGGAGCAGGCGGCGCGCCTCTTCCGAAGTGACGCCGGGCGAGACGGTGGCGAGATTGTCGTGCGTCATCAGCTCGGAGACCGGCTGCGCGGGATTCTCGGCGAAGCGCACGTCGCGGTTGGTGAGGATGCCGACGAGCTTGCCGTTCGCCTCGACGACAGGGATGCCGCTGATCTTGTGGCGCTTCATGATCGCCTGCGCCTCGGCGAGCGTGGCGGAGGGGGCGATCGTGATCGGGTTCACCACCATGCCGCTCTCGAACCGCTTGACCGCGCGCACGGCGGCAACCTGATCCTCGACCGTCAGGTTGCGGTGGAGCACGCCGATGCCGCCAAGCTGCGCCATCACGATCGCCATGTCGGCCTCGGTGACGGTGTCCATCGCCGAGGACAGGATCGGAATGTCGAGCGCGATGCCGCGCGTCAATTGCGTTGCGGTGTTGGTCTGGCTGGGGACGATATCGCTTTCGGCCGGGTACAGCAGGACGTCGTCGAAAGTGAGGCCGAGGCGAATGTCCATGAAGTGCCGTGTCCTGCTTTGGGGGGAAGCGAGTCGTGGCGGTCCATGTAAACAACGGCCCCCGCTGGCGCTAGGGGTGCGGGGTGAAGGTTTGTTCACGCGAGGCGATCTGCTAGATCTAACGGCGTACGATCAGGGGATATGACGATGGCGCTTACGCTCGCGGGACTGCTGCTGCTGCTGGTCTTCCTCTATCTGATGATGGGAATGAAGGTCGTCCGCCAAGGCTATCAATATACGATCGAGCGGTTCGGCAAATTCACCGGCACCGCCCAGCCCGGCCTCACCTTCATCGTGCCGGTGTTCGACCGGATTGGCCGCAAGGTCAACATGATGGAGCAGGTTCTCGACATTCCGGGGCAGGAAATCATCACCAAGGACAACGCGATGGTCGCGGTCGACGGGGTGGTGTTTTTCCAAGTGCTCCACGCGGCCAAGGCAGCATATGAGGTGAGTGACCTCTACGTCGCGATCATGCAGCTCGCCACCACCAATCTGCGCACGGTGATGGGATCGATGGACCTCGACGAACTGCTGTCGAAGCGCGACGAGATCAACGCGCGGCTGCTCGCGGTGGTCGATCAGGCGACCGAGGCGTGGGGCGTCAAGATCACACGCGTCGAATTGAAGGACATCCGCCCGCCCGCCGACATCGTCAACGCGATGACGCGCCAGATGAAGGCCGAGCGCGAGAAGCGCGCGACGATCCTCGAATCCGAGGCGGCCCGGCAGAACGGCATCAACCGCGCGGAAGGGCTGAAACAGGCGCAGATCCTTGAAGCGGAAGGCCGTAAGGAAGCCGCGTTCCGCGATGCCGAGGCACGCGAGCGTTCGGCGCAGGCGGAAGCGACCGCGACCAAGCTGGTGTCCGACGCGATCGAAGGCGGCAGCACGCAGGCGATCAACTATTTCATCGCGCAGAAATATGTCGAGGCGATCGGCAAGTTCGCGACATCACCCAACGCCAAAACGATCCTGTTCCCGGTCGAAGCGACGCAGTTGATGGGGACGCTGGGCGGGATCGGCGAACTGGCGAAGTCGGCGCTCGGTGATATGAGCGCCACACCCGCTCCGCCCGCGCCAACGCGCCCGCGTGGGCCGTTCGCGGAACCTGCGCAATGATCGCCGGCTGGAGCGACGCGGCGCTGTGGTTCGCGGGTGCGATCGTGCTGGTGATCGCCGAGATCCTTGCGCCGGGATTTTTCCTGATCTTCCTTGCCGTTGGCGCTGGAATCGCGGGATTGGTGGCAATCGTGCCGGGGGTGCCGGTGCTCGTTCAGGCGCTGGTCTGCGCGGGCGCGACGGCAGCAACGGTGGCGCTTGGATGGCGCTGGTATCGCGGCGCGCGGATGGGGGTGGCGGTCGATCCGTTGCTCAACGACCGCGCCGCGCGATTGATCGGCGAGCGGGTGTCGGTGTGCGAGCCGATCGTCGGCGGTGCGGGCCGCGTCAGGGTCGCCGACGGCAGTTGGCCCGCGCATGGCGCCGATGCGGCGGCCGGGGCGTATGTGCGTGTGGTGGCGGTCCGCGACGGCGCGCTGGTGGTGGAGCCGGTGGCCCCATAGTCCAGCCCCAGCTTGCGCCGGGGTGACGTCAGGGGGTGACGCGCTTCCACTCCTCCCGGCCCACCTCTGCGCGGTGCCGGGGCAAAGCCTCGGGCATTTCGTCGCGGATATAGGCGAGCATCGCTTCGCGCAGGTCGCAGCGCAGGTCGAACGCGGTCGGGGCATCGCGCGCGGTGGCGAGGATGCGGACTTCGATCGCGTCGGGCTTCATGTCGGTGACTTGCAGCACTTGCGCGCGCCCGTCCCAGCGCGGGTTGGCGCTGACGATCTCGGTGTATTTCTCGCGCAGGCGGGCGATGTTGGCGGTCGGATCGAGATAGAAGAATGCCGAGCCGAGCAGTTGCGAGCCGGTCCGCGTCCAGTTCTGGAAGCTGTCCTCAAGGAATTTGGAGACCGGCACGACCAGCCGGCGTTCATCCCAAATCCTCACGACAACATAGGTGAGGCGGATTTCCTCGACCTTGCCCCATTCGCCTTCGATGATGACGACGTCGTCGAGCCGGATCGGCTCGGTGAACGCCATCTGGATGCCGGCGATGACGTTCTTGAGCAGCGGCTGCGCGGCGGCGCCGACCGCGAGCGCGGCGAGGCCGGCGGACGCCATCAGGGTAACGCCGACGCTGCGCACGCTCGGGATGCTGAGCAGCATCAGGCAGATCGTGACGAAGCCGACGCCTAGAAGCGCAATCTGGGTGAGGATCGCGCTGCGCGTGCGGCGGCGGCGGGCGCGGAGATTGTCGGCGACCGATATGTCGGCGAACAGCGAGATCGCCAGGTCGCTCGCGCGGATCATGTTGATCGCCAGCCAGCCGATCAGCGCGGGCACCAGCATGCCCGCCACCCGCGCCCACAGGATCGTGCCGGTCTTGCCGAGATCGAGCGACTCGCGCACCATCGCGAGGCCGAGCGTGATGAGGATGAATTGCAGCGGGCGCTTGGCGTAATTGACGAAGATGTCGTCGGCCGAACCGGGGGTGCGCTCGGCGATGCGGCGCAGCGCGTTCATCACCAGCCAGTGCAGCGCGAGCGCGAGCAACACGGTGATGGCGACCGTCGCGACATTGACGATCGATGCGGGGACGGTCCATCCGGCGATTGCTACGGTCGACATGACCACAGATAACCGCTCACACCGGCAAGCGTTCCTCGCAGGTGCAGCATGGCGGCGCGCGCACCGCCATGCTGGCGCCCGGATTATTTCTTTCCAAACAATCCCGAGGCGAAGCCTTCGAGCTGGCCGAGCACGCCCTGCCCGGCTTCGCCCTGGAGCAGCCCCGCGAATTGGCCGAGCGAGCCTTCGCCGCCGATATGGGTGATGATCTGCTGGAGGATGTCGGTCGGCAGCCCGGTCTGGTCAGCGGCGGTCGTCACCGTGTCGGTGGGGGCGGCGTGCGCCTGTGCGAGCGCGGCGATAGCGGCTTCGGCCTGTTCGGGCGAAATGCCGACCTTGCTGGCGAGGCCGGCGACATCGACATTCTGGGTGACTTGCGAGAGCAGTCCGTCGAGCAATCCCATAGTGAAGTCCTTCATCGATCGTCCCGGGCGGTCGGCCTAACACGGCCCACCGCCCGGACACAATCAACCGGATTACACGCTGGCGGAGGTCTTCGGCGCGGACTGGCGCACGCCTTCGTCGACATGGTCGGCGAACTGCGCGAAGTTCTCGACGAACTGATCGACCAGCTTGGTCGCGGTCGCGTCATACGCATCCTTGTCCGCCCAGGTCTCGCGCGGATCGAGGATCGCCGTATCGACGCCGGCCACCGCCACCGGCACCTTGAAGCCGAAGTTCGGATCGGTGCGGAACGCGGCGTCGTTGAGGCTGCCGTCGAGCGCGGCATTGAGCAGCGCGCGGGTCGCCTTGATCGGCATGCGGCGGCCGACGCCGTATTTGCCGCCGGTCCAGCCGGTGTTGACCAGCCAGCAATCGACCCCGCCCTTGGCGATTCGCTCCTTGAGCAGATTGCCGTAGACCGACGGGTGGCGCGGCATGAACGGCGCGCCGAAGCAGGTCGAGAAGGTCGCCGACGGTTCGGTCACGCCGATCTCGGTGCCGGCGACGCGCGCGGTATAGCCCGAGAGGAAATGGTACATCGCCTGATCGGGGGTGAGCTTGGAGATCGGCGGGAGCACGCCGTACGCGTCTGCGGTGAGGAAGATGATATTCTTCGGCACCGGCCCCATGTTCTCGGCCGAGGCATTGGGGATGAAGTCGATCGGGTACGACCCGCGGCTGTTCTCGGCGAGGGTATTGTCGTTGAAATCGAGCGTGCGGGTGTCGGCGTCCATCACGACGTTTTCGAGGATCGTGCCGAACCGCTTGGTGGTGGCGTAGATCTCCGGCTCGGCCTCGGGCGAGAGGTTGATCATCTTGGCGTAGCAACCGCCCTCGAAGTTGAACACGGCGGTGTCCGACCAGCCATGTTCGTCATCGCCGATCAGCGTGCGGCTGGCGTCGGCCGACAGCGTGGTCTTGCCGGTGCCCGACAGGCCGAAGAACACGGCAGTGTCGCCGTTGGGGCCGATGTTGGCCGAACAATGCATCGGCATCACGCCCATCGGCGGCAGCTTGTAGTTGAGCAGCCCGAACACCGACTTCTTCATTTCGCCGGCATATTTGGTGCCGCCGATCAGGATCAGTTTCTCGGTGAAATTGACCGCGATCACCGTCTCGCTGCGGGTGCCGTGCTTCGCCGGGTCGGCTCGGAAGCTCGGCAGGTCGATGATCGTATATTCAGCGCCGAAGCTCTTGAGTTCGCTCTCTTCGGGGCGGACCAAAAGCGTGCGGATGAAGCTGCTGTGCCACGCCAGTTCGGTGATGACGCGGACGTGGACGCGATATTCGGGCTGCGATCCGCCGAACAGATCCTGCACGAACAGCTCGTCCTTGTCCGCAACGGCGGCGAAGAAATCGGCTTTCAGCGCGGCGAACTGATCGGGGGTCATGCCCTTGTTGGTCTTGCCCCACCAGACCGTGTTCTCGGTCTCGGCATCGCGGACGATGAACTTGTCCTGCGCGGAACGGCCGGTGTGCGCGCCGGTCTCGACGACCAACGCGCCGTCGATCGACAGCCGGCCCTCGCCGCGCGCGACCGCCGCCTCGACGAGCCGCGCGGTCGGCAGATTCCAGTTGAGTTTGGCTTTGGTTTCGATGCCCTGCGCGGCAAGGCCTGCGTCCGGAATACGATCGTTCTTCACTATAGTCTCCCCAGTACGGCCGATCGTATCGATCGTGCGCGTGTCTCATGACCTGATTGGCATATCGCTCGCACCCCCGCCGGTCAAACGCGTCCGATCTGGCGGTGTTGAGCGGTCGCGCGCTTTGGACTAACGCGGTCTCCCAGTAACGAAGGTGTGCATTGCGATGACGGCTACGATCGCGCTCGTCGATGATGACCGCAACATCCTCACCTCGGTGTCGATCGCGCTTCAGGCCGAAGGGTTCCTCACCCGCGTCTATTCGGATGGCGAGACCGCGCTCAAGGCACTGATCGACAATCCGCCCGATCTCGCCATCTTCGATATCAAGATGCCGCGCATGGACGGGCTCGAACTGCTGCGGCGGATGCGCGAGAAGAGCATGATCCCGGTGATCTTCCTCACCTCGAAGGACGACGAGCTCGACGAGGCGCTCGGCCTGGCGATGGGCGCGGACGATTATATCGCCAAGCCGTTCTCGCAGCGGCTGCTGATCGCGCGCATCCGCGCCATCCTGCGCCGCACCGAAGTGTCGCCGGCGGGCGCTGCCGAGAGCGGCGAGCCGGCCGAAACGGTGCTGGTGCGCGGGCGGCTGTCGATGGACACGTCCCGGCATCGGGTTACGTGGAACGGCGGCGACGTAACTCTGACCGTCACCGAATTCCTGATCCTCGAGGCGCTGGCGCAGCGCCCCGGCGTGGTGAAGACGCGCAACCAATTGATGGATGCCGCCTATCACGACGACATCTACGTCGACGACCGCACGATCGACAGCCACATCAAGCGCGTGCGCCGCAAGTTCCGCCAGACCGATGCCGATTTCGATGCGATCGAAACGCTGTATGGAGCCGGCTATCGCTTCTCCGAGGAGTGACGACCGCGAGCTGACGCTGCGCTGGTCCGCGCGGGTCTCGCTGACCCCGCGCATCCTGTTCGTCAACGTATTCGCGCTGGCGATGCTGGCGGGCGGGTTCTTCTATCTCGATTCGTATCGCAGCCGGATCGTCGACAGCCGCGTCGCGCAGGCGAGCCGCGAGGCGCGGCTGATCGCCGAGGCGCTCGGCGCGGTCGCCCCGGACGCGCGACCGGCGGTGGCGCTTAGGCTGGCGCGCGATACCGGCACGCGCATCCGCCTGTACGACCGCGCGGCGCGGCCGGTGCTCGACACGCGCGCGCTGGGGAAGCGCAATTTCGTGCTGCTTGATCCTGACAAGCAGGATTGGGGCATGGCGGCGGCGCGCTTCCTTGATGCGATGATCGACACCGTGGTCGGCGCCCCGCGCGCGCCGCTGTACCGGGAGCGCCGCTCGGGTTCGGACTGGCCCGACGTGCGGCTTGCCCGCGACAGCCTGCGCGCGCCGGCGACGGTGTGGCGCGCGCCCGATCGCACGCCGGTGATCACCGCCGCCGCCGCCGTGCCCAACGGCGGCGTGGTGATGACGACGGTGAACGCGCGCGACATCACCCAGACGGTGCGGCTCGAACGGTTCCGGCTGAGCGTGGTGCTGGCGATCGTGTCGCTGGTGTCGGTGCTGCTGTCGCTGTTCCTCGCGCGCACGATCGTTCGCCCCTTGCGCCGGCTGGCCTGGTCGGCGGTGCGCGTTCGGATGGGGCGTGCGCGTGAGGTGGTGGTGCCGCGCCTGCCCTCGCGCCGCGACGAGATCGGCATGCTCGCGCGCGCGCTGTCCGACATGAGCCTCGCGTTGCGCGCGCGGATCGACGCGATCGAAGCCTTCGCCGCCGACGTGACTCACGAGATGAAGAACCCGCTCGCTTCGTTGCGGTCTGCGGTCGAGGGGCTGGCAAACGTGCGCGACCCCGAGCTACAGCGGCAGTTGCTCGCGATCGTGCGCGATGACGTCCACCGGCTCGATCGGCTCATCACCGACATTTCCGAAGCGTCGCGGCTCGACGCGCAACTCGGCCGCGCCAAGTTCGAGCCAGTCGATCTGGGCGCGCTGATCGCCGGGCTGATCGCGCAACACACCGCGCGCGGGATCGAGCATGATGTGGTGCTGCGCTTCGACCGGCCGACCGGCGGCGCGCTCACCGTGCTGGGCGAAGGCGCGCGGCTGGAGCGGGTGTTCGAGAATTTGATCGACAACGCCATCTCCTTCTCGCCCGAACAGGGCGTGATCGTGATCTCCGCCGTCGAGGACGGCGACGATCTGGTGATCCGCGTCGAGGACGAAGGCCCCGGCGTGCCGGAGGAATCGCGCGAGACGATTTTCAACCGCTTCCATTCGTTCCGGCCCGAGGACGAATCGTTCGGCAAGCATTCGGGGCTTGGCCTCGCGATCGCGCGGACGATCGTCGAGGCGCATCACGGCACGATCCATGTCGAATCGCGCGAGGACCGGCTGCACGGCGCGCGCTTCGTGGTGCGCCTCCCGCTCGGGCCGCGCGCGTGACGGTGCGGCTACATGCGACCTGCGTCGCAATCGGCGAACATGCGGTGCTGCTGATCGGCGCCTCGGGCAGCGGCAAGTCCGATCTCGCGCTGCGGCTGATCGATCGCGGTGCGGTGCTGGTGAGCGACGACCAGACGCTGCTGACGATGGTGGAAGGCACGCTGGTCGCCGCCCCACCCGCGACGATCGCGGGGCTGATCGAGGTGCGCGGCATCGGCATCGTGCCCCTGCCCCATCGCGCCGACGTGGCCGTGGCGCTGGTGGTGCGGCTCGGCGAGCCGATGCTACGGATGCCCGAAGCCGGGCTGACTGAGGTAATCTACGGCATTGCAATTCCGCTCATTCGGGCAGATTCTTACGAGGCTTCAGCGCCGCTCAAGGTGGAACTGGCGTTGCGGCGGGTGACAGGCGAAACGACATGAGCGCGATTGATACTCGGGACCGCAAGGACATCCTTCTCGTCACCGGCATGTCCGGCGCGGGCAAGTCGACCGTGTTGCGCACGCTGGAAGATCTCGGCTGGGAGATCGTCGACAATCTGCCGCTGGCGCTGCTCGACCGGCTGTTGAGCGCGCCGCTGCCCGAGGGCGCGGATGGATCGTCGCAGCCGCTCGCGATCGGCATCGACGCGCGCACGCGCGATTTCGATCCGGCGCGGATCGTCAGCCGGATCGAATCGCTGCGCGAGGGGCATGGCCTCGATATCGGCACGTTGTTTCTCGATTGCGCCGGGGGCGAACTGGCGCGGCGCTATTCCGAGACGCGGCGGCGACATCCGCTCGCGCTCGACCGGCCGGCGGTGGACGGCATCGCACGCGAGCGCGAGTTGCTGGCGCCGCTCAGGAGCTGGGCGAACCGGCTGATCGACACCACCGACATGACCGCCAACGAGCTGACGCAACAAGTCCGCGCGACCTTCTCGGGGGATCGGCTCGGCGAACCGACGTTGCAGGTCATGTCGTTCGGCTTCGCGCGCGGGCTGCCGCGCAGCGCCGATCTCGTCTTTGACATGCGCTTCCTGCGCAATCCGCATTGGGTGCCGGAGCTTCGTCCCGGTACGGGACTCGATGCCGACGTGAGCGCCTATATCGCCGAAGACCCAGCCTATGAATCCGCGGTCGGACAGATCGAATCGCTGCTGCTGCTGTTGCTGCCGCGCTACAGGGCCGAGGGAAAATCCTACGTCACCATCGCCTTCGGCTGTACCGGAGGGAGACACAGGTCGGTTCACGTCACCGAGCGGGTGGCGGCGCGGTTGCGCGGCGCGGGTTTTTCGCCCACGGTCGTGCATCGCGATCTTGCTGCATCGCCGCAAGACTCGCTGGAGGGCACCCGGGGGGTAGCCGACGGGGACGGGACGCAGGTTTGATGAGCAGGATTGCGCGATGATCGGGCTCGTATTGGTGACTCACGGTCGACTTGCCGATGAATTCGTGACCGCGATGGAGCATGTCGTCGGCAAGCAGGAGCGGATCGCGACCGTCGCGATCGGCCCCGAAGACGACATGGAAGCGCGCCGCAACGACATCGCCGATGCGATCAAGGCGGTCGATGCCGGGCGCGGCGTGATCGTGCTGACCGATCTGTTCGGCGGCACCCCCTCCAACCTCGCGATCTCGCTGATGGAGCGCGGGCGGATCGAGGTGATCGCCGGCATCAACCTGCCGATGCTGATCCGGCTCGAATCGGCGCGTAAGGCGATGAAAGTTGTGGACGCGGTTGCCGCCGCGCGCGAAGCTGGCCGCAAATACATCTCGGTAGCCTCCGAGGTGCTGGGAGAAGCCGCGGCGTGAGCCAGATTGAACGGACCGTCCTCATCACCAACAAGCGCGGCCTGCATGCCCGCGCGAGCGCCAAGTTCGTGACGCTCGCCTCGACGCTCCCCTGCGAGGTCGCGGTCGAGAAGGACGGCGCCGGATCGGTGACCGGCACCTCGATCATGGGGCTGATGATGCTGGGCGCGGCGATGGGCGATTCGATCGTCATCCGCGCCGAGGGCGACGGCGCCGAACATGCGGTCAGCACGCTGGCGGAACTGGTCGAGGCGCGCTTCGGCGAGGATTGAACGGCCCTACCCCTCCATCGCCTCCACGTTCGCGAGCACGCGTTCCAGTAACCCGAGCAGCGTCTCGAGCTCGGCGTCGGATAGCCCGCGCATCGCCTCGGCATTGCCCTGAAGCAGGATCTCGCGGCCGGCGGGCAGCTTCGCGCGGGCGCTTTCGGTCAGCGAGATCAGGCTGCTGCGGCGGTCGGCGGGGTCCGGCTCGCGCTGGACGAGGCCGTCGCGTTCCATCCGCGCGAGCAGTTGCGCCATCGTCGGCTGCTCGACCTTGGCCCAGCGCGCCAGCTCGGTTTGCGACTTCTTCTCGCCCTGACGCAGCGCCGACAGCACCGGGAGTTGCGCGGTCGCGAACCCTAGCGGCCCGAGCCGCTTGTCGCCGATCCGCGCCAGAGCGCGCGCGATCCGGGTGAAATAATGGCCCGGCGTGACCATCGGCATCCATGCGGCATCGGGCATTGCATAGGTTCCTATGTTTATGTATAGCCTCCTATGTACATCGAGGAGGCCTGCATGACAACCGACCCACGTATCGCGATCATCGGCGGCGGTCCCGGCGGGCTGATGCTGGCACGCTTGCTCCACCTGCAAGGCCTCACGCCGGTCGTGTTCGAGCGTGACGCGCATGCCGATGAGCGCCCGCAGGGCGGCTCGCTCGATTTGCACGCGGAAACGGGACAGCACGCGATGCGCGCGGCGGGGCTGGAGGACGCCTTTCGCGCCGAAGCGCGCCCGGAGGATCAGGGCGACCGGCTTTACGACGCCGACGGCACGTTGCTGTTCGACCGCGACGGCCACGGCGACGACCGCCCCGAGATCGACCGCAGCGCGCTGCGCCGCATCCTGCTCGAATCGCTGCCAGAGGGGATGGTCCGCTGGAACAGCCGCGTCGAGGCGATCACCCCCTGCGAGACCGGCTACAATATCGTCACCGCCGCAGGGACGCAGACGTTCGACATTGTGATCGGCGCAGACGGCGGCTGGTCTCGGGTGCGCGCGCTGCTCAACACTGTGCAGCCGCGCTATGAAGGCGCGGTGTTCGTCGAACTCGGGTTCGACCGGCGGCGGCGGCATCCGCAGGTCGATGCCTTGGTCGGGGCCGGCAAGATGTTCGCGGTCGGCGACGATCGGATGCTGATCGGCCAACGCAACGGCAACGACCATATCCGCGGCTATGCCGGCTGGCGGATCGACGAGGCCGGGGCACGCGCGCTCGGGGCGATGCCGCCCGACGCGGCACGCGCGGCGGCGCTGGCGGTGTATGAAGGCTGGTCGCCCGCGCTGCGCGATCTGATCGTCAGCGGCGATCTGCTCGGGGTGCGGCCACTGTACGCGCTGCCGATCGGGCACCGTTGGCCGAGCGTTCCGGGGGTGACGTTGCTCGGCGACGCCGCGCATCTGATGTCGCCGTTCGCCGGCGAAGGCGTCAACCTCGCGCTCGCCGATGCGGTCGATCTCGCCGAGGCGCTGACCTCGGGCGCGGGCTGGCCGGCGGTCGAGCGCTACGAGACGGCGATGGTCGCGCGCGCGGTGCCGGCTGCGGAGGATGCTGCGCAAGGGCTAGAGACCGTGCTGTCGAGCAGGGGCGCGGCGCCGGTGCTCGACCATTATCGCGCGCGGCTCGGCGGCTGAGCGGCGGGCGATCTGGATATCAAATTTGTCACGGGACATTGCCGACGGCGACCTTATCGTCGGCTGGACGTTTTCGTCTGGCGGTGTTCGCGGCACGGTTTGCCGTGGCCACCGATCCTTTGGAGGCCCTTGATGTCCACGACCCGACCGCTGCCCCGCACCCTCAAACGGGCGCTGACCGGCGCCCTGCTCGCCACCACCCTGCTCGCCGCCGGCTGCGCGACGCAGACGCCGTATCGCCCCGCCACCGGATCGGGCTTCGCGCGCACCGGCTATAGCGACCGCCAGATCGAGGCGAACCGCTTCATGGTGAGCTTCGCCGGCAACGGTTACACCCCGCGCGAGACGGTGGAGCGCTATCTGCTGTTCCGCGCCGCCGAACTGACCGTGCAGCAGGGCTATGATTATTTCGTGCTGGCCGACCGCCAGACCGACAAGAGCACGCGCACCTATGCGACGCCCGAGCCGTTCGTCGGCGGGCCGTATGGCGGCTGGGGTCCGGCGTGGAGCTATTACGGGCGCGGCTTCGGCTGGCGTTCGTGGAGCCCGTTCGGCGGCGGGCCGTATTGGGATCGCGGCATCGACGTGCAAACGATCGACAAGTTCGAGGCGCATGCCGAGATCGTGCTCGGGCACGGTCCGAAGCCGGAGCGCAACGTGCGAGCGTTCGACGCGCACGATGTCATCAAGAACCTCGGCCCGACGATCGTGATGCCGGAGCCGGGCAAAAAGTAAGTACCGTCGCCCCGGCGCAGGCCGGGGCCGGCATGTGGTGTGCGGGCGTTTCGCCAGTTCACGCAGCCGCCCCGGCCTTCACCGAGGCGACACGGTCGTCACGCCCGCGTCGCGAAACGCCCGGGCGCGTAGCGCGCGGGGTCGATCGCGGCGGCGATCGGGTCGGGCGTGGCCCCCAGCAACACGGCGGCGGCGAGCGCGGCGGCGGCGGGGGCGGTCTGGATGCCGAACCCGCCCTGCCCCGCGCACCAGAAGAAGCCGGGCACGCGCGCGTCGAAGCCATAGACCGGCAGCCGATCGGGCGCGAAACTGCGCAGCCCGGCCCAGCGCCGCTCCAGCCTCTCGACGCGCCAGTCGACGACATGCTCGAAGCGGTCGATCGCCAGCGCGACGTCGATCTCTTCGGGCTGCACGTCGCCGGGCAGTGCCGGCGTCTCGTCATGCGGGCTGAGCCACAGCCGCCCGCCCGCCTCGGGCTTGAAATAGAAGCGCCCGGCAATGTCTGAAACATGCGGCAGGCCGGCGGGGGCCGGCGGGTCGGTCAGCAACTGGACGACGGTGCGGCGATAGGCGGCAATGCCGATCGGCGCGGCACCGGCGATCCGCGCAATCTCGTCCGCCCAGGCGCCGCCGGCGTTGACCAGAATGTCCGCGCGATACGTCTCCGCGCCCGCTGCGATCGTCCACCCGTCGCCATCGCGCGTCGCGGTGCGCAACGGCGAATCGACCGCCAGCACCGCGCCAGCCCGCCGTGCGATGGCGAGACAGGCGGCGTGCAACCCCGCCACGTCGATATAGGCGCAGCTCGGCTCGATCACGCCGAGCGTCCAGTCGGGACGCAGCCCGGCGATATGGTCGCGCGGATCGACCGATTCGAGCGCGATGCCGCTGCCGTCGAACTCCGCCAAAAACGCATCGATCGCCGCCGCATCCTCCGCCCGGCCAATGTGCAGCGAACCAAGCGGCTGAAGAAACCCGCCCGCTTGCAGCGCCGGACCCGACGCGGTGGTAAGCGGCGCCACGCCGGGGCCGCCATAGGTCTCCGACCAGAAAGCGGCGGAGCGGCCCGTCGCATGATAGCCTGGCGCGCTCTCCGCCTCGATCAGCAGCACGCGCGCACGGTCGCCGATCGCGGCGGCGAGGCTCGCGCCGGCCATGCCCGCACCGACGATGGCGATGTCGAGACGCGTCATGCGCCGGCCCCCAGCCGCGCCGCGAGGAACGCGTCGATCTCGCCGAGTGCGCGGTCGCGCACCGCATCGACCTCGCGCAAAATCTCATGCGCGCAGTCGCGACCGAAGCGCACCACGCGCACATCGGGCAACCGCGCCGCGACGCGCAGCGCCGCGCGCGCCGAGACGAGCTTGTCGTAATCCGCGACCAGCATCAGCACCGGCACACGCACCTCTGCGAGCCGCGAATCGGTGCGCAGCAGGCGAGTCGAAGCGAAGGCTTCGATCAGCCAGCGCCAGCTCGGCGGGCCGAGCCGCAGGTCAGGCTGCGCCGTCTGCCAAAAAATTTCATCCTGATAGCGCGCATCGTCGTGGGTCAGGAGTGCCTGCCGGGTCTCGGTCGTCGCCGGGATTTCATTGCCGCGCCACGCCCGCCGCGCGCCGTCGCCGTACCCGCCGATCCGCCGCGCCGCCCATTCGCCGACCTCCGCGCCGACCGGACTCTTCAGCCCCAGCATCGGCGCGACCAGCACCGCCGCGTCGGGCGCGATGCACCCTTCGGAGAGCGCGCGCAGCACGAGATGCCCGCCCATCGAATGCCCGATCGCGACCGTCAGCCCGCTCGCCTCGGCGCGCCACGCCCGCCAGAATTCCGCGAAGTCCTCGATATACAGCGAGAAATCCTCGACATGGCCGACATGCGGATCGCTCGACAGCCGTCCCGATCCGCCCTGCCCGCGCCAATCGAACGCGGTGATCGACCAGCCCTGATCGTGCCAGTGCGCCAGCGTCTCCAGATATTTCTCGAACACGTCGCCGCGCCCGGCCTGAAACAAGATGCTGCCGCGCGGGGTCGCGTCCGCCGGCCAGTCGAACCGGCGGAGCATCCACCCGTCGCGCGCGCGCCAGCGGCCAACCCGCGCGCCGGCGGGAATGGCGCGGCGATAAGGGTGCGGCGACAGCATCTGGTCTGGTTACTTTTTTGAAAGCCATTCCGTCTAGGCGCTTTTCGGATGGGTGGGACGGTATTCGTGACATTGCTGGCGGGCGCGCTGGCGCTGCTTCTGGTGTGGGCCGGGATCGAGGATGCGCGCCGCCGCGAGATCGCCGACTGGAAGAACATCGCCATCGCGCTGCTCGCGCCGTTGTGGTGGTGGGCGAGCGGCATGGGGGTTTGGCCCGACATGGCGCTCCAGATCGGCGTCGCGGCGATCGTGTTCGGCGTGTTCTGCTTCGTGTTCGCGCGGGGCTGGATGGGCGGCGGCGACGTCAAGATGATCGGCGCGCTTGCGCTGTGGTTTCCGCTGCCGCTGCTGGTGTGGATGCTGCTGGTGATGTCGATCGCCGGCGGCGTGCTCACCATCGTCATGTTGTTCGATCGCGCGCGTGACCGGAGCAAGCCGATCGAGGTGCCCTACGGCGTCGCGATCGCCTTCGCGGCGCTGCTCGCGATGCGTGAACTGCATTTTAACCACCCAAGCATATTTGCTTGAGCCGGAATTAGCCGGGCGTCGAAAGGCCTGAGATGGACAGTCGCAAGATGATATTGCTGGTGAGTGCGTTGGTGGTTGCCGCCATCACCGCGTTCCTGGCGCGCAGCCTGATCGTGGGCACGCCCGCGCCGCAGGCGGCGGCGATCGCGGCTGCGGCGCCGGTCAACGGCCCCGAAGTGCTGGTGGCGACGCGTGCGCTGCCGATCGGCACGATCCTCGACGCGACGGCGGTGAAATACCAGCCCTGGCCCAAGGAACTCGTCGAGAACGCCTATTTCGTCCACCAGGGCAATTTCGACATCAAGACGCTGCAAGGCACGGTCGTGCGCAATCCGATCACCGCCGGGCAGCCGATCACGCAGGGCGCGCTGGTCAAGCCGGGCGATCGCGGCTTCCTCGCCGCCGCGCTCGGCGCGGGCATGCGCGCGGTGACGGTGCCCGTCTCGCAGCAGAGCAGCGTCGCGGGCTTCGTGTTTCCCGGCGACCGGATCGATCTGGTGCTTACGCAGAACGTGGTCGGCGGCGGCGACGGCCCGCCGCTCAAGGTCGCCGAGACGGTGATGCGCAACCTGCGCGTCCTCGCCACCGACCAGCGCACCGACAATACGGTCGACGAGAACGGCAAGACCCAGGTCCGCACCTTCTCGATGGTGACGCTCGAGGCGACGCCCAAGCTCGCCGAACAGATCGCCGTCGTGCAGACGCTGGGGCAGTTGTCACTGTCGCTGCGCAGCCTCGCCGATAACCAGTCCGAGCTTGAACAGGCGATCGCCAGCGGCGCGGTGAACGTGCCCGACGGCAATAATCCGAAGGCCGAGAAGGCGATGATGGTCAAGGTCGCCGCGCAGCCGAGCGCCGGCAGCATCTCGTATGAAACCGGTGCCGACGTGTCGCGCTTCCAGCGCCGCACCGTGCCGGGCAAGCCGGTCGAAACGAACACGCCGGGCGGGGCAACGCCGGTCATCAAGGGGCCGGTCGTGCGTGTCGCGCGGGGCAATGCCGTGACCGATGTCGCGGTTGGGGGGAAGAAGTAGGATGCGCGCTGTTTCGAAGTCGATCGGCTGGCCGCTGGCCGTCGCGCTTGTCGCGGGGGGGGCAAGCGCCGCTCCGCTCAAGCGCCCGCAGCCACGGCGCGCCGCGCCCGCCGCGGTGCCCGCCAGCACGCTCTTGCAGGTGAGCACCGGGCGCGGGCGGCTCATCAACCTGCCCCGGCCGATCACCGACGTGTTCGTCGCCAGCGATGCGATCGCCGATGTGCAGGTCCGCTCGCCGACGCAGCTCTACGTGTTCGGCAAGGGTCAGGGCGAGACGACGGTCTCGGCGACGGCGGCCGGAGGCGCGGTGGTCTATTCGGCCACTGTCCGCGTCGGCAACAATTTCGACACCGTCCAGCAGATGCTCAACATGGCGATGCCGGAGTCCCACATCACCGCGACGACGATGAACGGCCTCGTGCTGCTCACCGGCACGATCGCCAGCCCCGGCGACGGTGCAGAGGCGGAACGGCTGGTCCAATCGTTTGTGGGTGACTCCACCAAGGTGCTGTCGCGGTTGAAGAGCGCGACGCCGCTTCAGGTGAACCTGCAAGTGCGCTTCGCCGAAGTGAGCCGCAGCTTCGTCAAGAACATCGGCGTCAATCTCAACACCGTGGACCGGACCGGCGGCTTCAAGTTTGGCGTCGGCCAAGGTCGCGGCGCGGCTACCAAATTTTCTCCCGGCGGGCCGATGGGCGTTGGCTTCACCCAGGCACCCTCCAACGGCAGCTTGATCTCGCAGGTGACGAACGGCACCACGATCGGAGCAGCCGGTAAACTGTTCGGCCTTGACCTGATCTCCTCGCTCGACCTCGGCGAGCAGGACGGCCAGGTGACGACGCTCGCCAACCCGAACCTCACGGCCTTGTCAGGCGAGACCGGCACCTTCCTCGCCGGCGGCGAGATCCCGATCCCGGTCAGCCAGGGGCTTGGCGCGGTTTCGGTCGAGTACAAACAATATGGCGTGATGCTCGCCTACACGCCGACGGTGCTCGCCGACGGGCGCATCTCGCTCCGCGTCCGCCCCGAAGTGTCGCAATTGACCTCCGAAGGTTCGGTGACCCTCAACGGCACGACCATCCCCGCACTGAGCACGCGCCGCGCCGAAACCACGGTCGAACTCGGCTCCGGGCAGAGCTTCATGATCGCCGGTCTGCTCCAGAACGATCACAACAATGCGATCAGCAAGGCCCCCGGCGTCGGCGACATGCCGGTGCTGGGCGCGCTGTTCCGGTCGAACGCGTTCAAGCGCAACGAGACCGAGCTGGTGATCGTCATCACGCCGTATCTGGTCAAGCCGGTCGACGCGAACCAGATCGTGTTGCCGACCGACGGCTACAAGGCGCCGACCGATCTCGACCAGATCCTGTTCGGTCATCTCGGCGGCGGCACCACCGGCGCGCAGCGGCCCAAGCCGCGGCTGGCGGCGCCCGTCACCGTGCAGCCGGTGCTCGGCGCAGCAACGCCCGTGCCATCGCCGCCGGCTGCGCCACCGCCGCGCGACAGAGCGGTCGCCGCGACCGATCCGAAATCGACGAAGCCCGGCGCCGCGATGCCCGGGTTCGACAACTGACGCTGTGCGAGGGGCAAGGTCCATGCATAAACATCTGATCCTGATTGCGGCACTCGCCATCGGCGGCTGCACCGGCACACAGAACCGCAGCCTCGAATCGGTGCATCAGCCGGTCGTGGCGCGTACTGATTATGTGTTCGACGTCACCACCAGCGGCAATGCGCTCGCCCCCGGTGAGGCGCAGCGGCTTGCCGGGTGGATGGCATCGATGCGGCTCGGCTATGGCGATCAGGTCGCGGTCGATGATCCCGGCCGATATGCGGCCCGCGCGCACGAGCAGATCGCCGCACAGGTCGCACGCTACGGGCTGCTGGTCGCCGACGATGCCCCCGCCACCGATGCGCCGGTGACGCCGGGCATGGTCCGCGTCGTCATCAGCCGGATGAAGGCGACCGTGCCAGGCTGCCCCGATTTCAGCCGCGTGAGCCAACCCGATTTCGAGAACCATACCGGATCGAACCAGGGCTGCGCGATCAACAGCAATCTCGCGGCGATGGTCGCCAACCCGATGGACCTCGTGCGCGGGCAGAGCGCCGGCGGGCTGACCGACACCGCCTCCGCGACGAAGGCGATCGACAGTTTCCGCAAGACCGTGCCGACCGGCGCGGGCGGGCTGAAGGAGGTGAAGAAATGAACGCTCCCTTCAATCCCGGCAAAATCGGGCTACGCGACCCGTTCGTCGCCTATGTCTGCGACGAGGCCACCGCCGAGACGATCCGGGGCGTCGCCTCGGAAATCGGCTGGGCGCAGGAGAAGGTCAACAAGGGCGGCTTGCGCAACGCGGTCCAGTCGCTGTCGGTGTCGGCCAGCCCGCAGATCCTGCTCATCGATCTGTCGGAGAGCGGCGATCCGCTCAACGACATCAATGCGCTCGCCGAAGTGTGTGAACCCGGCACCGTCGTCATCGCGGCCGGCCAGGTCAACGACGTGCGGTTGTACCGCGATCTCGTCGCCAGCGGCATTCAGGATTATCTGCTCAAACCCCTCAACCCCGCGTCGCTGCGCGACGCGCTGACCCACGCGCAGGCGATCTTCAACGCCCCCAAAGTACCCGAGGACAATGGCACCCGCCCGCACTGCGCGACTGCCTTCATCGGCGCGCGCGGCGGGGTCGGCGCGTCGACACTGGCGACGTCGATCGCGTGGCTCATCAGCGAGCGCGGGCCGCGTAACACCGCGATCCTCGATCTCGACGTGCATTTCGGCACCGGCGCGCTCGCGCTCGATCTCGAACCCGGCCGCGGGCTGACCGACGCGATCGAAAACCCCAGCCGCATCGACGGGCTGTTCATCGAACGCGCGATGGTCAAGGCGAGCGAGACGCTGTCGGTGCTGTCGGCCGAAGCGCCGATCAACGCGCCGATCATGACCGATGGCGCCGCCTTCTACCAGTTGCAGGATGAGATGCGGCACGCGTTCGAATGCACCGTCATCGATCTGCCGCGCGCGATGCTGGTGCAGCACCCGCACCTCGTCGCCGAGATACAGGTCGCGGTGATCGTCACCGAACTGACGCTGGCGGCGGCGCGCGACACGATCCGTCTCCTGTCCTGGCTCAAATCGAACGCGCCGTTGACGCAGGTGATCGTCGTCGCCAACCGCGTTCTGGCGGCGGCGCAGCTTGAGATCAGCCGCAAGGATTTCGAAGGCTCGATCGAGCGCAAGATCGACTATTTCGTGCCGCTCGACCAGAAGCTGGCCGCGCAAGCCGCCAAGCTCGGCAAGACGCTGGCCGAGGTCGGCAAAACCTCGAAAACCACCGCGCCGCTGATCGATATCGCAACTCAGATCCTCGCGATCGGTGAGACCGAAAGCGGCGAGCCGCGCGCCAGGAAGAAGGGCGGCGGGGCATCGCTGCTCGGGAAGATCGGCGATCTCAAGGCGATGATGCCGAAACGTGCCGCGAAGACGAAATAAGCTCGACCTGAGCGACAGGAGCGATTGAAGCCGCGATGGACATGATGCCGATCCTTGCCGTTGGCGTCGGTGCGCTCGGCGTGCTGGTGCTGATGGCGTTCGCGTTTACCGGCCCCTCGCCCGAGCGCGCACGCACGCGCCGGCTCGCGTCGGTGCGCGGGCGCCACAGCGAGACCGCCGACGTGCTCTCCTCCGTGCAGGCGCGCCGCATCTCCGCGAGCCGCGGCAACAAGATGGATGCGGCGGCGATGCGCTATCTGCCGCGCCCCGACGCGCTCAAGAAACGGCTGGCGATGACCGGCAAGACCTGGACGATGGGCCAGTATGGCATGGCCACGGTCGGTTGCGCGGTGGCCGTCGCGCTGGTGCTGATCCTCCTTCATATGCCGATCGCCTTGTCGGTGCTGCTCGGCATCGCCGTCGGCGCGGGGATTCCGCACATGACGGTCAGCTTCCACATCAAGCGACGCATCGCCAAATTCACCTCCAAATTCCCGGACGCCATCGAATTGCTGGTGCGCGGCCTGCGCTCGGGCCTGCCGATCACCGAGACGATCGGCGTCGTGGGGCAAGAGGTCGACGGGCCGATCGGAATCGAGTTCCGTGCGATCACCGACCGGATGCGGATCGGCCGCACGCTCGACGCGGCGTTGCAGGAGACCGCCGACCGGCTCGGCACACCCGAATTCCAGTTCTTCGTCATCAGCATCGCGATCCAGCGCGAGACCGGCGGCAACCTCGCCGAAACACTCGCCAACCTCGCCACGGTGCTGCGCACGCGCTTCCAGATGAAGCTCAAGATCAAGGCGATGTCGTCAGAATCCAAGGCGTCGGCGTACATCGTCGGCGCGCTGCCGTTCATCGTGTTCTCGATGATCTGGGTGATCAACCCCAGCTACATGCAGAACTTTTTCGTCGATCCGCGGCTGATCATCGCCGGCGTCGGCGGGCTGGTGTGGATGGGGATCGGCGTGTTCATCATGGCCAAGATGGTCAGTTTCGAAATCTAACCAGAGGTACGAACGGCAGATCATGGCACCAGTAGCCGGACCAAAGCTCCTCGGGATCGACGTCTTCGCGGTCGCGACCCTGCTCGCGGGCGTGGCGGCGTGTGCCGTCCTGCTCGCCGTCTATGCGGCCATGACCGTGCGCGACCCGATGACCAAGCGCGTCAGGGCGCTCAACGATCGCCGCGAACAGTTGAAGGCTGGCATCACCGCCTCGACCAAGCGCCGCGCCAAGCTCGTCACCAAGAACGAGACGACCGACCGAATCAAGGCGTTCCTCTCCGCGTTCAAGATGCTTCAGGACAGCCAGGTCAGGGCGGCGCAGACCAAGCTGCTTCAGGCCGGCATCCGGTCCAAGGAATATGCCGTCGCCGTCATCTTCGGGCGGCTGGCGTTGCCGATCGTGTTCGGCGGGCTGAGCCTGTACTTCGTCTATGGCACGGACATGTTCGCGACATGGTCGCCGCTCAAGGCGTATGGCATCGTCGCGGGCACGTTCATCCTGTCGTACAAGGCGCCTGACCTGTACCTCGACAATAAGGTGACCAAGCGTTCGGACGCGATCCGCAAGGGCTTGCCCGACGCGCTCGACCTGCTGGTGATCTGCGCCGAGGCCGGACTGACCGTGGACGCCGCGTTCGGCCGCGTCGCGCGCGAACTCGGCAAGGCCTATCCCGAACTGGGCGACGAATTCACGCTCACCGCGATCGAACTGAGCTTTCTGTCGGAGCGGCGGCAGGCGTTCGAAAACCTCGCCTCGCGGGTGAAGCTGGACGCGCTCAAGGGCGTGGTGACGACGATGATCCAGACCGAAAAATACGGCACGCCGCTTGCCTCCGCGCTGCGCGTGCTGTCGGCGGAATTTCGCAACGAACGCATGATGCGCGCGGAAGAGAAAGCCGCACGCCTCCCCGCGATCATGACCATTCCATTGATTTTGTTCATTTTGCCGACCCTGTTCATCGTCATTCTCGGACCGGCGGCCTGTTCCATTTCGGACTCGTTCATCCACGGCAACCACTAATCTGTCCCGAATCGGCGCACATCGCAGGCTTGCCGCCTGCGGGTGCGCGCGTCAGGAAAGCGGCTCGTCGATGGAGGCGTATGCCGCGATGCTGTTCGATTCCCCGCTGCAACTGCTGGTGCTGTGCGCGATGGCGGTTGCCGGCTGGCTGCTGGGGTTCGCGACCAATCCGACGATGGTCCATCACGACAGAACCATGCGCCGGCTCAACCGCGAGTTCGCGGCGTTCCGCACGCAATCGCAGACCCGGCTCAACACGTTGACTCGCCATGCCGCCGCGCTGGAGGCGACTCACCAGACGATGGCCGACCGGCTGGGCGAAGCCGAAGCGCGGATCGCTGCGTTCAAGGCCCAAGCCGCGCTGACACCCCACCCGGAAGCGCGGGGCGTCCCCGCTCCCATAGCCACGCCGGACGCGCTGACTCGCATCGACGGTATAGACGACGCGCTCCAGCAGCGGCTGGCCGATCTCGGCATCACCCGCTTCGAGGATATCGGGAATCTGTCCGATCAGGACGAGATGGCGCTGGAACTGCGCCTCGCGCTGCCGGCAGGCTACATCACCGGCCGGCAGTGGCGGCAACAGGCGTCGGCGTTGCGCGCGGCGCGCGACGCCTGATCCCGCTCAGTAGCGGATTCGCGTCACGGTGACGTGCTTCTTCGCGAGCAGCGCCTGGACGCTGCCCGCGCCGGCAAGGTGCCCCGCCCCGACCGCGATGAACACCGTGCCGGGCTGGTCCATCCGCTTGGCGATCCAATCGGCCCAGCGTGCGTTGCGATCAAAGAGCAGCACCTGACGCAGCACCGGCTGCTTGGTGAGATCCTCGTTCATCATCCGGCCGAGCCCGTCGGCGTCGCCCTTGCCCCACAGATCGACCATCTTGTTGATCTCGGCCGGGAACGTATCGATATCCTCGATGCCAGAGAGCAGGAACGAGACCTGCGCATCCTGCGGCAGATCATGGAAATAGCCGAGCTGCTGGCCGAGCGTCTCCAGCCCGGTGACCGGCTTGCCCGCCGCCTTGGCCGCCGCGTCGAGCTGCTTCTCGACACCGTCGTCGCGACCGAAGCCGCTCTTCTGCAATTCGAGCTGGCCGACCGTGGCGCCGGCGAACCACGGCTCGAACCGGTCGAAGGCGGTCGCCTGCACGCCGAGCTTGGCGAGACCGGCCTGATACGCCGCGCGTTTGGCGGCGGGGATCTTCTCGGTCAGCGTCGGTCCGGTCGGGTCGAGCGCCAGCGGCAGGATCACCTTCTGCGCTTCCTCGGGCGATGGCATCGGGATTTCGAGGACGAGGCTGTCGCTCGCATCGAACGCCTTCTTCACCGCCTCGTCGAACCAGCCGAGACCGGGCTTGAGCGCGTGGATCGTGCCGAACAGATAGATCGTGGTGTCCTTGTCCTTGACCACCCATAGCGCCGGATCGACATCCTTGACCGCGCCCGGCGCGGGCTGCGCGCAGGCGGGCGTTGCCACGATCAGGCTCGCCGCCAACAAGGTCTTCAAGAAGCGCATCGTTCACATCCCACAAAGCCGAGCGGCGCGGAGTACAGAATCCGCAGCCTCTCGCCAGCCCAAAGTCTCGCTTATTGCACCCGCGTCACCCGCACGCCGCGTTTGCGCAGCAGCGCCAGCACCGAATCGGGGCCGATGAAATGCCCTGCCCCGGCTGCGAACAAGGCCGTGCCCGGCACCTTGAGCCGCCGCACCAGCGCGTCCACCCAGGCGCGATTGCGCTGCGTGAGCAGCGCGCCACCCAGCGCATCGCCACCGCCCGTCGTCGCCAGATCGCGGGTCAGCGCCGACCCCGCACCGAGATCGCCCTGTGCCCAGGCGTGAGTCGGCGCGCGGCGTTCAGCGCGAGTCGGGGTCGGCGTGTCGAGCGCCTTGTCGAGCGACCGGCGCTGCTCGGCCTCGGGCACCGCGCTCACCTGCCGCATCACCTTGGCGGCGTCCTCGATCGCGATGACGGGTTTGTGGCGGCTGCGGAATTGCGCCTCGATCCAGTCGTCGGCGCCGGGGCCGGGCAGCTCGCCCGCCTGCGTGTCGCGCACGAAGCCGACCGCGATCGCGGCGATCCACGTCGGCATTTCATCCATGATGCCAACCGCTTCGGGCGGAAGCGTGTCGGTGAACCGCCGCAGCGCGGCGCTGTGATCGGGCGAGACGCGCGCGGCGATCGGCGGCAGCGGCGTACCGCCGGCATGCGCGGCGGCGAAGTCGGGCACGGCATCCGCATCGATCGCCTCGACGATCAGCGTGCCGGCGCGGGCGACGATCGCGTCGATCGCCGCGTCGCGCCACGCGAAACCGGGCGGCAGCACATGCACCGTGCCGAACAGATAGATCGTCGTGTCGCGGTCGCCGATCCGCCAGATCGCCGGATGCGGGCGGTAATTCTGCGAAAGCTGCGACAGGAGCAGCGCATCCGCACCGCGCGCAGCTTCCTCGGGCGAGACGGCGTCATCGTCGAGCGCCGCACCGGGCGGCGCGGTCTGGTCGTCGAGCGGAAGCGCCGCGTAGACGATCGTCGGCCCGGCGGCGACCGGCTGCCCGCGCAGCGTGACCGTCTGACTGGCCGGAAAGCTCGCATAAGCGATGCGTTGCGCCGCCGCCGGCGCGGCCGCCCAGCACAGCGACAGCGCGGCCGTCAGGGCACACATTGCCCCAGACCCGCCCGCGCGCGGCAAAGCGAGGCCATTCCGCGCCATGATGCCGCCGATGAAGCGCAAACCCGCCCCGCCGTCAATCGCGCGCGGCGCGGACGGTTGACCCTCTTTCGGCCATACGCCAAAGCCCCGTGCGATTAGACACTCGTGAGGATACAGTTCTTGGCCGCAAGCCACCCCTCCGCTCCCGCCCCCGCTGAGCCGCTGAGCTTCCAGCGCATGATCCTGACGCTCCACGATTACTGGAGCGCGCACGGCTGCCTGATCCTGCAGCCCTATGACATGGAGATGGGCGCCGGCACCTTCCACCCGGCGACGACGCTGCGCGCGCTCGGACCGAACCCGTGGAACGCCGCGTTCGTCCAGCCGTGCCGCCGCCCGACCGACGGCCGCTATGGCGAGAACCCCAACCGGCTCCAGCATTATTACCAATATCAGGTGATCCTCAAGCCGAGCCCGCCCGACTTGCAGGAACTCTACCTCGGCAGCCTCGCCGCGATCGGCATCGACTTCACCCGCCACGACATCCGCTTCGTCGAGGACGATTGGGAAAGCCCGACGCTCGGCGCGTGGGGGCTCGGCTGGGAAGTGTGGTGCGATGGCATGGAAGTCACGCAGTTCACCTATTTCCAGCAGATGGGCGGCTATGACTGCAAGCCCGTCGCGGGCGAGCTGACCTATGGGCTGGAGCGGCTGGCGCTGTATCTCCAGAACAAGGACAGCGTGTACGATCTCGCCTTCAACGATGCCGAGGGCAACCAGCCGCAGATGACCTATGGCGACGTGTTCCTCGAGAATGAGCGCCAGATGAGCACCTGGAACTTCGAGGTCGCCGATACCGAGCGACTGTTCGACCTGTTCCGCAAGGCCACCGCCGAATGCGAAAGCTGCCTCGAGGCGAAGCTGCCGATCCCGGCTTATGAACAGGCGATCAAGGCGAGCCACGTCTTCAACCTGCTGCAAGCGCGCGGGGTGATCTCGGTGGCGGAGCGGCAAGCGTATATGGGCCGCGTGCGCGATCTCGCGAAGGGCGCGTGCGCGTCGTGGATGGAGAAGAACGGGTGGGCTGCGTGATGCGCCTCAAAACCGTCGCCCCGGTGCAGGCCGGGGCCGCTGTGTATGGGGCACCCGGTTCGTTCAGTAACGCAGCGGCCCCGGCCCCAAAAAATTCTGGCGCCGGGGCGACGGTTTGGGACCGCCCCGTTTACATAAACCGCTGTTCCCCCGCGAAGGCGGGGGTTCAGACCCCAATCAACATCTCGCGCGCCAGCGCGATCGGCGCTCCGCGCCGAGGCTGGACCCCCGCCTTCGCGGGGGAACGGAGAGCATCATGACCGACTTCCTCCTCGAACTCCGCTCGGAGGAAATCCCCGCGCGCATGCAGGACAAGGCGCGCGACGATCTCGCGCGGCTGTTCGCGGCCGAGCTGGCCAAGTCCGGCCTCCACGCGCACGCGATCGTCACCTTCGCGACGCCGCGCCGGCTCGCGCTGATCGCGCGCGATCTGCCGGAGGCGACCGCTGCGGTTTCGGAGGAAACCAAGGGGCCGAAGACCAGCGCGCCGCCACAGGCGCTCGAAGGCTTCCTGCGCAAGACCGGGCTGACGCGCGAGCAGCTCGTCGAGCGTGATGGCGTGTTCTTCGCGGTGATCGACAAGCCCGGCCGCGCCACTGCCGACGTGCTGGCCGAAGCGATCCCCGCCGTGATCCGCGCCTTCCCCTGGCCCAAGTCGATGCGCTGGGGCGAGGCGTCACTCACCACCGAGAGCTTGCGCTGGGTGCGTCCGCTGCAAGGCATCGTCGCCTTGTTCGGCGAGGATGTCGTGCCGTGCGAGATCGCCGGCGTGGTCTCGGGCGCGGCGACGGTCGGGCATCGTTTCCACCATCCGGGCGTCATCACGATCGGCTCGGCGAGCGATTATGTCGAGAAGCTCCACGCCTGCCACGTCGTCGTCGATCAGGACGAACGCCGCAGCATCATCGCGCTCGGCGCGACGATGGCCGCGCGCAAGGCTGGCCTGGAACTGGTCCGCGACGAGGGCTTGCTGACGGAGAACGCCGGCCTCACCGAATGGCCAGTGCCGCTGCTCGGCCGCTTCGACGAAGCGTTTCTGGCCGTGCCGCCCGAGGTGATCCAGCTCACCGCGCGCGTGAACCAGAAGTATTTCGTGTGCCGCGATAGCGACGGCAAACTCGCCAACGCCTTCGTCTGCACCGCCAATATCGACGCGGTCGACGGCGGCGCGAAGATCGTCGAGGGCAACCAGAAGGTGCTGGCGGCGCGGCTAAGCGATGCCAAGTTCTTCTACGAAACCGATCTGAAGGTGCCGCTTGAGGAACAGGCGGCCAAGCTCGACCGGATCGTGTTCCACGAGAAGCTCGGCACGGTCGCGGACAAGGTGGAGCGCGTCGCCAAGCTGGCGCGCTGGCTGGTGGAAGAAGGGATCGTCAAATCTCCCTCTCCCCTCGTGGGAGAGGGAAGGGGCCCGCTCGCGTCAGCGAGTGGGAAGGGTGAGGGGGACGTTCCGAGCCTCACGCCCCCTCACCCTTCCGCGACTGCGTCGCTCCCTCCCTCTCCCACAAGGGGAGAGGGAAATCTGGCCGATCTCGCCGAACGCGCGGCGCGGCTGGCGAAGGCCGATCTCGTCACCGGCATGGTCGGCGAGTTCCCCGAATTGCAGGGCCTGATGGGCGGCTATTACGCCGAGCGCCAAGGCGAAGACCCGCGCGTCGCCTCCGCGATCCGCGATCATTACAAGCCGGTCGGCCAGGGCGACGACGTGCCGACCGATCCGGTGACAGTGGCGGTGTCGCTGGCGGATAAGCTGGATAGTATTATCGGCTTCTTCGGGGCGGACGAAAAGCCGACCGGCAGTAAAGACCCATATGCTCTTCGTCGTAGCGCTCTGGCGGTTTTGAGCATCCAGTCCTCGAATAAACTTCGCTTCCAGTTAAGCGAGGTTATCGAATTTCTTCGCCGTATTTATCACTTTCAAGAATTTCATCGAGCGCTGGAAGCTGATCCAATCGCTTCAGTTGCAAATGTCACGAAGCCCATCCGCAAATTTAAGATAGACCGCTCCATCGATGGCGAGCGGCTTGTCGTTGATGGCAATACGTTTGGCCCATTTACCGCCGGCACACTCAAAAATTTATCAGATCGCATACACTTTTGGGGCGCGCCATTGTCGTCATTGGACGGCGATGTGCTTTCCTTCTTCGCCGACCGCCTCAAAGTCCAGCAACGCGAAGCCGGCGTTCGTCACGACCTGATCGACGCGGTGTTCGCGCTCGGTGGCGAGGATGATCTCGTCCGTCTGCTCGCGCGCGTCCATGCGTTGCAGGCGTTCGTCGGCACCGAGGATGGGGCGAATCTGCTCGCCGGGTACAAGCGGGCGGCGAATATTCTGAAGAAGGAGGGGTTCGCGCAACCTGCTCCCCTCCCTGGAAGGGAGGGGCTGGGGGTGGGTCGCCCCGAGGCGACCGATGCGCGTTCCCCAAGCGAACCCACCCCCGCCCCCTCCCTTCCAGGGAGGGGAGAAGCGGCGACATATGACGCGGCACCCGCAGAAGCCGCCCTCCTCGCCGCGCTCGACGCGGCCGAGCCGGCCGCCGCCGACGCGGTCGCGCACGAGGATTTCGAAGCGGCGATGGCCGCGCTCGCCACGCTGCGCGCACCGATCGACGCGTTTTTCGAGACCGTCATCGTCAACGATGCCGATCCGGCCAAGCGCCTTGCCCGCCTCGTGCTGCTCGCGCGGGTCCGCACGGCGGTCCACACTGTCGCCGACTTCTCGAAGATCGAAGGCTGATCTTCGCGGCAGCTTGGAATAACTCTGACAATTAGCTGATATCGCTAACAAGATGGACCGATCAATTTAACCCACCCGACTTGAATTCTTTCGTGCTGCGATGCACAACGCGCGAAACGAAAATCTGGAGAACGACATGGCGACGATTCTGGCTGACACGGGCATTTCAACCGATCAGCGCTATGTCTATCGCTTCGGCGGCGGTGTTTCGGATGGCGGCAAGGGCGACCGCAACCTGCTCGGCGGCAAGGGCGCGAACCTCGCCGAAATGGCGTCGATCGGCCTTCCCGTCCCCCCCGGCTTCACGATCAGCACCGAAATGTGCGCGCGCTATTATGACGAGGGCGGCCGCTTCCCGGATTCGCTGCGCGACGAGGTCGCCGCCGGCATCGCCCATATCGAGGGCGTTACCGCCAAGATGTTCGGCGACAAGGCCGATCCCCTGCTCGTCTCGGTGCGCTCGGGCGCGCGCGCGTCGATGCCGGGCATGATGGACACCGTGCTCAACCTCGGCCTCAACGACGAGACGGTCGAGGGACTCGCCGCCACCTCGGGCGACGCGCGCTTCGCGTGGGACAGCTATCGCCGCTTCATCCAGATGTATTCGGACGTGGTGCTCGAACTCGATCACGGCGCGTTCGAGGAAGCGCTGGAAATCGCCAAGGAAGACAATGGCTATTTCCTCGACACCGACCTGACCGCCGACGATCTGCGCAAGCTGGTCGCCGAATATAAGGCTTTGGTCGAACAGCAATGGGGCAAGCCCTTCCCGCAGGACGTGCATGACCAGCTCTGGGGTGCGGTCGGCGCGGTGTTCGGCTCCTGGCAGTCCGAGCGCGCCAAGGTCTATCGCCGCCTCAACGACATTCCCGCCGCCTGGGGCACCGCCGTCAACATCCAGGCGATGGTGTTCGGCAACATGGGCGACACCTCGGCGACCGGCGTCGCCTTCACGCGTGACCCCGCCAAGGGCGACCGCGCCTATTACGGCGAGTTCCTCATCAACGCGCAAGGCGAAGACGTCGTCGCCGGCATCCGCACCCCGCAATATCTGACCAAGGCCGCCAAGGACGCGGCCGGTGCCAAGCCCGCTTCGATGGAAGAGGCGATGCCGGAGACCTTCACCGAACTGGCCAAGGTGTTCGACCTGCTCGAAACGCATTACCGCGACATGCAGGACATCGAATTCACCGTGCAGCAGGGCAAGCTCTGGATGCTCCAGACTCGCTCGGGCAAGCGCACCGCCAAGGCCGCGCTCAAGATCGCGGTCGAGATGGCCGAAGAGGGCCTCATCACCCGCGAGGAGGCGATCGCGCGAGTCGAGCCGCAGGCGCTCGACCAGTTGCTCCACCCGACGCTCGACCCCAAGGCGGTACGCGACGTGCTGACCAAGGGCCTGCCTGCTTCGCCCGGCGCGGCATCAGGTGCGGCGGTGTTCGACAGCGACACCGCCGAGAAGCGCGCGGCCGCCGGGGATTCGGTGATCCTGATCCGCGTCGAGACCAGCCCTGAAGACATTCACGGCATGCACGCAGCCAAGGGCATCCTCACCGCGCGCGGCGGCATGACCAGCCACGCGGCGGTGGTCGCGCGCGGCATGGGCCGTCCGTGCGTGTCGGGCGCGGGGTCGATCTCGATCGACATCAAGGCGCGCGTGATGCGGGTCGGCGGTCGCGAGATCGCCGAGGGCGATATCGTCACGATCGACGGCACCACCGGCGAGGTGATGGCCGGCGCGGTACCGACCGTGCAGCCCGAACTGTCGGGCGATTTCGGCACGTTGATGGGCTGGGCCGACGAGGTCCGCCGCCTCAAGGTGCGCGCCAACGCCGAAACCCCGCTCGACGCGAAGACCGCACGCGAATTCGGCGCCGAGGGCATTGGCCTGTGCCGGACCGAGCATATGTTCTTCGATGCCGAGCGGATCACCAACGTCCGCCAGATGATCCTTGCCGAAGACGAAGCCGGCCGCCGCGCCGCGCTCGCCAAACTGCTGCCCGAACAGCGCAGCGATTTCGTGCAATTGTTCGAGGTGATGGCCGGGCTGCCGGTGACGATCCGCCTGCTCGATCCGCCGCTCCACGAATTCCTGCCACACGAGGAAGCCGAGTTCGCCGAGGTGGCGAGCGCCGCCGGCATCGAAATCGAGGTGCTCAAGCGCCGCGCCGCCGAACTGCACGAGTTCAACCCGATGCTCGGCCATCGCGGCTGCCGGCTCGGCGTGACCTACCCCGAAATCTACGAGATGCAGGCGCGCGCGATCTTCGAGGCGGCGATCGAAGTGGCGGAGAAATCCGGCGCAGCGCCGATCCCCGAGGTGATGATCCCGCTGGTCGGCACGCGCCGCGAACTGGAGCTGATGAAGGTGGTCGTCGATACCGCCGCGCAGGCCGTCTTCGCCGACAAGGGCCGCACGATCGAATATCTCGTCGGCACGATGATCGAACTGCCGCGCGCCGCGCTGATGGCGGGCGAGATCGCCGAAGTCGGCGAGTTCTTCTCGTTCGGCACAAACGATCTGACCCAGACCACGCTCGGCGTGTCGCGCGACGATGCCGCGCGCTTCCTTGGCGTCTATGTCGAGAAGGGCATCTACGCCAAAGACCCGTTCGTCAGCCTCGATGTCGAGGGCGTCGGCCAGTTGATCGAACTCGCCGCCGAACGCGGCCGCAAGACCCGTCCCGGCATCAAGCTCGGCATCTGCGGCGAACATGGCGGCGACCCGGCCTCGATCGCGTTTTGCGAGAAGACCGGGCTCGATTACGTCAGCGCCTCACCATATCGCGTGCCGATCGCACGGCTGGCGGCGGCACAGGCCGCGCTCGCCGCCAGGGGGTGATCCATCCGGGTGAAGGTCGGGGCGCTATGCCTCGACCTTCTGCGCGTGCGAGGCGATCAGCGTGTTGAGCACGCGGATGCGTTCGCGCGTCTCGGTCGAATCCTGCGACGGATAGGTCTGGATCTTGTCGAGAAGGATGGCGAGTTCCTTCTTCCACTCGGCCTGGTTGGTATCGGACATATCACTCTCCTTTTATGCTCTCCCGCCGATATGGGGAGCCTTGCGGCGGTGTCCAGCCGGCCTGCCCGCGTATCTCTCCTTGCCCTTCGCGCGCGCTTCGGCTATGCGCGCCGCCTCTCGGTCAGGGTCATCCCTGGAGGCCTGATCGGGATTTGAACCCCCCGCGTTTTGAACAAACGTATTTCGGAGATCTGCAATGAGCGAACAACTGACGCTCGCAGCCGAGACGCGCGAACAGGTTGGCAAGGGAGCCTCCCGTTTGCTTCGTCGTGAAGGCCGCGTACCCGCCGTCGTCTATGGCAACAACCAGGAACCCCTGGCGATCCACGTCGAGGAAAAGGCGCTGATGCGTCTCCTCATGACGGGTCACTTCATGAATTCCCAGGTGATGATCGAAGCTGGCGGCAAGACCATCCGCACGCTCCCCAAGGACGTCGCGTTCGATGCCGTCACCGATCGTCCGGTTCACGTCGATTTCCTGCGCATCGGCGCGCACACCACCGTCCACGTCAGCGTCCCGGTCGTGTTCACCGATGAGGACGAGGCTCCCGGCATCAAGACCGGCAAGGGCGTGCTCAACATCGTTCAGCACGAAGTCGAGCTGGTCTGCGACGCGGCCGCGATCCCCGACAACATCACCATCTCGCTGGCTGGCCGCGAGATCGGCGATTCGATCCACATCTCGAACGTGACGCTGCCGAAGGGCGTGACACCGGCGATCACCGACCGCGACTTCACCATCGCGACGATCGTTCCGCCGACCGTGCCGACCGTCGCCGACGACGAGGCTGACGCCGCCGTCGCCGAGGCGCAGGCCGCCGAGGCAGCACCGGAAGCCGAGTAACGTCCTTCTCCCTCTCCCCGCTTGCGGGGAGAGGGTCGGGGAGAGGGGCAGTATCGGGGCGCAGCGCTTGCGACTGCCCCTCTCCCCTGCCCTCTCCCCGCAAGCGGGGAGAGGGAGTTTAAATGCAAATCTGGGTCGGTCTTGGCAATCCGGGCGCGCAATATGCGCTCAACCGCCACAATGTCGGCTTCATGGCGATCGACACGATCGCCGATCTCCACGGCTTTTCGCCCGTTAAGAAGGCGTTTCAGGGCTGGACTCAGGAAGGCCGCATCGGCCCCGAGAAAATCCTGCTGCTCAAGCCAGCCACCTTCATGAACGAGAGCGGCCGCAGCGTCGGCGAGGCGATGCGCTTCTACAAGCTCGACACCGGCGACGTCACCATCTTCCACGATGAACTCGATATCGCGCCGTTCCGCGTCAAGGTGAAGGTCGGCGGCGGCACCGCCGGGCATAACGGCCTGCGCTCGACCGAGGCGCATATCGGCAATGCGTTCCGCCGCATCCGGCTTGGCATCGGCCATCCGGGGCACAAGGACAAGGTTTCGCCCTACGTCCTCGGCAATTACGCCAAGGCGGAGATGGACCCGCTCTCCGATATGCTCGGCGCGGTCGCCGCCGAGGCGCCGTGGCTCGCCAAGGGTGACGACGTGCGCTTCATGAACGACGTGGCGCTACGCCTTGGAGACGGCAAATGAGCATTCGCACCCTGTTCGCGACGCCGGTGTATGAGGGTAGCCTCGCCGATCCACGCATGCTCGCCGAACTGGAGCAATCCTGCCTGATGTTCGCGCAGGAGGACCGCGCCGGGCGGGCGTGGTCCAAGCAACACAATTATCGCGGCTACACCAGCTACGCCTCGCTCAACGATCTGCCCCAGCGCGATCCCGCGTTCGGTGATCTCGCCAAGAAGCTCGCCAAGCACGTCGCCGCCTTTGCCGAGGCGTGCGCGTTCGATCTCGGCGGGCGCAAGCTCCGGCTCGACAGCCTGTGGGTCAACGTCCTCAAGCCCGGCGGCATGCACTCCGGGCATATCCACCCGCATTCGGTGGTGTCGGGCACGCTCTACGTCGCGGTGCCGCCGGGCGCGGGCGCGATCCGCTTCGAAGACCCGCGCCTGCCACTGATGATGGCCGCCCCTACCCGCCGCGAGGATGCTCCCGAGGAGCAACGCACCTTCGCGCACGTCGCGCCCGAGGCCGGCACGATCCTGCTGTGGGAAAGCTGGCTACGCCACGAGGTGATCGCCGGCACCGCCAAGCAAGACCGGATCAGCATCAGCTTCAACTATAGCTGATACCTACACCGAGTCCTTCGTTCTCCCGCGCACGCGGGAGTCCAGAATCCCAAGAGCCGCAATCATTGTTTTGTGTGGCTCTGGATTCCCGCTTTCGCGGGAAAACATGAACTGTACGTTCGGCCGCTAAGCCCCCGCCGAAATCAGCCCATGCCGTTTCAGGGCGTGCCGCAACTGATCGTAGCTCAGCCCCAGCGCATCCGCCGTGGCGCGCTGGTTGAAGCGATGCTCGGCCATCGCCTTCTTGAGTAGATCGCGCTCGAACCGCGCGATGCGGCTCTTGAAGTCGCCCGGCGCGTCCTCCTCCTCAACCGTCGCGACGTGTGCCGCCGCAGCCGGCGCCGCCTCCACCGTCATCGTCCCGCCCTGGCCCCCACGCGGGCGATATTGCGACTGGAACGGATCGAACTCGATTGCGTCGATCGGCGTGTCGCGCTCCCAGCGGTACACCGCGCGCTCGACGACGTTGCGGAGTTCGCGCACGTTGCCCGGCCATTCATAAGCGACCAGCGCCGCCATCGCCTCGCGGGTAAAGCCCGGCCAGTCGAGCCGCCCCATTTCCGAGGCCATGCGCCGCCCGTAATGCTCGGCCAGCACCGGCACGTCGCCGGTGCGCGCGCGGAGCGGCGGCAACGTAACCACCTCGAACGAAAGCCGGTCGAGCAGATCGGCGCGGAACTGGTGGCGCGCGACCTTGTCGGGGAGATGCTCGTTGGTCGCCGCGACGATCCGCACGTCGACGCGCAACGGCCGCGACGATCCGATCCGCGTGACCTCGCCATATTCGACCGCACGCAACAACCGGTCCTGCGCCGCCATCGACAAGGTGCCGAGTTCGTCGAGAAACAGCGTGCCGCCATGCGCCTCCTCGAACCGCCCCTGCCGCGCCTTGGTCGCGCCGGTGAATGCGCCCGCCTCATGCCCGAACAACTCGGCCTCGATCAGCGTCTCGGGCAGCGCCGCGCAATTCATGATGACGAGTGGCTGGTCCCAGCGCGGGGACAGCCGGTGAAGCCGCTCGGCCACCAGTTCCTTGCCGGTGCCGCGCTCGCCGATCACCAGCACCGGCCGGTCGAGTGCCGCCGCGCGGCTGGCGCGCTCCAGCGCGTCGAGAAACGGGCCTGACTGGCCGATTACCTGGGTTACGCGCTCCATTGCCAAGCCTTGGCGTAAATTCCCAAGGCTTGGCAAGCGCACAATCCGACAAAGCTGTCGATCCGTTCAGAAAACCACGCAAATCCGCCATTTCTAAAGTTGGCACGAACCCTGCAATGCTTTCTGCGTACACCAACGAGTACCGCGTTTCCCCAAGGAGTTTTCCAACATGGGCATTTTTTCCCGCACTCGCGACATCGTCGCCGCCAACTTCACCGACCTGCTCGACAAGGCTGAAGACCCGGCGAAGATGATCCGCATGATCATCCTCGAAATGGAGGAGACCCTGGTCGAAGTGCGCGCCTCCGCCGCGCGCACCATCGCCGACCAGAAGGAAATGCGCCGCCACATCGACAAGCTCGGCAAGCTGCAGGATAGCTGGACCGAAAAGGCCGAACTGGCGCTGTCGAAGGGCCGCGAGGATCTCGCCAAGGCCGCCCTCGTTGAGAAGCAGAAGGCCGCCGACATGGCCGATCGCCTCAAGGACGAGATCGCCGTGCTCGACGAGGCGCTGCGCGCGTCGGAGGAGGACATCAACAAGCTCCAGACCAAGCTGCGCGAAGCCCGCACCCGCCAGAACTCGATCGCTACCCGGCTGGAGAGCGCACAGAACCGCTACAAGCTGCGCGAACTCTACAACGGCCCGCGCATGCAGGACGCGTTCTCGCGCTTCGACATCATGGAAGGCCGCATCGACATGGCCGAGGGCCGCGCCGACGCCGCTGGTCTGGGCGCCCAGCCCAAGTCGCTCGAAGAGGAGATCGCCGAGCTCAAGTCCGCCGACAAGGTCGACGCCGAACTCGCCGCGCTGAAGGCGCGCATGAACAAGGACGGTTGAGATGGAAGACGTTTTCCTGCCCATCGTCATCTGCGGCATGCTCTTCGTCGGCATGCCCTGGGTGATCCTGCACTACGTTACCAAGTGGAAGCAGGCGCCCAAGATCACCGACGAGGATGAGAAACTGCTCGACGAGCTCCACCTGCTCGCCCGCCGGCTCGAAGACCGGTTGCAGACGGTGGAGCGGATCGTCGCCGCCGACCATCCCGACTGGCGCCCCGGCGTATCCGCCGACCCGCGCCCTTCCTACGACCTTTCCAAGAGGAACTGAGCCATGAGCGCGAGCCGCACCAAATTCTACCTCGACAAGCACAACCGCAAATGGCTGGGCGTCTGTTCGGGGATCGCCGATTACACCGGCATCGACGCCACTTGGGTCCGCGTCGGCGCGGTGGTCCTCACCGTCGCGGGCGGCTTCCCCTGGACTTTGCTCGCCTACGGGCTGGTCGCCTGGATGGCCGATGCCAAGCCCTACGGCCTGTATGACAGCAAGGAAGACCAGAAATTCTGGCAGGGCGTGCGCAGCAACCCGACCCGCTCGACCGCAGAGGTCCGCTCGAAGTTCCGCGACATCGACCGCCGCCTCGCCGACATCGAGACGATGTACACCAGCCGCAACACCCGCCTCGCCGACGAGATCGAAAGCCTGCGCTAAGCGCGGCTTCGATCCCGGCAACCACCCACCGCAACAGGATACCGATGATGTCAGCCACCTGGGGACTGCTCGTACCGCTCGCCGCGATCACGGTTTTCCCGCTGAGCAAGGTGTTCAACACCTGGGTTCGCGCGAAACACGGCTACCCGCTCGAAGACGAGCGCCGCCGCGACAAGGATCGCCTCTCGACGACACGCGAAACCGAATTGCTGAGCGCCGAGAATGAGCGGCTGACCGGCAAGATCGGCCGGCTCGAGGAGCGGATCGCGGTGCTCGAACGCATCGCCACCGACCCCGCCGAGCGTACCGCCCGCGAGATCGAGGCGCTGCGCACCAGCGACTGATCCGCCCGCCCCGCCCCCCCCCCCCCACCTCCCAACACCCCCCCGTGCGCGACCCTTGCGGTCGCGCCGACAGGAAAGGCTCGTCCCATGCTTCTCGGTTTTCTCGCTGTCCTCGCCGCCATCACCGCCATCGGCGTCTTCGCCACCGAAAGCGTCGATCGCCCGCGCCGCCGCCGCGAACGGCTCGCGCCGCAAGGCGATGCGCAGTAACATCGCCACATTGGCAGGGGAGTTTTCCACATGAACCCGTTTGAAATGGTCGTCGCGATCATCGTCGTCATCACGGTCGGCCGTGTGTTGATGGCCCGCTACGGCGTCGTCCACAGCAAGCACGGCGAGCAGGTCGCCTTCCGCGACGACGGCGCGACCAAGGCCGAGAACGCCCGGCTGCAGGAGGAATTGCGCAGCATGAAGGAGCGGCTCGCCGTCCTCGAACGCCTCGCCACCGACAATGACACGAGCAGCGCCCGCCTCGATCGCGAGATCGAGCGCCTGCGCGACCCCAAGTGACCCTCATGACCGCAGGAGCAGGGATCATGACCGACCCGAGTTTCTACATGACGATGGCCGGCACAGCGCTCGCCGGGGTGGCGATCCTCGCCTACACCACGCTCACCGGCTGGCGCGGCTGGCTCGCGCTCAAGCAGCAGGAATTGCAGCACCAGCTTGGCGGAGGAGACCGCGCCGCGCCGGCCATGCCCAACGCCAGCGCCCGCATCGAGATCGCCGACCTGAAGGAGCGCATCCGCAAGCTGGAGGCGATCGCGGCAGGGGTGGATCTGTAACGCACGTCTGGACTGAGAACGCCGCCTCCACTCCGTTCGCCATGAGTTGGTCGAAGCCTGTCCCAAGCGGCTGGCATGTCCCGAACGTGCAATTCGCCACTTAGAGCGTGATGACGCCAAATAGCTCCGTTCGTGCTGAGTAGCTGCCGAGTAGCCCGCAGGGCGTATCGAGGTAGCTACTCAGCACGAACAGGTGGAGGTGATGGTATCACGCTCGATATTTTTGTTTTCCGAACAGGTGCTTCGACAAGCGCGAACGGGGGACGGAGCAAACCCGGTAGACGCCCCCGCCCTGCGCCGTTACCGCCAACCGCCATGACCACACTCGCCGACCTCCACGAAGAATATGAATTCCTCGACGCCGACGACCGCTACCGGCTGCTGATCGATCTCGGCAAGACGCTTGAGCCGATGCCCGATCCGCTCAAGACCGACGCGACCCTGGTGCGCGGCTGCTCGGCCTCGGTGTGGGTCTATCCGATGCGGCGCGACGACGGCACGCTCCACTTCCTCGCCGATTCGAACGCGGCGATCACCAAGGGCATCATCGCGCTCGTGCTGCTGACCGTGCAGGATCAGCCCGCCGCAACGATCGCCACCACCGACATCACCGCCGCGCTCGCGCCGTTCGATCTCAAGAACCAGCTCAGCTCGAACCGGACGCAAGGCATCCCGAACATGATCGCGCTGATCCGCGAGACGGCGCTGCGCTACGCGAGTTAACGCAAATCCCCGCCCCGTTCGCCCGGAGCGAAGCCGAGGGAGATGCCTCAAGCGCAGATGTCTCGACTGCGCTCGACACGAACCGACTAGAGAGCGAAGCGCACCATCTCTCCGTTCGTCCCGAGCGAAGTCGAGGGACTCGCCTCAAGCGCGAATGTCTCGACTGCGCTCGACACGAACGGATTAGAGAGCGAAGCGCACCATCCCTCCGTTCGTCCCGAGCGAAGTCGAGGGACATGCCCCAGGCGCAGGTGTCTCGACTGCGCTCGACAAAAACGGTCTGAAGGGACGAAGCGCGCCAATCCACCCTTTCGCGCTCAGCCTGTCGAAGCATGTGCCCGATACGCCTGCGATACACCAAGGTATCGGCACGCGCCCGGACGCATCAGTTCGCCTTCGCGACCTTCGGCGGCCTTGGATATGGCACGAAATCGTTCAGACCGATCGACGCACCGGGCATCCGCGAACCACGATCGATCAGCCGGACGATGTCGATCCGGCATGCCTGCCCATTGCGCGGTTCGCTGACGAGGATGTCGTCGTCATCGAGGAAGTTCGCGCCGCTCGGGCGGTTGACGTACAGCGTGCCGTCGTTGGCGGTGTAGACGATCGCGGTGCGGTCGATGATTTCGCTCGACCGGATCTGCGTCAGCGAAAGACAATCGACTGGCTTGCCGGCGACCCGGCCGTCGAGCATCTGGGCGAGCTTGGCCTCGCCGGTCAGCCGCTCCTTCGCTTGCGCGGGAACGGCGGAAGCGACCACCGCCAGCGCGGCGATGGCGGTAAGACATTGGGAAACGCGCATCGAATTTCTCCTATGCTTCTAGGGTAGCCGAGTCGTGCTGAACCTGCGCTGACCCGTTAAGGTCTGTCCCGTTGATACCAAGCGCGTCGATCACTGTCTCCAGCGGCGCGCCCGCCCGCACGATCTGCCATGTCCGGCTGTCGGCGCTGTCGACCACCGTCACCGCGCCGCGCGGGCAGACCTTGAGGCATTTGACCTCGACGATCCCCATCGCCGCCTTGCGACCCGTCTTCACCCCGAGTTCTTTGCGCAGCGCCTTGGCGAGCGGCGTCTTGCCGCGCGGCCCGAACCCGCCGCCGAGCTTCTTCGAACATTTCTGGCAGACCAGCAACGTGCGGGACCAGTCCGAGCGGACCGTCTTCACACCGCAGGCTTCCACTGCCGCTGCTCCTCGGCGACGCGCAGCACGTCATACGCCGCCTGAATCGCCTGGAAGCGCGCCGCCGCGTCCTTGTCGCCGGGGCGGATATCGGGATGGTTCTGCTTGGCGAGCCTGCGCCACGCCAGCCGCACCGCGTCGAAATCGGCATCCACCTCAAGGTCGAGCAGCTCGAGCGCGCGCAGTTCGTCGCGCGATCGGCTGCCGTCGCCGGAGCCGGCCCATTGCTGGTGCCGCGAGGTCGTGTAGCCGTCGGCGGTGCGCGTCTCCGCCGCCTCGCGCTCGGCGGCTTCCTCCGCGCTCAGCCCCTCGAAGTAATTCCAGCCGCGATTATACTCGCCGGCATGTTCCTGGCAGAAATACCAGCGATCGGGGCTGTTGGGGGATTTCGGCGCGGGGCAATTGCCCGGCTGGGTGCAGCCATGCCGGTCACACAGCCGCACCTTGGCCGCCTCACGGCTCGACTCGCCGTAAGCGCGCCAGCGCGGAAATCCCCAATCGTCTTGTCTCGTCGCACGCACCATAGCGAACCATCTAAGCACGGCGGTGCGGCATTGCCATGACGGATTGGTGACGCGCATGATTTAGCGGGTGGAGTGGTCCCCGCGAACGACCGGCCCGACCTGCGGGATTGCGGAAGGCCGGCTTTTCGAACACGAGGCGACGGCCACACCGGGAGACGGCAAAGTGATGAAATCGGGATCGATGTTCGCGGCGCTGCTCGCCACGCTGGCGCTGGCGACGCCGCTCCGCGCCGAAGACCCGGTTGATCCCAACAGCATCGACATCGTCGACGCGATCGAATGCAGGCTCGATGCGCCCGCCTACACCGGCTTCGCGCTGGCGCTTAACGGCGAGGAGAAGATCGCCGCCAAGCGCCATTGGGTCCGCATCGCCACCAAGAACGCGTTCATGAACGAATATGATCTGCCCGCGCCGATCACGGTGGCGGGCCATTACAGCACGCGCCGGATCGCCTTCACCGCCAGCGGCGTCCTCGCCGTCCTCGATCTCGCCGATCCGAACGGGCTCGCGCGCGAACAGGGCATCAAGAACGCGGTCGATCCCGCCCCCTTGCTCGAAGCCATGATCGCCTCGGGCAAGGCCACGCCTGCGGAAATCGCAGCGGCCACCACGTCGAGCAAATTCCTCGGCGAGAAGATCGTCGCCGATCGAACCGAGGCCCCGGCGGCGGGCGAGAGCTACGGCGCGCATACGGTCATCACGCGCAACGTCTCGAACGTCACCACCCATCCGGGCAAGACCTTCTACGGCTGCTCCTACCGGGTCGAGGTGATCGGCAAGGACGGCCAGCCGCTGTAGCGCTGTCCTACGCGGCGACATCCTGCCAGTCTCGCGGCACGTTCTTTGACATCGCCGACTCCGCGCTCTTGGCGCAAACATGATGCGACGCTGCCACCTTCACCACGTTTGCGAACCGTGCGCTACGTGGGCAACCTTAGCCACGTTTGGCCCCCGTAAGGGGAATACCAGAGGGTCTGTAAGCCGGGTTCTGTCCACCCTCTTTACGAAGGATAGGCGACCATTCCTCTAGGGCGACGCTTGCACGCCGCCTCAAGCAACCAACCCGGACGACGAGCAGAAACGATGCCCATGTGCCGTCCCTATTCGGTCTTGCTCCCGGTGGGGTTTGCCATGCCGCCTGCCGTTACCGGAGGCGCGGTGCGCTTTTGCCGCACCCTTTCACCCTTGCCTGTCTCCGCGCTCGCGCGCGGCCCATCGGCGGTCTGCTCTCTGTGGCACTGTCCCTGGGGTCACCCCCGCCGGGCGTTACCCGGCACCGTCGTTTCGCGGAGCCCGGACTTTCCTCGGCATGTGCAAGCACATGACGCGGCCGCCCGACCCTCTGGTACGAACGCCTTAGTCGTCCCCTTGCGGTTTGGGCAACAGTAAAGCGAGCAGGATGCTGCGGCATTCGCCGTCGATCTCGCCGTCGATCAGTTCGGGGCGGTAGCGGCGCTGGAACGCGACCACGGCGGCGAGCTTGTCCTTCACGTCATAGCCGAATCGTTCGAGCGCGATCAGGAAGCCCGCATCGCTCCACATCGGGTCCATCAGGTTGCGCGTCGGGCGCGGCAACGCGAGCCGGAGCCGGGCAAGGCGGTGCCACGGGAACAGTTCGCCGGGATCTTGCTTGCGCGTCGGCGCGATGTCCGAATGGCCGACGACGTTGCCGCGCGTGATCGCGTAACGCTCCTTGATATCGCCGACCAGGCCGATCAACGCATCGATCTGCGCCTCGGGAAAGTCGCGATACCCGAATTCGTGGCCGGGATTGACCAGTTCGATCCCGATCGAAGCGCTGTTGACGTCCTCGATCCGCCCCCATCGCGCCGCGCCGGCATGCCACGCGCGCTTGTCCTCGGCGACGAGCCGGTGAATCGTGCCGTCCTCGTCGATCAGATAGTGCGCGGAAACCTTGGCGGCGGGGTCACACAGCCGCTCCAGCGCCGATGCCGCATCCACCATCCCGGTATAATGGAGAACGATCATGGTGACCGGCAGCGCGCGTTCGTCGAAATTGGGGGACGCCGTCTCGATGATCGTCATGCACGCTCCTGCTTGCCGCCTGCCCAGGCATGTGCGCAGGGCGGATCAAGCGGGTGCGATAGCCAATCTCGCCGCGTTCGCCAACTCATACGCGCCGCAGCGGCGCAGCCTTGCGCCGCACGGCCGCCGGCCGGCGAAACAGACACCGCGCGACTCCGGTCAGGCTAATCCGACGATCTGCAACTTGCTTTCGAGCGTCTCGCGATCGAACGGCTTCATGACATATTCGTCCGCCCCCGCCTCGATCGCGGCGCGGATATGCGCCATGCCGTTCTCGGTGGTGCAGAACACCACCTTGGGCCGGCGCGGGACGTCGGCATCGCGCAGCGCACGCAGGAAATCCATCCCGCTCATCACCGGCATGTTCCAGTCGAGCAACACAACGTCCGGCGCCGACTCCAAGCACGCGTCCAGTGCCTGCCGACCATCGCTCGCCTCCGTGACCCTGAAATTGAGCGTTTCGAGAATGTGCCGCGCAACCTTGCGGATCACCTTGGAATCATCGACGACCAGACAGGTTTTCATTGGCAATCCGTTACACGCGCTAAACCTCCGTTTTGGCGGAAAAAACTTTGCTTCGGGTTAACTCTCGGCTCACGCGGCGAGCGGGAGTGCGCCCGGCACCAGCGCGCGCACATCGATCGTCAGGATCGGTGTGCCGTCGAGTTCGATCGTGCCGTAGCCGATGCTGCTCCACACCCCCTCCAGCACGACGCCGGAGGCCAGCGGCCGAACCTCGAACGGCGCGATATCCTCCAGCGCGTCGACCAGAATCGCATAATGATGCCCGTCGATGCAGGTGATGACCGCGCGGCTGCCGGCGCTCATCCCCCCGCCGAGCACGGCGCGCGGATCAATCACCGTCACAACGCGGCTGCGCAACGCGGCAAGGCCACGCACCTGCGCTTCGGCGCACGGCACGGGCACGATCGTACCGAGATCGACAACCGACTCGACCTGCGCCGAATCGATCGCGACCGCGCGTCCGGCAAGCTGAGCGATCAGGAACAGGCCGGTCATATCCCGACTCCGCTGGACAGGGTCAGCGCCGCGAGCAGCGCTTCGCGGTCGTAGCGGTAGATTGTGCCGGGTTCGGCAGCGGCCTCGCGCTCGCGGCGCAAGCGCACGACCGGCACCGACGCGTCTGACGCAGGCGTAGCCGCGTCCATCGTCAACACCACGTCTGGCCGATCGCCGCCTTTCAGCGCCGCCGTCACGCGATAGCCCGCGTTTTCAAGCACCGGCTTGAGGAAGCTCGTCATCCAAACAGTCTCGCTGCCGTCGAGCAAGCAGAGCGGCGCAGCGGCGCGGGTCGGCAGGTCGCCATGCTCCCCGAATAGCCAGAACAGGTCGAGCAGTTCGATGTGCTGCCCGGCAAGGGCCACCACGCCCGCAACCGGGCCGGGCACGCGCGCAGGAACGACGATGTCGGGCAGATCGACGATGTCGTGTGCTTCGCGGACTGCATAGGCGATTTCGGTGTCGCCATCGCGCAAGCGAAGGATCTGGACCTGATCGTGGTCCGCCCAGTCGCCCTGCGCGACCAGCGGTACGATCCGGCCGTCGAGCGACAGCCGCAACCGCCCCGCCGAATGGCGAATCGCCTCGGTCGGGACCGACTCGATCCGGTCGATCGCGGCAAGCACCACCAGCCGGCGCACGCCATCGAGATCGTCGAACAGCAGCGCCGGAACAGCGGGAGCCTCGACCTCGCGCCCGCAACTCTCGGCCTCCGGCTCGCGCCAGAAGCGAATGCCGGCACTCGCGGCGATACCGGCACAATCGAGCAGCAGCATCGGCACGCCGGTATCGGGCAAGGTGTGGCCGGCATAGAGGCCGGTCGCCATCACCGTCGGCGCGGCGGGCTTGACGACCAGTTCCTCATGATCGAGCACATCGTCGACGGCGAGCGCATAGCTGCCGCCCGAAATGCTCAGGATCACGAGCTTGCCTGCCGTCCCCTCACGCACGATGCCCAGCGCGCCGGCGAGATCGACCAAAGGCAGGCGGCGGCCGCGCACGGTGGCGACCGGGGTGCTGCCGAGCATATCGATACGGATCGCCTCGCCGTGGATCGAAACGATCTCATCGATCGTCGGACTGGAGATCGCAAAGCGCTGGTCGCCCACGCTCACCCCGATCGCGGCGATGATCGACAGCGTCAGCGGCACACGGATGGCGATGGCCAGACCCTTGCCCGGCGTGTTGGCCAGGTCGATGCGCCCGCCGATCCGCTCGACGTTCGCGCGCACCACATCCATGCCCACACCGCGCCCGGAAATGGCGGTAACGCTCTCCCTGGTCGTCAAACCAGCTTCGAAGACCAGATCGAGCTTACCGCGATCGCTCAACCGCCGCAGCTCGGCTTCGCTGCGTCCGTCGCGTGCGGCCATCGCCATCAGCGCATCGACGTCGATGCCCTGCCCGTCGTCCTCGATCATGATGATGATCTGGTTGCCCGACTGGCGCGCCGAGACGGCAAGCCGCCCATTCTCGCGCTTGCCGGCCTTGCGCCGCGCCGCCGGCACCTCGATGCCGTGGTCGATCGCGTTGCGCACGATATGGACGAGCGGATCGCGCATCATCTCGATCATCTCGCGATCGAGTTCGACGTCGCTGCCTTCGATATGCAGCGTCACCGACTTGCCGAGTTCCGCCGCCGTGTCGCGCACCATCCGCGGCAGCGCCGAGAACAACGCGTCGATCTTTTGCATGCGCGTGCGCGTGACGGTGTCCCGCATCTCGGCGACGGTGGCGGAAAGCCGATCCAGCGCCGCCTCGGTCGCTGGATCGGCACCCGCGTCGCGCAGCCGCCGGGCGAGTTCGTTGCGCGCCAACACCATGTCGGACATGCCGTTCATCATGCGATCGAGCAGCTCGACGTTGAGCCGCACACTGCGCGCCGGAGTGCGCCGCGCCAGCACGACGGGGGCCGGCATCGCCGCCTCTGCGCCTTCGTGGAGCGCGGCGATCAGGAGTTCCTCGCCCGTATCGTGGAGGGGCGCGCCGGCATCGATCGCCTCGACGATCTCGCCGATGCGATCGACGATCGCGAGCACAGCGTTGACGAGAGCGGTATCGGGCGTGCGCTCGCCCGAGCGCACTGCCGCGAGCACATCCTCGGCGGCATGGCTCAGCCGGCTGAGCCGTGGCAGATCGAGGAATCCGCAACTGCCTTTCACGGTATGGACGAACCGGAAGATCGCATCGAGCCGCTCGCGATCGTCCGGCGTCGCTTCCCACGCGACGATCTCGCCGGAAAGCGCCTCCAGCGTCTCGCGCGTCTCGGCGATGAATTCCCGTAGCAGATCGTCCATGAGGCCCCGCGGATCGGCAGCCTCTTTGCCGGTCCAGCCGTTAAGGCCGGGTTTACGCTGTTGCCCAGCCCCTCTCCGTTCGTGCCGAGTGAAGTCGAGGCACCTGCGTCCGGCCCTGTCCCTCGACTGCGCTCGGGACGAACGGTTTGGGCTAGGTGTTCCGCTCTAGCGTGTCTTGAGCGTCGCGCCGAACAGCAGCACCGGATCGTTCGGCTCGGACACCTGGATCGTGCCGTTCGCCTCCGCCACCAGCGCGTGGACGAGGCAGGCCGCCGCCGCGCGCGGTGTGACGACCGCATCGACATTCGCGCCGGTCAGCGCGGTGCGCAACTCGGCATCGAGCACGATACGCGGACCATCCGCCCGCACGACGATCTCGACCTGATCGCCCACGCATTCGGCGCCGACATCGAGTTGACCGCCACGGATCAACGCGTCGCCCGCGATCAGCGCGAGATTGAGCAGCACCTTGATGCCGGCCTTGGGCAGGATCGGATCTTCGACCAGCCAGCCGAGCTTGACCCGCTGGGTATCGCCAAACAGCCCCTCGATCGCCGCGCGAGCCTCACGCGAATCGATCGTCTCGCCGAAACCGCCGGCCGCGCCGAACGCGAGTCGAAAGAATTTGAGCTTGTTGGCGGATGCCTTGGCGCTCTCGCTGAGCAATTCGAGGCAACGTGCCCGCATGTCGGGATCATGCTCGTCGGCGAGCAGTTCGAGGCCGTTGTTGAGCGCGCCCACCGGGCTGAGCAGATCGTGGCAGAGGCGCGAGCACAGCAGGCTGGCGAAATCGACGGCGTTGATAGTCAAGGACAATGCTCCAGCGTGTCGTGCCTATGTGGCCCAGCATCGACTCCGCCGCAAGTCAGGTGACGGCGGCGATGCGATAGGGCACCGCGACGAAACGGCCATGCGAGTCCGCGCCCTCGGCGCGCCATATGCCGATCTCGGTCCCGGCCGCGATCAGCCAAAGCTTGCCGTCCGCCGCCGCCATTGCCGCATCGGTCGCGGAGGGGCGCACATCGCCGCTCGGGTGCGAATGCCAATAGCCGATCAGCTTCGCCCCACCCGCCCGCTCGGCGCGGAGCGCAGCGAAATGCGCGGCAGGATCGATCTCGAAGGTGCGGGCCGGATCGGCGGCGACATTGGCGCACGGCTCGGCTCGATCGACCCGCGCGTCGTCGCCGAACAGCAGGCCGCAGACCTCGCGTGCAGGATCTGCATGCGCCGCTGCGATGATGCGATGCAGCGCGGTTCTTGAAATCTCCAACATATTCCCCAGATTCCTAGTCTATGGACCGGGGGGTTTCCACCATCGAAGCATGTGTCGCCGACGCCGAAGGGCTGCGGCTCGACCGCGCTTTGGCTGACGCACTGCCGACGATCTCGCGCGAGCGGCTCAAGGCTCTGATCTCTACCGGCGCCGTCACTGACGCCCAAGGCATTCTGCGGCGCGATCCGGCGAGCAAGGCGGTGCCGGGTGGGCGCTACCGCGTTACCGTCCCCGATCCCGCGCCCGCGCACAACGAACCGCAGGACATCGCGCTCAACGTCGTGTTCGAGGACGATCATCTGATCGTGATCGACAAGCAGGCCGGGCTCGTCGTCCACCCGGCGGCGGGCAATTTCGACGGCACGCTCGTCAATGCGTTGCTCCATCACTGCGCGGGGCGGTTGTCGGGGATCGGCGGGGTCGCACGACCGGGCATCGTCCACCGCATCGACAAGGACACCTCCGGGCTGATGGTCGCCGCCAAGACCGATCGCGCGCACGTCGGCCTTGCCAAGCAATTCGCCGCGCACAGCATCGACCGGCGCTACAAGGCGATCGTTTCAGGGCGGCCCACCCCCGCGCAAGGCAGCGTCGACGCGCCGCTCGCGCGGAGTCCGCAGAACCGCAAGAAGGTCGCGATCGTCGCGGGCGGCAAGCGCGCGGTCACGCATTTCAGCACGCTCACCCGCCTGCGCGACGCCGCGCTCGTCGAGTGCCGGCTGGAGACCGGACGCACGCATCAGGTGCGCGTCCATATGGCGTCGATCGGCCACCCCTTGTTGGGAGACCCGGTCTATGGTAGAACAAAACCGGGTCACCGATCGGTTCTGGAAACGCTGAATTTCCGCCGGCAAGCGTTGCACGCGGCCCGTCTCGGGTTCATTCACCCGCTAGAAAGCAACGCTTTGGCATTTGAAAGCGAAATGCCGTCGGACATGCGGGAACTGTTCGATAGTCTTAACGTATAGGTTCAAGCGCGGACGTTGCCTCGCTATCGGGACGTCCGTCACTAAGGGAGATTGATCATGGCCACCGGCAGCAACGTACCGGCGACGATCCCCGCTCTTGGCGGTGAGGCGAGCCTCAACCGCTATCTGTCTGAGATCAAGAAGTTTCCGATCCTCGCGCCCGAGCAGGAATATATGCTCGCCAAGCGTTTCGAGGAGCATGGCGATACCGATGCGGCGGCGCAGCTCGTCACCTCGCACCTGCGACTCGTGGCGAAGATCGCGATGGGCTATCGCGGCTATGGCCTGCCCGTGTCCGAGCTGATCTCGGAGGGCAATATCGGGCTGATGCAGGGTGTGAAGAAGTTCGAGGCCGATCGCGGCTTCCGGCTCGCCACGTATGCGATGTGGTGGATCAGGGCGTCGATCCAGGAGTTCATCCTGCGCTCGTGGAGCCTCGTGAAGATGGGCACTACGGCTGCGCAGAAGAAGCTGTTCTTCAACCTGCGCCGCATGAAGTCCAAGCTCGACGCGTTCGAGGACGGCGATCTCAGCCCGGAGCATCTCGCCAAGATCGCGCACGACCTCGGCGTGACCGAGGCCGAAGTGACGAGCATGAACCGCCGCATGTCGATGGGCGGTGACACCTCGCTCAACGTGCCGATGCGCGAGGATGGCGACGGCCAGTGGCAGGATTGGCTTCAGGACGACGCGCCCTTGCAGGACACGATTGTCGCCGATGCGCAGGAGGCCGACGTCCGCCATGCGATGCTCGAAAGCGCGATGACCGACCTCAACGAGCGTGAGCAGCACATCCTCACCGAGCGCCGCCTCACCGACGAGCCGAAGACGCTCGAGGAGCTGAGCCAGGTCTATGGCGTCTCGCGCGAGCGCGTTCGCCAGATCGAGGTGCGCGCGTTCGAGAAGCTGCAAAAGGCGATGATGCGGATCGCCGGCGACAAGCGTATGCTCGTCGCCGCTTAACAGCGGTTGCGGATCGGCGCGCGGGGCGTGATGATGCGGTATGATACACCGCTCACGCCCCGCCGCGCAGGACCACCAATGACGACGTTCCACCGCCCCGGCGGCGATCGATGATCCTCCGGTTGATCGGTTGGGTCTTCAAGCTGGTGCTTGGCTTCCTGATTCTCTCGGTGGCGATGGTGATCGTGTACCGCTTCGTGCCGCCGCCGGTAACGCTGACGATGCTGGCGGACGGGCTGAGCGGACACGGTATCACCAAATCGTGGATGCCCTTGTCGCGGATCGATCCCGACATGCCGCGCGCCGCGATCGCCGGCGAGGATTCGCGCTTCTGCTCGCACCACGGCTTCGATGTCGCCGCGATCGAGAAAGCCTATCTGCGCAACGCGCGCGGCGGCCGCATCCGTGGCGGCTCGACGATCAGCCAGCAGACCGCCAAGAACGTCTTTCTGATCCAGGGCGGCGGCTACGTCCGCAAGGCGCTGGAGGCGTATTTCACGGTTCTCATCGAGAATTTGTGGGGCAAACGCCGAATCATGGAAGTCTATCTCAACGTCGCCGAGACCGGGATCGGCACCTACGGCGTCAACGCCGGCGCGATGCGCTACTTCCACCACGACGCCTCCGCGATGACCCCTGCCGAGGCCGGCCGCATGGCGGCGGTGCTGCCCCAGCCAAAGAAGCGCGCGGTGATCGACCCGCATGGCTTCGTCCGCCGTCACGGCAACGTGCTGTCGCGGCGGGTTAGCGTGGTGCGAAACGACGGGCTGGACGCCTGCTTGCGGTAATGTACCCGTCGCCCCGGCGGAGGCCGGGGCCGTCACGTTTGGCGCGATAGGCTCCAGATTATGCAGCGGCCCCGGCCTTCGCCGGGGCGACGAGTAGACAACGCACCCAAAAGAACATATATAGAACGAATGGCTCAGCTCGATACCCGCGCGAAACTCGAGATCCTCGCTGACGCCGCCAAATACGACGCAAGCTGCGCCTCGTCCGGCTCCATCAAGCGTACCTCTCGCGATGGCAAGGGCATTGGCTCGACCGATAGCGGCATGGGCATCTGCCACGCTTATGCCCCGGACGGGCGCTGCATCAGCCTGCTCAAGATCCTGCTGACCAATAGCTGCATCTTCGACTGCCATTATTGCATCAACCGCAAGAGCAGCAACGTCCGCCGCGCGCGCTTCACCGCCGAGGAGGTGGTGCGGCTCACCCTCTCCTTCTACCGGCGCAACTATATTGAGGGGCTGTTCCTCTCCTCCGGTATCATCGGCTCGTCGAACTACACGATGGAGCAGATCGTCGAAGTCGCACGCAGCTTGCGCGAGGATCATGAGTTTCGGGGCTATATCCACCTCAAGACGATCCCCGACGCCGATCCTGAGTTGATCCACCAGGCGGGGCTGCACGCCGATCGCATCTCGATCAACGTCGAACTGCCGACCGCGAGCGGCCTCAAGCGGCTCGCACCCGAGAAGTCGCAGGACCGCATCGAAGGCGCGATGGCGGGAATGTCCGACGCGATCCTCGACACCGCCGACGCGAGGAAGCATTACAAGTCCGCGCCGCGCTTCGCCCCAGCGGGGCAATCGACCCAGATGATCGTCGGCGCAGATGCCGCGACCGACCGCGACATCGTATCCCGCGCCGCCGGACTGTACGGATCGTTCGGGCTGAAGCGCGTCTATTATTCGGCCTTCTCGCCGATCCCCGATGCCAGCGCGGTGCTGCCGCTCCAGCGCCCGCCACTGATGCGCGAACACCGTTTGTACCAGTCGGACTGGCTGATGCGCTTCTACGACTTCAAGCCCGGCGAAGTCGCCGATGCCGCCGACGACAATGGCATGATGCGGCTCGACATCGATCCCAAGCTTGCCTGGGCACTCAAGTTTCGCGGTTCCTTCCCGGTCGATGTCAACATAGCGCCGCGCGAGATGCTGCTGCGCGTGCCAGGCCTCGGCACGCGCGCGGTCGACAAGATCGTCGCGGCGCGGCGCGGCCGGCGGCTTTCGCTCGCCGATATCGGGCGGCTGACCGTCTCGCTTGCCAAGGTGCGCCCGTTCCTGATCGCGAGTGACTGGCGGCCGGTCGCGCTCGCCGACAAGGCGGATGTGCCGCTCCCGCCGCCACCGGCGAAGCAGATGGAATTGTTCGGGTGACAATGCTCGCGGCCGACGCGATGCGGGAAATCGCGCTCGACGCCGAGGACGATTTCGATGGCTGGCGCGAGGGCGTGCGCGCTGCGGTTCGCGACGGGATCGCGCCCGAGCGGATCGTCTGGCGCGTCGGCTCGGCCCCCGGCGAGCTGTTCGGCGAGGCGGCGCCTGCCGCAGCCGGTGCCGCCAGCTTCACGGTGCCGCGCGCCTTCGTCGATCTCGCGCGCAAGGCGATCCTCCACAGTGATCGCGAACGCTTCGCGTTGCTCCATACCTTGCTGGTGCGGCTGCTCGCGCGACCGGGGCTGCTCGACGACGCCGCCGATCCGCTGGTGCGCCGCGTCGAGGGCCTCGCCCGCGAGGTCCGCCGCGATATCCACAAGATGCGCGCGTTCGTGCGCTTCCGCGAAGTCGCCGAACCCGAAGGCGCGCGCTTCGTGGCGTGGTTCGAACCCGATTTCCACATCGTCCGCGCCAACGCCGTCTTCTTCCTGGATCGGTTCGCGTCAATGCGCTGGTCTATCCTGACGCCCGAGGTTTCGATCCACTGGGACGGCGCGACACTCGCCGAGGGTCCGGGCGCGACCAAGGCGGATGCGCCCGACGGCGATCCGGTCGAGGCGATGTGGCAGAGCTATTACGCCGCGATCTTCAACCCCGCCCGGCTGAAGGTCGGCATGATGCTCAAGGAGATGCCGCGCAAATATTGGAAAAACATGCCCGAAACCGCGTTGGTGCCGCAGTTGATCGCAGGCGCACAGGCGCGGGAGGCGGGCATGGTGGAAACGGCACGGACCAAGCCGGGCGGCAATATCGAAGCGGCATGGGCGGCCTTGCGCGAAGAAGCGATGAGCTGCACCCGCTGCCCGCTCCACGAGCACGCCACCCAGACCGTGTTCGGCGAAGGTCCGGTCGATGCCGCGATGCTCTTCGTCGGCGAGCAGCCCGGCGATCAGGAGGACCTCGCCGGCCGCCCCTTCGTCGGCCCGGCCGGGCAACTCTTCGATCGCGCGCTCGCCGAGGCGGGGATCGATCGCGACACCATCTACGTCACCAACGCGGTCAAGCATTTCAAGTTCGAACAGCGCGGCAAACGCCGAATCCACGCCAAGCCAGATGCCGGCGAGATCACCGCCTGCCGTTGGTGGATCGAGCAAGAGCGGGCATTGGTGCGGCCCAAGCGGACGGTCGCGTTAGGCGCGACGGCGGCGCGGTCCCTGTTCGGCAAGGCGGTGACGATCAGCCGCGAACGCGGCCGTGCGCTTGAGCTGCCCGGCGGTGGCGAAGCCTGGATCACCGTCCACCCGAGCTATCTGCTCCGCTTGCCCGATCCCACCGCCCGGGCCGAGGAATACGCCCGCTTCGTCGCCGATCTGAAGGCCGCCGCACACACATAGATCAAGCTCGCACCGGATCATACCGCGCGGAAGTGCGTTGCCTCCAACGATACGGTCTTGAACACGCCACGCCCGAACGGGCGGGCCACAGCGGAAATGCGACGGCATGAGTGAGATGAACGGGGGTGACCGCGAACGGCGTCGGCTGGAGGCGCTGGACAGCTACCAGATCTTCGATACGCCGCGCGAGCCAGCCTTCGACGAGGTCGCGCGGCTCGCGGCCGATCTGTGCGGCACCCCGATTGGCGTCGTCAATCTGATCGGCGCCGACCGGCAGTTCTTCAAGGCCGAGGTCGGGCTTGGTGTACGCGAAACCCCGCTCGAAACGTCGTTCTGCCGACATGCGATACTCGAACAGGACTTCCTGCTTGTCCCCGACGCGACCGCCGATGATCGCTTCAGCAGCAATCCGCTGGTGACGGCGGAATCGGGGCTGCGTTTCTATGCCGGGGCGCTGCTCAAGGCGCCCAACGGATTGCCGATCGGGACATTGTGCGTGCTCGACACACAACCGCGCGATCTCAGTGAATTGCAGCAGCGTGCGCTGAAGGTTCTCGCCAATCAGGTGATGAGCCAGTTCGAGATGCGCCGCGCGATCCGCGAACGCTCCGAACAGGCGGATCGCTATCGCACGTTGTTCGACACGATGGACGAAGGCTTCTGCATCATCGAGTTCCTCGATGGCCCGCATGGGCCCTTGAGCGACTATGTCCATGTCGAGGCGAACGCGGCCTATGCGCTCAACGCGGGCATCCCCAACGTGGTCGGACGGACGCTGCGCGAGATGGTCGGTGACGAGGCTGACGATTGGGCCAGGCGGTACGGCGACGTGCTGCGCACCGGCGCGCCGATCCGATTCGAGCGCGAACTGGAGGCGACCGGGCGCTATCTGTCACTGTCGGCCTTTCGCGTCGAACCCGCCAGCCGCAAGCAGGTTGCGGTGTTGTTCCAGGACATCACCGCGCGTCGCGACGCCGAACTTGCGTTGATCCGTCTCAACGAGACTCTCGAAGGCCGCGTCAACGAGGCGATCGCCGAGCGCCGGCTGCTCGCCGATGTGGTGGAGGCAACGCACGCCTTCGTCACGATCGTCGATCTCGAAGGCACTTTGCTGGCGATGAACACTGCCAGCGCGCGCGACTTCGAGCGGTTGTTCGGCGTGCTGCCCCGCGTCGGGGACAATCTGTTCGGCCTGCTCGCCGACCAGCCCGAACAGGCGGCGATAATACGCGCTTCCTGGGCGCCGGCGCTCGCTGGCGAGGAGTTCGTTACGGTCTCCCAGATCGACGGCCCGCACGGCGATACCCGCTCCTACGAATTGCGTTTCAACGCGCTGCGAGATGCCGAGGGCAAGCGAATCGGCGTGTTCCAGTTCGCCTATGACGTGACGGATCGCCTCCGCGAGCAGGACCGCTTCCGCGCCACCGAGGAGGCGTTGCGCCAGGCGCAGAAGATGGAGGCCGTCGGCCAGCTCACCGGCGGGCTGGCGCATGATTTCAACAATCTGCTCGCCGGCATCTCGGGATCGTTCGAAATGATCGGCACGCGGCTCGCGCAGGGTCGCGCGCGCGATGTCGAGAAATATCTCACCGCCGGCCAAGGCGCGACCCGCCGCGCGTCGGCGCTGACTCACCGGCTGCTCGCTTTCTCGCGGCGGCAGACGCTCAGCCCGCGCGCGATCGTCGTCAACCGGCTGATGCGCGAACTGGTCGAACTGATCCAGCGCACCGTGGGGCCCGCGATCGAGGTCGAAACCGTCGCCGCCGCCGGATTGTGGCCGGCGCTGGTCGATGCCAACCAGCTCGAAAACGCCATCCTCAACCTGTGCATCAATGCGCGCGACGCGATGCCCGACGGCGGCCGGATCACGATCGAAACCGCCAACCGCTGGGTCGACAAGCATACCGCCAAGGCGCACGGCCTCGAAGCCGGCCAATATGTCACCGTCTGCGTCAGCGATACGGGCTGCGGCATCGAGAAGGATATTCTCGACCGGGTGTTCGATCCGTTCTTCACCACCAAGCCGCTCGGCGAGGGCACCGGCCTCGGTCTGTCGATGGTGTATGGCTTCGCGCGGCAGAGCCACGGCCATGTCCGCATTTATTCCGAAGTCGGCCAGGGCACGATGGTTTGCCTGTATCTGCCGCGCAACCTCGGCGACGAGGCGCCGTCCGAACCGGAACCGACCACCGCATCGCAAACGCTGCGCACCGCCGCCGAAAAGACCGTGCTGATCGTCGATGACGAACCGAGCGTGCGGATGCTCGTCGTCGATGCGCTCGAGGAACTCGGCTATGCCTGCGCCGAGGCGGCGACCGGCGCGGAGGGGATCGAGATCCTGCGTGGCGCGGGCCATATCGATCTGCTCATCACCGATGTCGGTCTGCCCGGCGGGATGAACGGTCGCGAAGTGGCCGAGCGCGCGCGCGAGGTGGTGGCGGATCTGCGCATCCTTTTCATAACCGGCTACGCCGAGAATGCGGTTCTCAACCACGGCCATATCGGGCACGGTATGGAAGTCTTGACCAAGCCCTTCGCGGTGAACGACCTGATCGCACGGGTCGATCGGCTGTTGCGCGAAGGCTGATCGCCACGGGAGTGGGTACGGAATGAAGGTGATCGTCCTCGGTAGCGGCGTGATCGGCGTCACCTCGGCGTGGTATCTCGCGCGCGCCGGGCATGCGGTGACGGTGGTCGATCGTCAGGCGGGGCCGGCGCTGGAGACGAGCTTCGCCAATGCCGGTGAGATTTCGCCCGGCTATGCATCGCCCTGGGCGGCGCCGGGCATCCCGCAAAAGGCGGTGAAGTGGCTGATGATGCGCCACGCGCCGCTGGTGCTGCGCCCGCAGTTCGACATGGCGATGCTGCGCTGGCTGGTCGCGATGCTGCAAAACTGCACCGCCGAGCGCTATGCGATCAACAAGGCGCGGATGGTGCGGGTGGCGGAATATAGCCGCGACTGCCTCGACGCGCTGCGCACCGAGACCGGCATCGGTTACGACGAGCGTATGCTCGGCACGCTGCAATTGTTTCGCGAGGCCAAGCAGCTCGACGGCACCGCCAAGGACATCGCCGTCCTCAAGCAGGGTGGCGTGCCATTCGAACTTCTCGACCGCGCCGGCTGCCTCGCGGCAGAGCCCGGCCTCGCACACAGCGACGTGCCGATCGCCGGCGGCTTGCGCCTGCCGCATGACCAGACCGGCGATTGCTTCAAATTCACCAACCGCCTCGCCGATCTTGCGGCGGCCGAAGGCGTGACGTTCCAATATGGCCGGACGGTCGCGCGGCTGGACCATGAAAACGGGCGCATCACCGGCGTCGTCACCGATGCCGGGCGGCTGACGGCGGATGCCTATCTCGTCGCGCTCGGCAGCTTTTCGCCGGCGTTGGTGCGGCCGCTCGGGCTGAAGCTGCCGGTGTTCCCGGTGAAGGGCTATTCGATCACGGTGCCGATCACCGATCCGGCGCGCGCGCCGGTCTCAACGTTGCTCGACGAGAGCTACAAGGTCGCGATCACCCGGCTCGGCGACCGCATCCGCGTCGGCGGCATGGCGGAGATATCGGGCTTCAACAATCACTTGCCCGAGGCGCGGCGCGCGACGCTCGAACATTCGGTCGGCGGGCTGTTTCCCAACGCGGGCGACTTGCAGGCCGCGACCTTCTGGTCTGGCCTGCGCCCGATGACGCCCGACAGCACACCCGTTATCGGCAAGACCGCCCTCCCCAACCTGTTTCTCAACACCGGCCACGGCACGCTCGGCTGGACGATGGCATGCGGATCGGGGCGGATCATCGCCGACATCATCGGCGGCCAGGCGCCCGACATCGAAACCGGCGATCTGTCGCTCGATCGCTACTGAAAGGACGAACAATGCAGGTCGGATTGATCGGACTCGGCGCGATGGGGCGCGGCATGGCGGAGAATCTCGCCAAAGGCGGGCATGACGTGCTGATCTGGAACCGCTCGGGCGACGGTGGCAAGCCGATCGCGGGTGCGCGGTTGGTCGAGACGCCGGCCGAGGTGTTCCAGTCCGAACTGGTGCTGACGATGCTGTCGGACGACGCCGCGATTCGGTCGGTCGTGCTCGATGCGGGGCTGCTCGCCGGTGCGCGACCGGGGCTGATCCATGCTGTCACCGCGACGATCTCGGTAGCGTTCGCGGAAGAATTGGCGGCGGCGCACGCGGCGGCGGGGATCGGCTATCTCTCCGCGCCCGTGTTCGGGCGGCCCGATGCGGCGGCGGCGGGGCAGCTCAGCGTTGTGGTCGCCGGCGACCCCGCCGCAATCGAGACCGCCCGCCCCGCGTTCGAGGCGATATCGCGCAAGATCTGGCTGCTCGGTGAACACCCTCGTCAGGCCAACGCCGCCAAGATCGCCGGCAACATGATGATCACTTTCGCAATCGAGGCGATGGCTGAGGCACTCGTGCTGGTCGGCGACAACGGCGTCACCACCGACGCCTTCTTCGAACTGATGCTCGGCACCCTCTTCGGCGGCCGCATTTATGAGACCTACAGCAAGTCGATCGCGGCGGGGAATTACGAACCCGGTTTCCGCATGCAACTCGGCCTCAAGGATCTGCGGCTCGCCACCGAAGCCGCGCAAACCGCCGGCAAACGCCTGCCGATGCTCGACGCGGTCCGCACGCGGATGAGCGAGGCGGTCGATGCCGGCATGGGCGAAAAGGACTGGTCGGCGATCGCCGAGATGCTGCTGAGCAAACCCTAAACCGTTCGTCCCGTGCGAAGTCGAGGGACGAACAGGCTAGGCGGCGTTACGCCACCACCCCGCGCCGCGCGGCGATCAGGCTCGCGAATTCGCCGATGATCGGCCGCGCCACCAGCAACACCAGCACGCCGTACGTCACGACGCCAACGCTCACGAGGATCGCCAGCGTCGGCAATGGCGCGAGGCCGGCGATCAGGTCGGACACCGCCAGCACCGCCGCGCCCATCCCGGCAGACGCAATCGCCGCCGGCATCACCGCGCGCAGCAGTGCGGGCGCCGAGGTGCCGATGATCGGTATCGCCAAAGCGGCGGTGATCGCCATGTGCAGCGGCGCGCCGACCACCCAGCCCCACGCCATGCCGACCGCGCCGTAGCGCACGCCGATCACGAAGCAGAGCGGCATGATGAGCGCGCCAGCCGCCGCGCCCCACACCTGCAAACGCGGATGGCCGAGCGCGGTGGTGGCGGGCGCGAACAGCACCTGCACCGTGAGGAACGGCATGGCGATGGCGAGCAAGCGCACGATCGGCGTCGCATCGTCCCATTTCGGCCCGAGCACGACATCGACGAATGGCCCCGCCACCGCCGCCAGCCCGACATAGAACGGCAATGCGCCGAACATGATGAGCCGCACCGATTTTTCGAAGGCCCGGCCAGTGGTCGCGCGGTCGGCCTGAAGGCGGGCGTAAGCCGAAAATGCCACATCGTTGAGCGGCGGCACGAACTTGCTCGTCACGATCTGCGCAAGGAACAGCGACTCCGCGTACAGGCCGAGGTGGCGCGCATCGAGCGAGCGCCCGCCGATGATGACATCGGCCTGAGTCTGGAACAGCCACAGCAGCGAACTCAGCAGCATCGCCCCGCCGAAGCGCACGATCACGCCCGCGCCCTTCAGCCGGAACGTCGGCAGGACATCGATCCGCGCCGCCACCATCATGCCGAGCGCGCGCGACCAGATCACGCACATCGGCGCGGCGACCAACGTCCACACCCCCCACCCCGCCAGCGCGCAGCCCAGCGACGTCCCCGCGCCGATCAGCGCCGAGACGAGGTTGACCTTGGCCTGCACCTTGTAATTGAGCTGGCGGCTGAGCAGCGCGCTCGGCAGCGCCACGAACGGCGTCGCGAGGTACAAGGCCGCCTGCACCACCAGCAGGCTGCCGACCATCGGCGTATGGAAATATTGGGCGGCGAGCGGCGCGAGGATCACCTGCGCCAACGCGATTCCACCGTTGAGCAGCACGAGGATACCGAACACCTGCCGGATCAGCATCTTGTCGAGTTCGGGCGTGCGGATCAGCGACGCGGTGAATTCCTGCCCGTTGAGCAGGCTGAGGAACACCAGCACGCTCTGCGTCATCGCGAACAGGCCGTAGTCGCGGGGATCGAGGATGCGGATCACGAAGAAGGTCGCCGCCCACATGATGAGCTGCGCGATCACCTGACTGCCCGACCGCCACGCGATCGCCTGCACGATCTGCGACGCGAAGGTCTTTTCCACCGGGATCTCGGTCATCGAATTCATCGGCTGGAATGCTCGCGTATCACCATGCCCCCATAGTGCCGCGAGAGTGGAGGAAGAGTGAAGAAAGCAGCCTTTATCGGCGGTTTGCCCGATCGGGCAGCAGGAAATTGAGCAAGATGAAGCTCACCGCCGCCCCCGCCATCAGCATCGCGATCCAGCCAACCGGCCCGAACACCCCGCCCCATGCCAACACGGCGAGCATGAAATCGATCGCCACGCACGCCCATGCGCCGCCGCGCAGCACGCTTTGTCGTCTTGCCGGGAGGGCTTCGCCGAACCGGGCACGATGCTGCCGGTCGGTCGCGAAGGCGAACAGCAGGAACGCCGCCAGCGCGACCGCGAAGGTCACCGCGATCATGCCAGCACCATCGCGCGGGCGCGGCTGTGTCGTTTCGCAGGAGCACGACGATGCACCGCGCGCGCCGCCCAGCCGAAACCGAGGCCGAACGCCAATAGCGTGAGATCGACGCCCGCCAGCGTCCAGTCGCCCGCCGCGATCGTCGCCGGTAGCCCCTTGCTCGTCGCCAGCGCATCATAAACCGGCAGCGCCAGCAGCAGCACGGCGGCGATGCCGAGTTGCTCGACCCACGCGCGGCGCGGCGCACGCACGAAGGCGTGGAGGATCAGCGCGCCCCAGAACACGAACATCGCGTCGATCTCGGCTTGCGCGCGCGCCTCCATCTCGAGCGGGAGCAGACGGTTCGCCCAGAGGAACCCGACCATCGCGGTCGGAAAACCGGCGACGAAGCCGATGTTGAGCCGCTCGACCAGACGGAAACCGAAATGCGGCCGCGCCGGATCGGGCAGTTTCTCGCGCCGCTTGACCGTCCACAGCACCAGCCCGCTCGCCACCATGATCGACCCGCCGAGGCCGCACAGGAAATACAGCCAACGCAAGGGTGCATCGGCGAACCGCCCGGCGTGCAACCCGATCATCGCGCCCGCCGTCAGCATCGCCGCGCCCGCCGGTGGCGACGCCCAGATCAGCCGCCCGCTCCCCCCGTCATAGCTCAACGACGGCGGATAGCTGGAGAGCGTTCCGTGGGCGCTTTGCGACAGCGTGACGCGCGCGGCGGCATCGCCCGGCGACGCGACCTGGATATATTCGACCGGCGCGCCCAGCCGGCGCTCGGCATCCTTGAGCAACACGGTCAGATCGACCAGCGGGGCGGGCTTGCCGGAGCGCGCGACCGGCGCCGCCTGCGGGAACAGTTCGGTGAACAGCGCGGTCGGATCACGGTAATTGGCGACCGCCGCCCACGGCATCAGCATCGTCATCAGCGTGACGAGGCCGGTATAGGTGATCATCAGGTGAAACGGCAGGCCGAGCACCGCCACGGCATTATGTCCGTCGAGCCAGGATCGCTGGCCCTTGCCGCCCCGGAACGTGAAGAAATCGCGGAAGATCTTTTTGTGCGTGACGATGCCGGACAAGATCGCGACCAGCATGAACATTGCGCACACGCCGACGATCCAGCGCGACCAGATCACCGGCAGATACTGGAGGTCGAAATGGAAACGGTAGAAGAAGTCGCCGCCGCGCGTCTCACGCGCGACCACGGGCTGGCCGTTGCCGTCGATCATCGCGAGCGTATCACCGCGCGCCTTGCCGGGTTTTTCCTTCGCGCCCGGCACCCAGAACACCGTGCCGCTCGCCGATCGGTCTGACGGAACGGTGATGAACCACGTCGTCGCGTCCGGCGCGCGCTGTGTGAGGAACGCCTGCTCACCACGCAGCACTCGCGCCGGATCTTCGATGCGCGGCAGTTCGGGTTGCGCCCAGCGGTTGATCGCCTCACGCCAATAGGCGGCGGTGCCAGCGACGAACACCACGAACAGCACCCAGCCTACCAGCAGCCCGGACCAGGTGTGGAGCGTCGACTGGCTCTGGCGAAACCCCTTGCTCATGCCCGGCCGCCCGCGAGGATCGATCCCCAGGTAATCGCGCCCGCGACCAGCCCGGCGAGCGCCACCGTCCAGAGCGCCCGCCAGCCGCTCCGCGCCGCGAACGCCCACATCGCCGTCACCGCACACAATGCGAACGCGACCAAAGTGGCGGCGACCGCCGCCTGCGCCGGGCCACCCGGCAGCACCCGCGCCAGCGCCATCGCCCACAGGCTCGCCACCGCATAGCCGCCCGGCATCGCCACCAACACGCGCAACGCCGTATCGCCGCGCTGCCGCCAGCGCGCGCCCGGCCCCATCGCGGCCCGGCTCATGCGAGACTCCGGGCGACGGCGGGGCAAATCACGCCGCTCACCACTTGTACGAGATGGTGCCCTGAACGGTGCGGCGATTGCCGTACCAGCACCATTGGTAGTCGAGGTAGCAGGTCGTGACGTACTTCTTGTCGAAGATGTTGGCCGCGTTCACGCTGAGCGCCAGTCCGTCGAGCCGTGGCGAGAGCTTGCCGAGATTGTACCGCGCGAGCGCATCGAACACGGTGAAGCCCGGCGTGCTGACCGCCGAAGTGCTGCTCGCGGAAATGCTGTCGACCTGGCGTACCGAGCCGCCGATGGCGAAGCCTTCCAGATCGCCGGTATGTGGTGCCCATTCGAGGTTGAACGTGGTGCCGCCGCGACCGACGCCGAGAATGCCATAGCCGACCGTCGCCGGATTGGCGGTGTCTTTCACCGTCCGAACCTTCTGGCGGCTAAATGCCAGACGCGCGTTGAAATCGTGCGGCAGCGGCGCATTCGCCTCGACCTCGAAGCCTTCCGAGCGGACTTCGCCACCCTGCAGGCCCACGAAGGTGATGGGATTGTATGTCACCACATTGGTCTGGTTGATGTGGAACCATGCACCCGTGACGAGAATGCTGGTGCCCGGCACCGCATATTTCGCGCCGAATTCGAGTTGCTTGCCGAGCGACGGGCGTGCCGCGCCAAGGGTGCCATCCGAACGGATCACCACCGCGTTCTGCGGCTCGAACGAGGTCGAATAGCTCGCATAGGGCGCAAGCCCGAACGCGGTCTTGTAGAGGATACCAGCGCGATAGGTGAACCGGTCGGACTTCTCGGGCGCGGCCGCTTCGGTAGCGCGCGTCTCCGCCCAGTCTTGGCGCCCGCTCAGCAGAACCCGCAGACCACCAACCGAAATCTGGTCCTGTGCATAGAGGCCGGTCTGTTTCTGATGAGGTCGCAGGATGTCTACGCCAAAACTGTCCGGCACCGTCTCCGGGCCTTTCGGCACCGGCATCGTGCCATAGACCGGCGCATAGCCGTTCAGCGCGGTGCCGGAGCCGAACGCAGACGCCTCATACGCGTCGCCGGTCTGGTAATCGACGCCGAACAGCACGTCATGCCTAAGCGCGCCGGTCTCGAAGCTGCCGCGCACCTGATTGTCGAACACCCAGGACGTGCCGCGCTCTCGCGTCGCGTAGGATGCCCGGTTGTAGAGCGTCGAATTCGGATTTGACGCCGCATCGGCCAGCGGGCCTGCCGCATAAACGATACCAAGCTGCGACGTCGCACGCTGGAAGCGGCCCGCCGCCCGGAAGCTCCAGCCCGATCCGAAATCATGATTGAAGATATACGTTCCCGCGACCTGATCGCGCTTGAAGGTGTTGCCCGGCTCGCCGAAGTCGCGGGTGGTCGGCAACTGGCCGTTGGGATTGGCCAGCAACGTGCCCGAGGCCGGAAACACGCCATAGCTGCCGTTCTGCGGATCGTGCGAATACGCGCCGAGCAACGTCAGCTTGGTCGCGTGATCGAGATCGATCGTCACCGCGCCCGAGATCGTCTGGCGTTCGCGCGCGCTGAAGGTCTGTTGCGTGTGCGCGCCGTTGACGCTGCCATAGACGCGCCAATGCACCGACGAGCCGGCGCTGCCGCCGACATCGGCATCGACGCGGTACAGATCATAGGTGCCATAGGTGCCGGCGACCGCGCCGTAGAAATCCTGATCGAGCGGCAGTTTGCTCGTCAGCGCGACGAGACCGCCGGGGCCGGACTGACCGTACAGCACCGAGGCCGGCCCCTTGACGATCTCGATCCGGTCGAGCCGCGACACGTCGATCTGCGGGCTGAGATAGCCGGCGCCGTCGATCAGCTTGAGGCCGTCGAGGAATTGCGGCGCATCGAAGCCGCGCAGCTTGAACTGGTCGTACACCTCGGCGCTCGATCCGCGCTGCTCGGTGGTGACGCCCGCGACGAAGCGCAGTGCCTGATTGAGATTGGCAATGCCGAGATCGGCAATGTCGGCCGAACTGATGACGCTGATCGACTGCGGCGTCTCGGCGATCGGCGCGGCGCTCTTGGTCCCCGCCGACGATTCGGTGCGCGGCCGCGCGCCGGTGACGACAATCGTATCGCGATCGTCGGTGCTGTCGTTCAAGGCGCTATCCGCAGCGGTGTTCGCACCTTCGGCGGCGGCGGGCGCGGCCCAGGCCGGCGTACAATACATGGCCGTGCTCATCAGCAAGCCGGCGAAGAGGTGGCGCGTCATTTTATTCCCCGAATCAAGTCTCAGGGCGGCGAAGTGACGTATTTGCGATCGATTATCAATAGCACTAATCGAAATGTGCGATGAATGCCGGGCGGTGCGTCGATCCAGTGCGGTTGCCAATTGCAATGACACCGGTTTACCATCTGCCATCGTAACGGAGAGGGCATATGGCACGCGCGCCGGACGGGCATCAGATCGATCGCCGCGCCTTAATCGGCGGAGCCGCCGCCGCGCTCGCGCTGCTACCGCGCGCCGCCCGCGCGACGGCAGCCGCGAAGCGCGTCGCCGCGCCCGCAGGCATCTTCGTCGGCGAAGGCCAGACCGTCGGCGTCGGCGCTCCGGTCTGGAGTTTTCGTGGCATTCGCTACGCCACCGCCGAGCGTTTCCGTGCGCCGCGCCCCTACGCCACACCCGGCAAACAGCGCGACGCCGCCGCCTTCGGCCCGGTCTGTCCGCAAACCGGCGACACTTACACTCCGCAATCCGAGGACTGCCTGTACCTCAACGTCTGGACCGCGAACCCCGCGCCGCGCGCGAAGCTGCCGGTGATGCTCTACATCCACGGCGGCGCCTATTCGGGCGGCAGCGTCACCGATCCGCTCAACGACGGCGCCGCACTCGCCGGGCGCGGCGACGTGGTCGTCGTCACCGTCAACCACCGGCTCAACGCGTTCGGCTATCTCTATCTCGCACGGCTCGATCGGCGCTTTCCCGACAGCGGCAATGCCGGCCAGCTCGATCTGATCTGCGCATTGCGCTGGGTGCGCGACAATATCGCCGCGTTCGGCGGCGATCCCGGACGAGTCATGCTGTTCGGCCAGTCCGGCGGCGGCGCCAAGATCGCCACGCTCACCGGCATGCCCGCCGCCACCGGCCTGTTCCACCGCGCCGCGACGATGAGCGGCCAGCAAGTGACCGCGCAAGGCCCGCTCCACGCGACCGAGCGCACGCGTGCGTTTCTCGACGCGGTCGGCGTCAAACCGGGCGCGCTTCAGCCGCTCCTCGACATGCCAGCCGAAAGACTTGTCGAGGGATTGCGCGCGCGTGATCCGGTGATGGCCGGCGCCGTCTCGTTCGCGCCCGTGCTCGACATGACCTGGCTGGTCCGCCACCCGTTCTGGCCCGACGCCAACCCGATTGGCCGGTCGATCCCGATGATCCTCGGCAACACGCATGACGAGACACGCGGCTTCATCCCGCCCGAGACGACCAAGACGCTGACGTGGGACACACTGCCCGACCGGCTCGCCCCCGAACTGCGGATCGACGTTCTGCCCGAATGGGTCGTCGGCGAATATCGCAAGCAGTTCCCGGAGTGGTCGCCGAGCGATGTCTTCTATGCCGCCACCACCGCCGGGCGAAGCTGGCGCGGACAGGTGATCGAGGCCGAGGAGCGCGCCCGCGCCGGCGCGCCGGCCTGGGTCTATCAGGTCGATTTCACCTCACGCACCGATCCACGGCGCGGCGCCTTCCACACGATCGACATCCCGCTCGTGTTCGGCACGCTCGGCGCGACCGGCTCGCAGACCGGCATCGGCCCGGATGCGCGCGCCGCCTCCGCCGCTATGCAGGAGCGTTTCGTCGCCTTCGCGCGCACCGGCGACCCCAACCACGCCGGACTGCCGGCGTGGCCGCGCTACGACCTCGCCACCCGCGCGACGATGCTCTTCGACGCGACCAGCCGGGTCGAGAACGATCCGCGCCGCTGGCAACGCGAACTGTTCGCCCGCATCCCCTACATCCAGCCGGGCACCTGACCCGAACCGACGACCGTCAGGCCGCGCGGAACCGCGCCTGAGTCAACTCGACCGGACGGCCCGGCACGAGCGCGATCTGCTGCGACACCGCGCCATAGCGCACCGTCGCTGGTCCTGCCCGCGTGGCGACGATCGTCGCCGAGACGAGCACGCCGTCGCGCCACGCGATATCCAGCGTATAGCCGCCCCGCGCTCGCAGCCCCCGCACCGATCCGCTCGGCCACGCTTTAGGCAGCGCCGGCAGCAACTGGATCAACCCGCCCTGGCTTTGCAGCAACATCTCAGTCATGCCCGAGGTGCCGCCGAAATTGCCGTCGATCTGGAACGGCGGGTGCGCGTCGAACAGGTTGGGATAGGTGCGCTCCGGCCCGAGCAGGAAGCGCAGAATCTCGTGCGCGTGGTCGCCATCGCGCAGCCGCGCCCACAGGTTGATCCGCCACGCCGTCGCCCATCCCGTCGCCCGGTCGCCACGGATTTCGAGCGACCGCTTCGCCGCCGCCGCCAGCGCTGGCGTGCGGTCGAGATCGATCTGGTCGCTCGGGAACAGGCCGTAGAGGTGCGAGACGTGGCGGTGGTGGATGTCCTCCGCCCCCATGTCCCAGTCGAACGGCCATTCCTGCAACTGCCCGGCCGAACCGATCTTGAGCGGCAGCAGCTTCGCCCGCGCCGCCGCGATCTCGCTGGACAGCGCGGCATCGGTGCCGAGGATCTTCGCGGCCGCGGTCGTCTGGTCGAACAGATCGCGCAGGATCTCCATGTCCATCGTCGGCCCAAAGATCAGCGACGCGCCATGCCCGTGCGGATTCTCGGGCGAGAGCGATGGGTTGGTGACGAGATGCCCGCTCGCCGGATCGACTTGCAGTGTATCGAGGAAGAACAGGCACGCACCACGCATCAGCGGATAGACCGAGGCGAGGAACGCAGTGTCGCGGTGGAAGTCGTAATGCTCCCACAGATGCGTACACAGCCACGCCCCACCCATCGGCCACAGCCCGTAGGGCGCACCGTCGATCGGCGCGGTCGCGCGCCACAGGTCGGTGTTGTGATGCGCCACCCAGCCGCGCGCGCCGTACATCTCGCGCGCGGTGCGCCCGCCCGTCACCGCCAGGTCGCGCACCAGCCGCACCAGCGGCTCGACGCATTCGGCGAGATTGGTCGTCTCCGCCGGCCAATAGTTCATCTCGGTGTTGATGTTGATCGTGTACTTGCTGCCCCAGGGCGGGTTGTTCGATTCGTTCCACAGCCCTTGCAAATTGGACGCCTGACCGCCGGGCCGCGACGAACCGATCAGCAGGTAGCGGCCATAATGATAATACAGCGCGGCCAGCCCCGGATCGTCCTGCGTCACTGCCGCCGCGATGCGCTGGTCGGTCGGCAAAGCGCGGCCCGGCGTGGTGCCAAGGTCGATCGCGACGCGGCGGAACAGGCGGCGGTGGTCGGCGCTGGTAGCGGCGGCGATCCGCGCGAAGCTCCGGCGGGTGGCGGCGGCGATCTGCGCGCGCGTGATCGCATCGGGATCGCCGCCGACATCGTCGAATCGGCGGTAGCTGGTCGCCATCGCGATCAGCAACGTCACCGAATCCGCATGAGACACGGTCAGCGCCGCGCCATCGCTCGCGACCGTGCCGCCCTGCGCCAGCACGCGCACCCGCGCCGCGAAGCGCAAGGCTGCCGGAATACCCTCATCGGATTCGTTGCGGCCCGCCAGAAGGATCGTATCGCGGCCCTCGACCACGACCGACGAATCCTTCATCCCCGTGGCGAGCGCGAGCCGGAGCGAGACCTTGCCGGGTTTGTCGGCGGCGATCCGCACCGCGATCACCTGATCGACCGCCGACGCCACCACCGTCCGCGTGAAGCGGACGCCGTCCTGCGTGAAGCGCGTTTCGGCCTCGGCCGCATCGAGATCGAGCGAACGGCGATAGTCCTGCGCCTGCGCATCGGCGACCCCCGGCATCGTGATCGCCAGATCGCCGACCGACTTGTATTTGGTCTGCTTGAGCGGCGTCGCCATCACATGCGCCTGGGCGTAGGCCTCGGCCTCGGCATAGCGGCCGGCGAAGATCAGCCGGCGCACTTCGGGCAGGCTGGCGCGCGCCTGCGGGTTGACCGGATCATAGGGACCGCCGCCCCACAATGTACTCTCATTGAGCTGGAGCCGTTCGGCACCGATGCCACCGAACACCATCGCGCCGATCCGCCCGTTGCCGACCGGCAGCGCCTCAGTCCAGACGGCGGCGGGGCGCGTGTACCACAGCAAGGTCTCGCTCGCCGCCTGCGCTGGTGTCGCGGCTGCGGCGGAAGGCAAACCGGCGGCAAGCGCGCCGGCACCACCCGACGCCAACGCAAGCGCGACCGCCTCGCGGCGTGTGACCGCTCCAGATTCGTCGATCATCCCGCTCCACCTCACTTGTTTGAACGTGTTTGCCTTGGCGAAAACATGTTTGCAAGCGATGCTGGCTGGAGAAGCTTGAGGCGGACCATTGCAGCGCGTTTTGCGCTTGATAGGCCAAAGGATCGCCTCTATCTTTCAAATATGAAATATCACTATCGTATCGGCAGGACGTGCGTCGGCGCATGACGCGCATAACCGGCCTCAGGACGCTCGATCTCCGCTTTCCGACCAGCGCGTCGCTCGACGGGTCGGACGCGATGAACCCCGATCCCGATTATTCCGCCGCGTATGTGATCCTCGATACCGACACGGCGGGTCTCGCCGGCCACGGCCTTACCTTCACGATCGGGCGCGGTAACGAAGTCTGCGTCGCGGCGATCGAAGCGCTGCGCGATCTGGTGATGGGCCTCGATCTCGACTGGATCGCCGCCGACGCCGGGCGCTTCTGGCGGCACATGACCTCGGACAGCCAGTTGCGCTGGATCGGGCCGGACAAGGGCGCGATCCACCTCGCCACCGGCGCGGTGGTCAACGCGGTGTGGGATCTGTGGGCGAAGGCCGCAGGCAAGCCTTTGTGGCGGCTGGTCGCCGAGATGTCGCCCGAGGAGATCGTCCGCGCGGTCGATTTCCGCTACCTCACCGATTGCATCACCCCCGACGAGGCGCTCGCGCTGCTGCGGTCACGCGAAGCCGGCAAGGCCGAGCGCATCGCCACGCTCGAGGCCGAGGGCTACCCGTGCTACACCACGTCGGCGGGCTGGCTCGGCTATTCGGACGAGAAGCTGCGGCGGCTCGCCGAAGAGGCGGTCGCGGCGGGCTTCAACCACCTCAAGCTCAAGGTCGGCGCCAATCTCGACGACGACATCCGCCGCCTCCGCATCGCGCGCGACGTGATCGGACCCGACCGCGCGCTGATGATCGACGCCAATCAGGTGTGGGAGGTCGGTCAGGCGATCGACTGGGTCAATGCGCTCGCCTTCGCGAAGCCGTGGTTCATCGAGGAGCCGACCAGCCCCGACGACGTACTCGGCCACGCCGCGATCTGGCGCGGCATCGGCGACATCAAGATCGCGACCGGCGAGATGTGCCAGAATCGCATCCTCTTCAAACAGTTCATCATGGCGGGCGCGATCGATGTCGTGCAGATCGACGCGTGCCGGATCGGCGGGGTCAACGAAATCCTCGCGGTGCTGCTGATGGCCGCGAAATACGATCTGCCGGTCTGCCCGCACGCGGGCGGAGTCGGCCTGTGCGAATATGTCCAGCATCTCGCGATGATCGACTATGTTGCGATATCCGGCACGCGCGAGGGCCGCGTGATCGAATATGTCGACCATCTCCACGAGCATTTCCTCGATCCCTGCACGATCCGCGACGCCGCGTATCTGCCACCGACGCGACCCGGCTTCTCGATTGAGATGAAGCCGGAAACACTCGTGCGATACCGCTTCCAAAACGATACGACGGCATGAAGTGCCGCTGACCCAAGGACGAGAGGAAAGACTATGCTGGCAATGGAGGAGACCCCGGTTGGGCGGGAGCGCGCGGCGACGACACGCGGCGGCTACGCTGCGGCGATCACGATCACCGTCTGCCTGTTCTTCCTGTGGGGCATGGCCAACAACCTCAACGACATCCTGATCGCGCAATTCAAGAAAGCGTTCGTCCTCACCGATTTCGCGACCAGCTTCGTCCAGCAGGTCTTCTACCTCGGCTATTTCCTGTTCGCGATTCCCGCCTCGCTGCTGCTGCGCGCGCGCGGCTACAAGGCCGGGATCGTCACCGGGCTGGTGCTGTACGCGATCGGCGCGTTGCTGTTCTATCCGGCGGCGGCGTCTAGCCAATACGGACTGTTCCTGCTCGCTTTGTTCGTCATCGCCTCGGGCCTCGCGTTTCTGGAAACGTCGGCCAATCCGCTGATGACCGAGTTGGGCGATGCCACCACCGCCGCGCGCCGGCTCAACTGGGCGCAGGCGGCCAACCCGATCGGCGCGATCACCGGCATCCTCGTCGGCCGAAACTTCATCCTGTCGGGCATCCGCCATGACGAGGCGACGCTCGCCGGCATGTCGGCGGCGCAGCGCATCGGCTATTACCGTGCCGAGGTGCAGGCGGTGCAGACGCCGTATCTCATCATCGCGCTGGTGGTGCTCGCCTTCGCGGTCGCCGCGATCGTGGTGCGCTTTCCCGAAGGCGAGCGTGAGGTCGCCAGCACCGCCCCCCGCCCGCCCTTCTCCGCCGTATTCGGCAAACCGTGGCTGCTGGCGGCGGCGTTCGCGCAATTCTGCTATGTCGGCGCGCAGGTCGGGCTGTGGAGCTTCACGATCCGCTATGCCGAGGCGAACGTACCCAGCCTTGGCGAGCGTGCCGCCGCCGACATGCTGTTCGCCTCGCTCGTACTGTTCGCAATCGGTCGTTTCTCAGGCACGGCGCTGATGGGCCGGGTACGGCCGGCGACACTGCTGCTGGCGTTCTCGATCATTTCCTGCGCGCTTGCCGCCATTGCCGCTCTGGCAGGGGGGCAGATCGGCCTGTACGCCTTGGTCGCGGCGAGCTTCTTCATGTCGATCCAGTTCCCCACCATCTTCGCGCTTGGCGTGGAAGGTCTCGGGCCACTGCGTCGCGCCGGTGCATCGCTCATCATCATGGCGATCATCGGCGGCGCAGCGCTCACCGCGTTGATGGGCTGGACTTCGGACCATAGTTCGATCGCGACCGCGATGCTCGTGCCCGCCGTCGCCTTCGTGGCGATCGCCGCTTTCGCCTTCGGCGCGCTGCGCCGCCCACTCCCATCCAACTCTGGTGATTGATTCATGCACGTCGTAACCTGCTGCGAACCCGGCACGCTTGCCCTCGAAACCCGCGACGCCCCGGTGGCCGCGCCCGGCGAGGTGCTGGTCCGCATCCGCCGCGTCGGCGTGTGCGGCACCGATTATCACATCTTTCGCGGCACCCAGCCCTATCTCAGCTATCCGCGCGTGATGGGGCATGAACTGGCCGGCGTGGTCGAGGCGGCGGACGCGGCGAGCGGCTTCGCCGCCGGTACGCCGGTGTGCATCATGCCCTATCTGTTCTGCGGGCATTGCGTCGCCTGCACCAAGGGCAAGACCAATTGCTGCGTCAACATCCAGGTGCTCGGCGTCCACCGCGACGGCGGCCTCGCCGAACTGCTCGCGATCGAACCGCGCTACCTGCTCGACGCGAGCGGCCTCACGCTCGATCAGGCGGCGATGGTCGAGTTCCTCGCGATCGGCTACCACGCGGTCAGGCGTGCCGCGCTGTCTGCCGGCGAACGTGTGCTCGTGGTCGGCGCCGGGCCGATTGGCATGGCGGTCGCGTTGTTCGCGGGCTTGCAGGGCGCGGACGTCACCGTGCTCGACGGCAACGCGGGCCGCGCGCGCTTCTGCGTCGACAAGCTCGGCGCCCATGCGGCGGTGGCGCTCGACGCCGAGACGCGGCAGCGGCTCGCCGACATCAGCGACGGCGCCTTTTTCGACGCGGTGTTCGATGCGACCGGCAACGCCAAGGCGATGGAAACCGGCTTCGGCTATGTCGCGCACGGCGGGCGCTACGTGCTGGTGTCGGTGGTCGCGGCCGACATCACCTTCAGCGATCCCGAATTCCACAAGCGCGAGACGACGTTGCTCGGCAGCCGCAACGCCACGCTCGACGATTTCGCGGCGGTGATCACGCTGATCCGCGAAGGCCGGGTGCCGACCGACGCGATGCACACGCACAGCGCCGCGCTCGCCGATCTGCCCGACGTCATCACGCACTGGATGGACCCGGCGGCCGGGGTCATCAAGGCGATCGTCGAGGTCTGACTCACACCGCGCGGCTGAACCGCTGCGCGTCGGGCTGGCGATAGACATCGAACACGGCGGCGACGAGGCGGGCATAGGCCCGGCCCTCGTCCCGCACCGTCACCCGCCAGCCCTGAACGCGCACCAGATCATGCGCCGCAAGATCGCGCAATCCGCCAAGCGCGCCGTGTAGCGGCCCGAGGCAAGCCCCGTGCGTGCGGGCGAGATCGGACAGATCGACGCTCCCGTCGCACAGCAGCCGCTCGATGATGTCACCGCGCAGCCGATCATCGGCGGACCGCACAATCCCGCGCGCGCCGGCCAGACCGCCGTTGGCGGCGCGCAGCCGATACCGGCCGACATGCTTCTCGTTCTGCACGAGCAGCCCCGGATACTGACTGATCGAGGACGCGCCGAGACCGATGATCGCCTCGCCCGGTTCATCGGTGAAGCCCTGAAAATTGCGCCGCAGCCGCCCTTCCGTCGCCGCGACCGCGAGGCTGTCGCCAGCTCTGGCGAAATGATCGAACCCGATCGCGGCGTAATCGGCGGCGGTCAGCACATCATGCGCCAGCGCACTCTGCTGGAAGCGCGCGGCGGCGTCGGGCAACAGTGCGTCGTCGATCATGCGCTGGCGCGGCAACAGGCGCGGCATATGTGCGTAGCCGAACATCGCGATCCGGTCGGGCGCGAGGTCCAGCGCCAGTTCCAGCGTCTCGGTCAGATCGTCGGCGGTCTGGCCGGGCAGACCATACATCAGGTCGAGGTTCACCGCCGCTATCCCCGCCGCCCGCAGATCGGCTACGGCGCGCGACACCATCGCATACGGCTGAACGCGGTTGATCTTCTCCTGAATGTGGCGCGCGAAGGTCTGCGCACCAAGGCTGACTCGCGTCACTCCAGCCGCCACCAGCGCATCGCAATACGCCCGATCGAGCGTGCGTGGGTCGAGTTCGGCGGCGATCTCCAGCCGCTCGGCACAATCGAACCGCTCGCGCAGCAAATCGGTCAGCGCGATGAAATCCTCTGCTGGCACCGCATTGGGGCTGCCGCCACCAAAATGCACCGCGACGACGCGCCCGCGCAACCGCGCCGCCACCGCATCGATCTCCTGCGCCAGCGCGGCCAGATACGCCGCCATCCGCTCGGGCCGGCCGATCGCGCCGGTGTTGCAGCCGCAATACCAGCAAATCTCATGGCAATAGGGGATGTGGACGTAGAGCGACACCGGCGTACCTAGCGCGACGGCGGCCAAAGCTGCGGCCTGATCGGCGACGCCGACGCGGTCGTGAAACTCCGCCGCCGTGGGATAGCTGGTGTAGCGCGGTACGGACCGGCTCGCGAGGTCTGGGATATAGCGGTGCATACACTCTGGTCGCAGGGCCTTGCGCGACCATCCTTGATCCCGGTCAAATCCGGCGGCCCGGCGATTTGCGCTGGATCAATGTTGCCGCACCGCCCCGGTCCTAGCCCGGCCCCACCAACCAGATGGGGAACCAGAAAATGCGTATCATCACCGCCCTCGCGCTCACCGCTGCGGCCTGTGCCGCGATGCCGGCCCAGGCCCAGGAGAAGGGCGACGTGCTGATGCGCGTCCGCGCGATCATGGTCTCGCCAAACGAGAAATCCGGCGGCGTCGAGCCGACCTTCCCGGGCGCCCGCGTCGGTGTGACCGACAGCTACGCGCCCGAAGTCGATTTCACCTACATGCTGACCGATCATATCGGCACCGAGTTGATCCTCGCCACCACCAAGCATGACGTGCAGGGCCGCGCCGCGCTGGCCGGAATCGACAAGCTCGCCGGAACCTGGGTGCTGCCGCCGACGCTGACGCTGCAATATCACTTCGCCGCGCCGCACGCCAAGGTCCGGCCCTATGTCGGCGCGGGTGTGAACTACACGATCTTCTATTCGTCCAAGGCGAGCGGCGCGCTCAATGCAGCGATCGGGGACACCACAGTCCACCTCAAGGACAGCTTCGGCTATGCGCTTCAGGCCGGCGTCGATGTCAACATCACCCGCAAGGTCTTCGCCAATCTCGACGTAAAATATATCGACATGGACACGACCGCCCGGCTCCGCACTGGCGGCGCGACCAACAGCGTCAAGGTCAGCATCGATCCCTTGGTGTTCGGCATCGGCATCGGCCTCCGGCTTTGACCCGGCGCGCGCACGGCTTTGACATGGGTCAACGCCGTGCGCGCCCCAGCCGCCGAAATGGCAGGCAAGGAGAGCCTGCATGCACGACCCTGACAGTTTGGGCGGTAGCCGCCTCCCCTTCGCGCGCTGGCATGTGATCGACGAGATCGACCTGATCGGTCTCGTCGCGGATCATGCCGCCACCGAACGGCTCTGCATGCGGCTCGAAGCCTGCGCGGACCAACTCCCCGAACGCCCTGCCCCCGCCGAGAGCGACGCTCTATGCGCCGCGCTTCAGTCGCGCATCCTCGATCACGTCAACCGCGAGGACCGGCTGCTCGCCGCGATGTTCGCGCAGGATCTGCGCGATCCGCTCTGTCGCGCGCTGCTCGACCACATCCACACACGCCACGTCGCCTGCACGGTGCTCGCGCAGGATCTGATCGCGGCGATCGACGCCACCGCGCCCGGACACCGCACGATCTGCCCGGAGGCGCTCGGCTATATGCTACGCTGCTTCTTCGAGGGGTGCCGCGCGGTGATGGCGCTTGAGGAACTGGCGATCCTCGCGCTCGCCGGCACGCGGCTCACGCGCGAAGCGCGCGCGCTCCTTGCCCACCGGCTCGGCACCGCCTGACCCTGCTCAGGCCGGCTCGGCCTTCGCCTGCAGCGCAGCCCGGTCGCGGATCGTCACACCGCGCGCGCCCGGCAGCGCGATCAGCCCCGCCGCCTTCAACTTGGTCAACTGCCGGCTCACCGTCTCGATCGTCAGCCCCAGTACGTCGGCGATCTGCCCGCGCGTCAGCGGCAGATCGAACGTCAGCGGGCCGGAGGCGGTGGCGCGGCACCCAGCACTGCCGGCGCGATCCGCCATGCCGAGCAGGAAGCCGGCGATCTTCTCCTCCGCCGAGTTGCGCGCGAGCATCAGCATCCGCCCACGCGCTTCCTCCAGCGCCGAGAAGGTGCGCTGGAGCAGCATCCGCTCCATCCGCACATGATCCTCCAGCACGCGTTCGAACGGCTTGCGCGGAAACACGCACAATTCGGCGTCGGTCAGCGCGGTGACGGTGAAATCCGATTTTTCGGCATAGGGCCGCCCGACGAAATCGGCGGGATAGAGCAGGCCGACAATCTGCTCGCGGCCATCGGCGGTCGAGGCGCTGAGCTTGAGGACGCCCGCCAGCAAATTCGCACAGACGATGCTCTCGTCACCCGCCCAGATCACCGTCTCGCCGCGCGCGACAGTCTGGCGGCGGCCGAGCGAGTTCAGCGCGATCAGCTCCGCGTCGGTCAGGCTCCCACAGAGCGACTGATCCCGCACGGCGCACTCTACGCAGATGTCGGTCATGAACATGCCCCCTTATAGGGGACATCGCGCCGTTTGTCTTGCGATCGTATCGTTTCGCCGATGGACAAAAGGACCGACGTCTCACGACGCCGGTCCGATCGTCACTGGTGGCTGATCGCGTCCTCGTCATCCTCGATCGGCAACGAGAATTCGTGCCAGATGCCGTTGAGAACCCCGAACACCACCGCCAGGCCAAGACCCAGCACCCATGTAAAATACCACATCGCTTGATCCTTTTCGGGTCAGTAGAAATCGGGGTTGGTGCGGACCTCTTCCGTAGTGACGCGCCCCCACATCACCTTGAACGCCCAGCTCGTGTAGGCGAGCACGATCGGCAGGAAGACCACCGTCACGAACACCATGATGCCGAGCGTCTTGGCGGTGGAAGAGGCGTTCCACACCGTCAGGCTCGAATGCATGTCGATGCTGGAGGGCAGAATGTACGGGAACATCGACAGGCCGACCGTCGAGATGATCCCCACCGTCGATAGCGACGATCCGGCGAAGGCGAGCGGCTCCGAACTGCGGCGGATGCCGACCAGCGCGAGCGCGGCGCCCGCGAAGCCAAGCACCGGCGCGATCATCATCCACGGGTGGATGGTGTAATTGACCAGCCACGCGCCCGCGAACGGCTCGCTGGTGGTGCGTAGCGGGTTGGACTGGCCGAACGGATCGATCGTCGTGACGATCCGGTAGCCGATCTTGGTGAAGGCGACGAATGCCCACCCACCGGCAAACAGCAGGATCGAGGCGATCCCCGCGACCGTGCCGAACCGCTTGGCACGGGCATGGACCGGGCCATGCTCGACCTTGATCGCGATCCAGGCCGAACCGTGCAGCACCAGCATCGCCACCGACAACAGCCCGCACAGCAAAGTGAACGGCGTGAACAGCCCAAGCAGGCCGCCCTCGTAGAACGACCGCAGGTCGCTATCGAGCCGAAACGGCGCACCCGACAGCACGTTGCCGACCGCAACGCCGAACACCAGCGCGGGCACCAACCCACCGACGAACAGCGCATAATCCCACCGCGAACGCCACGCCGGGTCTTCCCGCTTGGATCGGTACTTGAAGCCGACCGGCCGCAGGATCAGCGCCGCCAGCACCAGGAACATCGCGAGATAAAAGCCCGAGAAGCTCACCGCATAGACGAACGGCCATGCCGCGAAGATCGCGCCGCCGCCGGTGATGAACCACACGAAATTGCCTTCCCAGTTCGGCCCGACGGTGTTGATCACCATCCGCCGTTCGGAGTCGGTCTTGGCGACCCAGGGCAGCAGCGCCGCCACCCCGAGATCATAGCCGTCGGTCAGCGCGAAGCCGATCAGCAGCACCCCCATCAGCACCCACCAGATCAGGCGCAGGTTTTCATAATCGAACATGGTCTATGTCCCTTTCAAGCGGCCAATGGGGTCGCGGGGAGCGTGCCGGGTTCCGGCTGCGGATCGTCGTGGTGCTCGAACGGCCCCTTCTTGATCGACGTGAGCATCAGCCGCACCTCGATGACCGCCAGCACGCCGTACAGCGCGGTGAAGCCGAAGATGGTCGTCCACAGCGCCCCGCGTGACAGCGAGGATGCGGCGAGGAAGGTCGGCAACACGCCTTCGATTGCCCACGGTTGACGGCCGATCTCGGCCAGGATCCAGCCAAGCTCGATCGCCACCCACGGCAGCGGTATCGAGAACAGGGCGAGCCGCAGGAACCAGCGCGTGCTGTCATGCCGCCGCAGGCTGGCGAGCACGAACGCGGTGGCGAACAGCGCGATCATGTAGAAGCCGATGAACGCCATGATCCGGAAGCTCCAGAACATCAGCGGCACGTTGGGCACGACATCCCACGCCGTCTTGGCGATCAGCGCCGGACTGGCGGTGCGAGGGTCGGCGACATGCGCCTTCAGGAGCAGCGCATAACCGAGATCGCGCTTATGCGCCTCGAACCGCGCCCGCTCGGCTACATTGGCGGGATCGACCTTGAGCTTCTGCACCGCGTCATAGGCGATCACGCCCGAGGTGATCCGCTCCTGCGCCTTGAGCACCAGTTCCGACATGCCCGTCACCTCCTTGTCGAGGCTGCGGGTCGCGATCAGACCGAGCACCCAGGGCACTTCGACCGCATAGCGCGTGGTGTGCGTGGTGGTGTCGGGCAGGCCGAACAGCGTGAGTCCGGCCGGTGCCGGCGCGGTATGCCAAGCCGATTCGATCGCGGCGAGTTTCATCTTCTGGTTGTCGGTCAGCGCATAGCCGCTCTCGTCACCCAGCACGACGACCGACAGCGACGATAACAGCCCGAACGCGGCCGCCACCGCCATCGAGCGTTTGGCGACGCCCCGGTACTTGCCTTTCAGGAGATAAAAAGCGGAGACGCCGAGCACGAACACTGATGCACAGACATAGCCGGCGCTGACGGTGTGGACGAACTTGGCCTGCGCGATCGGGTTGAACAGCACCTGCCCGAAATCCGCCACTTCCATCCGCATCGTTTCCGGGTTGAACTGCGCGCCGACCGGATTCTGCATCCAGCCGTTGGCGATCAGAATCCACAGCGCCGAAAGGTTGGTGCCGAGCGCGACCAGGAAGGTGACGACCAGATGCCCGAGCTTCGACAGCCGGTTCCAGCCGAAGAACATCACGCCGACCATCGTCGCTTCGAGGAAGAACGCCATCAGCCCCTCAATCGCGAGCGGCGCGCCGAAGATGTCGCCGACATAATGCGAGAAATACGACCAGTTGGTGCCGAACTCGAACTCCATCGTCAGCCCGGTCGAGACGCCGAGCACGAAGTTGATCGCGAACAGCCGCCCCCAGAAGCGCGTGATGACGCGCCAGATCGGCCGGTTGGTCATCACATACACCGATTCCATGATGACGAGCATGAAGCTCAGCCCCAGGGTCAGCGGCACGAACAGGAAATGGTAGAGCGCGGTCAGTGCGAATTGCAGCCGCGACAGGTCGATAACACCCGGATCCATAGCTTGAGTCTCCCCGCGAGGCCGGGCTGGCCCCAAGTTGCCAGCGGGGTAGGCGCGGGTGCCGGCAGCGACATTGACCGGGGTCAAAGACTGCACCGGCCGATCGGGCGAAGACACCGTCCATGAACGCGATCACCAGCAGCCCCGCTCTTGCCCGCGCACGCACGCGCTGGCTGAAGGGCGTTGCCGCCGACGGTGGGCGCGCGCGCGGCTCCACCAGTCTGCTGTTGCTCGACACAGGCGCCGCGATCGGCTTCGCCACCGGGCTGGCCGGAGCGGTCGAGGCGGTGCCGTCGATCGGCGCGATGCTGCCGTGGGCGGCGCTGATGGCGCTCTCCGGCGGCGCACGCGGGACTTTCGCGATGCTCGCCACGCGCGTCGGCGCGGCGGGCGCGGAACACGCCAAGCTCCGCCTGCGTCGCCGGATCGTCGCGACGTCGCTCCATCGCGCGCCCGGATCGACCGCGACCACCGGTACGCTGATGAACGCGGCGGTGGACGAGGTCGATGCGATCGACGGCTATGTCGCGCGCTTCCTGCCCGCGCGACAGGCGGGTGCGGTGGCGCCGTTCCTCGTGCTCGCCGCCACCGCTCTCGCCAGCCCGGTCGCGGCTGGCATCCTGTTCGCGACACTGGTGCCGTTCATCCTCGTGATGGCGCTCGCCGGCGGCGCAGCGGCGGATGTGTCGCGCCAGCAGTTCCTCGCGCTGTCCCGCCTGTCGGGCCGCTTCGCCGACCGTATCCGTGCGCTGCCGGTCGTCCTCGCCTTCGGTGCCGAGGACCGCGAGGCCGCAGCGCTCGGCCGTGCGGCGGACGACCTCGCCCGCCGCACGATGCGCGTGCTGCGGGTCGCGTTCGTATCCTCAGGCGCGCTGGAGTTCTTCGCGGCGCTGTCGGTCGCGCTGGTCGCGGTCTATTGCGGGTTCAACCTGCTCCACCTCCTGCCCTTCCCGGTGCCGGAACAGCTCGATCTCGGCCGCGCGCTGTTCGTGCTGGCGCTCGCGCCCGAATTCTACGCGCCGATGCGCCGCCTCGCCGCCGCCTATCACGACAAGCAATCCGCCGAGACCGCCGCCGAGCGGCTCGCCGCGCTGGAAGGCGAGCGACAATCGCCCGTGGCCACGGTACCGTTGCCGCGCGCCGCGCCGGGGATCGTGTTCGACGCCGTAACGATCCGCTACCCCGGCGAGGACACCGCCGCCGTCTCGCATTTCTCGCTCGACATCGCGCCCGGCGAAACGGTGGCGCTGCTCGGCCCGTCGGGCAGCGGCAAGAGCAGCCTGCTCCACCTCCTGCTCCGCCTGGCGCCGTTGAGCGAGGGCGCGGTGCGGGTCGGCGGCATCGCGTTGGCGGAGACCGGCGGCGTCGCGACGATTGCCGCATGGGTTGGGCAAAGTCCGCTCATCATCGCCGGGTCGATCCGCGAGAACCTGTTGCTCGCCTGCCCCAAGGCATCGCCACAAGACCTCACCCGGGTGATCCACGCCGCCGGCCTCGGTCCGATGCTGGCGCGGCGACCGCTCGGCCTCGACAGCCCGATCGACGCGCGCGGCGGCGGCCTGTCAGGCGGCGAACGGCGGCGCATCGCGCTCGCCCGCGCGCTGCTCAAATCGGCGCCGCTGCTACTGCTCGACGAGCCGACCGCGCATCTCGACGCCCAGGCCGAGGCCAGACTGATCGCCACCATCTGTCGCGCGCGCGCCGGCTGCACCACGCTCATCGCCACGCACAGCGAACGGCTCGCCGCCATCGCCAACCGCGTGATCCGGCTCGGAGAGACCGCATGAGCCAGACGCTCGAAACGCTGATCGCCGCCGAACGCCGCGCCCAGCGCCCGCTGCTACGCCGCGCGGCCCTGTATGCGGCGCTGGTTGCGGCATCCTCGGTCGTGCTGCTCGGCCTGTCGGGTTGGTTCATCACCGCAGCCGCTTTCGCGGGCGCGGCGGGCACGCTGGCCGCGCAGGCATTCAACTATATGCTGCCGAGCGCCGGCATCCGCCTGCTCGCGATCGTGCGGACCGGCGCGCGCTATGGCGAGCGGCTGGCGGCGCACGAGGCGGCATTCGGCGCACTCGCCCGCATCCGCCCAGCGCTGTTCCGCGCAATTGCCGCCGCACCAGTCGGCAAAGCGCTGGCGCTGAGCACCGGCGAAGCCACAGCGCGGATGATCGGCGATGTCGATGCGATCGAGACTCGCTTCGTCCGTTTGTCCGCGCCGTGGGGCGTCGCTGCCGCCTTGGCATCCGGTCTGTGCCTGACGGTGCTGGGCGGCGCGCTCGCCGCGCTCTCGACCGTCGCGTGCCTCGCCGCGCTGCTGCTCACCGCGCGCGCGTTGTCGCGCCGACTCGAGGCGCCGGGCCGCGCCGTCCAGACCGCCGCCGGCGCGTTGCGAGAGGAGTTCGCGCAGGCGATCGAAGCGGCGCCCGAATTGCGCTGCTTCGGGCTGGAGTCCTGGGCCGCCGATCGCATCGACGCCCGCAGCCGCACGCTCGCCGCCGCGCAGCGCGCGCAGGCGAACGTGGCCGGCTGGTTCGAGCTGCTCCAGGCGCTGTCGATCGCGCTCGCGGCATCGGCGGCGGCGCTGCTGTCCGCACCGGCGGGCGCGGAAATCGCCGCGCTGGCGGCGCTCGCCGCAGCGATGACGCTCGACGGTGCCGCCCCGCTGCTGCGCGGCCAGATCGATCGCGGCAAGATGCGCGAGGCGGCAGCTCGGCTCGACATGCTGCTCGCCGTTTCCCGGCCCGAACGCGCGACCGCGATGCCATCGGACACGCCCGTCCTGACCTTCCACCAGCCAGCGCCCTGCCGCGTCGCACCGGGCGAGCGGCTCGCGCTGACCGGACCGTCGGGCGCGGGCAAGACCATGCTCGTCGAGACCCTGATCGGGTTGCGCCCAGCGCAACCCAATCAGATCACGCTCGACGGGATCGATCTCGCCGCCATCCCGCTGCCTGCGCTGCGCCGCTGCTTCGCGTGGGTGCCGCAGGATGCGATGCTGCTATCGGGCACGATCCGCGAAAACCTGATGCTCGCCAATAGCGAGACCGCCGACGCGGCCTTGTGGGACGCCCTCCGCGATGCCGTCCTCGACGACCGTGTCCGCGCGCTCGACCGGGGTCTCGACACTTGGATCGGCGAAAATGGCGCGCGCCTGTCGGGCGGCGAGCGACGCCGCCTCGCGCTCGCCCGCGCCTATTGCACGCCCGCGCCGTGGCTGCTGCTCGACGAGCCGAGCGAAGGCCTCGACGCCGTAACCGAAGCGATCCTCGCCAACCGGCTCCACAGCCGCCTCGACCGGACCGGCCAGGGCCTGATCCTCGTCACGCATCGGCCGAAGCTCGGGGCACTCTGCCCGCGCGTGCTGGCGATCGAGCCCGACCGCGTCAACGCGCCCGCCCGCCTCGTCGCCTGAACCGTGCCCGGCCCCGGTTTACCTCCAACACAGGGCCGAACACCATTCCGGCTGACGATCCCGCCGCGATAGCGCACAGGATCGGCGATCGATAAAGCCGGCGGATGCCTAAGCGCTAAGCCGTGCGGCGAAAGACCAGCCACAGCGCCGGGACGGCGACCGGCGTCACGATCATGACAAGATTGTCATGGAACCAAGCTTTGTTTCCAAACGGTTTCTCGCGCTGCATCAAGGAGCCTTGCGTGAGCGATCATCCGACCCGCGAAGACCGGAACGCGGTTCTCGAAGCCAAACGAACGTTGAAGATGGCACGATCTGCACATGCCTATGTGCGCGGCAACACTGCGAAATTCTACGAATGGCTGGTCGAGTCGCCAGCGGCGAGACACTTGCCCGAAGGACCGCCGATCTGGATCTGCGGCGATTGTCATCTCGGCAATCTCGGCCCGATCGCCAACGGCGCCGGCAAGGTCGAGATTCAGATCCGCGATCTCGATCAGGCGGTGATCGGCAATCCGTTGCACGATCTCATCCGCCTTGGCCTCTCGCTGGCGACGGCGGCGCGGGGTTCCGATCTGCCCGGTGTCACCACCGCGCGCATGATCGAGCAGATGATGCTCGGCTACGAAGCCGCGCTCGCCGATCCGACCAGCGGCGATGCCGGCCCCGAACCGGATGCCGTGAAAACCGTCCGCCGGCGCGCGCTCGGCCGGCGCTGGCGGCATCTCGCCAAGGAACGTCTCGACGATGTCGAGCCGTCGATCCCGCTCGGCAAACGCTTCTGGCGGCTCGATGACAGTGAGCAGCGCGCGGTTGCCGGCGTGTTCGACCAACCCGCCGTCGCCAGCATGGTGCTCGCGCTGCGGCACCGCGCGGGCGACCAGCGTGTCCGCATGACCGACGCGGCCTATTGGATGAAAGGGTGCAGTTCGCTCGGCCTGCTGCGCATCGCCGCCATCGTCGAGATGCGCGACGCCGAAGACGACCGCGCCCACGCGCTCGTCGATATCAAGCAGGCGGTCGCGCCGATCGCACCCGCCGCGCGCGGCGCGAAGATGCCGCAGCAGCCGGGCGAGCGTGTCGTCGCGGCGGCGCGCGCATTGTCGCCGCACCTCGGCGAACGGATCGCCGCTGCGCACATCCTCGATGCATCGGTGTTCGTGCGCGAATTGATGCCGCAGGATCTCAAGCTCGAGGTCGATCAGTTCACCACCGATCAGGCGACCAAGGCCGCGCATTATCTCGCCTTCGTGGTCGGCAAGGCGCACGCCCGCCAGCTCGCCGCCGAGGACCGCCGCCTCTGGCAAGCCGAGCTCAACCGAAGCCGAACCGCGAAGATCGATGCGCCGTCGTGGCTATGGGAAAGCGTGGTGGATCTCGCCGGCCGGCACGAAGCGGGCTATCTCGAACATTGCCGCCGCTACGCGATGGCGGCGGCCGCCTGACCGCAGCAAAAGCGTTCTCTTCGGAGATCGCGCCGATATGCCGCCGCTCGGCGCCTGCTATACCCACGCCGCCTGGCGCGCCCGCTCGCGCATCGCCGCTATGAACGCCCGCACCGCCGGCATCGCCGCACGCCCGGCATCGTAAAGCAGGCTGACGGGCATCGGCGGCGGCGCATGCTCCGCCAGCACGCGCACGAGCCGCCCCGCCGCGATCGCGCCGGCCGACTGATAGCTGAGCACATTGGCCAACCCCAGCCCGGCTTCGGCCGCGGCGATGGTCGCATCAATCGTATTGATCGTGAGCCGGGGAACGATCTCCACGACCATCTCGCCCTTCGCCCCGAACGGCCAGGCGCTCCCGGTCGGCACCCCGCTGCCGACGATGCAACGATGGCCGGCCAGCTCGGACGGCGTCGCCGGAACGCCGTGCTCGGCAAGATAGGCCGGGCTTGCCACGATCGTCTGCTCCACCGATCCGATCGCCACAGCGCGCAACGCGCTATCGGCCAGCGCACCGATCCGCACCGCGACGTCGATACCCTCCTCGACGATGCGGACGTTGCGATCGAGCAGCATCATGCGCGCGCTCAGGCCATCATGCTTCGCTAGCAGCCCGTTGATGACGGGCAGCACATGCAGCCGCCCGAACATCACCGGCGCGGTCACATAGAGTTGGCCGCGCGGCACCGATCGGCCACCCATCACGATCTGCTCGGCTTCGCGCAGATCGACCAGAATGCGCCGCGCCCGCTCCAGAAACGCCGCCCCCTCGTCAGTAAGCGACACCGCGCGAGTCGATCGGTGAAACAAGGTGACGCCGAGATGCCGCTCCAGCGCCGCCACCGCCCGGGTGATGGCGGGCGGCTGCATGTTCAGCGCGCGCGCCGCCGCAGCGAAGCCACGCTGATCGGCAACGGCGACGAACGCGGTGAGCGTCTCGAAGCGATCCATTATTCTCCCGATCGAAATGGTGAGTGCCAGGAAGCACCGATTATCACATCTTCCGCACCGCGCTACTTTCCGGTGCATGGCACAGACATATCTCCACACCATGTTCGGCCCGCGTGCCCGCGCGCTGCAAGCGGCGGCGGGTTCGCGCGCATCCTACGCGCGGATGGAGGCGAATGCCGGGGATGCCGATATCCTCACCACCCGCGAACTGGATTTCATCACCGCCCGCGACAGCGTCTACATGGCGAGCGTGAGCGAGGATGGCTGGCCCTATGTCCAGCATCGCGGTGGCCCGGCGGGGTTCCTGCGGCGGATCGCCGGCAACCGCATCGGCTTTGCCGACTATCAGGGCAATCGGCAGTACCTTTCGGCCGCGAACCTCGCCGCCGACGATCGCGTATCGCTGTTCCTGATGGACTATCCCAACCGGCGCCGGCTCAAGCTGATCGGTCACGCATCGAGCAGCGACGATCCCGCCGACATCGCCGCGCTGATGGTGCCGGACTATGCCGCCGAACCCGAACGTGCAGTCGTGATCGACGTGATCGGCTTCGACTGGAATTGCCCGCAGCACATCACCCCACGCTTCACCGAGGCCGAGGTCCAGCGCGCTACCAGACCTTTGACCGACGAACTCGCCCGGTTGCGCGCCCGCGTCGCCGAACTGGAAGGACTGCCGAACTGGAAGGACTAAAGCCATGACCGACAAACTCACCCGCGGCGTCCATCATATCGGGCTGACGGTGCCCGATCTCGATGAGGCGCGCGCGTTCTTCTGCGGCGTGCTCGGCTTCGACGAGGTCGGCGGCGTACCGGATTATCCGTCGATCTTCGTATCCGACGGCGCCATCCTGCTCACCCTATGGCGCGCCGCCGATCCGCTGACCGCCCGCGCCTTCGATCGACGCGGCAATATCGGCCTGCACCATCTGTCGCTGGCGGTGGCGGACGATGCCGCGCTGGACGCGGCGTGGGAAAAGGTGCGCGCGCGTCCGGGCGTGGTGGTCGATACGGCACCGGGCGCGGTCCGCCCGGACTCGGCGACGCGTCACTTCCTGATTTTCATCCCCGGCGGACTCCGCATCGAGTTCGCCACGCCGTTCGCCTGACGCGCCGGCCCTTCCACTGAAAGGAGCATATCTGTGTCACGACCACCGCTTCCGCCCTTCACCCGCGATACCGCGCTTCAAAAGGTGCGGGCCGCCGAGGATGGCTGGAACAGCCGCGATCCCGCCAGGGTCGCGCTCGCTTACACCGAGGACAGCATATGGCGGAACCGCGCGGAGTTTCTGCAGGGGCGCGACGCTATCGTCGATTTCCTGACCCGCAAATGGCTGAAGGAGCGTGAGTATCGGCTGATCAAAGGCCTGTGGGCCTATGCGGACAACCGGATCGCCGTGCGCTTCGCCTATGAATGGCAAGACGAAACCGGCGGCTGGCACCGATCCTATGGCAACGAGAATTGGGAGTTCGCCTCCGACGGGCTGATGGCTCGCAGGCTGGCAAGCATCAACGATCTTGCGATTTCGGAAGGGGATCGCCTGTTCCGGTGGCCACTCGGCCCGCGACCACAGGGGCACCCGGAGCTGGAGGATTTGGGACTTTGAGCGTCCTCAGCCGGGGGGCCGTAGCGACATTGCCCCAATACCCGGCGTCGGCCAGAGGTTGATCGTATGCCGTCCCGGTCCGCGCCTCGCGCCCGCAGCGATCGACCGATCCGTCGATAAATCTGATCCGCTGAAAGCCACCGTTCAGCTTCGCGGCGTCAGGAGCATCCGATTGGTATCGGAATATCGGATGTATCGTTTGAATCCCACCTCGCCGCGCCGATTGCTCCTCGGCGCATGCGCGCTGCTGTACGCGGTCGGCCCGCAGCCCCTGTTCGCGCGCAAGGTGGCGCGCCCCACGTCGGAATTGCTTGTCGATGCGTCGAGCGGCAGGGCGATCTACGCCAGCCTGCCGGACGAGCCTCGCCGTCCCGCGTCCCTCACCAAGATGATGACGCTGTATCTCGTGTTCGATGCGCTCGATGCCGGGAGATTGCGGCTAAACGATCCCGTGCCGATCTCGCGCAACGCCGCGCGGCAGCCGGCCTCCCGTTTGGGGATCGCGGCGGGCAAGAGCCTGCCGGTGCGCGCCGTGATCAAGGCGATGGCGGTGGATTCCGCCAACGACGTCACCGTCGCCATCGCCGAACGGCTGTGCGGCAGCGAGAACGCGTTCGCGGCGGCGATGAACGCCAAGGCCCGGCAGCTCGGCATGACCAACACCCGTTTCGCGAACGCGACCGGACTCACCAACCGCGGCAATCAAACCACCGCGCGCGACATGGCCGGACTTTCGCTGGCATTGCTGAAGCGGCATGCCAGATATTATCCGGTGTTCGCCACGCCCTCGATCATCTGGCGCTCGCGCCGCATCGTCAATCACGATCATCTGCTCGGCAAGGTCAGCGGCGTCGATGGCATCAAGACCGGCTATACCGCCGACGCAGGCTACAACATCGCGACCTCCGCCCAGCGGCGCGGGAAACGGATCATCGCCGTCGTGCTCGGCGCGGATTCGCTACGGGCGCGGGATCGCCGCGCCGCCGAACTGGTCGAGTTCGGCTTCACGCACCTGCCGGCCGCTCGCCGCTAACGCGGCAGCACCGCGTCAGGCCTTTGCGGAATAGATCATCCGGCCTTCGCCGAGCCGCGCGAACACCTGCTGAAGGTCGCCTTCGCTGACCGCAAAGCAGCCCTGGCTGCGCCCGAGCTGGCCATGCGTGCGCAGCATATCGGGGTTCGCATACCAGGCGGCATGAACGACGAGCGCGCGCGGCAGCGCATTGCTGTTGGTCGGGTCGAGACCGATCAGCCGCTGCGATTTTCCGTGTTTCCCGACATAATAATCCGATGCAAGGAAAGCGCCCTCGCTGGAAGCATTGGACCCCTGTTCGTTCGAAAAGCGCTGAAGGTAGCCGGTATGGGCCGGGTCGCTGCCGCTGCCATGCGCCACGAGCAGGGTGGTCGCCATGCCGTTCGCCATATCGACGAGGTAGAAGCGCGGTTGCGCCGATGGCTGCGAGAAGTCCGCGATCGCGATCCGGTCACGGTGCGGGATCTGCGATCCGTGACGCTGAAGTGCGGCGAGCGCCCGCCGAAGCAGTTCGGGACGCACGACACGACGCGACGCGAGCGGCTGGATGGTTGGAAGCTGCGCCGCCGCAACGCGCGGTAGGGCTGCGGCGCCCAACAAAGCGATCCCGGTTTTGGCGAGGCTGCGGCGTGACAGGCTAAGCACAGGAGTTTGCACGGCTCGGTAGGCATCCCGTTGGTAAGCGATGATACCATTTACCACGAAAACCTGAGAATTTCGTTGCGAAAACAGCGTTTTGTTCCGACCTTTTTGCAATCTCATCGCGACTTCGCATCACTTCGTCGCAACGGGCGCATATTCTCGCAGGTCGGATCAAAACCCGGCGAATCGCGTTTTGTCTCGCATATCCAGATGCCTGGCTGAGATGCGGCACGGGCCTGTAGACCAGATGTATAAACGAGGTGCGCGATGACTTCGACGCTTCTTCGTCGCGGCATTCGTGCCGTGGCGGTGGTTACTGCATTGGCGATCGTCCCGAACGCTGCGCAGGCACGCGATGCCGAGCCGACCAGCGAGGCGGTGGCTATGATGAGTCCGGGGGATTTCCTCTGGAACGATGATCCCGCGACCAAGCCGGATGCGAGCGGGGTGCGGATCGTGGTCAGCATCCCCGACCAGAAGATGTACGTCTATCGCGGCGTCAGGCTCATGGCGGTATCGGCGGTCTCCACCGGCAAGCCGGGGCACGATACGCCAACCGGATACTTCACGATCCTGCAGAAGCAGGTCAAACACACATCGAACCTCTACGACGCCGCGCCCATGCCGTACATGCAGCGCATCACCTGGGACGGCGTGGCGATTCACGCCGGGCGCGATCCCGGCTACGCGGCGTCGCACGGCTGCGTGCGGGTGCCGATCGCCTTCGCCAAGCGGCTCTACGCAATCACGCGCCTGGGCGCGCGTGTGACGATCACCGACGAGTCCCTGGCAGCAGATGTCTCCTCGCCACCGTTGGACGCGGAGGATTTGGGCCTCCCGCCGGCGCCGCAAGAGCCGGCACCCGAGCCCACCGAGATCGCCGCCGTGCAATAACGCGGCCTGACGATCGACGTCAGGCCGCGCGTCCCTCGTAAAGCGATTCGTTACGGCCCGACGTCCGCCTGGTCCGTCCGCACGCGAAGCGCCTTCCCCACCTTGAACCCGAGCGCGGCGCCGACGCGGTCGTCCCAGCCATAGGGATCGTTGCGCACGATCGGCTCGCCACTCTCGTCGAACAGCACCGTCTGGTAGAGCATCCGCACCGGAATCTGGCGGGGTAGCTTCACGAAAGACTCCTTCCCAGTCGCCCGCGCCTTATGCCATTCGTCCAGCACGTTTTCGTCCCGCGCGAGGATTTCGGCAAAGCCAAGCGCATCCTCCACGCGGACGCAGCCATGACTGCGCTGCCGCTGCGTGAGCGCGAACATGGCCTTGGCCGGCGTGTCGTGGAGATAGATGGCATGCTCGTTCTGCATGTCGAACTTGACCAGACCGAGCGAGTTTTTCGGCCCCGGCTGCTGCACGATCCAGCCATTCTTCCGCGCCATGTTGTGCGCCCGCAGATAACTGCCGCTCTTGCCCGCCAGTTCACTCCGCTCGATCGAGCGCGGGATCGTCCAGGTCGGATTGGCGACCAGGCGGAAGATCGGCGAACCGAGCTGCGGCGTCTCCTTGTCGGGTTCGCCGACCACCACCTTGCGGCTGTCCACCAGCTTGCCATCGCGCCAATAGCTGAGCCTTCCGGCGGCGAGGTTCACGTCGATGCGGGTCGGCTGCGGGGTCCGCTCCAGCCAGCGCAGCCGCTCCATGCCAACCGCAATGGCGCGGGCACGATCGACATTCGACAGGTTCAGGATCGCGAGCGCCTCGCCACCGATGACGCCGTCTGGCTCCATGCCATAATCGGCCTGCATCGCCTTCACCGCCGCGACCATCGCAGGCGGGTAGCGATCACCCTGCGCTGCCGCCGCTTTGAGGTAGTCGAGGTTGACGAGCTGCCGCGCGATCGCGGGCAGGCGAGGATCGGTGACACCCGGCTTGATCGGCTTGCCGACGTCGGCGATCGAAGGCTCCGGCGCGGCCGGCTGCCGGCGCAACGCGAGATAGGCTTGTGAAAGACGGCGGTAATTGGCGTCTGCCGGGGCGAGGCCGTTCAGCCACGCAGCGATGTCGCCCGCCTTCAACGCGGCCGACAGCCCCTGTTTCAGGTCCGGGTTGGGGCGCGCTACGGTATAGATGTCATAGAGTTTCGCGGGATCGGTGGCCCCGCGTGCCAGTGCGGTGGCATAGGCCAGCGCCGCCCGTGTCAGCGCGGCCTCGTCCTGCGCGCCGCTCCCGTCGCCAACGCTATCGAACCGCATCTGATCAAGGCCGTGCGCGGCGCGGCCCGCGATCGCCTTTCGCAACTGCGCGGAAGCACCATCCGTCCACCCGCCGGCCCGAGCGGCCGGAGCTTGCGCCGCCGATTGCTGCTGCGTGCCGGTCTGTTGGGGCGAATTGCACCCGCTCAAGACAAGAACCAGCGCCAGCGCTGACGATCCCCCCAGATATGATTTCACGCGTTGCTCCTCGAGTTGAGCTCTTCAACGTCTCGGATGCCATTCCGGCCCCATCGCTCCGGCGAGGGTAAGGCGAAACAGAAGGTATGTCGGAGTAATTAGTCGTTGCCGTCCGAAACGGCCGGCGCGATAATCGCGAGAAATTAGATCGTCCGCAAACTCGATCAGGGCGCGGAAGGCGGCGGGCATCAACAGCGTTTTCTACGTCTCCCCAGGCACCGCGCACGAATTCCTCACCTGGCGCCGCAGCCTGCATGAGATGGCGCCGTTGCTCTTCCGGGGCTGAAGCGGCGGGAGTATGCTAACGCACTATCCCATGCTCGAACAGCGCAGCTACGCTCATACCCTCACGATCATCCACGCCAGGAGACGACATGCGCACCATCATCCTCGCGGCCCTTGCTGTGTCCCTGTCGGCTCCCGCCTATGCGCAGGAGGATCGTCCCCGCGTCGTGATCGATACGGGCGCTCTGCTCGGCCGGAGCGCCGACGGCATCACGTCGTTCAAGGGGATACCATTCGCGGCGCCTCCCGTCGGCGACCTGCGCTGGCGCGCGCCCCAGCCCGCCGCCAAATGGCCCGGCGAACGTGACGCCGGTCAGTATGGCCATGACTGCATGCAGCTCCCGTTTCCAAGCGATGCCGCGCCGCTCGGCACGCCGCCGGCGGAGGATTGCCTCTACGCGAACGTCTGGAAGCCCGACCGCGCAAAAGCGAAGCTGCCCGTCATGGTGTGGATCTACGGCGGCGGCTTCGTCAACGGCGGCTCCTCCCCGCCGACCTATTCGGGTGCCGAACTTGCCGGACAGGGCATCATGGTCGTCAGCTTCAACTACCGCCTTGGCCGCTTCGGCACGTTCGCCCATCCGCAACTGACCACGACGAACCCGGATGGCGGGTTGCTCGCGAACTATGGATATATGGACCAGTTGGCGGCGCTGCGCTGGGTCCGCCGCAACATCGCGGCCTTCGGCGGTGATCCCGCCAATGTGACGATCATCGGCGAAAGCGCCGGCGGAATGTCGGTTCACGCCCTCATCACATCGCCGCTCGCCGACGGCCTTTTCCAAAGGGCGGTCATCGAGTCCGGCGGCCCGAACTCAGCGCCAGGTACGACCCTCGCCGCAGCGGAGGACATCGGCCTCGCCTTCGCGAAGTCCAAGGGCATCGCGCCAGACGATGGGCAAGCCGTGGCGAAGCTTCGGGCGCTACCCGCCGATCAGATCGTCGCTGGCTTGAACCTCGCCACCATGATGACACCCGCTGGTCAGCCCAAGACCTTCACCGGCCCGATCGCGGATGGCAGGATCGCCGTAGATCCAAACACCGCTTACCAGAGTGGCCGGTTCAGCAAGGTGCCGGTCATGCTCGGCGCCACCAGCGACGATATCGGCGGGCCGTCGGGCTACATGATCACCGGCGCTCGCAAGATGGCTGCGCTGTTCGCTTCGAGCAGCGTTCCGACCTATTACTATCGGTTTTCCTACGTCGCGAACTCGGCCCGGACGGCGGATGGAAAAGGTGCCAAACACGCAACCGATATTCCGTTCTTCTTCAACACCGCGTCCATCAAATATGGCGATCAAACCACCGCCACCGATCGCGCCGCAGCACAGACGGTAAGCCGCTATCTCGTCAATTTCGTCAAACGTGGCGATCCCAACGGAGACGCGTTGCCGGCTTGGCCGCGCTATTCTTCCAGCCAACCGTCGATGCTCAATTTCGATGTCGATGGCGCCGCGCGGCTGGCACCCGACCCGCTTCCCTAACCCGCCTTATTCGCCGGGAGCCGAATTTGAGATTGGCGATCGTGGTCTAAATCCCCGCCGGGATCATCCTGATGCGGATGACGACACACTGGCTTGGACCTTTTGCCGTCGTGACACCGCTAATCGCGGCGCATAGAGACGTCAGCGTGCAGGCGTTTCGCAATCATCTCAGGCAGCATCGCGTGGTGGCGGCATGGCTGCTGACGCTTGCGCTGTTGCTCAAGGTGATCGTGCCGAGCGGCTATATGCTCGATACCTCGGGCGGATCGATCGGCCTCGTGCTGTGCTCCGGCATGGCGCCAACCACTGTGGCATCCACCGATGTCATGGCCATGCCGGGCATGGCGCATCACGTCACGCACGATACCGGGCACGACGGTAAAAAGGACGGGCAGACCACCGAGCAGCCTTGCGCCTTCGCCGGGTTGAATGCGGTTGCGCTGGCGGCGACCGATCCGATCCTGCTCGCGCTGGCGATCGCGTTCGTCATCGTCACCGTGTTCCGCCAAGTCAGCCAAAAGCCGGTCCTGACGCGCGCCTATCTGCGGCCACCGTTGCGCGGACCACCGCTGCGCCCGTGACGATCGGCAGCTTCGCGCGCGCCTGAGCGGCGCAGCGTGCGCCGAGGACGCGGCCGAGGCCGCGCCGCCATCCTTGCTGCACTCGCGCCAACAGGAGTCACTGTGCGCCTTTTCCTGCCTTGCGCGGCGTCGATCGCCGTGCTCGCCGCTTCGGCGGCGTCCGCCCAATCCCCGCCAGACGCGCGCCGCGCCGAATTGCTGCGACAACGCGACGCGATCGACGCGGAGTTGCGCCGGATCGATGCGACCGCCCCCGCTCCCGCGTCCAATGCGCGAGCGGAGCCACGCGACGTCATCGTCATCGGCAACGCGCTGACGCTCACCACCAAGGTCGCCGGCCAGACCGACACGACCATCACCAACGCCGATTTCCGCAACACACCCGCGACGACGATCGCCGATATCGTCAAGCTCTCACCCGGCGTCACCGTGACCGGCGGCAACGGCCCGCGCGATGTCGGCGTGTCGATCCGCGGATCGAACGCGCGGAACAGCTTCGGCGCGCGCAACATCCAGGTGTTCGAGGATGATTTCCCCGTCACCCAGCCCGATGGCCTCGCCCGCTTCGACCTCACCGATCCACACGCCTATGGCGCCGTCGATGTCGTGCGCGGCCCATCCTCAGCCCGCTATGGCAATTACGCGGTCGAGGGCGCGATCAACTTCCGCACGCGCAGCGGCCGCGACCTGCAAGGCGTCGAGGCCGGGATCGATGGCGGCAGCTTCGGCTATCTCAACACCTACGCGACGCTTGGCCATGCCGGGCACGGCTATGATTATGCGGTGTTCGGCAGCTTCGCGCGTGCCGACGGCGCGACCGGCCACACCGGCTATCAGACCGGCACGATCAACGCGCTTGCGACGCTCACGCTGTCCGATCGCGACCGCATCACTGGCAAGGTGATCTACAATGAAGGCGAGTTCCGGCTGTCGACGCGGCTGTCGTACACCCAGTATCTCGCCAATCCGTACCAGCAGGGCTGCGACCGGGCGGCGGCCGCCGCGCCCGGCTGCGGGACGATCTCGGTGCTGGCAAACGGGGTAAACGGCGCCCGCGTCGCGCAGACGGCCGCCGAAGGCGATCTTGCCCGCAATGACCGCCGCACCATCGTCGGCGTCCGCTACGAGCATGATGTCTCCGCCGGCACGACCTGGCGCACGCAAGCGACGTTCGACAGCCGCGTCGTCTTCCAGCCGACCAGCGCGACGCCGTTTCGGGGAACGCTCAACAGCTACAACATCAGTTCCGACGTGACGGCGAAGAATCGCCTCGCCGGCACGGACTCAGTGAGCTTCGTCGGCCTGTTCTACAATTACCTCGACGGACAGAATTACTCGTTCAACAAGACACCCGCTGGCCGCAACGGCATCGGCGCGCCGACGCAGACGGTGTTCGGCGGGGTGCGCAACATGGGGGTGCGTGCGCGCGAGGAACTGAGCCTCACGCCCGATCTCCAGCTCGTCCTGGGCATCGGCTACGAGCATTCGCGGATCGACATGCGCCAGACCGGGTATGTCTATCCGGTAGGCTCAAGTCCGACGCTGACCTACATCCCCGCGTTGCGCGCGTTCGACAATGTCGCCCCCGAGGCATCGCTGGTCTGGCAAGCCGACCCGGCGCTCAAGCTGCACGCACGGATCGGCACGGCTTACGGCATTCCGCAATCGGGCCAGTTGTTCGTCACGACCGCAGGCGTGGCCGGCAACAATACCGATCTCAAGACCCAGACCAACCTCGGCATCGATCTCGGTGCCGAGGTGAAGCTCGCCGACACGCTCACCGCCGAGGTGACCGGCTATTACGAATGGTTCCGTAACGAGCAGGTCACCCAGTCGGCGGGCGTCAACCTGCTGTCGTTCACCACCAACGTGCCACGCTCGATCCATCGCGGTGTCGAACTCGCGATGCGCTGGACGCCCCTGCCCGGCGCGCTGCCGGGCGGCTATGTGCAGGCGAACTACAGCTACAACGACCAGCGCTATACCCGCTATGTCGAGCGGCTGACTTCGGGTGCGGTGTCGGCGGCGTTCGACCGCGCCGACAATCACATTCCCGGGGTGATCCCGACCTTCGTCAACGCGCGGCTCGGCTATGATACGCCCCACGGCACCCTCGCGGGGCTGGGCGGTTTTGCGGAGGTGACGTACCGTTCGCGCTACTTCATCGACAACGCCAACCTGCTCGGCATTCCCGCCTACACCTTGCTCAACCTCAACGTGCATTACGATCCCCCGGCGGGTGACGGCTGGTGGTCGCGCGTGTCCTTCTACGCCTCGGTGCAGAATCTCACCGACAAGACCTATGTCGGATCGGCCTCGATCATCTCGGACAGCCTCAACGCGGCCGGCCAGCAAAATCCGGCCACGGCGCTGACGACGACGACCGGGTCGGTCTACGCGGGGCAGCCGCGCACCGTCTATGTTGGCGTGAAAGGACGGTTCTGATGGCGAGTATACCCCGCCCGAGCCTCAGCTACAGCGCCGTTTGGCGTTGGCATTTCTATGCCGGCCTGCTCTGCGTGCCGTTCGTGATCTGGCTGGCGCTGACCGGCACGGTCTATCTGTGGAAGCCGCAGATCGAGGCTTGGCTTGACCAACCCTATACTCACCTCGCCACCACCGGGCCACTGGCGTCGCCCGACGCGCAAGTCGCCGCCGCGTTGCGCGCGGTGCCGGGGGCGACGCTGCACAAATATGTGCTGCCGCAGCGCGACGATGCCGCCGTGCAGATTCTCGTGACGCGGGATCATGCCGACAAGCGCGTTTACCTCAATCCACGCTCGCTGGCGGTGCTGAACGTCGTGACCGAGGAGCGGCGGCCGTTGCGGGTTGTGTTCCACCTTCACGGCGAATTGCTTGCTGGGGCCGTGGGAAGCTATCTGGTCGAGATCGCCGCGTGCTGGGCGATCGTGATGCTGCTCACCGGACTATACCTCTGGTGGCCGCGCGGGCGATCGGGGCTGGCGGGCGTGCTGTATCCGCGCCTGCGCAGCAAGGGGCGGCCATACTGGCGCGATCTGCATGCGGTCGCCGGCATCTGGGTGTCGCTGTTCGCGCTGGGCCTGATCCTCACCGGCCTGCCGTGGGCCAAGGGCTGGGGCAGCTATCTTACCGAGGTCCGGCAGCTTACCGGCACCGCGCGCGGCCCGGTCGACTGGTCGATCGGCGGCAAGCCGCCCGCCGACGATGCGATGTCCGGCGATCATGCTGGCCACGGTGGCATGGTGATGCCGTCCGCGCCGATCCGGCCCGGCGAGCTTGCCCGCGTGATCGCCACGGTTCGCCCGCTCGCGGTTGCGCCGCCGGTGCTGATTTCGCCGCCAGCGCGGGCGGGCGCGCCGTGGTCGATCACCTCTGATGCCGCCGACCGGCCACTGCGCAGCGATCTGAAAGTCGATGGCAAGACCGGCGCTTTGCTCAGCCGCATCGACTTCGCGCAGCGCCACTGGATCGACCGCGTCATCGGTTACGGCGTCGCCGCCCATGAAGGCGCGCTGTTCGGGATCGTCAATCAAATGCTCGGCACGGTGACGGCGCTGCTGCTCGTCGTGCTCGCCGTCTCGGGCGTGGTGATGTGGTGGCGCAGGCGGCGGGTCGGTCTCGGCGCACCGACCGCACTGCCGCGACCGGCTTTCGGGGCTGGTCTGGTGATCGCGATCGTGGCGCTGGCGCTGTACCTGCCGATGTTCGGGCTAACGCTGATCGTCGTACTCGCTGCCGAAGCGATCGTGCGGCGGTCGATGCCGGGCGCGGCGCGTTGGCTGGGGTTGCGGCCGGCGACCGCCTAAGCCGCGCGCAATGTCACCCGCACCGACTTGTACGACGGCGTGCCGCTGTGGGGATCGTGATCCTCCAGCGGCACGAGGCAATTCGCCTCGGGATAATAGGCCGCGAGCGACCCGCGCGCGATCGCATACGCCACGACGGTATAGCCCTCCAGCCGCCGCCCCGGCCCCGCTTCGATATTCACGACATCGCCGTGCGCCAGACCGAGTTCGGCGAGATCATCGGCATTGGCGAACACCACATCTCGCCGCCCGGTGATGCCGCGATAGCGATCGTTCAGCCCGTAGATCGTCGTATTATACTGGTCGTGGCTGCGGATCGTGGTGAGCAGCAACGCCCCCGCCTCTCCGCTCGCGCCGGCAAGCGGGTGGGTGAGGAAATGCGCTTTGCCGTCGGACGTATTCCACACCCGGTTCGAAGCGCCCACCGTCAGCCGGAAACCGCCCTTGTGGCGCACGCGCACGTTGAAATCGCGGAAGTCGGGGAACACGGCCTCGATGCCGTCGCGGATGCGGTCGTAATCGGCGACCAGCCCGTCCCAGTCGATCGCCACGCCGGGGAGCGCAGCCTTGGCGATCCCTGCGATGATCGCCGGTTCCGAGCGCAAATCCGGCGCCGCCGGCTTGAGCCGCCCGCGCGAGGCGTGGACCATCGACATCGAATCCTCGACCGTCACCCATTGCGATCCACTCGCCTGCGCATCGTGTTCGGTCCGCCCGAGGCACGGCAGCACGATCGTCTCGCGCGCGGTGAGCAGGCAGGTGCGGTTGAACTTGGTGAGGATGTTGACCGACAAATCGAGCTTGCGGAACGCGGCAAAGCTCGCCTGCGGATCGGGCATCGCCACCGCCAGATTGCCGCCGAGCGCGATCAGCGCCTTGGCGCGCCCGTCGCGCATCGCCGCCAGCGCATCGACCGCATTGTGGCCATGCGCGCGCGGCGCCGTGATGCCGAAGCGGGCGTCGAGCCGAGCCAGCATCGCCTCGGACGGGATTTCGGTGATGCCGACGGTGCGGTCGCCCTGCACGTTGGAATGGCCGCGCAGTGGGCAGATGCCGGCGCCCGGTTTGCCGATATTGCCGCGCAGCAACAGCAGATTGGCGAGCTGCTGCACGTTGGCGGTGCCGTTGGCGTGCTGCGTGATGCCCATGCCGTAGCACAGGATAACGCGCTCGGCCCGCCAATAGGTTTGCGCCATGCGCTCGATCGCGGCGCGATCGAGGCCAGATCGCGCGACGATCTCATCCCAGCCGGTCGAGTCGATATCGCCGCGTAGCGCATCGAGACCGAGCGTGTGCTCGACGATGAACGCCCGGTCGAGCAGCCCTGCTCCGCCCGCCGCCAGATCGGCGGCATCGGCTTCGAACAGCGCCTTCATCATGCCCTTGAGCATCGCGCCGTCACCGCCGACGCGGACCTGATGATATTCCGACGCCAGTTCGGTCGCCTGCGTGCTGAGCATCTCGCTCGGATGCTGGGGCGACTTGAACCGCTCCAGCCCGCGCTCGCGCAAGGGGTTGGCGACGACGATCGGAACACCGCGCCGCGCCGCCGCGCTCAGCGTCGAGAGCATGCGCGGATGGTTGGTGCCGGGATTGTGGCCGATGCAGAAGATCGCGTCGGCGAGGTCGAAATCCTCCAGCGTGACCGTACCCTTGCCGACCCCGATCGATTGCGGCAGCCCAACGCTGGTCGCCTCGTGGCACATGTTCGAACAATCGGGGAAATTGTTGGTCCCGTAAGCGCGCGCTAACAACTGGAACAGGAACGCCGCCTCGTTCGAGGCGCGGCCCGAGGTGTAGAATTCCGCCTGATTGGGGTCGCTGAGCGCCTGCAATCCCGCGCCGATCCGCGCGAACGCCTCGTCCCACGCGATCGGCATGAAATGGTCGGTCGCCGGATCGTAGCGCAACGGGTGGGTGAGGCGACCGGCGTCTTCGAGCGCATGATCGCTCCAGCCGAACAATTCGGTCGCGCTGTGGCGCGCGAAGAAATCGGGATCGACTCGCTTGGCGGTCGCCTCCCACGTCACTGCTTTCGCACCGTTCTCGCAGAATTCGAACGACGAGGTCTTCTTGGGATCGGGCCAGGCACAGCCGGGGCAATCGAACCCGTCGGGCTGGTTCATCTGGAGCAGCGCGCGCGTATCGGTGGACGCACCCATCTGGTCACGCACCGCCAGCGCCACCGCCTTCAACGCGCCCCAGCCGCCCGCCGGGCCGTCATAATGCTCGACCCCGGCAACCGGCCGCTCGGCCTCGGGCGTATCGCTATAGTCTTGCACGTCGGTTCCTCACACTTCGCGGTGCGTTCTGGCCGCTCGACCGCCGGGAATCAAACACACTTGGTATGACGTCGCCTCGGATCGGACTTGGCGCGCGCGGACACGCTCGTTATAGGCGGTCGCCTGCCCGTATAGCTCAGTTGGTAGAGCGCCACCCTTGTAAAGTGGATGTCCGGGGTTCGATTCCTCGTGCGGGCAGGGTTCATCGGTCGAACGACGGGCTTCGATCAGGAACCCCACGCGATTTCAGGGCGTTGTCCGCTGCAGTAGCAGCGACGGTCGCGAGGGACGCGTTTCATGGAAGAAGACGAGACCGTCCATTACGATGGCGCCGAAGGCGGCTGGGGTTCGGTGCGCGGCATCGTCGAGACCGCGCTTCGCGAACGCGCGCGACCGGCGGCGCTCGACGCGCTGCGGCGGCAGAACAAGGCCGGTGGCTTCATGTGCGTGTCGTGCGCGTGGGGCAAACCCAAGGTGCCGCACACCTTCGAGTTCTGCGAGAACGGCGCCAAGGCAACGCTGTGGGAACTGACCAGCCGGCGCTGCACGCCCGAGTTCTTCGCCGAACACACCGTGTCGGAACTCAAGACGTGGGCAGACTACGATCTCGAACAGACCGGTCGGCTGACCCATCCGCTGCGCTACGATCCCGCGACCGACACATACGTCGCATGCGATTGGGACGAGGCGTTCGCCGCGATCGGCGCGGAATTGGAGGCGATCGATCCGGGCGCCGCCGTCTTCTACGCCTCCGGCCGGGCCAGCCTCGAAACGAGCTATCTCTACGCCCTGTTCGCGCGGCTGTACGGCCACAACAACCTGCCCGACAGTTCCAACATGTGCCACGAAACCACGTCGGTCGCGTTGAAAGACGTGACCGGGTCACCGGTCGGCACCTGCGTGCTCGCAGACTTCGAATTGTGCGACGCGATCTTCTTCTTCGGGCAGAACCCCGGCACCAACTCCCCGCGCCTGCTTCACCCCTTGCAGGAGGCGGTCAAGCGCGGTTGCAAGATCGTCACCTTCAACCCGATCCGCGAGAAGGGGCTGGAGGTCTTCAAGAACCCGCAAAGCGCCAAGGAGATGCTGACTCCCGCCGAGACGAAGATCTCGACGCTCTATCTGCAAGTGAAGACCGGCGGCGATATCGCCGCGATCACCGGCATGATGAAGCATGTGCTCGCCAAGGAAGCGGAGCTGTGGGCGGCCGAGAAGCGCCATGTCCTCGACGTGGACTTCATCGCGCAGCACACCGATGGCTTCGACGCGGTAAAGGCGCATGTCGAGGCGACCGACTGGTCGGCGATCGAGGCGGAGAGCGGCCTCGCGCGTGCCGACATCGAGGCAGCGGCGGACATCTATATCGGCGCCAAGCGATCGATCGCGATGTACGGCATGGGGCTGACCCAGCACGTCCACGGCAGCGACAACATCAAGCAGCTCGTCAATCTGTTCCTGATGAAGGGCAATATCGGGCGTGACGGAACCGGCGTGTCACCGGTCCGGGGGCATTCCAACGTGCAGGGCCAGCGTACCGTCGGCATCTCCGAGAAGCCTGAACTGGTGCCGCTCGACAAGCTCGCCGAGCAATACGGCTTCGAGCCACCGCGCGAGACGGGTCTCACCACCGTTCACGTCTGTGAAAAGATCATCTCGGGCGAGGTGAAGGCGTTCCTCGGTCTTGGTGGCAATTTCATCCGCGCGATCCCCGAGCGCGCGATCATGGAAACCGCATGGACCAAGCTGCGACTGACGGTCCAGATCGCCACCAAACTCAATCGCAGCCACCTCATCAACGGCGAGGTGGCGTATCTGCTGCCGTGCCTCGGCCGATCGGAAGAGGATATGCAGGCGAGCGGCCCGCAGGCGGTGACGATGGAGGACAGCCTGTCCTGCATCCACGGCTCGATCGGCAAGGCGAAACCGACGTCGAGTGAGCTGAAGTCAGAACTCGCGATCGTCGCCGGCATCGCGAAGGCGACGCTGCCACCCAATCCCAAAGTGCCGTGGGATGCATGGGTCGGCGATTACGCCAAGGTCCGCGATGCGATCGAGGAAACCTATCCCGAGCAATTCCACGATTTCAACCGGCGCGTCTTCACGCCCGGCGGGTTCTATCGCGGCAATTCGGCGCGCGAACGCGTCTGGAAAACCAAGAGCGGCAAGGCCGATTTCACCGTGCCGAAGAAGCTCAATTCCTGGGGTATCGAAGACAAAGCGGGCCGCTGGCGGCTGATGACACTGCGATCGAACGACCAGTTCAACACCACCATCTACGGCTATTCCGACCGCCTGCGGGGGATAGAAGGCACGCGCGACGTCCTGTTGATGAACCCCGACGACATCGCGGCGGCGGGGCTGACCGAAGGTCAGATCGTCGGTCTCGCGAGCGACGCGGACGATGGGGTCGATCGGCAGGTCGGCGGGCTGAAGGTCACCAGCTTCTTGCTGCCGCGCGGATGCCTCGGGGCCTATTACCCCGAAATGAACCCGCTGGTGCCGCTGTCCTGGCACGACGAGGAATCGAAGACGCCGGCGGGTAAGAGCGTGCCGGTTCGGATCGTCGCATAAGGTGATCGGACGGCCCGCCGGGTCAGGCAGGCCGTCGCTTTGCTACCCGCAGGGAGCCTGCACCACCTTGCCGGCCGGATCGATGGCGAGCGTGATGCGCTCGACGCGGAAATCGTGTGTGACCATGTCGCCCGGCGCGATTCGCCGGATCGTGCTTGCGCCGGTGCGCTGCTTCACTTGCGCATCATCCGGCGCGGCGTGGCCGACGAGCTTCGACGCCGCTTCGGGCTGGCATTGGTGGGGCGCGGGTGTGGTGTCATGTGCCGCCGGCGCGGTGGGGGTTTCATGTGTGGTGGGCGCACATGCCACGAGCAGCGCCGAGGCGGTTACGAGCGTGAAAGCCGTGCTTTTCATCCGCGTAAAACTCCCGGCCTAGTGGTCTGGCGCATCCAGTCTTCAATGCCGAGCCGCTGCGGCAGCGCGCGCAGCACGACATCGAGATCACGCCCTGCGCCCTCACGGCAACCGCCGCGATGAGTCGCCACCGTCTGCTGGCCCGTCGCGCCCGTCCAGGTGATCGTATAGGTCGCCATGTCGGTTATCGCGACGGTGCAGGGGACCGCCGCATTACTGCCGTCGGCGGGCCGGAACGGTGCGAGATCGGCCTCCAGCGCACGATAGACCTCCGGCGTCGCGCGGCGCTCGCGCGTGCCGAGCACGGCGGTATGGCGCTCACCCGTGAAGGCGACCGTGCCGTCAGCCGCGATCTTGACGTCATAGACCGGGCAGAAGCCGAAGCACGGCCCTACCGAAATCGCGATCGATGTCGCCGCGCCGGTGGCGGGCGCCGGCCCGGCACCGGGCGCGACCGTCGCGCACGCGCCGAGCGCGAATAGCCCACCGCATGCGACCGCGACCTTCATCACCGCCCTCACTTCGCCGCTCCCCGCAGGCCAGCCGGCAGCATATAGGCCGGGCAATAACGATAGGTCGTGCCCGGCCCGCGCGTCTGGATCGTGAAGGTCAAAGCGTCCCGAACGGTGACGGTCTGGCGCTCGCTGACGCGCGGCGCCGGTCCGGCTCCGGCATCGATGCACGACTGGCTGACCGAATAGCGATCCCCCTTGCGCGCGAGCACGCGCACGCGGCAGGCCCGCGAGTGCGCGTCGCTGATGCCGCGCCCGTCGTACTGCCGGATCGCCGCGTTCGGAGCGGTTTCGCAGGCTACGCCCTTCTGGACGTAGATGCCCGGCTTGAGCCGATACACCCCGCCCGGCTTGGGCGAGCGATCGACACTCGCCACAGCAGGCGCGCCGCCCGCGATCACGACGAGCGCAAGGCTCGCAAACAATCCGATTCGAAGCAGCATGTCGGTCTCCCGGTAGGTTCGGATCGGCTATATCGCGCCGAGTCTGAACGTAGACGGAGCCGATCGCCCGATCCCTTGAACCCTCGTCAGCCGATGCCGAGCGTGTCGAGCCGCTTGCGTAAGGTGTTGCGGTTGATACCGAGCGCGCGCGCGGCGCGAAGCTGGTTGTTGCCGTGGCGCTCCAGCAGCGCCTCGATCAGCGGGCGTTCGACCTCGCCGATGATGCGATCGTACAGCGATCCATCGTCCAGCGCGGCTGGCTCCTCGATCGCCAGCCGCTCCAGCCGCGCCCGGATCGCAGCGGCGATGCCGGGATCGACTTCCGCCGGCGGATTGGCCGAATAGGAGCCGCCGAGCAGCACGCGGACCTCGCCCGCACCGATCATGTCGTCGCGGCTGAGCACCGCCATGCGGCGCATCATATTCTCCAGCTCGCGCACATTGCCGGGCCAGTCATGGCTTTCCAGCACGGCGATCGCCTGCGGGTCGAGCTGCTTGCGCGGTAACCCGCTTTCGGCGGCGCGGTCGAGGAAATGGCGCGCGAGCAAGGCGATGTCCTGCCGGCGCGCGCGCAGGGCCGGCAGCGTCACCGGCACGACGTTGAGCCGGTAGAACAGATCCTCGCGGAACTGCCCGTTCGACACCAGCACGGCGAGATCACGGTTTGTCGCCGCGACGATGCGAACATCGGCGCGGATCGTGCGCGCGCCGCCAACCGTGGTGAACTCGCCCGATTGCAGCACGCGCAGTAACCGCGTCTGCGCCTCCATCGGCATGTCGCCGATTTCGTCGAGGAACAAGGTGCCCCCCGCCGCCTGCTCGAACCGACCGGCCGAACGCGCCTGCGCGCCGGTGAACGCGCCGCGTTCGTGCCCGAACAATTCCGCCTCGATCAGTTCGCGCGGGATCGCCGCCATGTTGATCGCGAGGAACGGTGAGCGGCGGCGCGGCCCGAGATCGTGGATCGCGCGGGCGACCAATTCCTTGCCCGTCCCCGATTCGCCGGAAATCAACACGGTAAGATCGTTAGACACGACGCGCGCGATCACGCGGTACACGTCCTGCATCGCCGGCGAGCGGCCGATCAGCGGCAGCGCGCGGTCTTCCTCGCCGATCGGCTCGGCCACACCGCCCGAGCCACGCGCCAGCGCGCTCTGCACGGCGGCAGCGAGCGTATCGAGATCGAACGGCTTGGGCAGATAATCGAACGCGCCGACCTCGGTCGAGCGCACTGCGGTCGTGAGCGTGTTCTGCGCCGACAGCACGATCACCGGCAGGCCGGGATGCTCTCCGACCAGCCGCTGGACCATGTCGAGACCGTTGCCATCGGGCAGCACCACATCGGTGATGAGCACGTCGGGCAGACCCGCCGCCAGCCGCATCTCGGCCTCGGCGAGCGTGGCGGCGGTGGTGAGCCGGTGGCCGTCGCGTTGTAGCGCCTGCACGATCACGGTGCGGATCGCTCCGTCATCATCGACGACGAGGATGTTGCCGGCTCTGGTCAAGCTGAACCTCTGGGAAGTAGAATACGGAATACGGTGCTGAGCGGCGAGCCTTCGCGCGCATATTGGACGATGCCGCCCATATCGCGCACCAGTTTGTCGACCAGCGACAGGCCAAGCCCCTGCCCTTCGGGCTTACCCGATACGAACGGATCGAACAGATGATCGGCAATCTCCTCGGGCGCGCCGGGGCCGTTGTCGATCACGCACACTTCGATCGGCAGCGGCTGGCGCGGCCGGCCCGGCGACGGACTTACCGCCATGCCGTGCCGATACGCGGTCGAGAGCAGAATGCGCGGGTCGGCAACGGTGGTGAGCGCCTCGCAGCCGTTCTTGAGCAGGTTGAGCACGACTTGCAGCAGCGCATCGGGATCGACCAGCACTGGCGGCAGCGACGGATCGAACCGTTCCTCGATCGTCACGTTGCGGCCGAACCCGGCCAACGCGACCCGCCTGGCGTGGTCGAGCAGCGGGTAGATGTTCGACGGCTGAAGGTTGAGCGGTCGGGTGTCGGTGAAATCCTGCATCCGGTCGATCAGCGCGGCGATGCGATCGACTTCGGTGGTGATGAGCGTGGTAAGCGTCGTGTCGGTCTTCGGCCCGGCGAGCAATTGCGCCGCGCCGCGAATGCCCGACAGCGGGTTCTTGATCTCATGCGCCAGCATCGCCGCCGCGCCGATCGCCGCGCGCGCCGCCGAGGCGCGATCGACCGAATGCCCCATCCGGCGCGAGGCGGCGGCGTGGTGCAACGTCACCGTGCGCCAACCGGGCCGATCGGTGACGCGCGCCTCGATATAATCGACCCGCACGCGCCCGCCGCCACGCCGCAGTTCGATCTCGGTGTCGAACGCCGCGAACAGCCGCTCGTCGCGGTCGCTCGGCGCGCGGGGCGGGACGATCACCGAAGCGAGCGTCTGCCCGCGCATCGCGCGCTCGGAGAGGTTGAGCAATGTCTCGCACTCGGCGTTGGCGTAAGTGATGCGCGCGTCGGGATCGAGCACGATCACCGCGACCGGCAGCGTCGCGAACAGTTCGGCGAAGCCCGGCCCCGCAGCTCCCTCGGTCATGAAGTCATGGGGTCACGCCGCCGCGCGGCTGCGCCACGGCGCGTAGAATTCGGCAAGCATCGCCTTGACCTGGTTCGCATCGGCGATCTGGTTGGTTTTGTTGCGGAATTCGGCCGAACCATGCAGCCCGCGCGTGTACCAGCCGATATGCTTGCGCATCATGTTGACGCCGGTTTCGTTGCCGTAGTGTTCAAGCATCGCCTCGTAATGCGCGGCGATCAGGCAATATTGTTCGTCGAGCGTCGGATCGGGAACACGCCGGCCGGAGCGGAACCACTCCATCACCTGACCGAGCAGCCACGGCCGCCCGTAAGACCCGCGCCCGATCATCACGCCGTCCGCGCCGGATTGCTCCAGCGCCGCCTCGGCGTCCTCGATCGAGCAGATGTCGCCATTGGCGATCACGGGTACGCTGACGGCATCCTTCACGCGGCGGATGAAGCCCCAGTCGGCACTCCCCTTGTACATCTGGTTGCGGGTGCGGCCGTGGACGGTGATCATCTTCACGCCGAGATCCTCGGCGATGTGGGCCAATTCCGGCGCATTGAGGCTCGAATGGTCCCAGCCCATCCGCATCTTGAGCGTGACCGGCACGCTCACCGCATCGGCCACACCCTTGATGATCGCGGCGGCATTGACGAGATCGCGCATCAGCGCCGATCCGGCATCGCCGTTGGTCACCTTGCGCACCGGGCAACCCATGTTGATGTCGATGATCGCCGCGCCACGATCTTCCGAGAGCTTCGCCGCCTCGCCCATCTCATAGGGCGTGCAGCCGACGAGTTGCATCGAGACCGGGTCTTCGATCGGGTGCCACGCCGCTTTCTGGAGCGACTGGCGCGTCTCACGGATCGCCGCCTGGCTCGCCACCATCTCGGTGACGTTGAGGCCCGATCCGTAACGGCGCACGATCGTGCGGAACGGCATGTCCGAGACGCCGGTCATCGGCGCCAGGATCACCGGCTGGTCGATCGTCACGGGGCCGATCTGAATGGGAGCGAGGGTGCGCGGGGTCACTAAAGGTCTGCCTGAAAAACAGGCAGCCTATAGGCGAGTGCGCCGCATGCGGCAAGGCTGGCGGGCGGGTGCGGCATGGGCTAGGCGCTGCGACCATGTCGTCCACTCGCACCGTCGCGATCATCGTTGCCGCCGGCCAGGGCCTGCGCAGCGGCAGCGCGCTCCCCAAACAGTTCGCTCCGCTCGCCGGCAAACCGATGCTCGCGCACAGCCACGCCGCGCTGGAAGCGCATCCCGGCATCGATAGCGTAATGGTGGTGATCGGTGCGGGACAGGAAGCCTTGCTTGCGGAAGCGCTCGGCGACGTGCGCTTCGTCATCGGCGGGGCGACGCGGCGCGAATCGGTGTTGAATGGCCTCGAAGCCTTCGCCGCCGATGCGCCTGACCGCGTGCTGATCCACGACGCCGCCCGCCCCTTCGTGTCGGCGGCGGTGATCGACCGGCTGATCGCCGCGCTCGACGCTGAGGTCGGCGCGTTTCCCGCCTTGCCGGTCGCCGATACTTTGGTGCGCGATGACGGCACGCCGGTTTCCCGCGACGGCCTCCACCGCGTCCAGACTCCGCAAGCCTTCCGCTTCGCCGAAGTGCTCGCCGCGCACCGCACCTGGCCCGAGGATGCCGAAGCGACCGACGACGCCCAGATGGTCGCGCGGTCGGGCCACACAGCCTCCATCGTTCAGGGCGACCCGATGCTCGAAAAAATCACCCATCCCGCCGATTTCGCCGCCGCCGAGGCGCGCCACGCCGCGACGTTGCGCGTGCGAACCGCGTCCGGCTACGACGTCCACCGGCTCGTTGAAGGCGAGGAATTGTGGCTCGGTGGGCTGCTGATCCCGCACGACAAGGGCTTGTCGGGCCACAGCGACGCGGATGTCGCGCTCCACGCGATCACCGACGCGTTGCTCGGCACGATCGCCGATGGCGATATCGGCATGCACTTCCCGCCGAGCGACCCGCAGTGGCGCGGCGCGAACTCGGCGCAATTCCTCCAGCACGCCGCCTCGCTGATCGGGCGCCAAGGCGGCATCATCGATTTCATCGATCTCACCATCATCTGCGAGGCGCCCAAGATCGGCCCGCACCGCGCCGGCATGCGCGCCCGCATCGCCGATCTGTTGCGGCTCGATCCGGGGCAGATCAGCGTCAAGGCAACCACGACCGAGCGGCTCGGCTTCACCGGGCGGGGCGAAGGCATCGCGGCGCAGGCCGTGGCAACGATCAGGATCGGCGCGCAATGAAACCCCTCCAAAAATTGGCGTTCGCCGCCGCAGCGTGCGCGCTCACTGGCCAAGCGGCGGCGCAACCGCTCCAGGCACGCGCATGCCTGACCGCGCCTGAAGCCGAGTCGCTGCTCATCACCGTCATCCCCGACGCGCTCGAAGAGGTCAGCCGCACCTGCACGAACCAGCTTCCCGCCGGCGCGCTGCTGCGCAGCCCCGGCCGGGTGTTCGGCGACAGCTATCGCACGCTCGCCGATGCCAATTGGCCCAACACGCGCCGGGCACTTGCCAAGATCCTGCCACCGGATGCCGCGCCGATGCTCGACAACGATCTCGCAAGGTTGATGGTGATCTCGCTCGCCGGGCCGATCGTTGCGCAGCAGGTCAAACCCACCGATTGCGGCCCCGCCAACCGCTTCCTGACGATGATCGCGCCGCTGCCGCCCCGCAACGCGGTCGCCGCGATCGTGGCGGCATTGCAGATCGCCGCGATCGACCGCAAGAATGGCACCAAGCCCGCCGCCATCCCCGTTTGCCCGTTTGGAGCGCAGTGACGATGTTCACTATCCTGCCCGAAGAGCTTGTCGCCGCCGCGCAGAAGGTGGTCGATGCAAATCTTGCCGCCGGCCGCACCGTCTGCGTCGCCGAGAGCTGCACCGGCGGCCTCGTCTCCGCCGCGATCACCGAAATTCCGGGGTCGTCGGAAATGTTCGAGCGCGGCTACGTCACCTATTCGAACGACGCGAAGATCGATGCGCTCGACGTCAGCCCCGATGTGATCGACACGTTCGGCGCGGTCTCGATCGCAACGGCATGGAGCATGGCGCAGGGCGCACTCGCGGAGAGCGGGGCGGATGTCGCGGTCGCGATCACCGGCGTCGCCGGGCCGGGCGGCGGCACCGAGAAGAAGCCGGTCGGCACGGTCGTGTTCGCGCGTGCGGAGCGCGGCGCCGATCCGCAACATGTCGTCGCCGATCGCAAGGATTTCGGCGACATCGGGCGCGGTGGCATCCGTCTTCAGGCGGCGTTGTGCGCGCTCGAATTGCTGATGCCGTCGGCGGGCGAGCCTGAAGGCGAAGCGTAAAGTACCGCTGCGCGCTCCTCGAACGCGCCGATCATCTTGCGCAGCGCGACGCCGAACACCTGCCCGGCAAGCATCTCGAACACGCGGTTCTTGAACGCGAAATCGACCGTGAAATCGACCGCGCAGCCGGTGCCCTCGGGCCGGAACACCCAGTCGTTGCGCAGATATTTGAGCGGCCCGTCGAGATACTCGACATGCACCCGCTCGGGCCGCTGCTTGTCGACCTTCGACGTGAAGGTCTCGCGCAGTCCCTTGAAACCGACGATCATGTCGGCGACCATCTGCGTCTCGGTGTTCGACTTGATGCGGATCGCCGAGACCCAAGGCAGGAATTCGGGATAGCGCGCCACATCGGCGACCAGATCGAACATCTGCTCGGGCGTATAGGGCAAGCGGCGCGTTTCGTGGTGCTTAGGCAAGGTTCGTCGCCTCGCAGAACTCCGTCGCCCAGCCACAATCCGTCACCCCAGCGCAAGCTGGGGTCTCCCGGTGATGGCGGGTGCCTTTGCCGCGAGAGACCCCAGCTTGCGCTGGGGTGACGTATGTTGCGGGCAGCCTCACACCCGCACCGTCGCCAGCTTTGCCTCCCGCGCCGCGCGCAGCCGCGCGAAGTCATCGCCAGCATGATAGCTCGACCGCGTCAGCGGCGATGACGCGACCAGCAGGAACCCCTTCGCGCGTGCGATCGCGGCATAGGCGTCGAACGCCTTGGGCGTGACGAAATCCTGCACCTTGGCGTGGCGCGGGGTCGGCTGGAGATATTGCCCCATCGTCAGGAAATCGATGTCGGCGGAACGCATGTCATCCATGACTTGATGCACTTCGAGCCGCTCCTCCCCAAGCCCGAGCATCACACCCGATTTGGTGAAGATAGACGGATCGTGCCGCTTGACGCTCTCCAACAGCCGCAGCGACGCATAATAGCGCGCGCCCGGGCGGATCGTCGGGTAAAGGCGCGGTACGGTTTCGAGGTTGTGGTTGTACACATCGGGCCGCGCCGTGACGATCGACTCGATCGCGGCCTGCGCCTTGTTGCGGAAATCCGGTGTAAGAATCTCGATCGTCGTGTGGGGCGTGGTGCGGCGCAGCGCCTCGATCACCTTGACGAACTGCGACGCACCGCCGTCGGGCAGATCGTCGCGATCCACCGAGGTGATGACGATATGCTCAAGCCCCAGCTCGGCGGCGGCATCGGCGGTGTGCTGCGGCTCAAGCGCATCCACCGCACGCGGCATGCCGGTCTTGACGTTACAGAACGCACAGGCGCGGGTGCAGGTGTCGCCAAGGATCATCACCGTCGCGTGCTTCTTGGTCCAGCACTCGCCGATGTTCGGGCACGCCGCTTCCTCGCAGACGGTGTTGAGGCCGAGCCGGCGCATCAGCCCCTTCGTCTCGTTGTACACCGCGCCCATCGGCGCCTTCACGCGAATCCAGTCGGGCTTGCGTTGGCGGGTCTCGGGCTGGGCGGCCGGGTGAGCGATCGGGGTAATCTCGTTCATCGCTCGCAAATAGCCATCCACACCGCTTACCACAACTGCCGCGCGGATCATCACGGTTGCGCTTGTCGTAAGCGGCGCTTTGCCCCTAGGAACCCCCGAACGAGCACGACGGAGAGCAGCATGAGCGGATTCGCAGACCTCATCGAAGGCTATCAGCGCTTCCGCGTGGTCGACTGGACTCGCCAGCGCGACCGCTGGGCCGAATTGCGCGACGGCCAGGCGCCGCGCGTGATGGTGATTGCCTGTTCCGACAGCCGAGTCGATCCGGCACAGGTGTTCGACACCTCGCCTGGCGAGATCTTCGTGGTGCGCAACGTCGCCAATCTGGTGCCGCCGTTCGAACTCGACGGGTCGCGCCACGGCGTCTCGGCCGCACTCGAATTCGCGGTGACCCAACTCAACGTCACCGACATCGTCGTGATGGGGCATGGCTCGTGCGGCGGCGTCAAAGCGTCGCTGACACATGCCTTCGACGGCGCAGCCCCCGGCGAAGGCGGTTTCATCGCACACTGGGTCGACATGCTCGACACTGCGCGCGACGGCATTGTCGCCGAACACGGCACCGGCCCCGAGGCGGCACGGGCGCTCGAACTGGAGACAGTGCGGGTCAGTATCGCCAACCTGCGCACCTTCCCGTTCATCCCCGAACGCGAGGCAGCAGGCACGCTGACGCTGCGCGGCGCCTATTTCGCGATTGCCGACGGTGTGTTGCATGTGATGGGCGAAGACGGCGCATTCGCACCCGCCTGAACCGAGTCAGGCCGGGTCGCTCGCCGCCGGCACGGTGATGTGACGCGGCTTGCCGACGTCTTGGGCCACGTCGGGCGCGAACGCACCGCGATGTATGCGGATACCGGCAACGCCGCTGCTGGCCACGGGCGTCAGCGCTGGAGTGGCTGTCGCCGGCGGCGCCGAGTCTTCGGGTGCGCTGCGGTGGATCGTCACTGATCCGACCACCTGAATCCCGCCGTTAACCCCGCTCGACGGGGCCACGTCGCCGTCATCACTCGCCGCAAGGATTGGGCTGGTCCGCACCGGCAGGCTCTCGCTGCCCGAATAGCTCTGTCGGAAGGCAAGCGCATTCTCCATCGCGCCGCGCCAGCGGTAGAAGATGTGTGCGCCGATCGACGCGACCTGCTTCATGCTGCTCGCCCACCACGGCGACACGTAATTGGCGTGGTAGAAGGTCGCCGAGCCGACCGGCGCATAGACCAGCCCCGCCAATGCCCCCATCGCGACCGCGCGCGCCCGCGCCCACGCGGTCGGCTGGATCGGATGGTTCATCGATCCGTCGCAGGTGAAGCTGAACTGGCAGCCGGTCGATCGTGTCGATCCCTGATAGACGACCCCGCAGATACTGCTCGGAAACGCCGGATCGCGCACGCGGTTGAGCACCACCTGCGCCACCGCGCGCTCGCCCCCGTCCGATTCGGAACGTGCCTCATAATAGACCGCCGCCGTCAGGCAATCGATCGCCCGCGCGGCGTCGTCGGGCGTCTGTGCGCGGGCGAGAAATGCGGGCGCGGCGTCGAAATCCGATTCTGTCCCGGCAGCCGCCTCGCGCAGCGCGGTGCGAGCAAGATTCCCCGGCACATTCAGATCGAGCTGCCTGAGCAGATCGGGCGCACGGACGATCGGCGGGATGTCCATCACCACCTGCATCGGCGGCGTGCGCGTGCAGGAGGTCATCAGCACCAGTGTCGGCAGCACGAGCAGCAAGAATCTCAGCATGACGGTCCGGCGCGGTGGAAACTCGCGCCGGGATAGCCGCCAAGCCTTAGCTTTGGATTAAGGACGCTACCTCACAGCCCCAGCGCCGCGCGCGCGACCTTCTCGATCTCGGGGTCGAGTTGCGGCGGGGTCATGTCGACGCCAGCCTCCAGCGCATCCGCGATTAAGGTCAGCGCGGCAATCCGCGCCGCCTTCTTGTCGTTGCCATCGACGACGTGCCACGGCGCCCAGCGCGTATCGGTGCGGCGGAACATGTCGTGCATCGCGTCGAGATATGCGTCGCGTTTGGCGCGGTTGCGATAATCCTCCAACCCGGTCTTCCAACGCTTCCACGGATGGTCGAGCCGTCCCGCCAGGCGCTTGTCCTGGGTCTTCTGGCTGACATGGACGAACAGCTTGACGATCGTCGTGCCCGAATCGACCTGCTGCGCCTCGAACTCGTTGATCTCATCGTAACCGCGCTTCCAGTCCTTTTCGCTGGCGAAGCCTTCCACGCGTTCGACAAGGACGCGACCGTACCAACTGCGATCGAACACCGCGATATCGCCGTTGGCGGGCAGCCGCCGCCAGAACCGCCAGAGGAAATGCCGGTCGCGTTCCTCCTCGGTCGGCGCCTTGATCGGCCAGACCTCGAAGTTGCGCGGGTCCCATTCGCTGGTCAGGCGCTGGATGATGCCGCCTTTGCCTGCCGCGTCCCAACCCTCGAACAGCACGATCGCGCGTTTGCCGTGGACGATATGCGCGACCTGCACATGCGCGAGGCGTTTCTGGAGCGTGGCGAGCGCGGCGTCATAGTCGCCGTCGTATTTCGCGCCGGATTCATGGTCGGTTAGGGCGATCGTCATCCGCCACCCTAACCGCTCATGCCGAGCGAAGTCGAGGCACAAGCGCCCGGCTTCGCTCGGCGGAACGCCGCTTACTTGGCGCCGGGGCCGTCCACCGTCTTGATGTGCAGTTCCTTCAATTGCTTCGCCGTCGCGAAGTTCGGCGCGCCCATCATCAGGTCTTCCGCCTTCTGAGTCATCGGGAAGGTGATGACCTCGCGGATGTTGGGTTCATCGGCAAGCAGCATGACGATGCGATCCACGCCCGGCGCCGAACCGCCATGCGGCGGCGCGCCGCACTTGAACGCGTTGATCATGCCCGCGAAGTTCGTATCGACATCTGCCTGGGTGTAGCCGGCGATCTCGAACGCCTTGTACATGATCTCGGGCTTGTGGTTTCGGATCGCGCCCGACGACAGTTCCACGCCGTTGCAGACGATATCATATTGATAGGCGAGGATATCGAGCGGGTTCATCGTCTCCAGCGCGTCCATCTCGCCCTGCGGCATCGAGAACGGGTTGTGGCTGAAGTCGACCTTCTTGGCGTCCTCGTCATATTCGAACATCGGGAAGTCGACGATCCAGCAGAATTCGAAGCGCTTGTCGTCGATCAGGCCGAGCGTCTCGGCAACCCGCGTGCGTGCGAGCCCAGCGAGCTTGGCCGCCTGCGCTTCCTTGCCGGCGGCGAAGAACAGCCCGTCGTCCGGTCCGAGGCCGAGCGCGTCGGCCATCGCGGTCATCTTCGCCTCGCCGTGGTTCTTGGCGATCGGGCCACCCCATTCGCCGCCCTTGCGAGTCGCATAGCCGAGACCTGCGAACCCTTCGGACTGCGCCCAGCCGTTCATGTCGTCGAAGAACTTGCGGCTCTTGTCGGACGTGCCCGGCGCCGGGATCGCGCGCACCACGTCACCACCCTCGACGATCGACGCGAACCGACCGAAGCCCGAGCCGACGAACTGCTCAGACACGTCCGAGATCAGGATCGGGTTGCGCAGGTCGGGCTTGTCGTTGCCGTATTTCAGCATCGATTCGCGGTACGGGATTCGCTTGAACGGCAGCGGGCTGACGGTCCGCCCCTTACCCTGCCAGTCGGCGAACTGCTCGAACACGCCATGCAGAACCGGCTCGATCGCGGCGAACACGTCGTCCTGCGTGACGAAGCTCATCTCGAAATCGAGCTGATAGAACTCGCCAGGCGAGCGATCGGCGCGGGCGTCCTCGTCGCGGAAGCAGGGCGCGATCTGGAAATAGCGGTCGAAGCCCGCCACCATCAGCAACTGCTTGAACATCTGTGGCGCCTGCGGGAGCGCATAGAACTTGCCGGGATGCACGCGGCTCGGCACCAGATAATCGCGCGCGCCCTCGGGGCTGCTGGCGGTCAGGATCGGCGTCTGGAACTCGGTGAAGCCCTGCCCAATCATACGCTGGCGCAGCGACGAGATCACCTGCGAGCGCAGCAGGATGTTGGCATGGAGCCGCTCGCGCCGCAGATCGAGGAAACGGTAGCGCAGGCGGATATCCTCGGGATATTCGTTCTCGCTCGCCACCGGCATCGGCAGATCGTGCGCGGCCGACTGCACCACCGCCGAGACGGCACGCACCTCGATCGCTCCGGTCGGCAGGTTCGGGTTCACCGCCTCGCCCGCGCGCGCGACGACGGTGCCGGTGATCGTCACCACGCTCTCGCTACGCAGGCTTTCGATCACGTCGAACACCGGGCCGCTCACGTCGGTAACGATCTGGGTGATGCCATAATGGTCGCGCAGATCGACGAAGACGAGATCGCCGTGATCGCGCTTCTTGTGGACCCAGCCCGACAGGCGGACTTCCTGGCCGACCTGTTCGGCGCGGAGTTCGGCGCAAGTGTGCGTGCGATAGGCGTGCATGGCTCTTCTTTCGTCGCCCCGGCGAAGGCCGGGGCCGCTGAGTTGGTGTACGCTGCGCTCAATAACGCAGCGGCCCCGGCCTGCGCCGGGGCGACGGTGATATGGTCCGCGCACTCCCTTTCCGACACGCCTTTGTCAAGGCGCGCATCCCTCGCTAAAGGGTCAAGATGCATATCCATCCGCTCATTACCGACAGCGCCACGCTCGCCAACCTCTGCACCCGCCTCGCCGAAGCCGATTTCGTCTGCGTCGATACCGAGTTCATGCGCGAGAACACCTTCTGGCCCGAACTGTGCCTGATTCAGATCGCCGACGAGAACGAGGCGGCGGCGATCGATCCGATGGCGCCCGGCCTCGACATGCAGCCGTTGCTCGACCTGATGGTCGACAACCCGGATGTGCTCAAGGTCTTCCACGCCGGCGGGCAGGATCTCGAGATCGTCTATAACCTCACCGGCAAGACGCCCTACCCGCTGTTCGACACGCAGGTCGCGGCGATGGCGCTCGGGCAAGGCGAGCAGATCGGCTATTCGAACCTCGTCGATGCCTATCTCGGCATCAGCGTCGACAAGGGCGCGCGCTTCACCGACTGGAGCCGCCGCCCGCTCGACGCACGTCAGATCGAATATGCCATCGGCGATGTGACTCACCTCGCCAAAATCTTCCCCAAGATGCTCGCGCGGCTGCGCAAAACCGGGCGCGGCGCGTGGCTCGATCAGGAGATGGAGCGAATCGGCGATCCCGCCAATTACGCCAACGATCCCGAAGAGGCCTGGCGTCGCATCCGCGTGCCGAGCCGCAAGTCCGATATCCTCGGGCGCTTGAAGGCGCTGGCACGCTGGCGCGAACTGGAGGCACAGGGCAAGAACCTGCCACGCGGCCGAATCGTCAAGGATGAGACGATCGCCGACATCGCCGGCCATCCGCCGCGCAAACAGGCCGATCTCGCCAAGGTGCGTGGCCTCTCGCCGACCTGGGCGACCAACGACATCGGCGGCCGCATGATGGTCGCGCTCGAAAATGCCGAGCCGATGCCCGCCGAGGAGATGCCCGCCCGCGACGATCGCAAGCCCGGTCTCGGCAAGGACGGCGCTTTGGTGGCGGACCTGCTCAAGCTGCTGCTCAAGATTCGCTCGCGCGATATCGATGTCGCCGCCCGGCTGCTCGCGCGCGGAGACGATCTCGACGCGCTGGCGGCGGGTCAGCGCGAAGGGCTGTCGATCCTGGAGGGTTGGCGTTTCGAACAGTTTGGCCGCGACGCGCTCGATCTGGTCGAGGGACGGCTGGCGTGCGCAGTGGTGGGCGGCAAGCTCAAGATGACCCGCGCCGAAGCGGTTACGGAGTAACCGTCGCCCCGGCGCAGGCCGGGGCCGTTGTGTGACTCGCCAAACACATGGCCCAGAAGAAGCGGCCCCGGCCTAAACCGGAGCCGCCCTCTTCGATTACGCTGCGACCGGCGGTGAAGCGAGCCAGGTCACCCACAATTTGGCGATCTCGGCGTTGGGCGAGGTCGTCACCTTGGCGAGCGTGGCGCGCGCGCCGTCCTTGTCGCCACCGAGCGCCTGCGCGATGCCGAGGTGGAGGTTAAGCCGGTCGTTGTCGGCCACGCCCTTGGTGGCGGCCAGCTTATACAGCTCGGCGGCCTTGGCGTAGTTCCGCTCGCCGAGATAGGCGTCACCCGCCTGTGAGGCGAGATCGCCCTTCGGCGCTGCGGCGGCCGCCTTTTCCTGCGCGGCGAGCGGCTTGTCCGACGCGATCGATTCATTGGCCTGCTTGGCCATGTCGTTTGCGGTGGCGTTGCCGGCCGGGATCACCTTCGAATCGAAGCCTTCCTTGATGACCGTCTTGGCTTCGGTCGGCAGGCCGGTCTTGTTCGCGGCGTCGGCGTAATCGATATATTCCTTCGCGCCGGCGAGCGAGTTGGTGACACGCATCAGACGATACAGATCGATCCGGTTACGATCGGTCAGCTTCGCCGCACCGGGGCCAGAAAAACCGAAGGTGTAGATCGCGGTGCGCCAATTCTCCTTGGTGCCGTAATTGGCCAGCCACGCCTGGGTCCAGGTGTTGGTCTGCTCGGGGAGATTGGCCTTGATCGCGTGCGACACGGCATATTTGTACCACGCTTCGGGTGCCTTGCGGCCGGCGGCCTGCTCGGCCTTGATTGCAGTGTCGAGCTCGGCCACGCCGCCGGCCACGTCACCCGCCTCGACCTTCGCGCGGGCGAGGTTGAGCGGAAGATCGGCATTCTGGTAGCCAAGGTCGCGCGCGCTCGCCATCAACTGCGCCGCTTTGGCATAGTCCTTCTGGTTGTAGGCGAGATTGCCGCGGATATACGTGAACTGTGCCTTTTCGGCCTTCGGCGTGATCGGATTGGCGATCAGCGTCTCGAGCGGCTGGGCCAGCACGACATCGTTGCGCTGCGCCTCGGGCAGAGCGTTCATCTCGCCGCTTGCCACCTGAAGGCGGAACTTGGCGATGATGTAGCTGTCGGTCGCGTTCTTCGCGAGGCCATCGGCCTCGGTCAGCTTGGCCTTCGCCGTCGCGTAGTCGGGCGGGGTCGCGGCGAGCGCGGTCTGGATCGCGCTGAGCGCCGGACGCGCCTCGTTCGACAGGTTCTTGGGGTTGAAGCCGTCGGCAGGCGCCGCTTCGGCCGGCTTTTCCTTCTTCGCATTCGCCGGCAGCGCGATCACGGTGCCACCCAGGCCGAGCATCAGCGCCCCGGCAATCGCAATCCTCGAAACACCCTGCATCTTGAAAGTCTCCTAACGTCGGCGCTGGCCGATCACCGCGCCGCTCTACCGATCCGTTTCGCCGCGTTCAAGCGACGCGGCGTGCGCCGGCTTCTGGCCGGCGTGGACTGAACAACGGTTGAACCCGGATGCGGCTCCCTTTGACGCTTTGCCACGCGACCGCTACCCGCGCGGCATGATCGCTTTGCTCTCGCCCGCCAAGACGCTCGATTACGAGCGGCCGATTCCCGCCATCACGCCGACCACGCCGCGCTTCGCCGAAGAGGCCGATACGCTCGCCGCCGCTGCGGCACGGCTCAGCCAGAAGAAGCTGGCCGAACTGATGCACATCTCGCCCAAGCTCGCCAAGCTCAACGCCGACCGCTTCGCCGGCTTCGCCGACGGCCCCGAACGTCCGGCGCTGTTCGCGTTCGCGGGCGACGTCTACACCGGCTTCGAGGCGGCAACGCTCGACGAACCGGCGATCACATTCGCGCAGGACCATGTCCGCATGCTGTCGGGCCTGTACGGGCTGCTCCGCCCGCTCGACGCGATGCGCCCCTATCGGCTCGAAATGGGCACGCGCTGGGCGCCGCGCCGCAAGAGCCTGACCGATTGGTGGGGCGACCGCATCGCCGCCGCCGTGCGAGACGATGTCGCGGCGGAGGGATCGGGCGTCGTCCTCAACCTCGCCAGCCAGGAATATTTCGCCGCCGTCGCCGGGCGACTGGCGGGTCTGCGGGTGATCGACGTTGATTTCCGCGAACCCGGCCCGGACGGTCCGCGCTTCGTCAGCTTCAATGCCAAGCGCGCGCGCGGGATGATGGCGCGGTGGCTGTGCGAACATCGCATCACCGACATCGCTGAGATGCAGGGCTTCGACAGCGACGGCTACCGCTTCGATCCAGACGAGAGCGAAGCCGACCGCTGGCGGTTCACCCGCGCATGAGCAGCGCGGTCGTCATCGGTGCATCGGGCGGGATCGGCGCGGCGTTCGTCCGCGCGCTGGAGGACGAAGGCACGTTCGGCACGGTCCACGCCTTCGCGCGCAGCTTCGCCGGTGCCGGCCATCTCGATCTGGAAGACGAGGCGAGCATCGCCGCCGCCGCCGCGATCGTCGCCAAAGGCCAAGCACCGACGCTGATCCTCGTCGCGACCGGCCTGCTTCACGCCGGCGATCACGGCCCCGAAAAGGCGATCGGCGACCTCGATCCGGCATGGCTCGCGCGCACGTTCGCGGTCAACGCGGTCGGCCCGGCGATCGTCGCCAAGCACTTCCTGCCGTTGATGCCGCGCGATGGCCGCTGCGTGTTCGGCGTTCTGTCGGCGCGGGTCGGCAGCATCGCCGACAACCGCCTTGGCGGTTGGTACGGCTATCGCGCCTCGAAGGCGGCGCTCAACATGCTGGTGCGAACACTCGCGATCGAGGAGAAACGCCGCAACGGTCGGTCGATCGTGGTGGCGCTGCATCCCGGCACCGTCGATACCGCGCTGTCGCGCCCGTTCCAGGGCAATGTCGCACCGGGACAGTTGTTCGACGCAGATCGTGCCGCCTTACAACTCCTCGACGTGATCGACGGGCTCAAGGCACCCGATTCGGGCAAGCTGTTCGCGTGGGACGGTGCCGAAGTCACTCCATGACGGAGATGTCATGTATGCTTCATGATGGCTTGCAGGCAATGGGTCCAGACCGGCCCGAGACGCGCACCGCGTCCCCCGCCCCGAGGAGAGCCATCATGAAGACCCTGACGCCGCTGTTCGCTATTGCCGCGCTGGTCGGCGCGCAGGCCGCCGTTGCTGCCCCCGCCGCCAAGCCGACTCCCGCCGCAGCAAAGCCAGCGCCCGCAGCCAAGGTGAAGACCGTCAAGGCGACTACCGGCCGGATGGTCACCACCAAGACCTCGACCGGCAAGACCATCACCTACGATTGTTCGAAGGCCGGCAACGCCAGTAAGAAAGCCTGCAAGTAAGGCTGTCTGCCCACGGCCTTACCGTTCTCCCGCGAAAGCGGGAGAACGTTCGTGTCGTTTGGCCGCGCGGCTTCGACGTCGTCCAGCGATCGGATTTCCCCCGCGCGGGCGTGCGTGCGCGTGACATGGGTGGCGCGCTCGGCTAGGGTGACCGTCACCCAAACGAAACAAACCCGAAAGATTTGACGCTTTGACCGACGAGACGATGCTCGCCGACCCTTCGGATATTTCCCCGATCTCGATCGTCGAGGAAATGAAGACCTCGTACCTCGATTACGCGATGAGCGTGATCGTGTCGCGCGCGCTGCCCGACGTGCGCGACGGCCTGAAGCCTGTTCACCGCCGCATCCTCTATTCGGCGCAGGAAAGCGGCTTCCACCACAACCGCCCCTATCGCAAATCGGCGCGCATCGTCGGTGACGTGATCGGTAAATACCATCCGCACGGCGACAGCTCGATCTACGAAGCCTTGGCGCGCATGACCCAGGACTGGGCGATGCGGCTGCCGCTGATCGACGGCCAGGGCAATTTCGGCTCGATGGACCCAGATCCGCCCGCCGCGATGCGCTACACCGAAGCGCGCCTCGCCAAATCGGCGAGCTTCCTCATGCAGGATCTCGACAAGGATACGGTCGATTTCGTGCCGAACTACGACGGCTCGGAAAGCGAACCGTCGGTGCTTCCCGCGCGTTTCCCCAATCTGCTCGTCAACGGCGCCGGCGGCATCGCGGTCGGCATGGCGACCAATATCCCGCCGCACAATCTCGGCGAAGTCATCACCGCCTGCCTCGCCTATATGGACGACGGCGCGATCACGACCGAGCAGTTGATGGAAATCGTGCCGGGGCCGGACTTCCCGACCGGCGCGATCATCCTCGGCCGCGCTGGCTGTCGCTCGGCCTATGAAGGCGGCCGCGGCTCGATCATCGTGCGCTCGCGCTACATCGTCGAGGAAGGTCGCGGCGACAAGCGCTCGATCGTGCTGACCGAAATCCCGTTCCAACAGGGCAAGAACGCCCTTGTCGAGAAGATCGCCGAAGCCGCCAAGGACAAGCGGATCGAAGGCGTGAGCGACATTCGCGACGAATCGAACCGCCACGGCGTCCGTATCGTCATCGAACTCAAGCGCGACGCGACTGCCGATGTCGTGCTCAACCAACTCTGGCGGCACACGCCCGCGCAAGGCTCGTTCCCGGCCAACATGCTCGCGATACGCGGCGGCCGCCCCGAACTGCTCAACCTGCGCGACTTCATCCAGGCGTTCATCCAGTTCCGTGAGCAGGTCATCACCCGCCGCTCGAAGTTCGAACTGGCCAAGGCACGCGACCGCGCCCACATCTTGCTCGGCCTCGTCATCGCCGTCACCAACCTCGACGAGGTCGTGAAGATCATCCGCGGTTCGGCCTCGCCCGCCGAGGCACGCGCCAAGTTGCTCGCGCGCGAATGGCCGATCGCCGAGATCGCGCCCTATCTTAAACTGGTCGAGGCGTTCGACGTCGCGGCGACCGGCGACAGCTACCGCCTGTCCGAAATCCAGGTCCGCGCGATCCTCGATCTGCGCCTGCACCGCCTCACCGCGCTTGGCCGTGACGAGATCGGCGACGAGCTCAAGGGCCTTGCCGACTCGATCGCCGAACTGCTCGAAATCCTCGGCAACCGCGCGCGCCTGTACGAGGTGATGCGCGAGGAGCTGGTCGCGGTGCGCGACGAGTTCGCGACGCCGCGCCGCACTGAGATCGCCGCCGCCGCCGACGGGATCGACGACGAAGACCTCATCGAGCGCGAGGACATGGTCGTCACGGTGACGATGCAGGGCTATATCAAGCGCACCACGCTCGACACGTTCCGCGCGCAGGCACGCGGCGGCAAGGGCCGCGCCGGCATGGCGACCAAGGACGAGGATGTCGTCACCAACCTGTTCGTCACCTCGACGCACACGCCGGTGCTGTTCTTCTCGACTGCGGGCAAGGTCTATCGCCTCAAGGTGTGGAAGCTGCCCGAGGGCGGCGCGGCCACGCGCGGTCGCCCGATGATAAACCTGCTGCCGCTCGCCGAAGGCGAGACGATCTCGACCGTGCTGCCGCTTCCCGAGGATGAGGACGAGTGGGGCAAGCTCCACGTCATGTTCGCGACCGCGCGCGGCACCGTGCGGCGCAACTCGATGGACGCGTTCACCAACGTGCCGACCGCCGGCAAGATCGCGATGCGGTTCGAGGACGAATCGAACGATCGTCTGATCGGCGTCGCGTTGCTGAGCGAGGAAGACGACGTGCTGCTGGCCACCCGCCAGGGCAAGGCGATCCGCTTCGCCGGTGATGACGTGCGCGAATTCCAGAGCCGCACCTCGACCGGCGTGCGCGGCATGACGCTGAAGGGCGACGACGAGGTGATCTCGCTGTCGATCCTCCATCGCGTCGGAGCGACCCCAGACGAGCGCGAGACCTACCTCCGCTTCGCCCCGTGGAAGGGCGAAAAGGACGGCGAGCCGGACATGGAACAGGCGCGGTATGAGGAACTGGTCGCGCGCGAGCAGTTCATCCTCACCGTCTGCGCCAACGGTTACGGCAAATTGTCGAGCGCCTATGACTATCGCCGCACCGGACGCGGCGGTCAGGGCATCACCAACATCGACAATATCGGCCGCAACGGGCCGGTCGTGGCGAGCTTCCCGGCCTCGAAGGGGCATCAGTTGATGCTCGTTACCGATCAGGCCAAGCTGATCCGCATGTCGCTCGGTTCGCTGCGCGTGATCGGGCGTGGTTCGGCCGGCGTGAAGCTGTTCGATGTGGCGAACAACGAACATGTCGTCTCAGCAGCGCGGGTCGAGGAAACCGAAGGCGAGGCCGAGGCCGACGTGCGCGATCCGCTCGCCCCGCTCGAAGTCGCGCCGGACGACGGCGCCAACACCGCCGACGATTCGGCCGCCGGCCCGGAAAACGGCGAATGAGCGACCGGCCGACCACTGCGTATAAGGTGCTGACCGCCGGACAGATGGCAACGCTGGAGACGGGTGCGTTCGACGGCGCGCCGATCGACCTGGCGGACGGCTACATCCACCTCTCCACCGCCGCGCAGCTTACCGAGACCGTCGACAAGCATTTCGCCGGGCAGAGTGATCTGCACGTCGCCGCAGTCGATCTCGGTGCGCTGGGCGATGCGGTGACATGGGAGGAGTCGCGCGGCGGCCAGCTCTTCCCGCACCTCTACGGCGGCCCTCTGCTGCTGGAGACGGTGGTCGCCTACGGACCGCTGACGCGCGCCGACGACGGCAGCGTCGCCTTGCCGGTCGCAGGCTGACAGGTCACCATAACCGTCACCCAGCGCACGCTCGGGTTTCTCTTCCGCCCTATCGTCACTCCAGCGCAAGCTGGAGTCTCTCGCCTCCGGGCACCCGCAGCGAGCCTCGCAGAGAGATGCCAGCTTCCGCTGGCATGACGAGATTCGTCTTGATTGCGCCAGTGTATCTGTTATTTCTGAATTTACAGAAATAACAGGCGCGCCATGATCACCGACCACCCCGAAGCCAAAGCGTTCATCCTCCACTGGGGCGAGATGGGCACGCAATGGGGCGTGAGCCGCTCGGTCGCGCAGGTGCATGCGCTGCTCTACCTCTCCGACCGCCCGATCGACGCCGAGGCGATCGTCGAGTCGCTCGGCCTCGCCCGCTCGAACGTCTCGACCGCGCTCAAGGAGTTGCAGGGCTACGGCATCGTCCGCCGTGTCCATGTCGAGGGCGACCGGCGCGACCATTTCGTCGCCGAGACCGACCTGTGGGAGATGCTGATGCGGATCGTCCAGGAGCGCAAGAAGCGCGAGATCGACCCCACGATCGCGCTGCTCGGCGAACTCGCCGAACGGCTCAAGGGCGATACGACCGCCCCCGCCCAAGTCCGCGAGCGCGTCGTGCGGATGCACGAGTTCATCGGCACGCTCGGCACCTGGTACGAACAGGTGCGCGTGCTGCCCAAGCCGACGCTCGTCACGCTGATGAAGCTCGGCAGCAAGGTCGCGCGCTTCATTCCCGGTGGCAAAGCCAAGGACTGAAGCCGGCGACGACATGTACACTCGCATCTCGCAGTTTCTGAATTTACAGATATTACGGATATTTCGAAAGGAATGGTGATGGAGTCCAAAGACGATGTCCCACGCGCTGTCCGCCCAGCCGTCGTGCGAATTCTCGCGGCGCTCGGCTTCGCGCTCGCCTTCTGCCTCGGCGCCTATCTCCTCATCGGCGCGACACAGCCGAAATCCGGGCTGGTCAGTTTCTCCTTCCTCCTGATCCTGCCCGCCGCGATTTCCGCCTTCATCGCCTACGTCGCCGATCCGTGGGGTGAGCGGTCGCGGCGCTTCTACCTGTTGATGCCGGTGTGGCTGCTGCTCGTGATCATCGTCGCGTCGCTTGTCATCCTGCGCGAAGGCGTGATCTGCGTGCTGCTGCTGTCACCGTTATGGCTCGCCAGCGGCTTGATCGGCACCTGGATAACCTATGCCTCGCGGCATCGCCGGCGGAAGCGTGCCGACGGCACGACCTATTGCTCGGCACTGCTGCTTGCACCGTTGCTGGCGATGCAGGTCGAGCCTTATGTGCCGCTGCCCACCGATACCGCGCGCGTAACGCGCAGCGTCGTCATCCACGCCACCCCCGAGCACCTCTGGCCATTGCTGCGCGGTATCTCCGACGTGCGTCCCGGTGAAGGCGCGTGGAATATCTCCCAAGACGTGATCGGCATCCCCCGCCCGCTCGGCGCCCGGCTCATCGGGGGCGGCATCGGCGCAGATCGCTATGCCGATTGGGGCCGCCACATCCGCTTCCGCGAACGGATCACCGAATGGGATATGCACAAACGGATCGGCTGGCGCTTCATCTTCGACGATATCGCCGGCTGGGGCTTCACCGACCGCCACCTGATGCCTGACAGCCCCTATTTCCGCATAACCACCGGCGGCTACACGCTCGATCCGATCGCGCCGGGGCTGACGCGCGTAACGATCGACACCGAATATCGCATCACCACGCCGGTCAACGGCTATTCAAAGCTGTGGGGTGAACTCTTCCTCGGCGATCTGGAAAACAACCTGCTCGCGCTGATCCAGGGCCGCGCCGAGCGGAGGCACCCTGCGTTACGAGCCGAACCGCTTTAGACCTGACGCGGCTGTCCTACACGGCGGTGAATGTGCAAGCTCCCGCAATGGCAATTCCATCATCCTCGCCTCGGCCCAGCGTCACTGCTTTTCAGCTTATCGACCAAACACAACGCTTCATCGCGCACAAACCCTATAAGTGCGCAATCTTAGCCACCTTTGCCCTCGCGCGTTCCAGCCGCTATCAGCCCGGGATGACTCATGACATTCACATCATCGGCGGCGGACTCGCCGGGTCCGAAGCCGCGTGGCAACTCGCCGAAGCCGGTTTCCGCGTGAAGCTCTCCGAGATGCGCGGTTCGGGCGAAGCCACCCCAGCGCATCATACCGATGGCCTCGCCGAACTGGTCTGCTCGAACAGCTTCCGCTCGGACGATGCCGAGAGCAATGCGGTCGGGCTGCTCCACGCCGAGATGCGCGGCCTCGGCTCGCTGATCCTGCGCGAAGCCGATATCCACAAGGTTCCTGCCGGTTCGGCGCTGGCCGTCGACCGCGACGGCTTCTCGGCTGGCGTCACCGCAGCGCTGGAAGCCCATCCCAACATCACGATCGTGCGCGAGCGGATCGATACGCTGCCGTCGGACGGCCCGGCGATCATCGCCACCGGCCCACTCACCGCGTCGGGCCTCGCCGCCAGCATCGCCGGAGCGACCGGCGCCGATGCGCTCGCCTTTTTCGATGCGATCGCGCCGATCGTCCATTTCGACAGCATCGACATGGAGACCGCCTGGTTCCAGTCGCGCTGGAACAAGGGCGACGGCAAGGATTACATCAACTGCGCGATGAACCGTGAGCAGTATGAGGCTTTCCACGCCGGGCTGATCGCGGGCGAGAAGACCGATTTCAAGGAATGGGAGCGCGACACCCCCTATTTTGAGGGCTGCATGCCGATCGAGGTGATGGCCGAGCGCGGTCTCGACACGCTCCGCTTCGGGCCGATGAAGCCGGTCGGGCTCGACGATCCTCGCACCGGGCGCTGGCCGCATGCCGTCGTCCAGTTGCGGCAGGACAATGCGCAAGGCACGCTCTGGAACATCGTCGGCTTCCAGACCAAGCTCAAGCACGCCGAGCAAGTGCGGCTGTTCCGTTCGATCCCCGGACTTGAGAAGGCCGAGTTCGCGCGGCTGGGCGGGCTGCACCGCAACACCTTCATCCGCTCGCCCGAACTGCTCGATTCTACGCTGCGGCTCAGGAACCGCCCCAACATCCGCTTCGCCGGGCAGATCACCGGCTGCGAAGGCTATGTCGAGAGCGCCTCGGTCGGGCTGATGGCAGGCCGATTCGCGATCGCCGAACTGCGCGGAGAGACGCTCGCGCCGCCCCCGGTCGAGACGGCGCTGGGCGCCTTGCTCCACCACATCACCGGCGCGGCGGTGGCGGAGACGTATCAGCCGATGAACGTCAATTTCGGGCTGATGCCGCCGATCCCCGGCCGCACCAAGAAGGCCGACCGCAAGAAGATGTATACCGACCGCGCGCGGACTGCGATGCAGGCGTGGTTGGCGCCTGCATAACCTTACGCACGCGCCTGCCCGGAAACCAACGTCAGCGTGCGGCCGCCGACCCACACTTGGCCGTCTGCATCGCGCGACACCTGCACGCGCCCGGTGCGCCCGAGCCGGGTGCCCTGTGCCGCGACATAGGGCGCCGTCACGCGCCCGCTCTCGAACAGCCACTGGCCGACCGACGCGTTGAGGCTGCCGGTAACGGGGTCTTCGATCATGCCGCCGCCCGGACCGGGGAACAGCGCGCGCAGCTCGAACGCCACCTCCCCGCCCGGCGCGTGCGGCCCGACCACACCAATGTCGATGTGGCGATGATATTGGCCGACCGGCTCGACCGCGAGCACCGCCTCCGCCGACTCGAGCATAACCGCGATCCAGCCCGGCCCGTTATCGGCCCATCGCGCATCGACGATCGCGTCGCGGTCGATCCGTAACACGGCGGCGACCTCGGCGATCTCGGCTTCGGTCGGCGTGCCGCCCCGGATCAGCGGTGGCGCGGCGAAAGCAAGGCCTCCGCCCTCCTGCCGTATCGCGATCAGCCCCGCGCCGCATTCCTGCACGATCGACCCCTCGCGCTTCGGCGTCCCGCCCGCCTCCAGCCATGCGTGACAGGTGCCGAGCGTCGGATGCCCCGCGAAGGGGAGTTCGTGCGACAGCGTGAAGATGCGCACGCGGTAATCCGCCTCTGGCGCCGTGGGCGGCAGCAGGAAGGTGGTTTCCGACAGGTTGAGCCAGCGCGTGATGCGCTGCATCGCATCGGTATCGAGTCCCTCGGCATCGCTGACCACCGCGAGCGGATTGCCGGTGAACGGATCGGTGCCGAACACGTCGATGAGCTTGAACGGACGTTGCATGAGCTTTCCCTCCTGGATCAGCGTTGTGGATGATAGGCGGCGCTAAGCAGCGGATCGCCGGCGCTCCCCACCGCCCTCGCCACGCTGCTGCGCCAGCATGCCGAATCGCGCACCGACATCCGCATTTCGCGCAGACTGAACGACGATGCGCCGCACACCGCAAGCGCGGCTCGCTCGATCTGTGCGAGCGTGTGCCGGGCGGTGCGCGGTGTTGCCGGGTGCGCGGCCGCTTTCACCACGACGGCATAACGATCGGGACCGACCCTGTCCTGTGCCTGCACCGGACTGACGAGTGCGGCGACTGCCCCGGCGAACGATAGTGTCAGTGTCTTCATCTTTGCCTCCTGTGCGCCGCCGGATGCGCGCAAAGCGCTGGCCAACACAGGAACAGATCAATACAATTCCGATAAACCGTAACGCCTAAGGAACCAATACAGTGGCGAGTGTCGAGCCGAACCTAACCCGCACCGGGCACGTCATGCAGAGTATCCGTGACCGGATCGCGCGGCGCATCCTCACCCCCGGCGCGCGGCTGCCCTCGGTGCGCGCGATGGCGGAGGCGACCGGCTTTTCCAAATCGACCGTGGTCGAAGCGTATGACCGGCTCGCGGCGGACGGTGTGATCCGGGCGCGGCCCGGCGCGGGTTTCTATGTCGCCGCGCCTTTGCCGCCGCTCTCGCTCGACCGGATCGGCGCGGAGGTCGAGCGCGAGGTCGATCCGTTGTGGATGCTGCGCCAGTCGCTCGCTGAGCGCGCCGGCGCGCTGATGCCCGGCTGCGGCTGGCTGCCTGACGATTGGCTCGCCGGTGCGCCGATCCGCAAGGCGCTGCGTGCCGCCGCACGCAGCGATGCCGATGGGCCACTGACCGGCTACGCTTCGCTGCTCGGTTCGCCGCCGCTGCGCGCGTTGCTCGCGCGGCGGTTGGATGAACAGGGTGTCGGCGCGGCGCCCGACCAGATCCTGCTCACCGACAGCAGCACGCAGGCGCTCGATCTCGTCGCGCGCTTCCTGCTCGAACCCGGCGACACAGTGCTGGTCGATGATCCATGCTATTTCAACTTCCTCGCCCTGCTGCGCGCCCACCGTGCCAAGGTGGTCGGCATTCCGATGACACCGAGCGGACCCGACGTGACCGCCTTTGCCACAGCGCTCGCCGAGCATCGGCCGCGCTTCTATCTCACCAATTCGGCGGTCCACAATCCGACCGGGGCGACGCTCTCCGCAGCGACCGCGCACCGCCTGCTCAAGCTCGCCGCCGCGCACGATCTGGTGATCGTCGAGGACGATGTCTTCGCCGATTTCGAACACACGCCTGCCCCGCGCCTCGCCGCGTTCGACGGACTTGATCGGGTGATCCGCATCGGCAGCTTCTCCAAGTCGGTCACCGCCGCGATCCGCTGCGGCCACATCGCCGCGCGGCGTGACTGGATCGATGCGCTTGCCGATCTGCGCATCGCGACATCGATGTCGGGCAATCCGCTTTCCGCCGACATCCTGCATAGGGTGCTCACCGACGGCAGCTATCGTCGCCATATCGAGGGTGTCCGCACCCGCCTCGCTCGCGCGACCGCGCGCACGATGAAGCGGCTGCGCGATGTCGGCATCGAGCCGTGGATCGCGCCGGTCGCGGGGCTGTTCGTGTGGGGGCGGCTGCCGGAAGGGCGTGACGCGGTAGCGCTCGCCCGTGCCGCACTCACCGAGAACATCGTGCTCGCGCCCGGCAACGTGTTCAGCACCAATGGCATGTGGGGCGACTATCTGCGCTTCAATGTGGTGATGAGCGATGATGATCGGGTCAGCGCGTTCCTCGCCACGGCGCTCAGGTCCGAGCGGTTGCCAGTGACAGCATGATCCGAGTCGAGCGGATCGCGCCATCGAGGACCGAGGCGGTGCCGGCATCGCACCCGATGCGACCACGCGACGCCTGCGACCCGTCGAGCATCGCCAGCACCAGCCGTTCGTCGTCCGATCGCGCGATCGTGGTGCCAGCCTCGATCCGTCGCCCGAGCGCCGCCTCGCAGGCTGCCAGCAGCGCGTCGAACACCGGCGCGAGCACGCCGGCCTCGAACTGCACGAGGGCGGCGTAGAGGCGGCGCTGGGCCGGCGCACCTGCGTCGCGCGCCAGGCGCCAGCAGCGGATTGCGACGGTCGTGATTTCGGCGGTGACGAGCGGCAATTTTCAGCATCCTCGTTCAAGTGACAGTGCTGTCGTAGTTTAATTGCGAATGATTCGCAACAAGGCGATCAACTGTCCTCGTCGCGCGCCGGGGCGGTCTGTTGATTTTCCGGGCAACGCGCGCGGACCTTGGATTTGCGCTTGGGTGCGGTCGCGGCGAATTCGCTGGCGGTCATCGCGCCCGATTTATCGGCATCGGCGGACGCGAACTTCGCTTCGGTCTTCGCCGCCCATTCGTCGAATGACAGCGTACCATCATGATTGGCGTCGAGCTTGGCGAACGCCTTGCGGCGTGGTGCGAGATATTCCTCACGCGTGACACTGCCATCGTCATTCTTGTCATAGCGGGCCAACCGCTTCTGCTCGCGGGTTTTGTCGCTCGCTTCCGGCACGGTGTCGGGCAACGCAGCGTCGCTTTGTGCGGCCGGCGCCGCCTGCACCGCCGCGAGCGGCAAGCCGACGCCGTTCACGGTGCGTCCGGTAAAATAGATGAAGCCCGCCGCCAGCAACAGCAACGCCGCCAGACCACCCGCCAGATACCGCCACATGAAGCGACTCCCCCCGTCCTTGTTCCTCTTTTGTTTACACGATACGCGACCGGAACGAAAGGGTCAGCGGCCGGTAATCCGATGGAGCATCAGCCGGGCGACTCGGCGCGGCGCACCGGCCGGGATCGGAACATCCGCCGGTACCTTGAGATTCATCCGCGCGATCAGCGCCAATGCGCCAAGCGGCCGCAACCGCGCCGGCCATGCACCAGCAAGCGCCTCCGCCAATGCGGCCTCCGCCAGCGCCCGCGCCTGGCCGGCGGCACCCGCCGCGCGCAGATGCCGCGACAGATCGGCCAGCGCCCAGCCACGCCCGGCTGCGGCGACGCGCGGGTCGGAATGCCCCAGCACCGCCGCAGCGACCGCGAACATTCCGCTGCCCCGCGCGTCGGCATGAGCCAACATCACCGTCTCGTCGATCGTTTCGGCCTCAATCAGCGCTTCCCAGCCGGTCACGAGGTCGGCAAGCGAAGCGCCCGACACGCCGCGCGGTAGAACCGCGTCGGCCAGCCCCTGCAACACCGGCTGCGCCGGCGGCGGGGCATCGTCGAGCTTCTGCAAGGCCTCATGCCACCATGCCAGCCGCATCTGGCCGATCAACGGCTCGGTGGTGGTGCGCAGCACCTGCCCGAACGCGTCGTCCAGCGCGAACAGCGCATGGAGCGCCGGGCGGGTTTCGGCGGGGGCGTAATCGAGCGCGAGCGCGCGCTCCGGGTCGGATGGCATACCACGCGCCTAGCCCCGCGCGACCGGCGCGGTCCAGAGGATATCGCGCGGACCGGGACGGCAGCGCAGGGTTCGGCGCCGAACACAGCGGCGGAGCGCATCAGCGCCCCGCCGCAGCCGGATCAGCGGTACGTCACCTTCTTCACCGCCGCGATGATCTTGTCGGCGTTGACCAAGGCGAGCTTTTCGAGGTTGGCCGCGTAAGGGAGCGGCACGTCTTCGTTCGCCACACGCAGCACCGGCGCGTCGAGATCGTCGAAGCCCTGTTCCATCACCACCGCGCTGATTTCCGACGCGATCGAGCAGGTCGCCCAGCCCTCTTCCACGACGACCAGACGGTTGGTCTTCTTGACGCTCCTGAGCACCGCCTGCGTGTCGAGCGGGCGCAAGGTGCGCAGATCGATCACTTCGGCGTCGATACCCTCAGCCGCCAGCTTTTCAGCGGCTTCGAGCGCAAGCCCGACGCCGATCGAATAGCTGACGATCGTCACGTCCTTGCCGGCGCGCATCGTCCGCGCCTTGCCGATCGGCACGACGTAATCGTCGAGCTTGGGCACGTCGAACGAGCGACCGTAGAGCAGTTCGTTTTCGAGGAACACGACCGGGTCTTCACTGCGGATCGCCGCCTTGAGCAGACCCTTGGCGTCGGCCGCGTCATAGGGCGCGATCACGATCAGGCCCGGGACAGCGGCATACCACGGGCCATAGTTCTGCGAGTGCTGCGCGCCGACGCGGCTGGCCGCGCCGTTGGGGCCACGGAACACGATCGGGCAGCGCATCTGCCCGCCCGACATGTAGTTGGTCTTGGCGGCCGAGTTGATGATGTGGTCGATCGCCTGCATCGCGAAGTTGAACGTCATGAACTCGACGATCGGCTTGAGGCCGCCCATCGCCGCGCCCGTGCCGATGCCCGCAAAGCCATATTCAGTGATCGGCGTGTCGATCACGCGGCGCTCGCCGAACTCGTCGAGCAGCCCCTGCGTCACCTTGTACGCGCCCTGATATTGCGCGACTTCCTCGCCCATCACGAAGACGCGGTCGTCGGCGCGCATTTCCTCGGCCATCGCGTCCCGCAGCGCTTCGCGCAGCGTCATGCGGACCATCTCGGTGCCCTCGGGCAGCGCGGGATCGGCGATGTCGGAATCGTGCTTGGCAGCTTCGAACAACTGGCGCGCGCCGGTCTCGGCCTTGTGCGGCTCGCCGCCCTCGGGCGCGGGCGCTGCGTCCTTGGGCGCGTCCGGCGCGGCGCTCTCGGCGGCCTGCTCGGTCGCGGCGGGGGCGGGCTCGGCGCCGGCTTCCTCGCCCTCGGCGAGCAGCGTCGCGATGACGGTGCCGACCTTCACGCCTTCGCTACCCTCGGCGACGAGGATCTTGCCGACGGTGCCTTCATCGACCGCCTCGAACTCCATCGTCGCCTTGTCGGTCTCGATCTCGGCCATGATGTCGCCGGACTTGACGGTGTCGCCTTCCTTGATGAGCCACTTGGCGAGCGTGCCTTCCTCCATCGTCGGGGAAAGCGCGGGCATCTTGATCTCGATCGCCATCTCAGTACCGCTCCACCAGAACGTCGGTATACAGTTCGGCGACATCCGGCTCAGGGGTCTGCTCGGCGAAATCGGCGGCTTCGTTCACGGTCTTGCGGATCGCCTGCTCGACGGTCTTCAGGTCTTCTTCCTGCACGCCCTGTTCCTCGAGAAGTTTCTTGATGTGGTCGATCGGATCGGACTTGTCGCGCACCGCCTGGACTTCCTCGCGGCTGCGATATTTGGCGGGATCGGACATAGAGTGGCCACGGTAGCGATAGGTCTTCATCTCGAGGATGATCGGGCCCTTGCCGGCGCGCACCCAGGCGAGCGCCTCTTCGGCGGCACCGCGGCAGGCGAGCACGTCCATGCCGTCGACCTGGATGCCCGGAATGCGGAAGCTCTCGCCACGCTTGTAGAGCTGATCCTCGGAGGACGAGCGGTTGACGCTCGTGCCCATCGCGTACTGGTTGTTCTCGATCACGTAGATGATCGGCAGCTTCCACAGCTCGGCCATGTTGAACGATTCGTAGACCTGGCCCTGGTTGGCCGCGCCGTCACCGAAATAGGCCATCGCGACACCGCCGTCGCCGCTGTACTTGTGCTTGAACGCGAGGCCGGTGCCGAGGCTGACCTGCGCGCCGACGATGCCGTGCCCGCCGTAGAATTTCTTCTCGGTCGAGAACATGTGCATCGAGCCGCCCTTGCCCTTCGAGATGCCGGCGGCGCGGCCGGTCAGCTCGGCCATGATGACCTTGGGGTCGATGCCGTAGGCGAGCATGTGGCCGTGATCGCGATAGCCGGTGATGACCGAGTCCTTCTCGCCATCAAGCGCCGACTGAAGCCCCACCGCGACCGCTTCCTGGCCGATGTAGAGGTGGCAGAAGCCGCCGATGAAGCCGAGGCCGTAGAGCTGGCCGGCCTTTTCCTCGAAACGCCGGATCAGCAGCATCTGCTTGTAGAGCGCGAGCAGCTCATCCTTCGACGCCGCATACGGCACCGGCTCGTTGGGGCGCTCGCGATTGGGCACTGGCGGTTGGGCTGTTCTGGTCGCTGGGGCTTTTGCCACGTGATCGAAACCTCATCTGTCCTTGGGGAGGAAGGTGGCCGCTATAGGCGGGTTGATGTGAAAACATCAATCGCCCGAAGTCGCAACCGATCGACATTCGCCACCTGGTAACATCCGCAACAAAATCCGCGCGTAAGCGCAATCTCCACCAATTCGGTAGAAATTTCGCGGTTGCCGCAATCCGCGATTGCCCGAACCGGGCGGCTCCGCCTAAAGCCAGTGCCAATGGCCCAAACGCCCAGCCCGCTCCGCCCGACCCATCCACTCCGCATCGCGAATTTCCGTGCGTATTGGGCGGCACGCTTCTGCATGACGCTCGCGCAGAACGGCATGATCGTGGTGATCGGCTGGCAGACCTATACGATCGCGCGGGCGACGATGTCGCCGAGTGCATCGGCCGCGCAGCTCGGGCTGATCGGGCTGCTGCAGTTCCTGCCTTTGTTCATCTCCACGCCGATCACCGGATGGGTGGCGGATCGGTTCGACCGGCGCATGATTACGCGCATAACCCTCAGCTTGCAGGTGTTCTGCGCGGCGGTGCTGGCGGTATCGACCGTCGAGGGCTGGATCTCGCTGCCGGTGATCTTCTCGGTCGCGGTGCTGCTTGGCATCGGCCGCGCCTTCGCCGGGCCGGCGTTCGGCGCGCTCGCCCCCAATCTGGTGCCACGCGAATCGCTGCCGACCGCGATCGCGCTCAGCTCGACCTCGTGGCAGGTCGGCGCGATCGTCGGCCCCGCGATCGGCGGGTTCGCCTATTCGATCACGCCGTCGGGCGCGTATTTCCTCGCAACCGCGCTGTTCTGCCTTGCCCTCGCCTGTATGCTTCGCATCGGCGCGGTGCCGCGCACCATCGCGATCAGCAAGGCGCACCCGCTCAAGCAGATCGCCGAGGGCCTCGCCTATGTCGGGCAGAACAAGCTCGTGCTGGGCGCGATCACGCTCGATCTGTTCGCGGTGTTCCTGGCGGGCACCAGCGCGCTGCTGCCGATCTACGCGCATGACATCCTCAAGGTCGGCCCGCAGGGGCTGAGCCTGCTCGTCGGCGCACCCGCGATCGGCGCGGCGGTGGTGGCGATCTTCTTCTCGTTCCGGCCGATCAAGACCAATGTCGGCGTCAAGATGCTCGGCGCGGTGCTGGTGTACGGCGCGGCGACGGTGACGTTCGGCGTTTCGACCTCGATGCCGCTCAGCCTCGCCGCGCTCGCGCTGGCGGGCGCCGCCGACATGTTCTCGGTCTATATCCGCTCGTCGCTGATCCAGCTCTACACCCCCGACGACAAGCGCGGCCGTGTCGGCGCGGTGTCGCAGCTCACCATCTCCGCCTCGAACGAACTGGGCGAGGCGGAGTCGGGTTTCCTCGCCGCCGCGCTCGGCCCGGTCGGTGCGGTGCTGGTCGGCGGCGGCGGCGCGATTGTCGTGACGATCCTGTGGGCGTATCTCTTCCCCAGCATCCGCAACGCCCGGACGTTCGAACCCCCGCAGTCGAAGCGCGACGCGGCAGACCTTGAGATGGAGGCAATGTCATGAAAGCCAACACGATCCTCGAGACGATCGGCAACACGCCGCATATCCGTCTGCAGAAGCTGTTTCCTGGTCAGGAAGTGTGGATCAAGTCCGAACGCTCGAACCCCGGCGGGTCGATCAAGGACCGGATCGCGCTGGCGATGGTCGAGGCGGCGGAGCGCGACGGTCTGCTCCAGCCCGGCGGCACGATCATCGAGCCGACCAGCGGCAACACCGGCGTCGGCCTCGCGATGGTCGCGGCGGTGAAGGGCTACAAATTGATCCTCGTCATGCCCGAGAGCATGTCGATCGAACGCCGCCGGCTGATGCTCGCTTATGGCGCGAGCTTCGACCTAACGCCGCGCGAAAAGGGCATGAAGGGCGCGATCGAGCGCGCGATCGAACTGGTCGCGCAGACCCCGGGCGCGTGGATGCCGCAGCAGTTCGACAACGCCGCCAACATCGACGTCCACGTCCGCACTACCGCGCAGGAGATCCTCGCCGATTTCGCCGAGTCGCCGATCGATGTCATCATCACCGGCGTCGGCACCGGCGGGCACATCACCGGCGTTGCCGAAACGCTCAAGAAGGAATGGCCGCACCTCAAGGTCTATGCGGTCGAGCCGGAGGCGTCGCCGGTCATCTCGGGCGGCCAGCCCGGCCCGCACCCGATCCAGGGCATTGGCGCCGGCTTCGTCCCCGCCAACCTCCACACCCAGGCGATCGACGGCGCGATCAAGGTCGATGCCGCTGTCGCCAAGGATATGGCACGCCGCTCGGCCCGCGAGGAAGGCATCCTCGTCGGCATCTCCTCGGGCGCGACGCTCGCCGCGATTCTGCAGAAGCTGCCCGATTTGCCCGATGGCGTGCGGGTGCTGGGGTTCAACTATGACACGGGCGAGCGCTATCTGTCGGTGCCGGACTTCCTGCCCGAGTCCTGATCCGGTACGGTTCCGGTCGGGCGCGCCTTTCCCGACCGGTCGGGACAAAGGTTGACCAACCGCCGCGCCTTGGCGCATCGCGCGCCGATGCGCCAATCCGCCCACATGATCGCCCGTGCCCAGCACCTTTTCGTCTCGCACTAAGCGGTCCTCGTCACGGAAACGGCGCGGCGTCCGTCGCCCGGACGATCTCGTACTGCGCTGTCTGCTCGCCTTCATCGCGGTCGTCGCGATCGTGGCACCGGCGCTGCTGGTCCATTACGGCCCGCATGTCGTCGTCGTTCACAACCGCCTGATCCGCGTGCCGCGCCACCGCGTCGTGCCCAAGGCCGAGCTGCCGCCGGTCGAGCCGGTCGCCTTCCAGGATCTCGCACCCAGCGATGCGCGCGCCTATAATGCGACCGTCCCGTTCTCGACCGGCCCCAACCCCGCCGCGCTCCCCTTCCGCCTCGGCGGGACGCCCGAGCAGCAGGCGCGCGCGACCGACTGCATGGCGGCGGCGATGCTCTATGAAGCGGGCGACGATGGCGAGGGCCAGCGCGCGGTCGGCCAGGTTATCATCAACCGGGTGCGCCATCCCGCCTTCCCCAAGACGATCTGCGGCGTGGTGTTCCAGGGGTCGGAGCGCAGCACCGGCTGCCAGTTCACCTTCACCTGCGACGGCGCGCTGATCCGCCACGGCTGGCGGCCCGAGCAATGGGCGCGCGCCCGCACGCAGGCGGCGCTGTCGCTCGGCGGACAGGTTTATGCGCCGGTCGGCTATGCGACGCATTACCATACCGACTGGGTGGTGCCGTATTGGCAATCGAGCCTCGACAAGGTCGCGGCGGTGCATTCGCATCTGTTCTTCCGCTGGAGCGGCTGGTGGGGCACCCCGCCCGCGTTCAACCGCACGGTATCCCCCGACGAACCGATCATCCGCGCGCTCGCGCTCTATTCGGACGCGCACAAGACTGGCGCGGCGCTGGTCGCGGCGCAGGCGACCGCGACCGAGGCGACCGTGGCCGCGCTCGCACCAGAGGCGCTGCCGGTGCCGCTCGCCAGCGATTCGGAAACCTTCCTCATCACGATCGATCCGCATCTGCCGCCCGAATCGTTCGCGCTGCTCGCGACTCGCGCGTGCGGCGACCGCCCGCGCTGCAAGCTGATGGCCTGGACCGACCGCGCCCGCACGCCCACCGCGATGCCGCTCGACGCCGGGCAGATCGACGCGATGGCGTTCAGCTACATGCGCGACCGCGCCTTCCACTATGACAAGACGCTGTGGAACTGCGCGACCTTCAAGCGCCCCGAGCCGAGCGAGTGCATGAAGACGCAAGTGCTGCTGCCGCGCGATGCGGCGCCGAAACCCGCGCCCACACCCGCTCCGCCAGCCGGGGAAGTCTTGCCGGGGGTGCGCCGCAAACCCACGCCGACCGCGCTGGCGACACCGGCCAAGCCCGACTCACCGCTGACGGCGGAGAGCCGGTAAGCTCACCCGCTCGGGCACAACAGCCGCCCGCGCGAATCGCGCAAGGTGGCCGCTTCGGACGCCGCGTCGCTCAACTGATCGACGGCCAGCCCGGCGATCGACGCGCGTTCCGAGCAGAGCTTGCGGCAGGCCTCGGGCACGCTGCCGGGGAAGACGATCCGGTCGCCCTCGAAGCGCGCATCGAAGGCGCATCCCTCGGCATCGCTGAAATCGATGTGAAGCGTCTCGCCGGCGCGCGTGACCGACCCGAGCCCGCTGCAATGTTGCTGATCGCCGTAATCGACGAACACGCCGATCTGATACGCCTTGGGTGTCGGCACGATGCACACCCGGTCGGTCTCGCGTGCGTAGAGTCCGGTGATGTCGGCGCTTTTGGGATCGGCGATCACCCCGGCCTCGATCGCGGCCGCCTCCAGCCCGGCCGGCGCGGCGGCGTTGCTTTCGACCACCGGCTCGGCGCGCGAACAGCCCGCGACGACCAGCACCGCCAGCGCGAGCGCACGCCTCATTCGGCGAGGATCAGCCGGTCGCCGTCGATACGGCGGAAGAAGCACGAGCGTTGCCCGGTGTGGCACGCCGGCCCAACCGGATCGACGACCAGCCACACCGCATCCTGATCGCAATCGATGCGGATATCGTGGACGTGAAGCACATGCCCCGAGGTCTCGCCCTTCTTCCACAGCCTGGCGCGACTGCGCGACCAGAAATGCGCCTCGCGCGTCGCCAGCGTCGCGGCGAGCGCTTCGGCATTCATATGCGCGAGCATCAGCACGTCGCCAGATGCGCGGTCGGTCGCGACAGCGGTGATCAGCCCGTTGGCGTCGTATTTCGGGTTGAGGGCAAGCGTCGTGTCGCGATCGTCGGTCATGCCGACTCCATAGTCGCGCCGCTACCGAAGCGAAAGCGGGCGCGAATCACCGTGTCGCCACGAACACACCTCACCCGCTCCGCGCGCTTTTTCGCGACGCCCCGACCGTAAAAAGTATACGCGAAAACGTCGGTTTTCCGCCAATGCGACGACCGGCGGCACGATCGATGTGACAAAGGCGCGACAAACCCGCGCCGCGCCCCTATATGGCGCGGACACGCTCACCCCCGCAAAGGGCGCCATGCTCACAACCAATCCGTTCGAAGTCGTCGATGGCGACAAGCTCCGTGAGGAGTGTGGTGTTTTCGGTGTCGCCGGTGCGGCGGACGCGGCGCGGCTCGTCGCGCTCGGCCTGCATGCGCTACAGCATCGCGGCCAGGAGGCGGCCGGCATCACCAGCTTCGATGGCGTGGATTTCCACACCCACCGCGCGATGGGACATGTCGCCGGCAATTTCGACCGCGAGGACATCATGGTCCCGCTGCGCGGCCACGTCGCCTGCGGGCACGTCCGCTATTCGACGACCGGCGAGACGGCGCTGCGGAACGTCCAGCCGCTCTATGCCGATCTCGCCTCGGGCGGATTCGCGATCTCGCACAACGGCAATATCTCGAATGCGATGCGGCTGCGGCGCGATCTCGTCCGCAACGGATCGATCTTCCAGTCGACCAGCGATACCGAGACGATCATCCACCTCGTCGCGATGTCCAAATACCGGACCTTCCTCGACAAGTTCATCGACGCGCTCAAGCAGGTCGAGGGCGCCTATTCGCTGATCGTGATGACGCCCGAGGGCATGATCGCCTGCCGCGACCCGCTCGGCATCCGGCCGCTGGTGATGGGCAAGGTCGGTGAGGCGATCATTTTCGCGTCCGAAACCGTCGCGCTCGACGTGGTCGGCGCGACCTTCGTGCGCGAAATCGAGCCGGGCGAACTGGTGATCGTGAAAGGCGGCGAGATTAGCTCGCACCGCCCGTTCGCACCCGTTTCTCCGCGCCCGTGCATCTTTGAGCACGTCTATTTTTCGCGCCCCGATTCGATCGCGGGCGGACGCAGCATCTACACCGTCCGCAAGGCGATCGGCGCGCAGCTCGCGATCGAAAGCCCGGTCGATGCCGATCTCGTCATTCCGGTGCCAGACTCGGGCACGCCCGCCGCGATCGGCTATGCCCAGCAATCGGGCATACCGTTCGAACTCGGCATCATCCGCTCGCATTATGTCGGCCGCACCTTTATCCAGCCGACCAACGAGGTCCGCCACCTCGGCGTCAAGCTCAAGCACAACGCCAACCGTGCGCTGATCGAGGGCAAGCGTGTCATCCTGATCGACGATTCGATCGTGCGTGGCACCACCAGCCTCAAGATCGTGCAGATGATGCGCGATGCCGGCGCCGCCGAAGTCCATATGCGGATCGCCAGTCCGCCGACCCGGCATAGCTGCTATTACGGCGTCGATACGCCCGAGCGCGCCAAGCTGCTCGCGCACAGCAAGAACGTCGCCGAGATGAACGCGTATATCCACGCCGACAGCCTCGCCTTCGTGTCGATCGACGGGCTGTACAAGGCGCTTGGCGAGCCGTGCCGCGCGGACATCCGCCCGAGCCACTGCGATGCGTGTTTCACCGGCGACTATCCGACGACTCTGACCGACCAGGACGAAGTCGCCTCGGTCGATCAGTTCGCGCTGCTCGCCGAACGGGTGATCTGATCGCCCGCCGGGCTTGTCCCGGCGTATCGCGTCGTGCATTCGCTCCGGTCTATCCGGAGAGATCATGATGACCGACAAACCGCTCGCCAACCAGCTCGCCCTCGTTACCGGCGCGAGCCGTGGCATTGGCGCGGCGACCGCGCGCGCATTGGCGGCGGCGGGCGCGCATGTCGTGTTGACCGCCCGCACCGGCGCCGCGCTCGAACAGGTCGAGGAAGCGATCTTCGCGGCGGGCGGCTCGGCGACGATCGCGCCGCTCGACCTCACCGAAACCGATAGCATCGCGCGGCTCGGCGCGGCGATCGGCGAGCGCTGGCAGGCGCTTGACGTGATGGTGCTCAACGCCGCGATGCTCGGCACGCTCGGCTCGGTGCCTGCGATCGACCCCAAGGAACTCGCCCGCGTGCTGACGCTCAACGTAAGCGCGCAGGCCGCGCTGATCGGCGCGTTCGATCCGATGCTGCGCCGATCGAAGCGCGCGCGCGTGATCGGCATCACCTCCAGCGTCGCCCGCAATCCGCGTGCCTATTGGGGCCTGTACGGCGCCTCTAAGGCGGCGTTCGAGACGCTGATCGGCGCTTATGGCGACGAGATGGAGCAGATCAGTTCGCTCCGCACCGCGATCATTGACCCCGGCGCGACCCGCACCGCGATGCGCGCGCGTGCCTATCCGGGCGAAGCGCCCGAGACGGTGAAGGCGCCCGAGGCGGTCGGCGACCGGATCGCCGCGCTGGTGATCGACGATTTCGCGACCGGCCATTTCGAGCGGGTGGGATGAGCTTATAATTCACCCTCACCCTTCCCACGCGCCTTCCGCACGCGGGCCCCTTCCCTCTCCCAATGGGAGAGGGAGGGAGGAGCGAAGCGACGGAAGGGTGAGGGTGAGGGTGAGTGGTGTTGTGCTATCGCTTCACCAACGTCACCTGCGCCACATCGATCCCGCCGCCGCGAAACCCGCCTTCGCAGTACATCAGATAATAGCGCCACAAGCCCGTGAAAGCGCTGTCGAACCGCTCCGGCAATCGGCCCTCCGCCACCACGACATCGAACGCCTCGCGCCAGCGCCGCAGCGTCTCCGCATAATGCAGCCCGAAGCCACGGCGATCTTCCCAGGCCAGCCCATGCTCCGCCGCGATCGCGCGAAAGCGGCTTTCCGAGATCAGCATGCCGCCGGGGAAAACATAGCGCTGGATGAAATCGACATTGCCGGCATAGGCATCGAAGATCGCATCGTCGATCGCGATATACTGGAGCGCAGCCCGCCCGCCCGGCTTGAGCGCGCGCGCGATGGCTGCGAGGTAATCGGGCCAATAGGCCTGCCCGACCGCCTCGACCATCTCGATGCTCGCTACCGCATCATAGCTGCCGATCACATCGCGATAATCGGTCAGCGACACCGAAACGCCGTCCAGCCCGAGCCGCTCGGCGCGCGCCTCAACCGCGCGTTTCTGCTCTGCCGACAGCGTGATGCCGTGGACGCTGCGCCCGCTCATCGCCGCCACCTCGACGAACGATCCCCAGCCGCAGCCGATCTCAAGGATCGAATCGCCCGGCACGGTCGCGGTGCGATCTAGGATCGCCGCCAGCTTGGTATGCTGCGCATCCTCGAGACTCTGCGCGGCCGCGACCGGCTCGGCGAACAGCGCACTCGAATAGCTCATCGTAGGATCGAGCCATAAGCCATAGAAATCGTTACCGAGATCGTAATGGAACTCGATATTGCGCCGGGCGCCCTGCCGGCTGTTGGCGCGCAGCCGATGCCAGACACGCTGGAGCCGCCGCGTCACCCCCGACGCGCGCCCGGCATTGCCGAGCGTCGTCCGGTTGAGCACGAACAGTTCGAACAGCGCGACCGGATCGGGGCTCGACCATTCGCCGAGCGACCAGGCGATATACCAGCCCACCGACCCGCGTGTCGCCAGCCGCAGCAGCGACCGCCAGCTCGCCAGCGTCACGATCGCCGCTGGCCCCTCGGCGCGGCCGCCGAGCAGCCGCACCCTCCCGTCCGGCAGAATCGTCTCGATCGAGCCGGCGGCGAGACCGGCATCGATCCGGTCGAGGATCTTCTGGAACACGCCCGCAAACAGCCCGAACAGCGGATCGAGCACGGAGGCCCGGCGCGTGGGGGAGGCGCCGTGCTGGCGCCCGGAAGCCGGCGCGATTGCATTCATGGCGTCAGCCCATGCACCGAGCGCCCGCGCCGGGACAAGAGGTCATTTCGTCTGGGCGTAGGCTGCCAGCGCCCGCTCCCGCGCCTCGCGGTGGCCGATCAGCTTGGCCGGGTAATCCTTGGGACGACAGCCACTTGCTTCCGGATCATGAATCGCGGTGTCACCGATACCGGCCAGTTCCGGCACCCATCGGCGAATATAATCGCCAGCGTCGAACTTCGGCGATTGGACCAGCGGCGCCATGATTCGCGGGAACATGTTCGAATCGATCCCGCTGCCGGCGGTCCATTGCCAATTGACCGAATTGTTGCCGTAATCGGCATCGACCAGACAGTCCCAGAACCAGCGCTCACCCTCGCGCCAGTCGATCAGCAGATGCTTGATGAGGAACGACGCCGCGACCATCCGCACGCGGTTGTGCATCCACCCCGTCGTCCAAAGCTGGCGCATGCCGGCATCGACGATCGGATAGCCAGTGCGGCCGCGCTGCCACGCGCGCAGATCGGCGTGCGCCTCGGAACCCTCGCGCCACGGCATCGCATCAAACGCGGCGCGGCCATTCTTCGCGGCATATTCGGGCAGTTGCAGGATGACGTTCTGCGCATAATCGCGCCAGCCGATCTCGCCGAGGAAGACCTGCGGCTGATCGCCGACCGCGTGCCATATTTGCGCTGGCGACAACTCGCCGAAATGCAGATGCGGGGAGAGGCGCGAACTGCCCTCGACCGACGGCAGGTTACGCGTCTCGGCATAGGCGCCGACATCGTCGCTGAACGCAGCCAGCCGGCGGTGCGCGTGCGCCTCGCCCGGAGTCCAGTCGTCCGCGAAACCTTTCGCCCAATCCGGTCTGGTCGGCAGCAGCCCCCAGTCGCCGAGCGAATCGCTGCTTGGCCAGTGTGCCGGCACCGGGATATCGCGCGGCGCGGCGCGCGGCACGGGTGGCGGCATGTGCTGCTGGAGCGCGCGCCAGAACGGCGTGTAGATTTTGTACGGCGCACCGCCGCCGGTGGTGATCGATCCGGGCGGCGCGAGGTAATTGCCGTCGTGACAAACCAGATCGAGCCGCTTCGCCACCGCGCGCTCGGCATTGCGCCACCACGGTTCGTAATGGCGCAGGCAATGCACGCGCGTCGCCCCGGTCTCCTCGGCGAGCGCGGCGAGCGTGGCCGCCGCGCCACCCCGCCGCAGGATCAGCCGCGAACCCTTAGCGCGCAACGCTTCATCGAGAGCGGCGAGGCTATGGTGCAGCCACCAGCGCGAGGCGCCGCCCATCGCGCGGTGCCGGGGCGTCTCGTCGTCGAGGATGTACACCGGAATCACCGGGCCTTCGTGCGCGGCGGCGGCGAGCGCGGCCTGATCGGCTAGGCGCAGATCGCGGCGTAACCAGAGGATGGTGGGGTCTGTCATCACCGGCCCAACGCGGCAGCGCGATTACGGCTTCGTCGCGGCGAGATATTTGTCGAGGATCGCCAGCCGCTCAGCGATCGCCGGCCGGTAGGAGATGGTCTTCGGCGCCAAGGCCAGCGCGCGCGCCCAATAGGGCCGCGCGGCGGCGAAATCACCGCTCTGGATCAGCGCGACGCCGAGGAAGAACGGCGGCGCCGGATGGTTTGGGGCAAGCTGCATCGCGCGCGCGAACGCCAGCCGCGCCGCCGGCGACACCGCCCCGCCATCATGCCGCGCATAGGCCATGCCGAGCCATGTCCACAAAGCCACATTGTCCGGCGCATGCCCGACCCCGCCGAGCATGATCTGCACCGCCGCATGCGGATTGCCGGCGCGCGTCAGCCCGTCGGCCATCACCATATAAGCGGCCTCGCCGGTATAGCGGCCGAACATGTCGCCGCGCAATTCGATCAGACCAGCGTCGACGGGCATCGGCCGGGTGAACGCCTGGACCGGATCGCCGGCCAGCCCCGGCCGCCCCTGCACCGCATAGCCGGTCGCGCCGAGCATCAGCCCGGCGCCGATGAAACTCCACAACGGGCGCGCGACGCCGAACAGCCACAATCCCGCCGCCGCCGCCACGCCGATCAGCCCGAGCGCGATCCATCCCATCACGCGCGCCGCCTCCGAAAGCTCGCCCGCGCCAGCCATATGCCGAGCGCGATCAGCGCGAGCGGCGCGATCCACAACGGCGCGGTGAGCAGGCTGAACGGCGGATCATAGGTGACGTAATCGCCGTAGCGCGCGACCAGCCAGTCGCGGATCGCGGCGGGCTTCTCCCCCGCCTGGATGCGCTGACGCACCAAAGCGCGCATGTCGCCGGCCATTTCGGCATCGCTGTCGGCGATCGACTGGCCCTGACAGACGAGGCAGCGCAATGTCGTCATCAGCGCCTGCGCCTGCGCCTCTTGTTTTGGATCGGGCAGTTGCGTGTTGGCCAGCGGCGCGGCCGGCAGGTTGCTGTCCGCCAGCGCGGGGGCGGCGGCGAGCATCAGCACGGCGAAGGCGAGCCGCTTCATTGCGCCGCCTTCAGCCTGGCGACGATGCCGGGCACTTCATCGGCGCGGATATCGCCGACGTGCTGGAGCAGGATCGTGCCCTTCCCGTCGATCAGGAAACTCTCCGGCACGCCTGACGAGCCGAGCGCGAGTTGCACCGCGCTCGCCTTGTCGTCGCCGATCGCCGCATAGGGATCACCGCCGCGCGCGAGAAAATCGCGCATCGCCTGCGGCGTGTCGCGGATCGCGACGCCCTCGATCGTGACGCCCGCCGCCTTGAGCGCCATCAGTTGTGGCGCTTCGGCGGCACAGGGCACGCACCAGCTCGCGAAGATGTTGAGCAGTTTTGGCTTGCCGTCGCGGAACGCGGCGCTGGCGAGGCCGGGCTTGCCGGACAGCAGCGGCGGCGTGTCGAACGCGGGGAGCGGCTTGCCGACCATCGCCGAATAGACGGTGCGATCAGCCGGGCGATACAGTGCCATCGCGATGAGCGCGAGCACCGCCGCGAACGCGAGCAGGGGAAGCCACAGCTTCACGCCGCCCTTCATACCCACGCCTCCGCTTCGACGCGTCGCCGCGCGCGTCGTTCACGCAGCAGCCTGCCAACCAGCGACAGCGCCCCGCCCAGCGCGACCAGTGCGCCGCCGAGCCAGATCAACGTCACGAAGGGCTTCCACCACAGCCGCAACTGGACACGCCCTGCCCCGTCGATCTGGCCCAGCACGGTGTACAATTGCCCATCCCAAACCGTCGCGATCGCCGACTCGCTCGTCACCGTGACGGGATTGGTGAAGAACCGCGATTGCGGGCGAAGCAGGATCGCCGGCGCATCGCCACGCCGCGCCGACAAATGCGCCTCAAGTGCCGACCAGTTCGGGCCGATCACCGGCGAAACCCCGTTCAGCGTGACCGTGTACGGCCCGACCTGCTGCGGCTCGCCGACGCGCGCCGCGACCAACGTCTGTTTGGTGAAGGCGCTCTCCGAGGCCATGCCGGCGAGGCTCACCGCGATGCCGAGATGCGCGACCACCATTCCCCAGGTGAACAACGGCGTGCGGAGCAGGTTACGTCCCCACAAAGGCGCAACGCTCGCCACCGCCAGCCCCGCCGCCAGCGCCAGCCCGAGCAGCGGCAACAGGGATATTCCGCCGCCAAACACCAGCACCGCAACCAGCACGATCGCGAACGCCGCCACCGGCGCGCCCATCCGCGCCGCCAGCGCGCGCAAGCCGTCGCGCCGCCAGCGCAACAGCGGCCCCGCCGCCATCACCACCACCAGCAGCAGCGCGACCGGCCCCGCCGCCTTGTTGAAGAACGGCGGACCGACCGACAATTGCACGCCGAAGCCGGCCGCGAGAATCGGATACAGCGTGCCGATCAGCACCACGCCGAGGATCACCGACAGCAGCAGATTGTTGGCGACCAAAGCGCCCTCGCGGCTGACCAGATCGAACGTATTGCCCGCGCGCACCGTTCCGACCCGCGTCGCGAACAGCGCCAGCGCGCCACCGATATACAGCACCAGCAGCGCGAGGATGAAGCTGCCCCGCGTCGGATCGACCGCGAAAGCATGGACGCTCGTGAGGATGCCCGAGCGCACCAGAAAGGTGCCGATCATCGACATCGAGAACGCCACCACCGCCAGCATCACCGTCCAGGCGCGGAGACCATCGCGGGTCGCCAGTACCGTCACCGAATGGAGCAGAGCGGTCGCCGCCAGCCACGGCATCAGCGAGGCGTTCTCGACCGGGTCCCAGAACCACCAGCCGCCCCAGCCGAGCTCGTAATAAGCCCAATAGCTGCCGGCGGTGATGCCGAGCGTCAGGAAGATCCAAGCGCCCAGCACCCACGGCCGCATCGCGCGCGCGAACGCCGGCCCGACATCGCGCGCCACCAGCGCGCCGACCGCGAACGAAAACGCCACCGATATGCCGACATAGCCGATGTAGAGAGTCGGCGGATGGAAGGCCAAACCGGGGTCTTGCAACAACGGGTTGAGGCCCTGCCCGTCCGATGGCGCCGGATCGATCCGCGCGAACGGGTTCGAGGCGAACAGCAGGAACGCGTAGAAGCCGAGCGCGATCAGCGCCTGCGCGCCGAGCGTCGCGGTCAGCGTCGCGCGCGCGAGGCTACGTTCGAAGATCGCCACCGCGCCGCCGGCCAGCCCGAGGATCGTAACCCACAGCAGCATCGAGCCTTCGTGGTTCCCCCATGCGCCCGCGAATTTGTAGAGCCACGGCTTCTCGGAATGGCTATTCTCGGCGACGAGCAGCACCGACATGTCGCTGCGCAGGAACACCGCGATCAGCAGCGCCATCGCCAGCGCCGCCAGCGCGCCCTGCACGATCGCGACCGGCCGCACCGCGCCGATCAGATCGGTGGTCAGCGCGCTCCCGTCCTCGGGATCGATCAGCACGCGCCGCACGGCGATCGCGGCGAGCACGAACTGCATCGCCGCCAGCGCGGCGGCCAGCCACAAGGCGGCGAGGCCGGCCTCGGCGATCATGCGGCGTCTCCCCTCCCTGGAAGGGAGGGGCCGGGGGTGGGTTGCTCACAAGGAAGCGCGCCGCCCGCTGCAGGCAGACCCACCCCCAGCCCCTCCCTTTCAGGAAGGGGGGCACGAAGGCGAACGCGAGCGCTCATTCCTTCAACGTCGTGGTTTCGTGCATTTTGCCGGCCATCTGCGGCGGCATATACTTCTCGTCGTGCTTGGCGAGCAGATTGGTCGCGGTGAAGCTGCCGTCGGGGTTGAACGATCCTTCCGCCACCACGCCGGAGCGCTCGCGGAACAGATCGGGGGCGATGCCACGGAAGCTGACCGGCACGCGCGCGACGCCGTCCCCCACGACGAAATGAATCGAGACGCCATCCGCCTGCCGCTTGATCGACCCGTCCTCGACCATCCCGCCGAGCCGCACCGCGCGGCCGAGCGGCAGGCCCTGCCGCTGCACATCGCCCGGCGCATAGAAGAACGAGGCCTGATCCTTGAGCGCCGACAGCGCGAGCAGCGCCGCCGCCGCCACCGCCGCCAGCCCGAGGCCGGCGAGCATCATGCGTTGCTGCTTCGCTTTCACCGCCGTTCGCTGCCCCGCATCGCGAGATAGCTCCACGCCGCCAGCGCGGCCGCGCCGACGCCGGTGATCGCATAAGCGGCGATGACGAACGGCCAGGGATTCACGCCAGAGTCCTCATCGCGCCATCCGCCGCATCCGCGCCTCGGCCTTGGTGATGGCGAGGATCGTCCGCATCCGCATCAGCACCACGCTCGCGAAGAACAGCGAGAAGCCGCCCAGCGTGAACCACAGCGGCCACAGCATCGTCGCGTCGATGCTCGATCGCGTCAGCCCGATGCTCTCGCCCTGATGCAAAGTATTCCACCACACCACCGAATAGCGGATGATCGGCAGCAGCACCGATCCGGCGAGGCCGTACAGCGCCGGGATGCGTCCGTCACCGCCGCGATCAGCATCGGCGCGCAGCAGCGCCATGAAGCCGAGGTAGACGAACAGCAGCAGCAGCATCGAGGTCAACCGGCCGTCCCATTCCCACCAGGTTCCCCAGGTCGGGCGCCCCCAGATCGAGCCGGTGACGAGGCAGAGTGCGGCGAACACCGCGCCGGGCAGCACGATCGCCCGCGCAGCGATCATCGCCAGCGGATGCCGCCACACCAGATAGGCGAGCGAACACATCGCGATGCTGCTCCACCCGCCCATGCCGAGCCATGCGGCCGGTACGTGGATGTAGAGGATGCGAACCGTCTCGCCCTGGAGATAATCGGCCGGCGTTTGTGTCAACCCTGCCCACGCGCCGATCGCGATCAGCACCACGCCCGCCCAGAACAGCGCTGGCGTGAGTGGCCGCGCCAGCTTGAGGAAGCGGGCGGGATTGGCAAGGGCATGAAGGGAAGCCACGATCTCCAACGTCTAGGCAATTGCGCGGCAACACTCAACCAAACTTGTCGGCGCGTGTAGACCGTGCCGCCAGCTAGTTTGGCGAGACTAAAGTCCAACACCTAGCCGCCGGGGCGACGGTCAATCGGACTGCGATACGGCGAGTTCGTGCCCGTCGGGATCGCGGAAGTGGAACCGCTTGCCGCCCGGATATTCGACGATCGGCAGCGTGATCGCCCCGCCAGCCGCTTCGACCGCCGCGAACGCCGCATCCACGTCGGCCACGTCGATCACCGGCAGTAGCGCCGCCGTTTTTTCTGCCGGATCGGCCTGAAAGCCGAGATCGGTGTCGCCGCTGGTGGTCGCCGCATAGGTGGACCCGAAATCGGTGAACGCCCAGCCGAACGCCGATCCGTAAAACGCCTTCGCCCGCGCGGTGTCTGCCACGGGCAGTTCGACATAATTGATTCGCGCCATTCAAGCCTCCATGTTCTTGTATTGTTCTATTGCCCGTCGTAGCATCGCGCAATGGCAAAGACTCGCCCAGCGCGTGGCGCGACCATCAATCGCGAGAGCGCGCGCTTCAATCTGCCCGAACGCGCGGTCGATGGCGACTGGCTCGACGATCGCGAGATCGTCGATGACGGTCCCGCGCCGTTGCGCACCACTGTCACGGTCGAAACGCCGCGCACGATCATCACCCGCAACAGTTCGCCCGACATCGGCTTCGATCAGTCGATCAACCCCTATCGCGGCTGCGAGCATGGCTGCATCTATTGTTTCGCGCGGCCGACCCACGCCTATCTCGACCTGTCGCCGGGCCTCGATTTCGAGAGCCGGCTGTTCGCCAAACCCGATGCGCCCGCGTTGCTGTGCGCCGAACTCGGCAAGCGCGGCTATGTCGTCCAGCCGATCGCGTTCGGCACCAACACCGATCCCTATCAGCCGATCGAGGCCGAATGGCGCATCATGCGCGGCTGCCTCGAAGTGCTCGCCGAGACCGGGCATCCGCTGTTCATCACCACCAAGTCCGACCGCATCCTGCGCGACCTCGATCTGATCGCGCCGATGGCGAAGCGCGGGCTGATCGCGGTGATGATCTCGGTCACCTCGCTCGACCGGCGCACCGCGATGACGGTCGAACCGCGCGCGCCCGCGCCCGAGCGGCGGCTGGCGGCGGTCAAGGCGCTGAGCGACGCAGGCGTGCCGACCTATGTCTCGATCTCGCCGGTGATCCCGGCGATCACCGATCACGAGATCGAACATCTCATCGCGCGCGCGGCGCAGGCGGGCGCGCGCAGCGTCAATTTCATCCCGGTGCGCCTGCCGCACGAAGTCGCGCCGCTGTTCCGCGCCTGGCTCGACGAACACTTCCCCGACCGCGCCGCCAAGGTGATGGCGATGATCCAGTCGCTGCGTGGCGGGCGCGACAATGATCCCAATTTCGGCACACGCATGCGCGGCCAGGGGCCGTGGGCGGACCTGCTGCGCACCCGCGTCCAGATCGCGTGCCGCAAACACGGGCTGGTGCGCGAGAAGCTTGTGTTGCGCACGGACCTGTTCCGCGCGCCGGCGGGGGCGCAGGGGGAGTTATTCTAGGCGTCAATCCTCGCGATCGTCGAACGCCAAGCGTGAGCGAGCGATCTCGTCACGATTTTCGAAGACCCAAGCACCCAGCGCCTTGACCGGCACGCGCAAGGAATGACCGAGCGCAGTCAGTTCGTAATCCACCCGCGGCGGAATGGTCGGGAAGACGGTTCGACTGACCAGCCCGTCGCGTTCGAGGCTGCGCAGGGTGTGAGTCAGCATCCGCTGCGAGATGCCGTCGATCAGTCGCTTGAGTTCGTTAAAGCGGCGCGGGCCGGCGGACAGCACCATCACCACCAGCATACTCCACTTGTCGCCGATCCGCGCCAATAACGGCGTGACGATCTTGCAACCGCTGTGGATGTCGGCCGGAGCGAGATCAGCACTATCCGGGGCAGGCACATCGCTGTGGCTGGGTGACAAAATTGTGCCTCCTTGCGCGGCGGGGGCCGGCGGTAACATATCCCGCCCCGGTTACCCTTCTATACCGGAGACCCTGAAAATGAAACTGCTCCAGATCGATTCCAGCATCACCGGCGGAGATTCGATCAGCCGGTCGCTGACGGCTGCGATCGTCGCTAAGCTGGTCGCCGCCGATCCGGCCGCTACCGTGACCAAACGCGATCTGGCGGCTGCCCCGCTCCCCCATCTCGAACTGGCCGCATATCCCGGCGGCGAGAGCGAAGCTGCGCTTGCCAGCACCGCCGTCCTGGAGGAGTTCCTCGATGCCGACATCGTCGTCATCGGCGCGCCGATGTATAATTTCACGTTTCCCAGCCAACTCAAGGCTTGGCTCGATCGCGTCATCGTCGCTGGCCGGACCTTCCGCCACGGCCCGAACGGCGTCGAAGGGCTGATTCCCGGCAAGCGCGTGATCATCGCGGTGTCACGCGGGAATTTCTATGGTCCGGGCGCGGTTGGCGACGGTCTCGAACATCTCCAGACCTTGCTTGCGGGCGTGTTCGGCTTCATCGGCGTGACGCCCGACTTCATCGTCGCGGAAGGCGTCCGTGCCGGTCCCGATCACCTCGCCGCCGCGCTGGCCACCGCCAACCAGGCGATCACGCGGCTCGCTGCCTGATGACAGGCCGGCAGGTGGCGCGTACCCTCTGCCGGCCCGCCGTTACCCGACCAGCGCCAGCCGCGTCTCCGACGTCTTCAACGCGACGCCGCTGATCCCCGGCAATCCCTCGATCCGCGTTGCCAGCTCCTGATCGAGCAGGAAGTCGCGACCAAGCAGCACGCGGGCGAACCCGCCGCCCGGCATCGCCGCCTTCGCCCACACTTCGCCGCGCGCGCCGCGATAGTCGGCGAGAACGTCGGCAAGCGTCCGCAACGCCGCCGGCGCCTCGACGGTGAGATCGAGCACGAAGCGCGCTGCGGTCGCCAGCGAATCGAAGCGCTGCAACCTTTTGACCGAAACGCGCGGCGTCTCCTCGCCGGGCCGCCGGTCCAACTCCACCGTGAGCAGCCCGCATGCGCCTTCGCGCGCGGCGTCCTCAAGATCGGCGGCGACGACATCGTCGAAACAGGTCGCGATGAACTGTCCCGATGGATCGGACAGCGTCGCCATCAGATAGCGCCGCCCGCGCGCCGAGGTACGCCAGCGCGCATCCTCGACCAGCACCGCCATCATCGCGCCGGCGCGCGATTTGCCGTCGTCGGGAATGTCGAGTTCGCCCAATGTCGCATAGCTGCGCGCGCCATGCATCCGCGCGAGGTGGCCGTGGCGGTCGACCGGATGCGCCGAGAAATAGAAGCCGAACGCGTCCTTCTCCGCCTCCATCCGTTCGGCCAGCGGCCAGTGCGCGTTGGGCAGGCGGATCGGCGGTTCAGCCGCATCCTCGCCGCCGAACAACCCGCCCTGCCCGCTCGCGCGCATCGATTGCACGCGAGACGCAGTGGCGAGGATCGTCTCGGCGGCGGCATGGATGCCGGCGCGATTGGGGGTGAACGCATCGAACGCCCCCGCTCCCGCCAGCGTCTCCAACTGGCGTTTGTTGAGCAGGCGCGGATCGACGCGGTGGGCGAGATCGTCGAGCGTGGCGAACTTGCCGTTCGCCTCGCGCTCGACGATGAGCTTCTCCATCGCCGCCTCGCCGACGCTTTTCAGCGCGCCGAGCGCATAGCGCACCGCCAGACCGTGGCTTTCCGCGCTGCCGGTATCCTCGACCGAGAACTCGGCCTCGCTGCGGTTGATGTCGGGCGGCAGGATCGCCACGCCCAAGCGCCGCATATCATCGACGAAAATGCTGAGCTTGTCGGTCAGCGCCATGTCGTAACACATTGAAGCTGCGAAAAATTCGTGCGGATGATGCGCCTTGAGCCACGCCGTTTGGTACGCGAGCAACGCATAGGCCGCCGCGTGCGATTTGTTGAAGCCGTAGCCAGCGAACTTGTCGATCAAGTCGAACAGCTCGTTGGCCTTGGCGGCGGGGATTTTGTTATGCTCGGCGCAGCCCGCGACGAAGATCGCCCGCTGCGCGTCCATCTCCGCCTTGATCTTCTTACCCATCGCGCGGCGCAGCAGATCGGCCCCGCCCAGCGAATAGCCGGCGAGGATCTGCGTCGCCTGCATCACCTGTTCCTGATAGACGAAGATGCCGTAGGTCTCGGCCAGGATCGGTTCGAGCAAGGCATGCGGATATTCGATCGGCTCCTGCCCGTTCTTGCGGCGGCCGAAGCTCGGGATATTGTCCATCGGCCCCGGTCGGTACAGCGAGACGAGCGCGATGATGTCGCCGAAATTGGACGGCTTCACCGCCGCCAGCGTGCGCCGCATCCCCTCCGATTCGAGCTGGAACACGCCGACCGTGTCGCCCTTCTGGAGCAATTTGTAGACGCCCTCGTCATCCCATTCGAGCGCCGACAGGTCGATCGTCACGCCCCGGTCAGCGAGCATCTGCACCGCCTTCTGCAACACTGACAGCGTCTTGAGCCCGAGAAAGTCGAACTTCACCAGCCCGGCACCCTCGACATATTTCATGTCGAACTGCGTGACCGGCATGTCGGAGCGCGGATCGCGGTACAGCGGCACCAGCTCGGCGAGCGGCCGGTCGCCGATCACCACACCGGCGGCGTGAGTCGAGGAGTGGCGCGGCAGCCCCTCCAGCTTCATGGCGAGGTCGAGCAGGTGCTTGACCCCGGCATCGCCCTTATATTCGGCGACGAGTTCGGACACGCCGTTCATCGCGCGGTCGAGCGTCCACGGATCGGCGGGGAAGTTGGGCACCAGCTTCGCCAGCCGATCGACCTGACCGTAGCTCATCTGGAGCACGCGGCCGGTGTCTTTCAGCACCGCGCGCGCCTTCAATTTTCCGAAGGTGATGATCTGCGCGACCTGATCGCGGCCGTATTTCTCCTGCACGTAGCGGATCACCTCGCCACGCCGGGTTTCGCAGAAGTCGATGTCGAAGTCGGGCATCGACACGCGTTCCGGGTTGAGGAAGCGTTCGAACAGCAGTCCCAATTTGATGGGATCGAGATCGGTGATGGTCAGCGCCCACGCCACCACCGAGCCAGCGCCCGAACCACGCCCCGGCCCGACCGGAATGTCGTGATCCTTCGCCCATTTGATGAAATCGCCGACGATCAGGAAATAGCCGGGAAAACCCATCGAGATGATGACGTCGAGCTCGAATTCGAGCCGTTCGGCGTAGCTCGCCCGCACTTCGGGATCGGTGATCTTCGCCTTGGCGAGCCGCGCCTCCAGCCCGGTGCGCGAGGTGACGCGCAGCGCCTCGGCCTCGCCCTCGCGGTCGCCGGCGAGGCTCGGCAGGATCGGCTTGCGATACGGCGCCGCCACCGCACAGCGCTGCGCGACGACGAGCGTGTTGGCGATCGCCTCGGGCAGATCGGCGAACAAGGTCCGCATCTCGGCGGCGGGCTTCATCCACGCATCGGGCGAGCTGCGCGGGCGGTCCTCGCTGGCGAGGTACGACGAGCTGGCGATGCACAGCATCGCGTCGTGCGCCTCGACGAAATCGGCCTCGGCAAAGCAGCACGGGTTGGTCGCGACGAGCGGCAGATCACGCGCATAAGCGAGATCGAGCAATGGCGCCTCGGCCTTGCCCTCGATCGGATCAAGCCGCCGCGTCAGTTCGATATACAGCCGATCGGGGAACAGCGCCTGCAACCGATCGGCATAGGCCAGCGCGCGCGCCGGCTGATCCTCGGCGAACAGCCGCGCAAGGCCGCCTTCGCGCCCGGCGGTGAGCGCGATCAGCCCGTCGGTGTGCCTGGCGAGCATCTCGAACGCGACGTGCGGCGCGTGTTCGAGCGGCCGGTCGAGATGCGCCTTCGACACCAGTTCGCACAGGTTGCGATAGCCGGTTTCATCCTGCGCATAGAGCGCCAGCCAGTCGAACACCGGCTCGACACCCTCGGGCAGATCGGGCCGCGCCACGCCCAGCATCGTGCCGATCACCGGCTGCACGCCCGATTTCTTGGCCGCGTCGGAATAGGCCATTGCCGCATACAGGCCGTTACGATCGGTCAGTGCTGCGGCGGGAAAGCCCAGTTCCTGCGCCCGCTTGGCAATCGCCTTGGGGTCGATCGCCCCGTCGAGCATGGTGTAGCAGGAGAAGATACGCAGCGGAACGAACGCGGAATGGGCCATCGCAGCGTTATGCCCGGCTCACGCGATTCGCGAAACCGTCATATGTGACGATTGGGCTTGCCCCTCGACTTCGCTCGGGGCGAACGGGGATGGTTACGAACCTCCACAGCCGTTCGTGTCGAGCGAAGTCGAGACACCGATAGCTACAGCAGTTTCTCGATATCCGCCGCGATCGCCTCGGGCGCGGTCCTCGGCCCATAGCGTGCAACCGCCTTGCCGCCGCGATCGACCAGGAACTTGGTGAAGTTCCATTTGATCGATTTCGTCCCGAACAACCCCGGCGCGTCCGCCTTCAACGCCGCGAACAGCGGATCGGCGGCGGCGCCGTTGACGTCGAGCTTGGCGAAGACCGGAAAGGTCACGTCATAGGTCAGCGAACAGAAGGTCGCGATCTCGGCGGCGTCGCCCGGCTCCTGCGCGCCGAACTGGTTGCAGGGAAAGCCGAGCACCTCGAAGCCGCGCGCGGCATAGCGCCGGCGCAGGTCTTCCAGCCCCTGATATTGCGGCGTGAACCCGCATTTCGAGGCGGTGTTGACGATCAGCAGCACCTTGCCGGCATAGGCCGACAGATCGACCGGAACGCCATCCGCGCCGCGCACGGTGAAGTCGGTGATCGCGCTCATGCCGCGTGCCTCGCAAGCAAATACTCAAGGTTCTGCCGCACGCCCGGCCATTCGCGATCGAGGATCGAATAGACCACCGAATCGCGCAGCCGGCCGTCCGCCATGATCTGATGCCCACGCAGCACGCCGTCGCGAGTCGCGCCCAGCCGCTCGATCGCCGCCTGGCTGCGCTTGTTGAGCGCATCGGTGCGGATCTGCACGCACTGGCAGCCCAGCACGTCGAAGGCATGGCCGAGCAGCAGCAGTTTCGCCTCGGTGTTGACCCCGGTGCGCTGCACCGCCGTTGCATAGAAGGTGCCGCCGATCTCGAGCCGGCGGTGCTTCTCGGCGATGCGAAGATAGCGCGTCGTGCCGACCACCTTGCCGCCAGCCAGCACCGCGAACGGCAGCACGCGGCCGTGTTCCTGCCCGGTGAAGGTCTCGTCCATGAAGGCATCGACGTCCTTCAGCCGGGCGACGTTGGCGTAGAACAGGTTCCACAGGCCATCGGTGCGCGCGACCTCGACCAGCGCCGGGCCGTCCTCGCGAGTCAACGGGCGCAGCGTGACGTGCTGGCCCTTGAGCGTCGGCACCGAGCGCCACAGGCTCATCCGAGCGTGCCTTCGTGGAGGCGCACCACCCGGTCCATCTTCTGCGCGAGCCGTTCGTTGTGAGTCGCGACCAGCGCCGCCGAGCCTTCGCCCCGCACCAGCCGCAGGAACTCGGCCAGCACCACGTCCGCCGTGGCCTCGTCGAGATTGCCGGTCGGCTCATCGGCGAGCACCAGCGCCGGCTGGTTGGCGAGCGCGCGCGCCACCGCGACGCGCTGCTGTTCGCCGCCCGACAATTGGCTCGGCCGGTGCGTCAGGCGGTGGCCGAGGCCGAGTGCGGTGAGCAACGCCTCGGCGCGCGCATCGGCGGTGGCGCGATCGGCGCCACGGATCATCTGCGGCAACACGACATTCTCGGCGGCGCTGAAATCCGGCAGCAGATGGTGGAACTGATAGACGAACCCGAGCGACTCGCGTCGGACGCGCGTGCGCCCGTCCGAATCGAGTTCGGCGGCTTCGGCGCCGGCGATGCGGATCGACCCTTCGAATCCGCCTTCGAGCAGCCCGACCGCCTGCAACAACGTGGATTTGCCCGAGCCTGAGGGACCGAGAAGGGCGACGATCTCGCCCTGCCCGACGGTCATATCGACACCGCGCAACACGTCGATCCGCACGCCGCCCTGCTCGAAGCTGCGCGCGAGGCCGCTTACGGCGAGAACGGGGACGCTCATGCCGCGCACTCCAGTTCCCCCGCGAAAGCGGGGGTCCAGAGCCACGAACGCCGTGCTGCGTTGCTCTGGATTCCCGCGTTCGCGGGAAAACGGTTCCGGGGACTATTCATAACGCAACACCTGCACGGGATCGGTACTCGCCGCCTTGAACGCGGGGTAGAGCGTGGCGAGAAAACTGAACACCAAAGCCATCAGCGCGATGGTCGTCACCTCGACCGGATCGGTCTTCGACGGCAATTCGGTCAGGAACCGGATCGACGGGTCCCACAGATTCTGCCCCGTCACCAACTGGATGAAATCGACGATCGACTGGCGGAAGAACAGGAACACGAAGCCCAGCACCAACCCGGCCACCACGCCGAGCGCGCCGATCGTCGTGCCGACCACCATGAAAATCTTCATCAGCCCGAACCGGGACGCGCCCATCGTCCTCAGGATCGCGATGTCGCGCGTCTTGGCGCGCACCAGCATGATCAGCGAGGAGAGGATGTTGAACACCGCGACGAGGATGATGATCGACAACACGGTGAACATCGCCACCCGCTCAACCGCGAGCGCCTGGAAGAGCTGCGCGTTCATCTGCTGCCAGGTGGTTATGACGGCGCGGCCGGCGATCTGGTTTTCGACCGGCTTGAGGATCGCGTTGACCCGGTCGGGATCGACCGTGTTGACCTCGATCATGCCCACCGAATCGTCCATCAGCAGCAGTGTCTGCGCATCCTCGATCGGCATGATGATGTATTTGATGTCATAATCGTACACGCCAACTTCGAAGATCGCGCCGACCGTGTAGCTGACCACGCGCGGCACCGTGCCGAACGGAGTCGACTGCCCGAGCGGATTGAAGATCGAGATCTGGCTGCCGACCTGCGCGCCGAGCGCCTCGGCGAGCCTGCTGCCAATCGCGACCCGGCCGCTGCCGACGGTGATGCTGTTGAGCGACCCCATGATGACCTTGCTGCCGATCGTCGCGTTGGAGCGGATATCCTCGACGCGCATGCCGCGCACCAGAATGCCCTCGGAGCGGCCCGAATAGGTCACGGCCAGCGGCTGCTCGATCAGCGGCAGCGCGCTGGTGACGCCGGGCGTCGCCTTGGTGATCTTCGCGATCTGCCGCCAGTCGGGCAGATCGGTGCCGACCGGCTGGATCACGGCATGGCCATTCAGCCCGACGATCTTGTCGAACAGCTCGGCGCGGAAGCCGTTCATCACGCTCATCACGATGATGAGCGCGGCAACGCCGAGCATCACCGCGACCAGGCTGATGCCGGCTACGAGGAAGATAAACGCCTCGCCGCGCCCCGGCAGCAAATAGCGCTTGGCGATCATGCGTTCGTATCTGGAAAGGATCATATGCGGTGTCTGCCCGGCCCCCGGGAGGTAAGTCGTCGCCGCTCTAGGTCGCGCGTGCGCCGCTGGCAACCTGCATACCCCTGTTGCGTATACGCCACAGCAGCGCCGCAATCGCCGCGCCGGTGTCACAATCCCGGTGACAAAAACGCCATGTCGCCCTAGCAACACAATCACTGAGACACAGGCAACGGCCGTGGTTCGGGGAGAGTTTCCAGTCCCGCCTAAAAGGGCGTGTGGGCGGAGACGATTTGGGGGCTGACGAGCGATCGTCACGCAGGCGCCCGGGCTGGAAACGGCCCGGGCGTTTGCCGTTGGGGCGAAGGTCGCGCCTACGCGACCGGTGCGGGCAAGGCCCGCATCGTCCCAACCGGCCGGCGGGTCGCGCCAGCGAACCCGACCGACGGCGGCTTCGCCGCCGGCGCTACCACCCACCCCGCTCGTCTCGAGCCTATCGAAGTGCGTCCCAACAGCGCTCAGCTGGTCACGGCCTTCGACACGCTCGGGACGAACGGAGAGTGATGTTTGCCTTGGCCGACGGCGTTGCCGCCGCCGACCGTGGCAGACCCATCCACCTGCTACTCGATAAGCAAGCCAATATGTCCGCCGTATTTCCAGCGGCGGAGCATCGCCCCGCCGCTCTCCTCAAAACGACTTCGAGATCGTCGCGCCGATCGTGCGCGGATCGCCCGGCTGGCCGACGATCAATCCGGTCGAGCCCGACTGGGTCGACAGGAGCTCATAGTAATTCTGGTTGAAGGCGTTGCGCACCCACCCGAACACGTTGAAACTGTCCTGCCGGTAGCCCAGCCGGAAGTTCGAGAGCGAATAGCCGTCGATCCAGGTATACGCCGAAACGGTCGGATTGGACGAGAAACGCGAACGATAGCTGCCGTCATAGCCGGCATAGACCTGTCCATCACCGACCGGCACGTTGACCTCGCCGCCGAACGAGAACGACCATTTCGAGATACCGGGCAGTACCGTCCCCGAAATGTCGCAGGATGCGGGGCTGAGCGCGCCCGGCGTCCCAGCGGGACCGGCGGCGCCCGGCACGTTGGTGACGGTGCCTCCGGTCAATTCCGGCGCGCATGGCGCGTTGGTAAAGCGCAGGTATTTGGCGTCGGTATAGGCCCCGTTGGTATAGAGGTTGACCCGTGCGCTCGGCCGATACGACGCATCGAACTCGACGCCACGCACGCGCACCAGCCCGGCATTGGCGAGATAGCCGCGGATCACGGTGGTCTGGCCGTTGTTCACGGTAGCTTGGTAATCATGCACGTCGGTCCAGAACCCGGCGAGGTTGAGCGTCAGCTTGCGATCGAGGAACTGGCTCTTCAGGCCGACCTCGAAATGGTCCTCGCTCTCGGGCTTGACCGTCTGCTTGGTCAGATCGACCGCAATGCTGGTCAGCGTGCTGGTGGTCGAAGCGAGCGGCAGACCCGACAGGTTGATGCCGCCGGATTTGAAGGCGCGGGCATAGGTGGCATAGGCGTGAACGTCCGATGTCACGTCGTAAGAAAGCGTGACGTCGCCCGAGACGTTCCATGCGCTGAACCGCGGACTGTACTGCTGCGGCGCCAGCGTATTTAGCTGGTTCTGGAAAGTGGTCTTGGCCGCGCCGGTCTTGGCGTCGAGCATCGCCTGCGCATTCGCCGCCGTGGCGACGAAATCATACTGACTGTTGTGGATGCTGACGACCGAATCGTAGAATCCCGATTTCTTGTCGTAGTTGACGCGCAGGCCCGGCGCGAAATGCAGCCCGGATATCGGCTGCCAGTTGAGCTTGCCGAATACCGCGAAACTGTCGTTCTTGAAGTTGATCGTGTTGGTCGAGGTCAGGCCGTTCAGCACGTTCGGGTTCTTGCCGTCGGCGCTCGTCGGGTTGAGCAGCCACGCGCTCGCCGCAGTACCCTGAACTTGCGAGCCTTGTGTATTGATCGTCTGGTGAAAGTAGAAAACGCCCGCAGTATAATCGAGCGTGTTCTTCCCGTTGGAGGCGATGCGCAGTTCCTGCGACCATTGCTTCTGCTGCGACGGGTTCTGCGACACGGTGGTGATCGGCAGGCCGACGAAATCGCGGTCGTTCGCCGGCTTCCAGTCCCAATAGCGCCACGCCGAGACCGAGGTGATCGTCGCCGGTCCGATATCCCAGTTGCCGACCAGAGACGCGCCCCCCATTTCCTGCCGCGAGTTGATGCTCGCGTCGAGATCGGTCACGCGGTCGAACGCGTTGGTGCTCGGCACGGTGTAACCCGCCGCCGCCGCGAGCGCGGCATATTGGCGGTTGGTCGGCCGCTGCGTCGGCGCGAGCCGCGCATAATATTGCACGCAGCACAAAGGGTTCTGGACGTTGTAGTCGCCGGTCAGCCGGAAATCGAGATCGGCGCGCGGCTTCCACAGCAACTGGCCGCGCACGCTGAAATTGTCGAGCTTCTGGAGATATGTGTCGCTCGTAGTGTCTTTGATCGTGCCGCCGCGATGGGTGAACGAGGCCGACAGCCGCGCCGCCAGCGTGTCGCTGGTGATCGGCCCCGAGACCGACCCCTTCAACTGCACATAGCCGTAATCGCCGCCGCTCGCCTCGAACTTCGCCTCCGGTGAGAAGCTCGGCGCGCGGGTGGTGATGTTGACCGCGCCCGCCGTGGTGTTCTTGCCGTAGAGCGTCCCCTGCGGCCCGCGCAGTACCTCGACCCGGTCGATATCGACGAAATCGAACGTCGATGCACCAACGCGGCCGACATAGACGCCATCGAGATAGAAGCCGACGCCCTGCTCGATCCCGTCGTTGGTGAGGCCGAAGGGCGTGCCGAGCCCGCGAATGTTGATCGAGGAGTTACGCGGGTTGCTCGAATAGAATTGCAGCGCGGGCTGCTGCTGCTGCAAGCGGTTGACGTTGAACGCCCCGGTCTTGTCGATCGTGTCGCTGCCGATCACCGACATCGCGATCGGCACGTCCTGCGCGCGCTCCTCGCGGCGGCGCGCCGTCACCACCACGTCGCCGTCGGCGGCGGGCTGGGCCTGAACTTGGGCCTGAACCTGGGCCGGCGCGGCATCGGGTTGCGCCGCAGGTGCGTCCGGTACGACGGCAGCCGAAGCGAGCAAAATCGACGTGAGCTGAGCGAACATCATATCCCCTTGAGACTTTCTTATTCGAGTCGCACCTAAATACCCATCGTTTCGATAGGATTTCATCCCGTTCGTTCTTCACACCGCTAAAGTTTCGCTTCGCGGCCCGTCGAAAAATCCACATGCGAGGCCCTTGAACCCGAAAACGAACGCCCCAAATCTGCTGCGTGCGGCGCCAGTCGGGCCGCACGAAACCGGGTGCCGCGCCGCTGTGCGGGCGCCCTTCAGCACCGTTCATTCGCTCACAGGAGGCATGCACATGCGTCAGTTTGATCTCACCCCCTTCCGCCGTTCCGCGATCGGTTTCGACCGGCTCTTCGACATGTTGGAGACCAGCGCGCGCCAACAGGCGGTGGACAATTACCCGCCGTTCAATCTGGAGCGAGTCGCCGAAGACCGCTACCGGATCACCCTCGCCGTCGCCGGCTTCAGCCGTGACGAGATCGAGATCGTCGCCCAGCAGAATCTGCTGCAGGTGAAGGGCAAGAAGGACGAGAAGGAAGGCCAGAACACCTTCCTGCATCTCGGCATCGCCAATCGCAGCTTCGAGCGCCGCTTCGAGCTTGCCGATTTTGTGCGCGTCGATGATGCCCGTCTCACCGACGGCCTGCTCGTGATCGACCTCGTCCGCGAAGTGCCCGAGGCGGCCAAGCCCAAGACCATCGCGATCAAGACCGGCGCACCCCTCGCCGCTGTCGAGAATGCGGCGGTCGACGAAGCACAGGCCGCGTAACGCGCGGCCGGGCGCTCTCACCCCCCTCCCCGATTGAGAGCGCCGCAGGAGGGCGCCCGGAGCGATCCGGGCGCCCTTTTTGTGCGGCTTTTCCGCAGCTTCGATCGGGTGTAGCGGACGCGGATGAAGACGCTCATCGATCCGACCCACGCGCTAGCGCGGGGCCTGCGCGCCATCCGCACGCAATATCAGGTGCCCGAGAGCTTCCCGCCCGAGGTGCTGGCCGCCGCCGAAGCCGCCGCCCGGCGCTCGCCGACCGAACACGTCGACCGCACCGCCGAGCCGTTCGTGACGCTCGATCCGGCCAGTTCGACCGATCTCGACCAAGCGTTCTCGATCGAGGCGGCGGGCGGCGACCTGCTGCTGCGCTACGCCATCGTCGATGTCGCGTGGTTCGTTGGCGACGGCGATCCGCTCGATACCGAGGCGTGGCGGCGCGGCGAGACGATCTACCTGCCCGACGGCAAGGCGCCGCTCTATCCGCCAGTGCTGAGCCAGGGCGCTGCCAGCCTGCTACCCGACGGCCCGCGCCCCGCAGTGATCTTCACCGTCCGCGTCGCCGGTGACGGCGCGGTCAAGCTCGACGGCGCCGAACGCGCGCTGATCCGCAGCCGCGTCAAGCTCGCCTATGATAGCGTCACCGACGCCGACCTCCCCGCCGCCTTCTCCGAACTGTCGCGCCGGATCGCGGCGGCCGAGATGGCGCGTGGCGCAGCCCGCGTCGATCCGCCCGAACAGGAGGTGAGCGCGACCGGACCGGACGCCTATCAACTCGCCTTCCGCCCGCGCCTCGCCGCCGAGGACCAGAACGCCGCGCTGTCGCTCGCCACCAACATGGCGATCGCCGACGCGCTCGCCGCGCACCACACCGGACTGTTCCGCGTGATGGCGGCGCCCGACGCACGCGCCATCGCCCGACTGCGCAATACCGCACGGGCCTATCATCTCGACTGGCCCGAGGCACAGTCGCTCGACGAGTATGCCCGCACGCTCGACGCCGCCGATCCGCAGCAGGCCGCGTTCATGCTCGCGATCCGCCGCGCCGGCCAGGGCGCGAGCTACACGCCGTACCGCGACGGCGTGAAACCGTGGCATGCCGCGATGGCAGCGACCTACGCGCACGCCACCGCCCCGCTGCGCCGCCTCGCCGACCGCTATGTGGTGGAGGCGACGCTCGCCATCGCCAACGGCCGTCCGGTGCCCGAGACGGTCGGCGCCGCGTTCGAGACCTTGCCCAAGGTGATGGCCAAGGCCGAGGCGCTCGGCGGCCAGATCGACCGCGCCGTGATCGATCTCGCCGAAGCGGTGATGCTGTCGCGCGATGTCGGCCAGAGCTTCGACGCGATCGTCACCGACGCCGATGATCGCGGCGCGCGGATACAGGTGTGCGACGCGCCGGTGGTGACGCGGGTGGCGGCGATAGGTGTCGCGCCGGGGGATGCGGTGCGCGTTACGCTGTCCGGGGTGGATATCGAGAAGCGTAGCGTGACGTTCGAGCGAGTTGGCTGAGGGTTGCTCGCCATCCGGCTACCGTCGATGGTAGCCCGACCGTTTGGAAAAGCGAGGACGATCGTAATAGTTGCACCCCCGAACCCCTTTGCATGAGGGCGGAAGTCGCTAACTGTCGATACGACCAATCGGGGGAGCTTCGCATTGATAACGCGCCTGGCCGTTTGTGGATATCGCTCCCTGCGTGACATGGTTTTGGAGGTGGGCCAGCTAACCCTGATCACTGGAGCTAACGGCACGGGAAAATCGAGTCTGTACCGCTCCCTCCGTCTTTTGGCTGAGGCAGCGCAGGGACGCCTCATCGCGTCCCTTGCAGCGGAGGGAGGACTCTCTTCGACCTTGTGGGCTGGGCCGGAGCGGTTCAGCCGAGGAATGATCGACGGCACTCAACCCGTTCAAGCCACGACCCGGTCGGGACCGGTAAGCCTCAGACTTGGCTTTTCGGGGGAGGATTTCGGATACGCGATAGATCTCGGGCTGCCCGAGCCTATGCATCCCTTCCAACGCGATCCCGAAATCAAGGTGGAGGCCATGTGGACGGGTGAGACGCTGGGGCGTGCGAACCTGTTCGCCGAGCGGCGCGGCCAATCGGTTGGCTTGCGCAATAGCGATACCGGCGAATGGCGACGCGCCTTAAGCAATCTGCTGCCCTTCGATAGCATGGTCACACATTGCGCAGATCCCATCGACGGCCTCGAACTGCTGCTCATGCGCGAACGGATGCGGAACTGGCGTTTCTACGATACACTTAGGACTGACGTCGATGCCCCCGCCCGGCGGCCACAGGTGATGACATATACGCCCGTGTTGAGCAGCGATGGCGCCGATCTTGCCGCAGCCATCGCAACCATTCTCGCGGTCGGCGACAGCGGCGCGCTTCAGGAAGCCGTCGCGGATGCTTTTCCGGGCGCGGGTATCATCGTGAATGGCGACGATTACGGTGTCGTGGAGATGCGCCAGCCCGGCCTGTTACGGTCGCTCGGAGCCAAGGAATTGTCGGACGGAACCTTGCGCTATCTGCTCCTGATAGCGGCGCTGCTGTCCCCGCGTCCACCCGATATCATGATCCTCAACGAGCCCGAGGCGAGCCTTCACCCGTCCTTGCTGGATGCGCTCGCCCGGTTATTGATCCGGGCGTCGCGCCATACTCAGATCGTCGTGGTTTCGCACAGCGAGACGCTCATCCATAGCCTCCGTGATAAATACGATGTCCGCGAGATCGCACTGTGCAAGAGACTGGGCGAAACCCGGATCGAGGACCATGATCCACCGCGTTGGGTTTGGCCGAAGCGGTAATCGCGCGTTACTGCTGCAACGCTGTATCGGTCAGAGAGGTCTCCCTCAAACCAATCGGCTCTGCCTCACCGCCGCCTCGATGAAGCTCTTGAACAAGGGATGCGGGTCGAACGGTTTGCTCTTCAACTCGGGGTGGAACTGCACGCCGACGAACCACGGATGGTCGGGCCGCTCGACGATCTCGGGGAGCATGCCGTCGGGCGACATGCCGCTGAACACGAGGCCGCCCTTCTCCAGCGCCTCGCGATAGGCGGTGTTGACCTCATAGCGGTGGCGGTGGCGTTCGGAGATCGTCTCGCCGCCGTAGATCGAGGCGACGACGCTGTTGCCGTCGAGCTTGGCTTCATACGCGCCGAGCCGCATCGTTCCGCCGAGATCGCCGCCTTCCTCGCGCGTCTCGATGCCGGCGTCGCTCATCCATTCGGTGATCATGCCGACCACCGGCTCGGGCGTCGGGCCGAATTCGGTCGAGCTTGCCTCGGCGATGCCGGCAAGATCGCGCGCGCCTTCGACGCAGGCCATCTGCATGCCGAAGCAGATGCCGAGATACGGCACGCGGCGCTCACGCGCGAAGCGGACGCTGGCGATCTTGCCCTCCGCGCCGCGCGATCCGAATGCGCCGGGCACGAGGATCGCGTGCATTGGCTCGAGCTTGGCGGCGATGTCGCTATCCGCCGCCTCAAACAGTTCGGCGTCGATCCACTGGACGTTGACCTTCACCTTGTTGGCGATGCCGCCATGCACCAGCGCTTCGTTGAGCGATTTGTAGGCGTCCTGCAGGCCGACATATTTGCCGACCACGCCGATCGTCACTTCGCCCTCGGGGTTGGTGACTCGGTCCATGATGTCGGTCCAGCGCGACAGATCGGGCGCGCCGCCGGGCGCGATTCCGAACGCGTTGAGGACGGCGATGTCGAGCCCTTCCTCGTGATACTGCACTGGCACGGCGTAGATGCTCTTGGCGTCGAGCGCCGGGATCACCGCTTCCTTGGGGACGTTGCAGAACAAGGCGATCTTGGCGCGGTCGCTCTCGGGCAGCGGCTGCTCGCAGCGGCATACCAAAACGTCGGGCTGTACCCCCAGAGCAGCGAGTTCGCGCACCGAATGCTGGGTCGGCTTGGTCTTCAATTCGCCAGCGGCGGCGATGTACGGCACCAAAGTGACGTGGATGCTGATCGAATTGCCGCGGCCGACATCGTTCTTGAGCTGACGGATCGCCTCGATGAACGGCAGCGATTCGATATCGCCGACCGTCCCGCCGATCTCACACAGCACGAAATCGAGGTCGTCGATCTCGGCCTGCGCGAATTCCTTGATCGCGTCAGTGACGTGCGGGATGACCTGCACGGTCGCGCCGAGATAGTCGCCGCGCCGCTCGCGCGTGATGATCTGCTGATAGATCCGGCCCGAGGTGACGTTGTCCGACTGACGCGAGGCGACGCCGGTAAAACGTTCATAATGGCCCAGATCGAGGTCGGTCTCGGCGCCGTCATCGGTCACATAGACCTCACCGTGCTGATAGGGCGACATCGTGCCGGGATCGACGTTCAGATAGGGATCGAACTTGCGGATTCGCACGCGATAGCCGCGCGCTTGCAGCAACGCCGCGAGGCTCGCCGCCATGAGACCCTTGCCGAGCGAGGAGACCACGCCGCCGGTGATGAAAATGAACCGCGCCATGGGAGGAAACGCCTAACGTCAAACGCCGTGGCACGACAAGCGCGCGACTCCGGCGACCATAAAGAAAAGCGGGGCGATATGCCCCGCGCGAAGCGTCGTGTTAGCGGGCGAGCGGAACGCTGTTGTTGTCGGCCGGGGCTGCGCCATTGCCGATCGCCTGCTTGGCCGCCGAGGAGAACGGTGCCGCGTCATCGGCAGGCGCCTGCGGCACCGGCAGTTGTGCGGCGGGTGCCGCCGGCTTGCCGGTTGCAAGCGTCGTATCGATCTTCGCGGTATGGCCGCGCGCCGCCAGCACGGCGAGGCCGATGCTCAGCGCCACGAACAAGGTCGCCAGCACCGTCGTCGCGCGCGTGAGGAAATCCGCCGCGCCGCGCGCCGACATCAGCCCCGACGGGCTGCCGCCCATGCCCAGACCGCCGCCTTCGGACTTCTGCACGAGAATCACCCCCACCAATAAGGCGGCGATGATGGCGTGAACGACGAGGAGGAACTGGAACAGCATGAAATCGGGCTACCCTGCGGGGAAATTCAAGCGGCGCACATAGGCCCGCAATCCCTGTCGATCAACCGCCGTGGCTGCCAACGCGGGACATTTCGGGCCCGGTCTGAAACCAGAGCGAATGCGGATCGTTACAACTTGCGAGCATCCCGGCCTCCGGGATGCCGAGCTGTTTAACAGAAAGACTCGCCGTGGCCTCTATGTTCAATCGTTCGCTCGATAGCTGGATGCAAGCGCTGGTCGATTATGTCCGGTCCGGTGAACCCGATCTCACCAACCGGCAGATGGCGCTGCTTCTGTTTGTATATCTCACCCCCGGACCGCATACGGTGCGCGGGCTGGCACGCGTTTTGAACGTTTCCAAGCCGGTCGTCACGCGCGCCTTGAATAGACTTGGCTCCCTCGGCTATCTGCGGCGCCAACGCGACGATACCGACAAGCGCAATATCTTCATCGCGCAAACGTCCGAGGGGGCAGATTTTCTTGAAGAGTTCGGCCAGTTTATCGGCGATACAGAGCAGCCAACACCCCGCCGCAAGCCCACGCCGGAGCTTCGCGCTGCTGGGGCACTCGGTCGAGATTGATCCCCGTTTCAACGCGGTACGTCGCGATCTCGCCGACGTGCGGCTGGCTGACCGGGTGTTCGCCCCGCATTACGCCGCTCCCGTGCTGATGGTGATCGCGCGCGAGACCCCGCTGCGCGCCGCGCGTGACGGCGATTCGGATGTGCGGGCTGCGCTGGTGCCCGGCGACGTCTTCGAAGTGTTCGAACTCGCCGGCGGCAACGCCTGGGGCAAGGCGCCCGGTTGCGGGCTGGTCGGCTATCTCGATGAGACGGCATTGGTGAGAGCTTCGTCATGAGCACACGCGTTTTCATTGATGGGGCGGTCGGCACGACCGGCCTCGAAATCCGCGATCGGCTCGCCGGGCGCGCCGATATCGAGCAGATCATCCTCGACGACGAGCTTCGCAAGGACGCCAAGGCGCGCGCCGAAGCGCTCAACGCCGCCGATTTCGTCATTCTCTGCCTGCCCGATGCCGCGTCGCGCGAGGCGGTGTCGCTGATCGAGAACGACCGCACCCGCGTCATCGACGCATCGACCGCGTTCCGCACGACCGAAGGCTGGACCTACGGTTTCCCGGAACTCGAACCCGGTGCCGCCGATGCCGTCGCGTCCGCAGCCCGCGTAAGCAACCCCGGCTGCTACCCGACCGGCTTCCTCGCGCTGGTCCGGCCGCTCATCCGCGCCGGCCTGATCCCGGCCGACTGGCCGCTCACCGTCAACGCGCTGTCGGGCTATTCGGGCGGCGGCAAGGCGATGATCGCCGACTATGAGAACGGCACGCCGCCCTCCGCCGCACGCGCCTATGCGCTCGCGCTCGCCCACAAGCATGTCGGCGAGATGCAGAAACATGCCCGCGTCGAGCATCCGCCGATCTTCACCCCCACCGTGGCCAACACCTATCGCGGTATGATCGTTGAAGTGCCGCTGCCGCTCCACGTCTTCCCGCGCCGCCCGTCGCTCGCCGCGTGCGAAGCAGCACTGCGCGACGCCTACAAGACCTCGCCGATCGTCCGCGTCGTGGATGGCGATGCCACCACTGTCGCGATCGAGGATGATGCGGGCACCGACCGGCTCACCTTGCGGGTCTGCGGCAATGCCGAGACCGGCCAGGCGCGGCTGATCGCCACGCTCGACAATCTCGGCAAGGGTGCCGCCGGCGCCGCCGTGCAGAACCTCAATCTGATGGCCGGGCTGGACCCGGTCGCGGGGCTGACGCTTTAAACGGCCACCGATTCGTTTCGCCGACGCGAACCAAGGAGATCGACAAATGCCAGGAACGCGCCAGCCAGTCGCCAAGCTGCTGCTGTTCGGAGCGACGGGCGATCTCGCCCAGCGCATGCTGCTGCCCTCGCTTTATGGGCTGCACGCCGACGGCCTGCTCCCCGAGGCGTTGACCATTACCGGCACCGCGCGCGCCGAGCATGACGACGCCGATTACCAGAAGTTCGCCGAAAAGGCGTTGAAGCAGTTCCTGCCCGACGACCGCAAGGACGCCGAGAAGATCAAGAGCTTCCTCAAGCGGCTCGGCTATCAGGCGCACGACGCCGCCGATGTCGAAGGCTATAAGACGCTCGCCGAGAAGGTCGGCGATGTCTCGGGCGGGCTCGCCATCTTCCTGTCGACCGCGCCGTCGCTGTTCGAGCCGGTCATCAAGGGCCTCGCCTCAGCCGGTCTCGCCGGCGAGACGGTGCGAATCGGACTCGAAAAGCCGCTCGGCTACGATCTCGCTTCCAGCCGCGAGATCAACGACACGGTCGCGACCGCATTCAGCGAGGACCGCACCTTCCGCATCGACCATTATCTGGGCAAGGAAACCGTCCAGAACATCATGGCGCTGCGCTTCGGCAATTCGTTCTTCGAGCCGATCTGGAACGCGCAGGGCATCGACAACATCCAGATCACCATCGCCGAGACGGTCGGGCTGGAGGATCGCGCGTCTTATTATGATGGCGCCGGCGCTCTGCGCGACATGGTCGCCAACCACATGCTCCAGTTGCTCGCGCTCGTCGCGATGGAGGCGCCCGCCAAGTTCGACGGCGCCGCGATCCGCGATGAAAAGGCCAAGGTGTTCCGCTCGATGCGCCCGATCGCGCCCGATCAGGTGCCCGCCAACACCGTCACCGGCCAATATGGCGCGGGCGCGGTCAAGGGCGAGATCGTTAGGGGCTATATCGACGAACTCGGCCAGCCCTCCACCACCGAGACCTTCGTCGCGATCAAGGCGCATGTCGACAATTGGCGCTGGCAGGGCGTGCCCTTCTACCTGCGCACCGGCAAGCGCATGACGACGCGGCGCAGCGAGATCGCGATCCAGTTCAAGCCGGTGCCGCACTCGATGTTCCGCAACCGCGGCGGGCTGCTCCAGCCCAACGTGCTGGTGATCCGCTTGCAGCCCGAGGAATATATCCAGATCCTCGTCATGGCCAAGGAACCGGGCCTCGACCGCGAGGGCATCCGCCTGCGCGAACTGCCGCTCAATCTCAGCCTCGACGCCGCCTTCGCCGGCAAGCCGCGTCGCATCGCCTATGAGCGCTTGCTGCTGGATCTCATCGAAGGCGACCAGACTCTGTTCGTCCGCCGCGACGAGGTCGAGGCGCAATGGGAATGGATCGACGCGATCCGGGCCGGCTGGACCGCCAACGACACCAAGCCCAAAAGCTACCCCTCGGGAAGTTGGGGGCCGAGCGCCGCGATCGCGCTGACCGAGCGCGACGGGGTTACCTGGCAGGACGATTGAACGCCCCCCTATCCCGTTCGTCCTGAGTAGGGGCTGAGCGAAGTCGAAGACCCGTATCGAAGGACATTGCCCGGAGCGTGCCCTTCGATACGCCGCTTCGACAGGCTCAGCAGCTACTCAGGGCGAACGGACTGATTTACGCATTAAGGACAAAGACATGACCGACGAAGTCGAATGGTGGGATTATGACGATGCAGCCGAGATGGCCGGCGCCGTCGCAGGAGACATCGCCTTCATCATCGAAAGCGCGATCGATGCGCGCGGCGGCGCGGTCATCGCGCTCGCCGGCGGCAAGACGCCGATGCCGATCTACGAGAAACTGGCTGCGACCAAGCTCGACTGGAAGCGCGTGACGATCGTGCCCGGCGACGATCGCATCGTGCCGCTGGGCGATCCGTTGTCGAACGTCACCGCGATCGGCAAGATCTTCATCCCCAAGGGCGCACGCGTCATCCCGCTCATCAGCGAGGCCGCCAAGGATTACAAGGCGGCGGGCAAGGCCGCCGACGCACGGCTCGGCGATCTGCACTGGCCGCTCGATCTGTGCCTGCTCGGCGTCGGCGCCGACGGGCATACCGCCTCGATCTTCCCCGGCCCCGATTACGACGAAGCGGTCAACGGCCCCAAGGAGCGCCGCGCTTTGGGCGTGATGCCCGATCCGCTGCCCGCCGACGCGCCGGTGCCGCGCGTCACGCTCAGCCTGTCGGCGATCACCACGGCGCGCGCGCTGATGCTCGCCGTGACCGGCGACGCCAAGCGCAAGGTGATCGAGACCGCGATCAAGCAGGGTCCGGCCTCGAAATATCCGATCGGTCGCGTGCTGGCCGATGCCGAATTGCCCGCCGACATCCATTGGGCGCCCTGACCCGATAAAACGTTACACCTACGACCACCCCCCTGTTTCGCGTGCGCAGGTCACGCGATAAGAGGGGGGTGCGCGTCGGCGCGCCCTACCCGCCCCAAGGGACATTCAGATCATGACGCTCCACCCCGAGATCGCGGCCGTCACCGACCGGATCATCAGCCGTTCGAAGCGCACGCGTGACGCCTATCTCGGCCTGATCGGGCGCGAGCGCGACCAGCATATCGCCCGCCCCGGACTGAGTTGCGCCAACCTCGCGCACGGTTACGCCGGCACCGAGGAGGATCGCGACGCGATGCGCGTGGCCAAGGCGATGAACATCGGCATCGTCACCTCGTACAACGACATGCTGTCGGCGCACGCGACCTATTATCGCTATCCCGAACAGATGAAGGTGTGGGCGCGCGAGGCCGGCGCGACCGCGCAGGTGGCAGGCGGCGTGCCGGCGATGTGCGACGGCGTGACGCAGGGCTATGCCGGCATGGAATTATCGCTGTTCAGCCGCGACACGATCGCGCTCTCCACCGCGATCGCGCTCAGCCACGGGCTGTTCGAGGGCGCAGCGTTGCTCGGCATTTGCGACAAGATCGTCCCCGGCCTGCTGATCGGGGCATTGCGCTTCGGCCACCTGCCGATGGTGCTGATCCCCGGCGGGCCGATGCCGACCGGCATCCCCAACAAGCAGAAAGCGGCGGTGCGCGAGGCCTTCGCGGAAGGGAAAGTCGGCCGCGAAGACCTGCTCGACGCCGAGATCGCCGCGTATCATTCGAAGGGCACCTGCACCTTCTACGGCACCGCCAATTCAAACCAGATGATGATGGAGATGATGGGCCTCCACATTCCCGGCGCGGCCTTCGCCAACCCCGGCACAAAACTCCGGCAGGAGTTGACCCGCGCGGCGGTTCACCGCCTCGCCGAGATCGGCTGGGACGGCGACGATTACCGCCCGATCGGCCTGTGCGTCGATGAGAAGGCGATCGTCAACGCGGCGATTGGCCTGCTCGCCACCGGCGGCTCGACCAACCATCTCATCCATCTGCCCGCGATCGCAGCCTCGGCGGGAATCGTCATCGACTGGGAGGATTTCGACCGGCTCTCGCGGACGGTGCCGCTGATCGCGCGCGTCTATCCCAACGGCGCCGCCGACGTGAACGGGTTCGAGGACGCCGGTGGCATGCCCTATGTGATCCGCGAACTCGCCGACGCCGGGCTGCTCCACCGCGATCTGCTCACGATCGGCCACGGCGACATGACCGATTATGGCAAGCGCCCGGTCGTGGCCGGCGATGGCCTCGTCTGGGAAGATCCCGGCGCGAGCGGCGACGATACGATCCTGCGCCCCGCCGCCGCGCCCTTTTCGGAAGAAGGCGGTTTCCGCATCCTCACCGGCAACCTCGGGCGCGGCTGCATCAAGGTGTCGGCGGTCGATCGCGACCGCTGGACGATCGAGGCGCCGTGCCGCATCTTCCAGACCCAGGCCGAGGTGCAGGCCGCGTTCCAGGCCGGCGAACTCGACCGCGACGTGATCGTCGTGGTCCGCTTCCAGGGGCCACGCGCCAACGGCATGCCGGAGCTGCACAAGCTGACGCCGACCCTCGGCGTGCTCCAGAATCGCGGTTACCGCGTTGCGCTGGTGACGGACGGGCGCATGTCGGGTGCAAGCGGCAAGGTGCCAGCCGCGATCCACTGCTCGCCCGAAGCGCTCGGCGGTGGACCGCTCGCGCTGCTGCGCGACGGCGACGTGGTGCGGATGTCGGCGGAAACCAACGAACTGGTCGCGTCGGTCGATCCCGCCGAATGGGCGCTGCGCCAGCCAGTCGAGGCGCCACCGCCCGCCGAGGGCATGGGCCGCGAGCTGTTCGGCATGTTCCGCAGCCTCGCCAACGAGGCTGAAAAGGGCGCATGCGCCGTACTCGCGGGGATGGAATGATGCAGGTCGTCGCTGTCGATATCGGGGGCACGCACGCCCGCTTCGCCATCGCCGAGGTCGAGGGCGGTCATGTGTCCTCGCTCGGCGAGCCGGTCACGCTCAAGACCGCCGAGCACGCCTCGCTGCAAACTGCGTGGCAGGCGTTCGGCAAGACGCTCGACCGACCGATGCCGCGCGCCGCCGCCATCGCCGTCGCCTCGCCGGTCGACGGCGATCTCATCAAGCTCACCAACAATCCGTGGATCATCCGGCGCGGGTTGGTGAAGGAGCGGCTCGATGTCGACGAGTTCGTGCTGGTCAATGATTTCGGCGCAGTCGGCCATGCCGTCGCGCAGGTCGGGCCGGAGATGTTCGAACACATCACCGGCCCCGACGTGCCGCTGCCCGATCACGGCATCATCTCGATCGTCGGCCCCGGCACCGGCCTCGGCGTCGCGCAGGTGCTGCGCGAGAAACGCGGCTATCATGTGTTGGAAACCGAAGGCGGCCACAGCGACTTCCCGCCGCTCGACAGCTTCGAAGACGCGCTGCTCAAGCGGCTGCGCACGCTGCACGGCCGCGTCTCGTCCGAACGTGTCGTCTCCGGCCCCGGCATCGTCGCGATCTACGAGACGCTCGCCGAGATCGACGGCCGCCCGGTGGCGCGGCTCGACGACAAGGCGATCTGGCAAATGGCGTTGGAAGGCACCGACAGCCTCGCGCTTGCCGCGCTCGATCGCTTCTGCCTCGCGCTCGGCGCCACCGCCGGCGACCGCGCGATCTGCCAAGGCGCGAAGGCCGTCGTCATCGCCGGCGGTCTTGGTCTCCGCATCAAGGATCACATCGTTCAATCGGGCTTCGCCGAACGCTTCAGCGCCAAGGGCCGCTTCCGCGCGATGATGCAGGCGCTGCCCGTCAAGCTCATCACCCATCCCCAGCCCGGCCTGTTCGGCGCCGCGGCCGCCTTTGCCCAGGAGCATCACCAGTGAGCAATATTCGCGACCTTATGCTGATCGCCCCCGTCATCCCGGTCATCGTGATCGACGACGCGGCGACCGCCCGCCCGATCGCCGAAGCGCTCGTCGCCGGCGGCATCCGCGTGCTCGAAGTCACGCTGCGCACGCCCGCCGCGCTCGACGCGATCCGCGAGATGAAGCAGGTGCCCGGCGCGATCGTCGGTGCCGGCACGGTCATCAACCCCGACCAGTTCACGCAGGCGATGGACGCGGGCGCCGAGTTCATCGTCTCGCCCGGCCTCACCGAACGGCTCGCGCGCCCGATCATCGACAGCGGTGTGCCGTTCCTGCCGGGCACCGCCAATGCCGCCGACATCATGCTCGGCCTCGATCTCGGCCTGACGCACTTCAAGTTCTTCCCGGCGATGGCGGCGGGTGGCCTGCCGGCGCTGAAGGCACTCGCCGCGCCGTTCAACCAGTGCAGCTTCTGCCCGACCGGCGGCATCACCGAGGCGACCGCACCCGATTGGCTGGCATTCGATCCCGTCCTGTGCGTCGGTGGAAGCTGGGTGCTCGGCGGCACGCCAGCCGAGATCGAGGCGAAGGCCCGCGCGGCAATGGCACTGCGCGGCTGAGGGTGCCCCGGCGGGCGTTTAGATGCCGTGTTCCTTACGGAACGCCCGCCACTTCATCACATTGGCGTTATGCTGTTCGAGCGTGTCGGCGAAGACATGCCCGCCCGATCCATCCGCAACGAAGTACAAAGCGTTCGAGCGTGCAGGATTGAGCACCGCGTCGATGCTCGCCCGCCCGGGGTTGCAAATCGGCCCGCTCGGCAGCCCGACCATCGCATAGGTATTGTAGGCGTTGACCTCGTGAATCCACGGCGGCGGGATGCGCCGGCCGAGCGGGCGACCGAAGGTGTGCGGATAGATGATCGTCGGATCGGCCTGGAGCATCATGCCGCGCTTGAGCCGGTTCGAATAGACCGCCGCGACCGTGCTGCGCTCGCTGGGTTTGCCGGTCTCCTTCTCGACGATCGAGGCGAGGATCAGCGCCTCGCGCGGCGTCGTCACGACGATCCCCGGCGCGCGCTTCGCCCATGCATCGGCGAGGTAGCGGCTCATCGCTTTCTGCATCCGCGCGACCATCGCCGCGCGGGAGTCGCCACGATCGAAGCTGTAGCTGTCCGGCAGCACCGAGCCTTCGACCGGCACGGCGACATTACCCTTGAGTTCGGTCGCCTTCATCAACACGTCGCGGACGATCACCGAGGGCAGCCCCTCGGGGACCGTCACGAAGCGCTGGAGCGTGCGGCCGCCCTGCAGCAGCTTGAGGATATCGGCCTGGCTGAGATGCGCCGGGATGCGATACTCGCCTGCCTTGATCGGCGCGCTGGACCCCAGCACTTTCGCGAGAACGCGGAAGCGGCTCGCGGAGGTAATCGCGCCGGCCTTCTGCAATTGCTCGGAGGCGCCCGCCAGCGTGCTGCCCTGCGCCACCGTCACGGTGACGTTGCGGGTAAGCGGCCCGCGCCCGGACCACACATGCAGCACCCCGAAGAACCCGACGATCGCCGCCAGAACGATCAGCAGCGTGAGGCAGCCGAGCTTGCGCACCTTGCCTAGATCGCCTTCATCACCAGCGAGGCGTTGGTGCCGCCGAAGCCGAACGAATTGTTCAGCACCGCCTTGACCTTGCGCTCCTTGGCCTTGTGGGGCACGAGATCGACACCGACGCAATTCTCGCTCGGATTGTCGAGGTTGAGCGTCGGCGGCACGATCTGATCGCGCATCGCGAGGATGCAGAAGATGCTCTCGACCGCACCCGCGCCGCCGAGCAGATGCCCGATCGCCGACTTGGTCGACGACATCGAAACGCCGTCGAGCGCGCTGCCAAACAGCCGGCGCACCGCGCCGAGTTCCAGTTCGTCGCCGAGCGGAGTCGAGGTGCCGTGCGCGTTGATATAGTCGATGTCCTCAAGCGCGAGGCCCGACTTGCGCATCGCCATCTGCATCGACCGGAACGCGCCCGAGCCTTCGGGGTGCGGCGCCGTGACGTGATAGGCATCGCCCGACAGGCCGTAACCAATCACTTCGGCGTAAATCTTCGCACCGCGCGCCTTGGCACGCTCATATTCCTCGAGCACGACCACGCCAGCGCCCTCGCCCATCACGAAGCCGTCGCGGTCGCGATCATAGGGGCGGCTGCCGCGCCACGGCTCATCGCGAAAGCCGGTCGATAGCGCGCGCGCCTGCGCGAAGCCGGCGATACCGATCGGGCAGATCGCGCCCTCCGAGCCACCCGCGAGCATCACGTCGGCATCGTCCATCGCGATCATCCGCGCGGCGTCGCCGATCGAATGCGCGCCGGTCGAGCAAGCGGTGACGACCGCGTGGTTCGGCCCCATCAGCCCGTATTTGATCGAGACCTGACCCGAAATGAGATTGATGAGCCGACCATGCACGAAATGCGGGCTGACCCGCTTCGGCCCCTTGGCGGCGAGCACCAGCGATTCGCTCTCGATACCCGGCAGTCCGCCGATCCCGGCGCCGATCGAACAACCGGCACGGAAACGCTCTTCCTCGGTCATATCGAGAAGGCCGGCGTCTTCGATCGCCTGGCCGGCGGCATCGATGCCGTAGATAATGAACGGATCGACCTGGCGCTGGACCTTGTGATCGACGCGCTTGCCCGGATCGAAGCCATATTCGTGGCCGGCCGGCTTGACCTCACACGCGTAATTCATCTGGAAATCGGTCGCGTCGAAGCGCGTGATCGTGCCCGCGCCCGATTTCGCGGCGATGAGGTTGCTCCACGCGGTCTCGACATCCGCGCCAAGCGGCGTGACGAGGCCCAATCCGGTTACGACGACACGGCGCATGGCCATCTCCGTTTCTTATTTGCTCTTCAAAACAGAACGGCTCCCCGCCCCTATGCGAACCCTGGGACGGGGAGCCGGTCCTATGTCTTCAAGGCCCCGATACGGGCCGGGCGCCGCCTTGCGGGCGGCGCCCGCTCGATCAGCCCTTGTGCTCGTCGATGAAGGTGATCGCGTCCTTCACGGTCGCGATCTTCTCTGCAGCGTCGTCGGGGATTTCGACTTCGAACTCCTCTTCGAACGCCATCACCAGCTCAACGATATCGAGGCTGTCGGCGCCCAGATCATCGATGAAGCTCGCATCCTCCGTCACCTTATCGGCTTCGACGCCGAGGTGCTCGACGACGATCTTCTTTACGCGATCGGCAGTCTCGCTCATGTTCATGTCCCTCTCATGAAGTGTGGGGTCTAAATTCCGGTTTGCACGTAGAACGCGGTTCCGGCCCGCGCAAGGGGCTGTGACGTTTCGGGGCAGCGCCGAAGCGCACCCCGACCCGTCAGATCATCGCCATGCCGCCATTGACGTGCAATGTCTGGCCAGTGACGTAACCCGCTTCCTTGCTGGCGAGATAGACGACGGCGGCGCCGATGTCAGCCCCCTCGCCCATCTTGCCCGCCGGAATCTTCGCATTGAGCGCATCCTTCTGCGCATCGGGCAGCACGTCGGTCATCGCGGTGCGGATGAAGCCCGGCGCGACGCAATTTACGGTGACATTGCGCGCGGCGAGTTCCTGCCCGAGCGCCTTCGACATGCCGACGATACCGGCCTTGGAGGCGGCATAGTTCGCCTGCCCGGGATTGCCGGTGGTGCCGACGATCGAGGTGATCGAAATGATCCGGCCGAAACGCGCCTTCATCATCGGCTTGGCGGCGGCGCGCATCAGCCGGAACGCGGCTTCGAGGTTGACGCGGATCACCTGATCCCATTCGTCATCCTTCATGCGCAGGATGAGATTGTCGCGCGTCACGCCAGCGTTGTTGACGAGGATGTCGAGCTTGCCGAGCGCAGCCACGGCCTGCGGCACCAATGCATCCACTGCGGCGGCATCGGAAAGATCGCAGGGCAGCGCGACATGATCGCTCCCGAGGCTGGCGCGAAACGCTTCGAGCTTGTCCGCATTGGACCCCGAAACCGCCAGACGCGCCCCCTGCGCCGCCAACGCCTGAGCGATCGCCGACCCGATCCCCCCACTCGCGCCGGTGACCAGCGCTGTCATGCCTGTAAGGTCGAACATCTCATTCTCCAGAAGTGTCGATTTGGTTCACGCGGAGGCGCGGAGGCGCAGAGGAGCGATGGTTATTGACCACGCGGCGCAGCCCTTCCTTGAGCGTCTCGCCTCCGAAATTGATAAGCAGCCCTACGGGCTGCTTCATTAAGCGAAGATATGTCAGCAACTGCTTGCCATGCACAGGCATCAGCCGCTCGACGGATTTGATCTCGACGATGAGGCGGTTGTCGATGAGCAAATCCACGCGAAACGCGGCATCGAATCGCAGCCCCTCGAACTCGATGTCGATCGGGCTTTGCCGAACGACCGAATAGCCGATGTCGGTAAGCTTCGCCGCTAACACCATCTCGTAGACACTTTCGAGCAAGCCCGGGCCAAGATCGCGATGCAATCGCAACGCGACGTCGATAACGTCGCCGGTAATCGCATCGATATCCTTCATCCCGTTCTCTCTGCGCCTCCGCGCCTCCGCGTGAACAACTCCTACAAGCTTTTCGCCAGCGCCTCGATATCGTCCATCGTGACGACACTCACCGTCTCCACGTCGGCAGCGGTGCGTTTGACCATTGCGGTCAGCACCTTGGCACCGAACTCGACGAAACGCTCCACGCCGGTATCCGCCATCGCCAGCACCGATTCGCGCCAGCGCACCATGCCCGTCACCTGTTCAACGAGCAGCCGGCGGATCGTGTCGGGGTCGCCGACCGGGCTTGCCGTCACGTTCGCGAACACCGGCACCAGCGGCGCGTCGATGCGCGCCTCGGCGAGCGCCGTTTCCATCGCATCGGCGGCGGGCTGCATCAGCACGCAGTGGAACGGCGCCGAGACCGGCAGCAGCACCGCCTTCTTCGCCCCGAATTCCTTGGCAATCGCAACGACGCGGTCGATCGCGCCTTTCGCGCCCGACAGCACGACCTGCGACGGATCATTGTCGTTGGCGACAGTGCAAACCTCGCCCTCGCTCGCGGCATTGGCGATGATGCGGGCCTTTTCCAGATCGGCTCCGAGCAACGCCGCCATCGCGCCCTCCCCGACCGGCACCGCCGCCTGCATCGCGAGGCCGCGATGCTTGAGCAGCAGCGCCGTCGTCGGCAGATCGAGCGCTCCCGCCGCGCAGAGCGCGGTATATTCGCCGAGCGAATGGCCCGCGACATAATCAGCCTTGTCGGCGAGGCGGATGCCGCCCTCCCGCTCCAGCACGCGCAACGTGGCGATGGCATTGGCCATGATCGCCGCCTGCGAATTTTCGGTCAGCATGAGGTCTTCGGCCGGCCCCTCGGTCATCAACCGGAAGAGATGCTGGCCGAGCGCGTCGTCGACCTCCTGGAACACCTCGCGCGCGACGGCACTCGCGTCGGCAAGCGCCTTGCCCATGCCGACAGCCTGACTACCCTGCCCCGGAAAAATGAATGCGCGCATCGTTCATGTCCTTCAGATCAGGCGCGTCGCCCTAGAAACCTGAACGAACTTACGCAAGCGGCGACACTTTGTGACGCTTTACCGGTGTTCGCGGGACGGGCCTGATACAATCGCACCCTAGATTGCTCTCGACGCCGGGAGAAGGCGCCGTTGAAAAACAGGAGCTGAAACGTGAAAAAGTTCATCCTCGCCGCGCTGGCAACTTCGATCCTCGCCAGCCCGATCGCGATGGCGCCCGCCGAGGCGCAGGGCCGTCAGGATCATCAGGAGCGCCGCACCACCGTCGTCCGCGAAGGGCCGCACGGCCGCACCGTCGTGACGAACCGCACCGTCGTCAACAACCGCAACAATTATCGCCGCTGGAACAAGGGCCAGCGCTTCGATCGGCGCTATGCGCAGAACTACCGCGAGATCAACGATTGGCGCGCGTATCGCGGTCGTCGCCTCTACGCCCCGCCGCGCGGCTATCATTGGGTGCGTTCGGGCAATGACGCGGTGCTCGTCGCTGTTTCGGGCAGCTTGATCGGCGCGGTGCTCGCGGGCGCGTTCAACTAAGGCCTGTCGCGGAAGCAAGAACGCTTGCTTCCGATGCGAAAATCGCTAAGGAACCGCACTCCGGGGTGGAAGGCACACGCTTTCCGCCCCGGTTGCTATTGAAGACGACAGCCGGAGGGGCGTTCGCATGGTGCGGGCGTCAGCGATCGGCCAAGATAAGGTAAAGCACGCATGGCTCTGTACGAGCATGTGTTCCTTGCGCGCCAGGATCTGGCACAGGCGCAGGTGGATGCACTGGCGGAAATCGCCACCAAGATCATTCAGGACAACGATGGTCGGGTCGTCAAGACCGAGACCTGGGGCCTGCGCAGCCTCGCGTACAAGATCGCGAAGAACCGCAAGGCGCATTACGTGATGCTCGAGATCGACGCCCCCGGCTCGGTCATCGTCGAGCTGGAGCGCCAGATCCAGATCAACGAAGACATCATCCGCTACATGACCGTCAAGGTCGACGAGCTGGAAGCCGGCCCGACCGTGATGATGCGCAAGAGCGAGCGTGATCGTGAGCGTCGTGGCGACCGTGAGGGTGGCCGTGGCGCCGATCGTGACGGGCGTCCCGATCGTGGTGATCGTCCCGAGCGCAGCGAGCGCCCGCGTCGTGATTTCGACGGCGAATAAGGAGTTATAGACAATGGCACGCCCATTTTTCCGCCGCCGCAAGAGCTGCCCGTTCTCCGCAAAAGACGCTCCCCGGATTGATTACAAAGACGTCCGGTTGCTTCAGGGCTTCGTGTCCGAGCGCGGCAAGATCGTCCCCTCGCGCATCACCTCGGTGAGCGCGAAGAAGCAGCGCGAGCTCGCCCAGGCGATCAAGCGCGCCCGTCATCTGGGGCTGCTGCCCTACATCGTTAAGTAAGGAGCGACCCACATGGATGTGATCCTGCTGGAACGAGTCGAGAAGCTCGGCAACATCGGCGACGTGGTGAAGGTGAAGGACGGTTTCGCCCGCAACTTCCTGCTCCCGAACAAGAAGGCGCTTCGCTCGAACGAAGCCAACCGCAAGGTGTTCGAGAAGAACCGTGAGCGCATCGTGGCCGAGAACGCCGCGAAGCGTGGCGAGGCCGAGAAGGAGTCGAAGACGATCGACGGCCTGACGGTCACGCTGATCCGTCAGTCGTCGAACACTGGCCAGCTCTACGGTTCGGTCGCGGTGCGCGATCTGATCGAGGCGCTCGAGGCCGAGGGCCACAAGGTGGCGAAGTCGGCGATCGTGCTCAACAAGCCGATCAAGGCGATCGGCCTGTACGAGGTCAAGGTCGCGCTGCACCCGGAGGTGTCGGTGACGGTCAAGATCAACATCGCGCGTTCGCCTGAAGAAGCTGAAATGCAGGCGCAGGGCGTTGATGTCATGTCGGCCATGTTCGAGAAGGACGAGGCCGGCTTCGTCGAAGCTTACGACCCCAACGCAGAACCGGGCGCCACCGCCGAGGTTTCCGCCGAGGAGCCGACCGAGGGCTGATCGCCTTCGCCGTCAGGTACAGAAATGGGCCGCCCGGAGTGATCCGGGCGGCCCTTTCTTTTTTGACGAACCTTCGCTGCTCAAACGTCAGCCCCGCGCAAGCTGGCATCCTTCCCGGCAAAGGCGCTCGCTATCGCGGGCCGCCCCAATCACCACAGCACGCCATCCTTGTCGGGGGTCAACGGCTCGGGCGCGGCGTCGCCGATCGCTTGCAACAGATCGATCTCGATCGTCCGGCACATCGCCGAGAGCGGGACGTCGTGCAGCGTGTTGGCGAACGGATCGACCAGATCGTCGCCGATCGCGAGGATGGCGAGAAACATCAGCCCGACGATCGTCGATCCGAGCGGGGTCGCGAAACCCAGCGTTTCGACCAGCCCGATCGGCAGCAGGATGCAGACGAGATGGGTGAACACCATCGGAAAGAAGCGATATTGATTGGGTAGCGGCGTGTTCTTGAGCCGCTCCATCCCGCCTTGTGCGTTGGCGATATCGACCAGGATGTTTTCCATAGCGGTCTGCTGGATCGTATCGAGCCAGCCCTCGCGCCGGGCGAGGTCGATCCGCCGGCCGGTGCCATCGACAATACCGTTGGCAACATTGGTGCGCACGAGCGCGAACGATGCCTCGCCATCGGACAGGAACCGCAACACGTCATCATCGGGCTTCTGACGGCGCAACTGGCACCGCAGCGCGTTGACATAGGCGATCTGGCGCAACACGATCGTCCGCTTGAGGTCGGTCGCTTCCTCGGGGAGGAAGTTGCGCGCCTGACGGGCCAGGCTGCGGCTGGCGTTGATCATCGCCCCCCACAGCCCGCGCCCTTCCCACCAGCGCTGATAGGCCGAGTTGCTGCGAAACCCGAGCACCAGCGCGAGCGCCGAGCCGAACAGCGTGAGCGGCAGCGACGGCGCGGTGAACGGCAGCACATAATAGGTCGCGGTGACGGTGACGTCCCACACGAACAGCACCACCAGCGGCTTCCAGATTTCACGGATCACCTGCTTGGCGCCCGGAACGACAGTTACGATCATAGCGTCTCAGATACCCCGGCGAACGAATGGCATGTCTATCATCGCTTGGCCTGAACGCCCCTGTCCGTCTGCGCAAGCGGTGGATTCGCCGCGCTGGCAAGCGCTATCGCCGTGCCGGTGGCAGGACGCAGCACGAACCATTGCGGATGTTCGATCGCGACGAGATATGTCAGCACGAACACGCCGAACGCGAGAAACTTCCACGATCCGCGCCAGGTCTCAAGCACGGCGTCGCGGTCACGGTGGGGGGATGGGCGCATCGTCTGTCTCCAATTTCGAATGACAGGCGCAAGATAGGCGGCAGCCCGGCGCGGTGTATAAACCGTCCGTGACATAATATTGCTGCGGTGCAGCATAGCGACGAGGGTGGCGATTCACGCGATGAAGCGCGCGAATCCGTCGATTTCGTGCTTCGACCGATCGGGAGGGCGCGGGGCGCCCTCCCATGATTACGCCGCCGCGTGCTCGGGCGCGAGCGCGGTCCGCACCGCTGCGACGGCTTCAGCCGCTTTCGCGCCATCCGGGCCACCGCCCTGCGCCATGTCCGGTCGACCGCCGCCGCCCTGCCCGCCCAGCACGGCGACCGCAACGCGCAGCAGATCGACCGCGCTCCGCGTGGTCGCAACGTCGGCGGTCAGACCGACCGCGACCGAGGCGCGGCCTTCATTGACCGCGACGATCATCGCCACGCCCGAGCCGATCCGGCCCTTCACGTCATCGACCGCGCCGCGTAGCGACTTGGGATCGAGACCTTCGATCACCTGACCAACGAAATTGACGCCGCCGATCTGCTCCGGTCCCGCCGGCGCGGCGCCTGCGCCGCCGCCGAGCGCGAGCGCCTTCTTGGCTTCAGCGAGTTCGCGCTCGAGCTTGCGACGCTCCTCGACCAGCGCCGCGACGCGCGCGGGAACGTCGTCGGGGGTCGCCTTCAGTGCCGCAGCCGCCTCGCGCAGCTTCTCGTCACGCGCACTTAAATACGCGCGTGCCGCCTCGCCGGTCAGCCCCTCGATCCGACGAACGCCGCTCGACACGGCGCTTTCCGAGACGATCTCGAACAGGGCGATATCGCCGAGCGCATTGACGTGGGTGCCGCCGCACAGCTCGACCGAATAGCTGGCATCGGCATCGCGGCCCATCGACAGCACGCGAACCTCGTCACCATATTTCTCGCCGAACAGCGCCATCGCGCCAGCCGCGATCGCGTCATCGGGAGTCATCAACCGCGTGGTGACCGCATCGTTGCCGCGAATGTGGCGGTTCACGTCGGCCTCGACGTCGGCGATCTCCTGCGGAGTCATCGCGCTGTTGTGCGAGAAATCGAAGCGCAGCCGATCCTCGGCGACGAGGCTGCCCTTCTGCGTGACATGCCCGCCGAGCCGCCGCCGGAGCGCCGCGTGCAGCAGGTGAGTCGCGCTATGGTTGGCACGGATACGCGCACGGCGATCGACATCGATCGCCAGCCGCACGGTATCGCCGACCGCGACCGCGCCGCTGTCTATCCGCGAACGATGCGCGAACAGCCGGCCGAGCGGCTTGGCGGTATCTTCGACCGTGATCGCGACGCCGTCGCCGGTAATCGTGCCGGCATCACCCATCTGGCCGCCGCTCTCGCCGTAGAAAGGCGTCTGGTTGACGAGGATGTCGACCGTCTCGCCAGCCTCGGCGCGGTCCACGCGTGCGCCGTCCTTGACGATCGCGATCACCTGCCCCTCGCCCGCATCGGTCGCATAGCCGATGAACTCGGTGCTACCGAACGCCTCGGCGATGTCGAACCACAGATCGTCGGACGCGCGCTGGCCCGAGCCCTTCCAGGCAGCCCGCGCCGCACGCTTCTGCTCGGCCATCGCCGCATCGTACCCGGCACGATCGACGCTGATCCCCTGCGGGCGCAACGCATCCTCGGTGAGATCATACGGAAAGCCGAACGTGTCGTAGAGCTTGAACGCGGTTTCGCCGGGCAGGATCGCACCCTCGCCGAACGCGGCGGTTGCCTCGTCGAGCAGACGCAGGCCGTTGGTCAGCGTGCGGCGGAACTGCGTTTCCTCCTGGAGCAACGTCGCCTCGATCAGCGGCTGCGCGCGCACCAACTCGGGGAAGGCCGCGCCCATCTCGGCGACCAGCGACGGCACCAGCCGGTGCATCAGCGGGTCTTTCGCGCCGAGCAGATGCGCGTGCCGCATCGCGCGCCGCATGATCCGGCGCAGCACATAGCCGCGCCCTTCGCTCGCCGGCAGCACGCCGTCGGCGATGAGGAAACCCGATGAACGCAGATGGTCGGCGATGACGCGGTGGCTCGCCCGGGCGTCGCCCTCCGCCTGCGTGCCGGTCAGTGCGACCGAGGCGGCAATCAGCGCCTTGAACGTGTCGGTATCGTAATTGTCGGTGACGCCCTGCAACACGGCGGCGACTCGCTCCAGCCCCATGCCGGTGTCGATCGAGGGGCGCGGCAGATCGAGCCGCGTTTCCTTGTCGATCTGCTCATACTGCATGAAGACGAGATTCCAGATCTCGACGAAGCGGTCGCCATCCTCCTCGGGGCTACCGGGGGGGCCGCCCCAGATATGGTCACCATGATCGTAGAAAATCTCGCTGCACGGCCCGCATGGCCCGGTGTCGCCCATCGACCAAAAATTGTCGTTGGTGGCGATGCGGATGATGCGATCCTCGGGCAGACCGGCGATCTTGCGCCACAGATCGAACGCCTCGTCGTCGGTATGGTACACCGTGACGGTCAGCTTCTCCGCCGGAATGCCCCATTCCTTGGTCAGCAAGGTCCAGGCGAGCGTGATCGCACGCTCCTTGAAATAATCCCCGAACGAGAAATTGCCGAGCATCTCGAAGAACGTATGGTGCCGCGCGGTGTAGCCGACATTGTCGAGATCGTTATGCTTGCCGCCAGCGCGCACGCACTTCTGCGAGGATGTCGCAGTCGAATACGGGCGCGATTCTAGTCCGGTGAACACGTTCTTGAACGGCACCATGCCTGCGTTGACGAACATCAGCGTCGGATCGTTCTGCGGCACCAGCGGCGCGGACTGGATGCGGGCGTGCCCCTCGCGCTCGAAATAGTCGAGGAAGCTGCGGCGAATGTCGTTGGTCGAGATCATCCCGCCGACTTAGGCGAGGCCGCACATCTTCTCAAGCGTGGCGCTGCTGCGACGAGCCGTGCATATTCGCTTTGCTGGCAACGGCTCTCCACCGGCTGTAAGGCGAAGCCGCCGTCCAGCGATACGAACGACACACGGGAGAAGACCTTGCGAAAATGGGCAGTCCTGCTTGCGATCACGGTGCCATTTGCCGTCGTAGCAGCCCCGGTCACCGCGCAAGCCCCGCTGGCGGCACCGACCAACCGGCAGCGCATGATCGTGCTGAGCGACATCGAGGCCGATCCCGACGACACGCAATCCTTCGTTCGGCTGTTGCTCTATGCGAACGAGATCGATCTCGAAGGTCTGGTCGCGACGACCTCGATCCACATGAAGACGGCGATCCATCCCGATTCGATCCGCCGTATCATCGCGGCCTATGCCAAGGTGCAGCCCAATCTGCTGAAGCACGAGGCCGGCTATCCGACGCCCGACCGGCTTCGCGCGCTCGTCAGCGAAGGGCAGCCGGGCTATGGCATGGCGGTGGTCGGTGCCGGCAAGGACACGACCGGATCGCGCCTGATCGTCGAGGCGATGGAGCGCAACGACCCGCGCCCGCTGTGGATTTCGGTCTGGGGTGGCGTCAACACGCTCGCGCAGGCGCTGTACACGATCCGCGAGACACGTTCGCCAGACGTGGCGCGGCGGCTGATCGCCAAGCTGCGCGTCTACACCATTTCCGATCAAGACGATGCCGGCGCGTGGCTGCGCAAGACCTTCCCCGATCTGTTCTACGTCGTCAGCCCGGGCGGCTACGGCGCTGGCACCTGGACCGGCATCCACACCCTCATCGACGGCGCGGACAACCGCACGATCAGCAATGCGTGGCTGCGCGACAACATCCAACAGGGCCACGGGCCGTTCGGCGCCATCTACCCCGACGTATCCTATGGCATGGAAGGCGATACGCCCGCGTTCCTCTCGCTGATCCCCAACGGCTTGAGCAATCCCGATCACCCCGATTGGGGCGGATGGGGAGGCCGGTACGAACTCTACACGCCGCCGGTCGCGACAACCGATCCGAGCGGATTCAGCGGGGTGACGATCGCGCCGGAGACGCGCCCGATCTGGACCAATGCAATCGACAGTTTCACGCCGCAGGTCGCGCGCGAATTCGGGCGCGCATCCACCCCCGGCGACCGGCAGATCAAGGATTTCCGAGCCGGAATATGGCGCTGGCGGGACGACATCCAGAACGACTTCGCCGCGCGCATGGCGTGGACGGTGCGCCCCTTCGCGCAGGCGAACCACCCGCCGGAGGTGCGGCTCACGGGTCCGGAGCGGCTGACGGTGAAGTCCGGTCAACGATTCGTGCTGAGCGCCGCCGACAGCACCGACCCCGATGGCGACAGCCTGAGCTTTCAGTGGTTCCACTATCAGGAGATCGGCCATTGGCAGACGCCGATCCTCAACGGCATCGCCGCCAACATCCACACGGTCGATTTCACCGCGCCCACCGTCACCGAACCGCGCGAGGCGCATTTCATTGTGCGCGTGACCGACAAGGGCACCCCGCCGCTGTCCCGCTACAAGCGCGTGATCGTGACGATCACGCCCTGATCGTCAGCCCAACGGCGAATCGATAGAGACGGGCGGGACCGAGAACCATTTCGGTCCCGTCGGCGTCATGTGGAAACAATCCTCCAGCCGAACGCCGAACTTGCCGGGCAGATACAGCCCCGGCTCGTCGGAAAAGCACATGCCGGCCGCCAGCGGCATCGTCTCGCCGTGGACGAGATTGACCGGCTCATGCCCATCGAGCCCGATGCCGTGGCCGGTGCGGTGCGACAGCCCCGGCAGGCGATAGCGCGGGCCGTAGCCGAGGCTCTCGTAGAAACCGCGCACCGCGTCATCGACCGCACCCGCCGGCGTGCCGATCCGCGCTGCCGCGAACGCCTTGGCCTGGCCGGCGCGGACATGCTCCCAGACACTGCGCTGTTCCTTGCTGGCGGCGCCGAACACGAAGGTGCGCGACACGTCGGACTGATAGCCCTGCACCGTACAGCCGCAGTCCATCAGCACCACCTGCCCGTCCGCCACCACCTGCGGCGCGCGGCTGCCGTGCGGATAGGCCGCCGCCTCGCCGATCAGCACCAGCGCGAATTCGGGATCGCCGCCGAGCTTGCGCGTCGCGGCGTTCATCAGCGCGGCGATCTGCTCGCGCGTCATGCCCCTCTCGACGCGCGGATGAACCCAGCGATAGGCGGCGATCGTCACGTCGGTCGCGCGCTGCATCAATGCGATCTCGGGCGCGGTCTTGACCATGCGGCAACCGCGCACGACCGGATTGGCGGAAACGATCTTCGCATCCGGCAAGGCGCGCGTGAGACCATCCACCGCGAAATAGCGCACCGTCTCCTCGATCCCGACCGGACGCCCGGCAAGCCCGCGTTCGCGCAGGAAACCGGCGACCAGCGCAAGCGGGTCTTCATCCTCCTGCCACACGCGGACATCGCACGGGATGGCGAGCGTCTGGCGTACCGAGGGTTCTTCGAAGAACGGCGTGACGATACAGGGATCGCCCTCGGCCGGCAGAACAGCCGCCGTCAGCCGCTCGCTGCGGTGCCATTCGACGCCGGTGAAATAGACCAGCGACGATCCCGCCTCGACCAGCACCGCGCCGATACCGTTCGCCCGCATCAGCGCCTGCGCGCGACCGATGCGCGCGAGCCGTTCGGCAGCGGTGATCGGCACCACGTCGCCGGTGATGTCGGCGAGCCCCGCGAGATCCGGCTCGGCCGCGCGAACGGCATGCGCGGCGGCGAGCAAGGGCAAGGCTCCCGCCATCTTCAACACGCCACGACGGCCGGAGAAACTATTTTGCTGCATCGGAACACGATAGGGCGCTTGACGGCGCCGGGGCAATGCCCTTCGCTATGCACTGGGCCAGCGGGAGACGAGACTTGGCGAAGCGGTTGACGTGGTACATTCTAGGCGGGCTGGTGCTCGGCATCGTGCTCGGCTGGGCGATCCACGCCGGGATCGACGACGGTTCGCCGGAAGCGGCCGCGCGGCTGAAGGCCATCGCAGGCTGGTTCTCGATCCTGACCACGGTGTTCCTGCGGCTCATCAAGATGATCATCGCGCCATTGGTGTTCTCGACGCTGGTGGTCGGCATCGCACACATGGGCGATACCGGCGCGCTCGGCCGCGTCGGGCTGAAGGCGGTCGGCTGGTTCATCGGCGCGAGCCTGGTATCCCTCACGCTCGGGCTGCTGCTGTTCCATCTCACCTCGGACCTCGGCGACACGCTCGGTCTCAGCCCGCACCTGACGCCACCGCCGGTCAACGCCGCGGTCGGGCTCGATGCGAGCGGGTTCGATCTCGCCAAGATCATCACGCATATCGTGCCGAGTTCGATCGTCGATGCGATGGCGACCAACGAAATCCTCCAGATCGTGATCTTCTCGGTGTTCTTCGGCGTCGCGATCACCGCCGTTGGTGAGCGCGCCGCGCCGTTGGTGGCCGCTGCCGAGGGGCTGGCAGCGGTGATGCTACAGATCACCGATTACGTGATGCGACTCGCGCCGATCGCGGTGTTCACCGCGATCACCGCCGCGCTGACCGAGCACGGGCCGGGGCTGATCTTCAAACTCGCTTACTTCATGGGCAGCGTGTATTTCGGGCTGGCGACGCTGTGGATCGTGCTGGGGGCGCTGGCCTTCGCGGTGATCGGCCGGCGCGCGGGTATGTTGCTGCGCTACATCCGCGAGCCGGCATTGCTCGCGTTTTCCACCGCATCATCCGAAGCGGCGTTCCCGCGCACGCTGGAGGCGCTCGACCGGTTCGGCGTGCCTGCCAAGATCGCCAGTTTCGTGCTGCCGCTCGGCTATTCGTTCAACCTCGACGGATCGATGATGTACATGACGTTCGCGTCGCTGTTCATCGCCAAGGCCTACGGCATTCAGCTCACGCTCGGCACGCAGATCGCGATGCTGTTGACGCTGATGGTCACGTCGAAGGGAATCGCCGGCGTGCCACGCGCGAGCCTCGTCGTGATCGCGGCGACGCTCGGGCAGTTCGGCATCCCCGAGGCGGGGCTGTTGCTCATCATCGGTGTCGATCAGTTCCTCGACATGGGCCGTTCGGCGACCAATGTCGTCGGCAATGCGATCGCGGCGAGCGTGGTGGCGCGGTGGGAGGGCGATCTCGATCCGCCCGAGCCGGCCGAGATCGAGCCGCCCCACGCGCCGAGCCACGGCTTCACGCGTCACGCATAGGCATATGGCCCACCCTGCGCGAGCGCTGCCTGATAGGCGGGGCGCGCGTGGATGCGGTCGAGCCAGGCGATCGTCGCCGGGCGTGACGCATTGAGACCGGCGCGGCTGCGGGCGGCTTCGAGCGGAAAGCTCATCATGATGTCGGCGGCGGAGATCGTGTCGCCCGCGAACCACGGCTGCGTTGCGAGCACGCCTTCCACATAATCGAGATGGACGTCGATCATCGGCTGGAAGCGCCGACACGCCGCACGCCCGAACAGCGGCACGCGGCCGAGCACGAGCAGCACGAGGAGCGGCGGCATCAGCGAGCCTTCGGCGTAGTGGAGGAACTGGCGGTAACGAAGCGCCGCGTCACGGTGCGCGGGGGCGGCGAAGCGGCCGTCGCCTTTCGCGACGAGATATTCGACGATCGCGCCGGTCTCGACGAGGACGCGGCCGTCGTCCTCGATCATCGGCGACTTGCCGAGCGGATGGAGGCGCTTGAGCGCTTCCGGCGCGAGCATCGTCTTGGGGTCGCGGGCGTAGCGGCGGAGGTCGTATGGCAGTTCGAGTTCTTCGAGCAGCCAGAGGATTCGCTGCGAGCGCGAATTTTCGAGGTGGTGAACTAGGATCGTCATGGCGCTCTCAATCGCGGATCGATGCGATCGGTTCCACCACGCTGAAAGGCCCGCGACGTGGGCGGGCCTTTCCGGGCTTTGCGACGCTGGACGAACGCCGCGTTAAAAATCGCTAAGGTTGCTCACATATCGACGTCGTCGTCCTCGGGGCCGGCCATCATCTCTTCAGCGACCTTGTCGGTGCGGCTGCGGATGGCTTTTTCGAGGCGGTCGCACATCTCGCTGTTTTCCTTGAGGAAATTCTTCGAGTTTTCGCGGCCCTGGCCGATGCGAACGCTGTCGTAGCTGAACCAAGCGCCCGATTTCTCGACGAGGCCGGCCTTGACGCCGAGATCGAGAATTTCACCGATCTTGGAGACGCCCTGCCCGTACATGATGTCGAATTCGACCTGCTTGAACGGCGGCGCGACCTTGTTCTTGACGACCTTGACGCGCGTGGTGTTGCCGATGATCTCCTCGCGATCCTTGATCTGGCCGGTGCGGCGGATGTCGAGGCGGACCGAGGCGTAGAACTTCAGCGCGTTACCGCCGGTCGTGGTCTCGGGGTTGCCGTACATCACGCCGATCTTCATGCGGAGCTGGTTGATGAAGATCACCATGCAGCGCGAGCGGCTGATCGAGCCGGTGAGCTTGCGCAAGCTCTGCGACATCAAGCGGGCCTGGAGGCCGACATGGCTATCGCCCATCTCGCCCTCGATTTCCGCACGCGGCACCAAGGCAGCGACCGAATCGACCACCAGCACGTCGATCGCGTTCGAACGCACCAGCGTATCGACGATTTCGAGCGCCTGCTCGCCGGTGTCGGGCTGCGACACGATCAGTTCGTCGATGTTGACGCCGAGCTTCTTGGCATAGACCGGATCGAGCGCATGTTCGGCATCGACGAAGGCGGCGGTGCCGCCGCCCTTCTGCGCCTCGGCGATGACGTGGAGCGCGAGCGTGGTCTTGCCCGAGCTTTCCGGCCCGTAAATCTCGATCACGCGGCCGCGCGGCAGGCCACCGACGCCGAGCGCGATGTCGAGGCCGAGCGAGCCGGTCGAGATCGTCTCGACCTGCATCGTCTCTTTCGAGCCGAGCCGCATCGCAGAACCTTTGCCGAACGCACGGTCGATCTGTGCGAGGGCGGCTTCGAGCGCCTTTTGCCGCTCATCAGCGGCCTTGGTGTTGGATGCTGCCATTTTGGTGTCGATAACCTTCAGTGATGCCGCCAAGATAGCCTCCGTCGCTAAACCGATGTGCTTGCGCATTCAATGCGTGTTGGAAGCTTCGTATCCTATTTGTTCTTTTGGAACAAGAGCGGAACGGAGAATTTTTCCAACGGGCGTCGTCCCGGCGGAGGCCGGGGGCGGCTTATGGCTTGGCGATCGTTTCGCGTAACACGCAGCGGCCCCGGCCTTCGCCGGGGCGACGGTTAGGCCAGCGCGTCCAGGGCTTTCGCGACGCCGTCCATTGTAAACGGCTTGGCGAGCGAGGGTCGGTCGCGGAAGCGTTCGGCGACGCTGTCGTGCGAGCCGCCGGTGGCGAACACGAAGGGGATGTTGGCCGCCGCGAGCGCATCGGCGATCGGCAGGCTGGTTTCGCCGCCGCGCAGGTTGAGATCGAGGATCGCCGCGTCGATGCCGCCGGCCTGGATGAGCTCCATCGCGGCCGAGACGCTATCGGCGCTGCCGACCGCAACCTTGTCGAGAATTTCGAGGAAATCCTCAAGCATCATCGCGATCAGGGGTTCGTCCTCGACGATCAGGATATTTTGCGGCGCGGTCATGACGGTTCCATAACCATCAACCCGCGTCCGCGCCAAGCTCTTTCGCGGCCATCATCGCGCGCACCGCCTCGGCAAGCTGCTGTACCGAAAAGGGTTTCGCGAGGAAAGCGACGTTTTCAAGGTCGATCGACTTGCGCAGCGTCTCCTCGGCATAGCCCGACATGAACAGGATCGGCAGATCGGGATACAGTTTGCGCGCATGGCGGACCATCGTCGGGCCGTCCATCAGCGGCATCATTACATCCGAGACGAGCAGATCGGGGCGCGGATGGCTGGCGAGCAGGTCCAGCGCCGCCTCGCCATGTTCAGCGGTGAGCACGGTATAGCCCTGCCGGGTGAGCGCACGTTCGGCGACGGCGCGAACCATGTCCTCGTCCTCGACGAGCAGGATCGTGCCGCTGCCCCACAGATCGAGCGGCTTCTTGGGCGGCGCGATCACCGTATCGGCGACGGGCGCGGACGCGGTGTGGACGGGCAGATAGATGCTGAACACCGCCCCCTGCCCCGGCTTCGACTCGGCGAAGATGTAGCCGCCCGATTGTTTGACGATGCCGTAGACGGTCGAGAGGCCGAGCCCGGTGCCCTTGCCGACATCCTTGGTGGTGAAGAACGGCTCGAAGATCTTGGGCAACACATCGGCCGGGATGCCGGCGCCGTTATCGGCCACTTCCAGCCCGACATAATCGCCGACGGGTAAGAAATCCGACCGCATCCGTCGCACGTCGGTCGCCGTTACCGCAAAGGTGCGGATCGAGAGGACGGCGCCACCTTTGGGCGGCTTGGCGAGCATCGCGTCGCGGGCGTTGACCGCGAGGTTGACGACGACCTGTTCGAGCTGCCCCGGATCGGCGCGCACCGGCGCAAGATTGCGGCCATGCTTGACCTTGAGCGTGATGCTCTCACCGAGCAGCCGCTTGAGCAGTTGCGACACTTCGGACACGACATCGGGCAGTTGCAGCACCTGCGGGCGCAGCGTCTGCTGGCGCGAGAAAGCGAGCAATTGCCGGGTCAGCGAGGCCGCGCGGTTCGAATTGGCGCGGACTTGCTGGATGTCGTCATAATCGCTGTCGCCGGGGGAATGGCGCATCAGCATCAGATCACAATGCCCGATGATCGCGGTGAGGATGTTGTTGAAATCATGCGCGACGCCGCCGGCGAGCTGGCCGACCGCCTGCATCTTGGTGGCCTGCGCGACCTCGCGCTTGAGCCGGGTTTCCTCGCCATTGTCCTTGAGACTGAGCAGCACCGCCGCATCGCCGAGGCCGCGCGCGCCGGCGATCGACAGCGCGACCGGCTCGTCGGGATGATCCTTGAGGCGGATGGCGAGATCGGTCGAATGGGTCGCGCCGCTGGCGAAGCGACGCACCGCATCGGCGATGACGCCCTTGTCCTCACGCACGACGAGATCGCCGGGATAGACCGGCGGCGCGGCGGGATCGACCAGCGCCGCACGGGCGAACGACTCGTTCATCTGGAGGAAGCGCCCATCATTGCCGACCAGGGCGACCCCGAACGGCATCAGCGCGACGAGCGTCTGGACGTGCGCGCTGGCGCTCGCGCCGATCGCGGGGGCGCCGCTCTGCTCCTCGTCGATCAGCGCGACCAGCATCGGCGCATCGTCGCCCTCGACGAACGGGATTTGTAGCACGCGCAGCGGGTTCTTGAGCATCCCCTCGCGCTCGAACCGGACCATGCCGCGTTCGTCGGTGATGAGGAAGCGCGCGAAATCGCGGCCGGTGATCTCGGCATCGGCGTGGCCCATTGCGCGCGCGCGCAGCACACTGTTGGCGGCGATGACGCGACCGTCGTGGCCGATCAGCGTAACCATGATGCCGGCGCGGCCGAACTGCTCGCCGGTGCGCCCGGCCACGAGTTCCTCGACCGTGGCGGCGAGGTTGACCCCCGTGGTCTGGCGGAACCGCCACACCAGCAGATCGCCGTCCTCACCCGCACAGGCGATGTCCGCGACGACGCTCGATCCACGCGCGACGAGCCGGTCGAGCGTGGCGGTGCCGTCACGCCACGCCCGCCGCCCGGCGTCGCCAAGCCGCTCGGCACCGTCGCCGTCGAGCGGCAGGCCGGGCGGGGTCGGGAAGCCGCCGAACAGCGCTTCATAATGATCGTTGGCGCAGACCAGCCGCCCGGCACGATCGGTGACGGCGACCGCATCGGCGCTGGCAGCGGCAAGCGTGCGGGCGAGCGCCCAATCGGGTTCGCCGTCCTCGCCCGCGTTCGAGGGGAACAGCCGGCGAAAGGCGATCATCCCGCCAACCACGAGGATCGCGGTGGCGAGGAAGGCAGCGGCGATCGTGACGTTACCGAGCAGGCCGAGGATGACGAGCGCGGCGGCGATGCCGGTGGCGCCGGCAATCAGCGCCGCATCGCGGGTTGGGTTCGAGTCGGGGGACTTGAGGATAGGAAGGCTGGCCATTCGTATCCTTGTTGGCACCGGTTGAAGGGTTCGAATATAACGTATGAACGCGAAATGTGCAGAGTTCGCACGGCCTATCACCCCGATCGTGTGCTAGGTCGAGCAACACCTTTTTGTGCTCCCGCGAAAGCGGGAGTCCAGAGTACCAAGAGCCGCAGATCGTGGTTCTGCTTTGCTCTGGGTTCCCGCTTTCGCGGGAACACTGGATTGGGATACGGTGCGTCCTGCTACCAGATCCGCACGCGCTGTTCGGGCGCGAGGTACAGTTTCTCGCCCGGCTTGGGCTTGAACGCGGCGTACCACGGATCGAGATTGCGGACGACGGCGGCGCGCTGTTCGGACGGGCTGTGCGGGTCGGTGAGCAGCCGCTGGCGCAAATTCGCCTCGCGGTAGCTGCGCCGCCACACCTGCGCCCAGCCGAGGTAGAAGCGCTGATCGGCGCTGAACCCGTCGATCACCGGCGGCTCCTTGCCGGCGAGCGAGGCGCGATAGGCGTCGTGCGCGATCGTCAGCCCGGCGAGATCGGCGGTGTTCTCGCCGAGCGTGAGGTGGCCGTTGACGTGCATGCCGGGCAGCGGCTCATAGGCGTCATATTCCTTGGCGAGCGCTTCGGTCCGCGCGTTGAACGCCTTGACGTCGGCGGGGGTCCACCAGCTCGCGAGTTGGCCATGCTCGTTATACTTGGCGCCCTGATCGTCGAAATGGTGGCTGAGTTCATGGCCGATCACCGCGCCGATGCCGCCATAATTGACCGCTGGATCGGCAGCGGGATCGAAGAACGGCGGCTGGAGGATCGCGGCGGGGAAGACGATCTCGACCATCGGCGGGTTGGCATAGGCGTTGACCTCCATCGGCGTCATGCCCCATTCCCAACGCTGGAGCGGCTTGCCGAGGTGGCCGACGTTATAGGCGTGGCTGAATTGGTTGGCGCGCCATTCATTGCCGAACGCATCGCCCGCCGTGATGGTGAGTCCGCTGTAATCCTTCCACTGGCTCGGATAGCCGATCTTGGGGGTGAAGGCGGCGAGCTTGGCGTGGGCGCGGCGCTTGGTCTCAGGCGTCATCCAGTCGAGCTTGTCGATGCGCGTGTCCATCGCGGCGATGATGTTGTGGACCAGCGCGTCGGCGGCCGCCTTGGTCTCGGGCGGGAAATATTTGGCGACGTAGAGCTTGCTGACCTCATCGTCGATCGCGCCGGTGGTGAACTGCACCGCACGCTTCCACCGCGCCTCCTGCTCGGGCGTGCCCGACAGAATGGTGCCGTAGAAAGCGAAATGCTCGTCGTCGAACGTCTTGGGCAGCACGTCGGCATACGCGTCGAGCGAGCGGACCAGCAGTTGATCGCGCAGCACGCCGAGCGGCGCGGCGGCGATCAGCCGGGCGATGCCGGTGACGGCGCTCGGCTGCGCGACGATGACGCTGTCGACCGGCGCGCCGAGGCCGGCGAAATAGCCGGCGAAGTCGAAGCCGGGGGCGGACTTGGCGAGCGCGGCGACGGTCAGCTTGTTGTAGGTCTTGTCGGCGTCACGGCTTTCGGTGCGGGTCCAGCTTATCGTGGCGATCTGGGTTTCATAATCGACGATCGCCTTGGCGCGGGCCTCTGCATTCGGTTCGCCGGCGAGCGTCAGCACCTTGGCGATGTGGGTCTGGTAGGCGGCCTTGGCCTCGGCGAGCTTGGCGTCCTTGCTCAGATAATAATCGCGGTCGGGCAGGCCGAGGCCGGATTGCTGGAGGCCGAGCGCATAGACTTCGGGGTTCTTGTCGTCCTGATTGACACCGGATGCGAACGGGCCGTCGATCCCGGCGCGGGCGGCTTCGGCGACCAGCTTTGCATAGCCGCTGCGGGCGTTGAGCGCCTTGACCTTGCCGAGCCACGGCTGGATCGGCGCGAGGCCCTTGGCGTCGATGGCGGAGCGATCGAGGAAGGTGGCGTAGGCGGTGCCGATCTTCGAGGATGGGTCTTTGGCGGCGGCTTCGAGGATGCCCTTGGTGCGCGCCTCGGACAGATCGGAGAGCAGGTTGAACGAGCCGTAGTTGGACTTGTCGGACGGGATCGGCGTGGTCTTGGCCCAGGTGCCGTTGCTGTAGCGGTAGAAATCGTCGCCGGGCGCGACCGAGCGGTCCATGCCCGCCTCGTCGAAGCCGAAGGTGCCGAACTGCGGCTTGGTGGCTGGCGTTGCGGCGGGGGTCGCGGTCTGGCTGACGACCGGGCTGATCGCAAAGCCGGCCAGGATCGTGGCGGACAGCAAAGCCGCGAGGGTAGAGGATCTCAACATGACGCACCCCGATAAGTTTGGATGCGGTGTTCTACGCGAATGTTACAGCGCTGGTCCAGCCCGGCGCAGCGCCCGCGCGCGCCACTTGCGCACGATCCACCAGCGCCAGCCAAGCGCACTCGCCGCGAAGCCCGTCACCGCGAACACGGTCGTGAGGGTGAGCAGGCCGACCACCAGCGACGGCCCGGCCTGCGAGACGAGCCAGTGCAGCCAGCTCTGACCGACGTGGACGGTCGCGCCCTCGTAGCGGAGCAGCCGGCTGCCGATCCAATAGGCCGCCACCCACAGCGGCGGCGTGGTCAGCGGGTTGGTGATGAAGGTGGTGAGCGCCGCGGTGGGAATGTTGGCGCGCAAGGGCAGCGCGAGCAGCGCCGACAGCGGCACCTGCGCGACCGGGAACAGGATGCCCGTCACCATGCCGAGCGCGACCCCGCGCGGCACCGAGCGCCGCGTGAACCGCCACAGCGCCGGTTCGAGCACGCGGTGCGCGACCGGGCGGAGCAAGCGGTTGCGCTCGAGGCTCTCGCGGGTCGGCAGGTTGCGGTGCGCCCAGGCGGCGGCCTTCGCGAACATCGTCAACCGCGATCCCGCATCAGGCGGCCCTGGTCACGCTTCCACTCGCGCTCCTTGGTGGCCTCGCGCTTGTCGTGATCCTTCTTGCCCTTGGCGAGCGCGAGCTCGACCTTCGCGCGGCCCTTCGAGTTGAAGTAGATCATCAGCGGCACCAACGTCATGCCTTGCCGCGCGACCGCACCGTGCATCTTGTTGATCTCGCGCTCGTGCAGCAGCAATTTGCGCGGGCGCTTGGGCTCGTGGTTGAAGCGGTTGCCGTGGCTGAATTCGGGCACGTTCGAGTTGATCAGCCAGACCTGATTGTCCTTCACCTCGGCATAGCTCTCCGCGATCGAGCCGGTGCCCGAACGCAGCGACTTCACCTCGGTGCCGGTCAGCGCGATGCCGGCCTCGTACACCGTCTCGATCGCGTAATCGTAGCGCGCGCGCCGGTTCTCGGCGACGATCTTGGTCTTTTCGAAAGCAGGGGGTTTGGGACGGGCCATAAGAGACGGGCATGTAAGGCGCGGGGCTGGCAATGGGAAGGCCGGAGTTGTGGGCGATCCACCCGCTCCGCGATTGAAGGCGATCGTTCAACAAGGCATAATGGCATGGTGACGATCAAGCCCGCCGTCCTTAGCCAGCTACCGCTTTCGACGATCGACACTGTAGTCTTCTACAAACGCGACGAGATCACGACGGACTTGATATGCTGCGACGTTGAAGTGGCACGTCGCGTATGGACGTCCATGAGGAGGCGGCGGGTTGGGCGGACTTGATCGCGCACCTGTCGGCCTTGCCGGGTTTTCGTGACGACTGGTATGAAGCGGTCGTCAAACCTCCCTTCGCGACCAGCGAGACGGTGGCGTTCAATCGGCAATGATCGCCCGGTAGCGGACGTTGATAAGCGTTCTTCAGCAAGCTACGAGCCGTTGGTCTTGCTTGGGAAAATCATCCGGGGGCGCGGAAATGATAAAGAAGATCGCCTCCTTTTTATTGGGTTTTTCCTCTTTTTCGCTACCTGTCAGTGCCCATACGGACAAAGCGCCATCTTCAAATAGCGACCGTTGGATGATCTACGAACGTGTCGCGTCCGACGGTAAGCCACTGGTAGTTGTCGCTAGAACAGGCAACGCCCAAGTTCAGACGCTGCTGCTAAACGGGCGGGCGACGGTCGTGATTTGCCGGACCGACCCCACGAACGTGAATGATCAGGGGATGCCACAAGGTACAAACCGCCTCTATTCCATCGAAGACAAACTTGATGAGGAACTACCCGCAACGGGGGCGCTCCGCGTTGCGAGCGTTACTGGTCAAGGCCAGCGCCGCATGTTCTTTGTGCATCACGGGCCAATCGATTTTTCGCCGGTGCTGCAGACTAACCGAGTTCCCGGATTTATCTGCGATGCATCAGAAGTGGACGATCGCCGAGCATTGATCCAGCTCGTTACGCCAACACCGCTCGAAAGCCAGTTGAATGGCGATCAAGACGTTATTGCCAATCTTCAAAAGAGCGGTGACGACGGACACGCGCCGAGGAAGACGGACTTTTGGTTTTATGGGCAGCGGAAATCACTCGGGTCGCTTGCTGCCAATCTCAAGACTCACGGCTTTTCTGTCGATCATTGGCTAAGTGGTCCGAACGGCGTCGTACTTTCGCGTAAAATGCCGGTCGACTTCGCGACATTCCAAGCGCTGACACCTATTATCGTCGGCGCGGCCGAACAGTCCGGGGTCGATTATGATGGATGGGAGACGTTCATCGTTACTCAAAATCCGACCCAGCCGAACGACAGGAAGGATCATTAGCGATACGCAACCGAAACGTCCGCTTTCCACCCACCTCACGCCGTTCCGAGGCTCCACGCCCGCGCGAACAGCTTGAAAGCTGAACGGTAGCTACCGGGAGGAAAAGCAGCCGGACGGCAGTCGCCCACTTGTCGCCGAACGGCAACGAGTGCGATGATCCCCCAATGCGACACTCGTTCACAATCATAGTAGCCGCGATTATGCTGACGGGTGCGAGCGCATGCCATCGCAAAGAACCCGTCATTTGCCGGACGACGCCTCCTGAACGTTCCGAGGATTAACAACGCTGGGCTGACGACGTAACCGCCGCCCATTGTGAGCATTTGCGTATGGAACCTGCGCCGCCCGCACGGCAAGCAGCCCCTGCGAACGGCAGATAGCCACCAGCTTTTGCCGTTCGATAAGCGCTGTTGTCGACCTGTCCTACACGCGCCGTTTTCGCCATGCTTCCGGCCATGCTTTCCGACCGTATCAGCGCCAACCACGCCGCTCCCGCTTCGCGACTGGCGACGTGGGTCGGCGGCCCGCAACGCCCAAACATGACACTCCCGCACGGTGCGTCCGGTGGACAACCTTTGCAGCTTTCGCCGTTCGCCTTCGCCCAAATCGAAACGATGCGCGCGCGTGCCGCCCCCCAAAACCGCTGCTCGCACCGCCAGCGGAACGAACCCGACGCTGCATCATTGGCACATCCGACATCCCAACCGGAGACACCCCGATGAAAGCCCTTATCCTCACGCTGGCCGTGCTGGCCGCCCCCGCCGCCGCGCAGGCGCCCAATTGGGCGAAGGCGCAGCCGATCGCGATCACCATGACCGACCACGGCTTCGTGCCTCGCCGGATCGTGCTGCGGCAGGGCGCGCCGTATGTGCTGCGCGTCACCAACCGCTCCGACAAGGGCCACAACCTAACGCAGAAGGCGTTCTTCGCCGCCGCGCGGGTGCGCGCCGAGGATCGTGGCGAAACCCGCGACGGGCAGATCGTGCTGCGCGCGGGCGAGCGCGCGACGGTGCGGTTTCTTGCCCCGGCCACGCGGCGCGGCGGCACCTATCAGTTCAGCAGCACGACGCTCGCCGATGCCAGCGACGATTATAAGGGCGTGTTCGTGATCCGGTGAGTCAGCGCGCGCTGGTCGCGCGCCGCGCGATCGCCAGCCCGCCGAGGCTCAGCGCGCCGGCCGCGACCAGCAGCATGCCCACCGCCCATAACCCTTCGCTCTTGGCGAGCGCGGACGCGCCCATCGGCGTCAGCGCGCCGCCGATGATCCCGCCCATGCTGAACGCGAGGCTCACCGCAGTATAGCGCACGCCGGCGGGGAACAGCTCCGGGATGAAGCCGCCGAGCGGCCCGTAGGTGAATCCCATCACGAACAGCGCGGCCGCCAGCCACAGCCACACCCCGAACAGCGACGCCGCGCCCAGCCCCGGCGCGATCGTCAGCCCGGCGACGATGCATCCGAAGAAGCCGAACGCCATCACCCGCCGCACGCCGTACCAATCGGCCAAGACGGTCGCGACGATCACGCCGAGCGCGAGGAACAGCACCGCCGCCATCTCGATCGCGAGATACGCTTGCCGGCCATGCCCCTGAACGCTCGTCCCATAGCCGAGCGCGAAGGCGGTCGAGAGGTAGAACAGCGCATAGCAGGCGACCACGCAGAATGTCGCCGCGAGCACCGGCTTGAGATGATCGCGCAGCAGTTCGGCGAACGGCACCGGCGGGATCGCGTCTTTCGCTTCGGCCTCCAGGAACGCGGGCGTTTCGGTGAGCTTGAGCCGCACCCACAGGCCGAGCAGCACCAGCACCGCGCTGGTCAGGAACGGCAGCCGCCAGCCCCAGGCGAGGAAATCCGCGTCGCTCATCACGCTGCCGAGGATCAGGAAGAAGCCATTCGCGGCGACGAACCCCACCGGCGCGCCGAGCGGCGGGAACATGCCGTAGCGCATTTCCCAGCCCTTGGGCGCATTCTCGACCGCGAGCAGCGACGCCCCGCCCCATTCGCCGCCGAGGCCAAGCCCCTGCCCGAAGCGCAATACGCACAGGATCGCCGGCGCCACCCAGCCGACCTGCGTATAGGTCGGCAGGAAGGCGATCAGCACGGTCGATCCGCCCATCAGCATCAGGCTGGCGACGAGCGTGGATTTCCGCCCGATCCGGTCGCCGAAATGGCCGAACAGCGCCGCGCCGACCGGCCGGGCGATGAAGGCCACGCCGAACACGGCGTAGGAGGACAGCAATTGCACCGCCTTGTCGGCGGTCGGGAAGAACAACGGCCCGAACACCAGCGAAGCGGCGGTCGCATAGATGTAGAAATCGTAGAACTCGACCGTGGTGCCGGTCAGGCTAGCGAGCAGCACGCGGCTATGCGCGGTCATCGTGTGGCGAGGCATCGCGCCTGATCGCTCGCACGCGGCGAACGGTCAAGCCGGTGCGGAGCGGATCAGGCTCGCACCCACTCCGCGCGCGGGATGCCCTGCGCGTAGAGCAATGCGGTGAGATCGCCGTGGTCGATCCGTGCGGCGGCGGCGGCCGCGACGATCGGCTTGGCGTGGTACGCGACGCCGAGCCCCGCCGCGCCGATCATCGCGAGATCGTTGGCGCCGTCGCCGACTGCCAGCGTCGCCGCTTCCGGCAGGCCGAATTCGGCAGTGGCGGCGCGCAAAGTGTCGAGCTTGGTCTGCGCGCCGACGATCGGTTTGGTGACGGTGCCGCGCAGTGCGCCCTCGGCGATCTCCAGCCGGTTGGCGATCGCGCGGTGGAAGCCGATCTTCGCCGCGACCGGCTCGGCGAAGCGGGTGAACCCGCCCGAGACGAGGATCGCGGTGGCGCCCCAGCCGCGCATCGTCTTCACCAGTGCCTCGGCGCCGGGCATGATCTTCACGCGCTCGTCGAGGCAGCGCTGGATGACGCCCTCGTCCAGCCCCTTGAGCAAGGCGACGCGTGCATCGAGCGCCGATTCGAAATCGAGTTCGCCGCGCATCGCCGCTTCGGTGACGGCGGCGATCTGCGCCTTGATGCCCGCGTAATCGGCGAGTTCGTCGATGCATTCGACCGTAATCATCGTCGAATCCATGTCGGCGACGAGCAAGTGCTTGCGGCGGCCCTCGGCGGGTTGGACGACGACATCGACTCCGGCGCATGCGCCTTCGAGCGCCTGCCGCGCGGCATCGGGCGAGAGTGTGAAGGCGAGATCGGCGGCGTCGCCGGCGTCGAGCCAGCCGCCCGCCACGCTCGAACAGCCGGCGGCGTCGAGCCGGTCGCGGGCTTCGGAAATATCGCCTGCGGTGAGCCGGCCCGGTGCTATCAACGTGGCGATGAACATTCGTTACCCTTCACTACCCTCCCCCGTTCGTGCTGAGCCTGTCGAAGCAGGTGTTGCGCGACAGGCCCAGGGCGAACGAGAAGAGATGGTCGCATGACCGAACTCCCGAAGGTCGCGCTCATTACAGGGCCGACGGCGAGCGGCAAGTCCGCGCTCGCACTGGCGCTGGCGGAAGCGCGCGGCGGCGTGGTCATCAACGCCGATTCGGCGCAGGTCTATCGCGACCTGCGCATCGTCTCGGCGCGGCCCTCTGACGCAGAGGAAGCGCGCGCGCCGCATCGGTTGTTCGGCCACGTCGATGGCGCCGACGCCGGCTATTCCGCCGCGCGCTGGGCGAGTGAGGCGCGCGTGGAGATCGACGCGGCGCATTCGGCGGGCAAACTGCCGATCCTCGTCGGCGGCACCGGCCTGTATCTGCGCACGCTGCTCGATGGCATCGCGCCGGTGCCCGAGATCGACCCGGCAATCCGCGCGGAGGTCCGTGCGCTGCCGGTGGCGGAAGGCCATGCGCAGCTTGTCGCGCTCGATCCGACGATGGCCGCCGCGCTCAACCCGGCCGACACCACCCGCGTCGCCCGCGCGCTGGAGGTGGTGCGATCGACCGGACGTTCGATCGGCGACTGGCGCGCGGCGAAGCACGGCGGCATCGGCGACCGCATCGAGCTCGCCGCGCTGATCCTGCTGCCTGACCGCGCTTGGCTGAGCGCGCGGATCGACTCGCGCTTTGCGACGATGGTGCGCGATGGCACGGACGAAGTTGCCACGCTGCTCGCCCGCGCCGACGTACCCGCCGACGCGCCGGTGCGCCGTGCGATCGGTGTGCCCGAGATCGCGGCGATGCTGGGTGGGGAGATCGACGCCGCCTCCGCCGCCGCAGCGGGCGCCACGGCGACGCGCCAATACGCCAAGCGGCAATATACCTGGTTCCGAAATCAGCCGCCCGAGAGCTGGATTCGCACGAGCGAGACAGAAACATCCGCACAATTTGAACAATTGGCAATTTTATTACAACGATAGCGGTTGACGCGTATGTTTCATGCGATTAGCAGCGCCGCTCCGACGATGCTATGCGGAACGCCGCAAAGGAGACCTGCCGTGGCCGAGAAAAGTGGAGCCGATATCCTGATCGAGACGCTGTGCGATCTCGGTGTGGAGATCGTGTTCGGCTACCCGGGTGGAGCGGTGTTGCCGATTTACGACGCGATGTTCCGGTCGGGCCGGATCAAGCACATCCTCGTCCGCCACGAACAGGCGGCGACGCATGCCGCCGAGGGTTATGCCCGTTCGACCGGCAAGTGCGGTGTCGTGCTCGTCACGTCGGGTCCGGGTGCGACCAACGCCGTCACCGGCATCACCGACGCGCTGATGGATTCGATCCCGATGGTCGTGCTGACCGGACAGGTGCCGACCGCGCTGATCGGCACCGATGCCTTCCAGGAGGCCGACACGGTCGGCATCACGCGGCATTGCTCGAAGCACAATTACCTCGTCAAAGATCCGGCCAAGCTGGCGGAGACCATCAAGGAGGCGTTCCATATCGCCACCTCGGGCCGCCCCGGCCCGGTTGTGGTCGATATCCCCAAGGACGTGCAGGTCGCGACCGCGCGCTACGTCAAGACGCCCGCCGCAACCACCGCGACGGTCCACAAGACCTATCGCCCGCAGGTGAAGGCCGACCCGGCGCTGATCGAGCAGGCGGTGGACATGCTGGCGGCGGCGGAACGGCCGATCCTGTATACCGGCGGCGGCATCATCAACGCCGGTCCAGGCGCGAGCCAGGTGCTGCGCGAGCTGGCCAAGATCACCGGCGCGCCGGTCACCTCGACGCTGATGGGGCTGGGCGCGCTGCCCGCCTCGTCGCCGCAGTGGCTGGGCATGCTCGGCATGCACGGCACTTACGAAGCCAATCACGCGATGAACCAGGCCGATCTGATCCTGTGTATCGGCGCGCGCTTCGATGACCGCGTGACCGGGCGGCTCGACGCGTTCAGCCCGAACAGCCGCAAGGTTCACATCGATATCGATCGCTCGTCGATCAACAAGAACGTCCGTGTCGATCTCGCGATCGTCGCCGATGCCGGCCGCGCGCTGGAGGATCTGGTGCGCGTGTACAAGGCGCGGCGGCATCCTAAGCCCGATCTGGCCGACTGGTGGCAGCGGATCGAGACGTGGCGCGCGGTCAAGAGCCTCGGCTTCCCGCCCTCCACCAAGGAGATCATGCCGCAGCAGGCGATCCGCTCGCTGTGGGAGGCGACGCACCACCGCAACCCGATCATCACCACCGAGGTCGGCCAGCATCAGATGTGGGCGGCGCAGCACTTCGATTTCGAAGGGCCGAACAAGTGGCTGACGAGCGGCGGCCTCGGCACGATGGGCTATGGCCTGCCCGCCGCGATCGGCGCGCAGCTCGGCAATCCGGGTGCGCTCGTCATCGACATCGCCGGTGAGGCCTCGATCCAGATGAACATCCAGGAGCTCGGCACGGCGACTCAATACCGGCTGCCGGTCAAGATCTTCATCCTCAACAACCAATATATGGGGATGGTCCGCCAGTGGCAGGAGCTGACCTATTCGAGCCGCTATTCGGAGAGCTATTCGGACGCGCTGCCCGATTTCGTGCGGCTGGGCGAGGCTTATGGCTGGAAGGGCATCCGCATCGAGGGGCCGGACCAGCTCGACGACGGCATCGCCGACATGCTCGGCTATGACGGCCCGGTGATCGTCGATTGCCGTGTCGCACAGCTCGCCAATTGCTTCCCGATGATCCCGAGCGGTGCCGCGCATACCGACATGCTGCTCTATTCGAGCGAAGTGTCGGGCGAGATGGACGACCGCGCGAAAGCGCTGGTGTGATGACGTTCATCGCTAAGGCTGCTCCCCTCCCTGAAAGGGAGGGGCCGGGGGTGGGTCGGTCCGAGAGGAACCGTTTCGCCCGCCCCATACCCACCCACCCCCGTCCCCTCCCTTTCAGGGAGGGGTGAAGGTTCGGCCATGCACATCCAGCAACAAACCGCAGAACGGCACACGCTCGCCGTCATCGTCGATAACGAACCCGGCATCCTCGCGCGGATCGCGGGGCTGTTCACCGCGCGCGGCTATAATATCGAGAGCCTGACCGTCTCGGAGATCACCGAGGACAAGGCGGTCAGCCGGATCACCATCGTCACCTCGGCCAGCCCGCCGGTGCTCGAACAGATCGTCGCGCAGCTCGACCGGCTGGTGCCCGTCCACAAGGTCCGCGACCTGACGGCGGAGGGCGACCATGTCGAGCGCGAGCTGGCGCTGGTCAAGGTGCGCGGCACCGGCGACCACCGCATCGAAGCGTTGCGCCTCGCCGAGGTGTACCGCGCGCGTGTCGTCGATGCGACCATCTCCAGCTTCGTGTTCGAGGTGACCGGCGGCATCGACAAGATCGACAAGTTCGTGACGCTGATGAGCGAGGTCGGGCTGATCGAAGTCGCCCGCACCGGCATCGTCGCGATCTCGCGCGGCAAGGACGCCGCTTAGCTATAAACCCCTCTCCCAGCGGGAGAGGGAGGGGCCCGGCGCGCAAGCGACGGGAGGGTGAGGGCGAGAGCCCGCAAGCCCGATCACCCTCACCAACTTCGACGAGGCAGCAAGCTGCCAAGTCTCCGTATCCTCTCCCAAAGGGAGAGGGAAAGAAAGGGAACGAACAATGCGTGTCTATTACGATCGCGACGCCGATCTGAACCTCATCTCCGACAAGAAGATCGCCATCGTCGGCTATGGCTCGCAGGGCCACGCCCATGCGCAGAACCTGCGCGATTCGGGCGTCAAGGAGGTGGCGATCGCGCTGCGTGCCGGCTCGGCGACCGCCGCCAAGGCCGAGGCTGCCGGCTTCAAGGTGATGCCGACCGCCGAGGCTGCCGCCTGGGCCGACATCACCATGATCCTCGCGCCCGACGAGAATCAGGCCGCGATTTACGCGCAGGATCTCCACGCCAACCTCAAGCAGGGTGCGACGATCGCGTTCGCGCACGGCCTCAACATCCACTTCGGCTTGATCGAGCCGCGCGAAGACCTCGACGTCATCATGATCGCGCCGAAGGGCCCGGGCCACACAGTCCGCAGCGAATATGTGCGCGGCGGCGGCGTGCCGTGCCTGATCGCGATCCATCAGGACAAGAGCGGCAACGCGCACGACATCGGCCTCGCCTATGCGAGCGGCGTCGGCGGTGGCCGTTCGGGCATCATCGAGACCAACTTCCGCGAGGAATGCGAGACCGATCTGTTCGGCGAGCAGGCCGTGCTGTGCGGCGGCACCACCGCGCTGGTGCAGGCCGGCTTCGAGACTTTGGTCGAGGCGGGTTATGCGCCGGAAATGGCTTATTTCGAGTGCCTGCACGAGCTTAAGCTGATCGTCGACCTGATGTATGAAGGCGGCATCGCCAACATGCGCTATTCGATCTCGAACACCGCCGAGTATGGCGACATCAAGACCGGCCCGCGCATCATCACCGAAGAGACCAAGAAGGAAATGAAGCGCGTGCTTGCCGACATCCAGTCGGGCCGCTTCGTCAAGGACTTCGTGCTCGACAACCGCGCCGGCCAGCCCGAGCTGAAGGCGGCACGCGGCCTCGCGCAGCGCCACCCGATCGAGGAAACCGGCGCCAAGCTGCGCGCGATGATGCCGTGGATCGGCGCCAACGCGCTGGTGGACAAGGCCAAGAACTGATCTGAAATCCCTACCCATTCGTGTCGAGCGAAGTCGAGACAGCCCGCGCTACAGGCGTGGGGCTGCCTCTCGACTTCGTTCGGGACGAACGGGGATGGCAGCACGATCGCGAAACGATCCGTTGCCAACTCTGGCTTTGTCTTGAACAGCTTACATCGCCAAATGCGCGTCTCCCCATCGGAGACCACCCCAATGCGCCTTGCTCTTACCGCGCTACTCGCCCTCGCGGCGACGCCCGCCCTCGCCCAGTCTGACGTCGGCCCTGGCACCGCCAATCCCGCACAGGTCGCCGCCGGCACCTATGCGATTGATCCGCTCCACTCGCAGGTGCTGTTCACCGTCAAGCACATGGGCTTCACCTTCTATAGCGGCCAATTCACCGAGCCGACCGGCACGCTGGTGCTCGATCCCAAAAAGCCCGCTGCCGACAAGGTCGATATCAGCTTCCCGACCAACAAGGCCGTCACCACGGTCGCGCATCTGAACGAGCATCTCGCCTCGGACCAGTTCCTCGATTCGGCCAAGTTCCCGACCGCGCGCTTCGTCTCGACCAAGGTGACGGTCAGCGGCACCAAGGCGACGATCGCGGGCACGCTGACGCTGCATGGCGTGACGCGGCCGGTGGTGCTCGATGCGCGCTTTGTCGGCGGCGGTGTCAACCCGATGAGCAAGAAGCCGACGATCGGCTTCCAGGCGACCACCACGATCAAGCGCAGTGATTACGGCGTGACCTTCCTCGCCGATCTCGTTTCGGATAGCGTACCGCTCACCATCAACGCTGCATTCGAGGCACAATGACCGATACGCCGTCCGAAGAGACCGAGGGCCGGCCCGGCGTTGGCCGCGTCGAAGCGTTTTCGGACGGCGTTATCGCCATCATCGTGACGATCATGGTGCTGGAGCTTCACCCGCCGATTTCGGAGGGAATGGCGAAGCTGTGGACCTTGTGGCCGGTGTTCCTCGCCTATGTGCTGAGCTACGCCTATGTCGCGATCTATTGGGTGAACCATCACCGACTGTTCGGCCACGCCACGCATGTCACCAATGGTCTGCTGTGGTCGAACATCCTGCTGCTGTTCGCGCTGTCGCTGGTGCCGTTCTCGACCTCATACCTCGGCGAACATCATTTCAACCGCGAAGCAACCTGGCTGTACCTCGCCACGATGCTGCTGCCATCGGTCGCCTATGCATGGCTGCAAGCGACGATCCGCCACACCGGCAAGCGCGGCCCCGCCGCCGAACGTTTCTATGCCGCCAGCACGCGCAAGGGCTGGGCGGCGGCGCTGATCTACGCGCTCGGCATCCCGCTGACCTTCGTGTCGCCGTGGCTTGGCATCGGCTGTGCCGCGCTGGTGGCGGTGCTGTGGTTCCTGCCGCAGAGCCGGATCGACGCGCTGTTCGCGCCCGCTCGCTGAACGACCGCCCGCGCGAATTTCGCATGATGAGGCTGGACAGTCTCCCCTGCCCCACGCTATCGGGCCAGACGATGACGATCGGGATCGCCCTGCTGCTTCGACTTACGCGCCCTTAGGCGCGACTGTCACCGTGCGCGGGCTTGGCCCCACGCACACCGCGCCTGAGGGCCAAAGCCATCCCGTCCCTTCAGCCAGCGAGAAACATTATGCTGCGCGATCCTTCGACCAAATACCGACCTTTTCCGCAGATCGACCTGCCCAACCGCGAATGGCCTTCGCGCACCATCACCAAGCCGCCGCGCTGGCTCTCGACCGATTTGCGCGACGGCAACCAGGCGCTCATCGACCCGATGGACGCCGAGAAGAAGACGCGGATGTTCGATCTGCTCGTCAAGGTCGGCCTCAAGGAGATCGAGGTCGGCTTCCCGAGCGCGGGCGCGACGGAGTTCGATTTCATCTCCGGGCTGGTCAAGACCGGCCGCATCCCCGACGACGTGACGGTGCAGGTGCTGACCCAGTCGCGTCGCGACCTGATCCAGACCAGCTTCGAAAGCCTGCGTGGCGCGCCCAAGGCGATCGTCCACCTGTACAATGCGGTCAGCCCGGCGTGGCGCAAGATCGTGTTCGGCCTGACCCGCGAGCAGATCAAGCAGATCGCGATCGACGGTGCCAAGATCCTGCGCGACTGCGCCGCCGCGCAGCCCGACACCGACTGGCATTTCGAATATAGCCCCGAGACGTTTTCCACCGCCGAACTCGATTTCTCGGTGGAGGTTTGCGAGGCGGTGATGGACGTGCTGCGCCCGACGCCCGAGCATAAGCTGATCCTCAACCTGCCCGCCACGGTCGAGTGCGCGACGCCCAACATCTATGCCGACCAGATCGAATGGTTCGGCAAGCATATCCGTAACCGCGATTCGATCGCGATCAGCCTGCACACCCACAACGATCGCGGCACCGGGGTCGCGGCGGCGGAACTCGGGCTGATGGCGGGTGCGGACCGTGTCGAGGGCTGTCTGCTCGGCAATGGCGAGCGCACCGGCAATTGCGATCTCGTGACGGTCGCGCTCAACATGTACACGCAAGGGCTGTCGCCGGGGCTGGACCTGTCCGACATCGACGAGGTGGTCAACACCATCACCTATTGCACGCAACTGCCCGTGCATCCGCGCACGCCGTATGCGGGCGATCTGGTGTTCACCGCTTTCTCGGGCAGCCATCAGGACGCGATCAAGAAGGGCTTCGCGTCGCAGGAAGCGCGCAACGACGAGCTGTGGGAAGTCCCCTACCTGCCGATCGACCCCGCCGATCTCGGCCGCAGCTACGAGGCGGTGATCCGCGTCAATTCGCAAAGCGGCAAGGGCGGCGTCGCCTGGGTGATCGAGCAGGACAAGGGGCTGAAGCTGCCCAAGCGGCTCCAGGCCGACTTCAGCCGCCACGTCCAGGCACTCGCAGACGAGACCAGCCGCGAACTCAACGCCGCCGACATCTGGGGGCAGTTCGAGAAGAGCTATCTGGCGAAGGCGGACGACCGGTTCGTGCTCGGCGCGTATGATGAGACGCGCGGTCCCAATGGCGACCGCATCTTCGCCGGCGATATCGAAGTGGCGGGCGAGCATCATTCGGTGAGCGGGCGCGGCAACGGCCTGATTTCGAGCGTGGTCGCGGCGATCCGAGACGAGTTCGGGGTTGATCTCGAAGTCGCCGATTATGTCGAACATGCGATCGGCAAGGGATCGGACGTCCGTGCGGCCGCCTATGTCGAATGCCGCACCGACGACGGGCGAACGGTGTGGGGCGTGGGTATCGACGAGGATATCGCCACGGCCTCCGTGCGCGCGGTGCTGAGCGCGGCGAACCGGGCGTAAAGATCCTCCCCACGCAGTGGGGAGGGGAACCAGCCGCAGGCTGGTGGAGGGGGGCTTCCACAAGCGATATCGCTTGTGGAAGCCCCCCTCCACCACTCGCTTCGCTTGCGGTCCCCCTCCCCGTGCCGGGGAGGATCAAAAGGTTAGCGCCGCCGCACCACCTCGCACCCGACGCGTGCGTCGGGATAGATATCGGTCTTCATCGTCCGCACGCGCACGCCGGCGATACGCGGATCGACCAGCGCGAGCGCGGCGATTTCGTCGCAGAGCGTTTCCTGCAATTCGAAGTGGCGCGACGCGGCCAGCGCGAGGATGCGTTCGCGCAGGAAATCGTAATCGACCACCGCGTCGATGCGGTCCTCAGGCGCGGCATCGCCATAATCGCAGTGGAGCCACACGTTGACCAGCACGCGCTGCGGCGCGGCGCGCTCGACCGGGTGGATGCCGAGGCCGATCATCACCTCCAGCGCCTCCAACAGCACGGTATAGGTCGCCCGGCCCCCGCCGCTGTCGCCGAAATCAGTCAAGCGCGCGCTCCCGGGTTGCGAACATCACGTCGCTGTCGCGGGTGATGAAGCGCTGGCCGCAATCGACGAACACATTCTGGCCGGTGATGCTCGGGCACTCCAGCAACCACGCCACCGTGCCAGCGATATCCTCGGCGGCGACCGGGCGGCGCAGCAGATTGTCGCGGGCCACCGCATGAAATTCTTGCGGAGACTGGTCATGGCTGGTCATCGTCAGCCCCGGCGACACCGCGTTGACACGCACGCGCGGCGCGAGCGCTTGCGCCAGCATCACCGTCGCGCTGTCGAGCGCGGTCTTACTGAGCGAGTAGGAGAAGAAATCGGGGTTGAGGTTGGCGATCTTCTGGTCGAGCACGTTGACCACCGCGCCGTCCGCCAGCCCGTCCTGTCGCGCCAATGCCGTCGCCAGCGCGACCGGCCCGGCGAGGTTGGTCCGCATCATCGTCGCGAACAGATCGGCGTTCTCATGCGGGGGGCGGTCGAAATCGAACAGCGAGGCGCAATTGACCAGCCCGTCGATCACGCGCCCCGCCGCCCTGCCCGCGTCGGCGAACAGGCGGTTGGGGTCATCGGATATGTCACCGTGGATCAGCGACACCTCGGCACCGCCGGAGCGTAGCTCGGCGGCGAGCGCCTCGGCATCCTCAGCAGACTGGAAATGGTGGAGCACGACCCGATGCCCGCCCGCCGCGAGCCGGCGCGCGATCGCCGCGCCGATCCGCCGCGCGGCGCCGGTCACCAGCACAGTGCGGAGCATCACGATCAGCCCTTGAGGCCGATCAGCGACAGCACTTCCTTGCGGCTGCGCTCATCATCGCGGAACACGCCCATCATCCGGCTGGTGGTCATCGTCACGCCGGGGGTACGCACGCCACGCGCGGACATGCAGGCGTGGTTCGCCTCGATCACCACCGCCACGCCGAGCGGCTTGAGATTCTTCCAGATGCAATCCGCGACCTCGGCGGTGAGCCGTTCCTGCACTTGCAAGCGGCGCGCGAAGGCGTGCAGCACCCGCGCCAGCTTGGAAATGCCGACCACGTAATTGCCCGGCAGATAGGCGATGTGCGCCTTGCCGATGATCGGCGCCATGTGATGCTCGCAATGCGACTGGAACGGAATGTCCTTGAGCAGAACGATCTCGTCATAGCCGCCGACCTCCTCGAACACGCGCGAGAGGTGGTGGGCGGGATCATCGGCATAGCCGGCGCAATATTCCTTCCAGGCGCGCGCGACGCGTCTGGGCGTGTCGATCAGCCCTTCGCGCGTGGGATCATCGCCTGCCCAGCGGATCAACGTCCGCACCGCTTCGGCGACATCATCGGGAACCGCGATTTTACCGTCACTCTCAAATAGGTCGCCCGAGTTCGCTACGTCGGTCCGCTCACTCATCCTAAATCCTTCACAAGTCCCGACATCGTTCCGATCGCCACCGACAAGCCGACCATTTCAACCATTTTGATCGAAATAGTATCTCATCCTAAACGATCTCGGACTTTTACCGCGATACTCTTCTGATCCATTGACGTGTAAATCGCTGGCGCGCTACCCCGACTATGGGAAACAGGAAGAGTGACCGGCCAGACAGGCAGGCGCGCAAAAAGGGTCGTCATCCACGATGAGATATGAGCTGCTTGCGGCCTCCGCAATGGCGTTGACGGTCGCGGTGCCCGCGCAGGCGGCGGACGATGTATCCCAGCGTGGCGACGATATCGTCGTCACCGCCACAAAACGCGACGAAACGCTGCGGCAGGTGCCCCTTTCGGTCTCCGTGACGTCCGCCGAGACGATCGCGCGGGCACATATCGTCGATGTGATCGATCTGCAGTCGGTGGTGCCCTCGCTCAAGGTGCAGCAGTTCAACGCGGTCGGGCAGACCAATTTCCTGATCCGCGGCTTCGGCAACGGCAACGGCAATGACGGCATCGAAAGCTCGGTCGGCGTGTTCGTCGATGGCGTGTACCGCACGCGCACCTCGGCTGCGATCGACGACCTGCCCGAGGTCGAACGGATCGAAGTGCTGCGCGGGCCGCAGTCGACGCTGTTCGGCAAGAACGTGTCGGCGGGGGCGATCGGCATCATCACCAAGCGGCCCGCGTTCGAATGGGGCGGCAAGGCCGAACTGAGCGTCGGCACTTACGGGCTGATGCAGGGCAAGGCGAGCCTCAACGCGCCGCTCGGCCGCACGGTGGCGGTGCGGCTGTCGGGCGCGGTCGACGAGCGTGACGGCTATATCCACAGCCTCGCGACGGGCCAGGACATCAACAACCGCCACCGCGTCTCGGTGCGTGGCGATGTGCTGTGGCAGCCGACGGCGGATTTCGCGCTGCGCGTGATCGGCGATTACAACCGCATCGCCGAACTGTGCTGCGGGGTCGCATCGGTGCGCAATGGCCCGGCCACCCGGCTCATCGCCCTCGGCCTCGGCAAGCCGGTCGGTGACGCTACCGATATCTTCGCGCGCACCTCGGTTAGCAACACCGATCCGACCAACCGGCTGATCGGCAAGGGCGTCTCCGCGCAGGCAGATTACACCTTGGGCTTCGCCAAACTCACGTCGATCACCGCGTACCGCGACCAGATAAACCAGTCGCGGCAGGATGTCGATTTCACTGGCGCCGACATCGTCACCAATGCGGCGGCGAACCACATCAAGACCTTCACGCAGGAGCTGCGCCTCGCCTCGACCGGCACCGGGCGGCTGAACTGGCTGATCGGCGGCTTCTATCAGGATGAGCATGTCGAAACCGGCCGCGACATCCGCTTCGGCCGCGATGCGCGCGCCTTCGCTGATGGTCTATCGGGCGGCGCGATCGCACAGCTCGAAACGCTGCAATCGCTCGTCAATCCCGCGATCCTGCCGGGCCGCACCTATTTCCAGCCGGGTCAGGGCATCTCGGACCGCTACACGCTCGCCCAGCGCGCGTTCTCGCTGTTCGCCGATGCGGATTTCAAGCTGACCGAGCGCCTCAAGATCGGCGGCGGCGTAGCGTATATGAACGATCGCAAGGCGGCGCGATCGTTCGTGTCGCTGCAAGACCCGTTCTCTTCGCTCGATCTCGGCAATGTCCGCGAACTCGGGCTGCTGCCGCTGGCGATCCTCAACCCGGCCGCACCCGCCGGCGCGACGATCCCGACCAACCTGTTCAGCCCGCTCACCGCGCTGCAATTCTTCTACGCCAACGCACCCGGCCACGCGCCCGTGAACTTTCCCAACGCGCGCGAAAGCGGCGTATTACGCGGCGATAAGGTGACCTATTCCGCTCGCGTCGCTTATGATTTCGGGCCGGTGAGCACCTATGTCACCTATGCGACCGGCTGGAAGGCGGGCGCGATCAACCTTTCGTCAGACAGCCGCCCGCCTGACCAGACTGGCGTCGGCCGCACCGCCGCGCCCGAGAATGTCACTTTGTACGAAGCCGGCGTGAAGGGCGCGTTTGGCGGCGGCTATATCAACCTCGCGGTGTTCAAGCAGACCATCAAGGGCTTCCAGTCGAACATCTTCAAGGGGTTCGGCTATGCGCTCGTCAATGCCGGCCAGGAATCGGTCCGGGGGTTTGAGGTCGATACCGTCTATGCGCCGGTGAAGATGCTGTCGCTGGCCGGGTCTGTCACGTATCTCGACGCGAAATACGATTCCTTCACCGGCGCGGCGTGCGTCAGCTATGATCCGGTGCGCTGTCCGATCGATCCGAACACCGGGCTTACGCCACCGTTCCGCGACCTGACCGGCCAGCTCCCGGCCGGCATCGCCGAGTGGAGCGCGTCGGGATCGGCGACAGTGTCGCATGATCTCGCGCCCGGCGTCGGCGGCTATCTGCGTGCCGAATATGACTATATGAGCCCGACCTACCAGACCGAAAGCTCGCCGCCCGACGTGGCGACCTGGGGATATCACATCCTCAACGCCAGCGTTGGCGTGACGGTGGCGGCCGCCAAGCTGGAGATGATGCTATGGGCACGCAACCTGACTGACGACCGCGCGATCGTCAGCACCTTCCCGACGACGGCGCAGGACGGCAGCTACAGCGGCTATATCCAGCAGCCGCGCACCTACGGCGCGACGATCCGCAAGGCGTTCTGAGCGGGAATGCTTAATTCCACGCTTACGATCAGCATTTGCATCTGCGTGGAAGCGCCAGTATCGAGCGCGACCCGGCCCGCTTCCGAAACGAACGGGCTATTTGCCGCTCGGGCGAGGTGACATCGGAGGGAAGGCGGCGCACACACGTCGCCGCGCTGCCCGCAGCGTAGCACCGATGTCGGCCCGAACGACACACAGCAGGAAGGACTCACAATGGCAAAAACCCCGACCGCAGCAGCCGCCGCACCCAAGACTGGCGGCATCCACGCGCCGATCCAGCCCTCGGAAGATCTCGCCGCGATCGTCGGCAACGACCGTCTGCCGCGCAGCGAAGTCATCAAGAAGGTTTGGGATTACATCAAGGCGAACAACCTTCAAAATCCTGAAAACAAGCGCGAAATCGTCGCGGACGAGAAGCTGAAGAAGATCTTCGGCAAAGACAAGGTGACGATGTTCGAAATGAACAAGCACCTCGCGGGCCACATGAAAGCCTGAACGGTATTGCGGGCGCCGGCGGATACGCCGGCGCCTCGCGTCTCCCATCAGTTCCGACCGCTTCGGAACTATGATCGAGCGACGATCGTTTCGCCCTCAAGATTTCACAATCGAGAGGCCATTATGAAACGCTCCAATCTTATCGCCACCACCGTGGGCGCCACCGCGTTGATGTTCGCCGGCTCGCCAGTGTTCGCACAGGGCAAGGCCGATCGCGCGCGCGCCGCCATCGCCGAAGCGCACGGCAAGATCGACGCCGCCAACAAGGTCGGTGTCGCGGGCGATGCACCACGCCTTCAGGCCGAGGCGCAGGCCGCGCTTCGCACCGCCGAGGAAGAGCTCGCGCGCGGCAAGAAGGACGAAGCCATCGCCGACGCGCTCCACGCCTCGGAACTCGCCGACACCGCGCTCGGCGCGGCGCAGCAGGCGCGGAACGCCCAGGCGAGCGCACAGCAGGCCGACGCTCAGGCCGCTGCCGCGCAGGCCCAGCAGCAGGCGCAGGCAGCCAACGAACGTGCCGACGCAGCGCAGCAGCAGGCCGCCGCGTCAGCCGCCGATGCCGCCGCCGCGCGCGCCGCGCCGCCGGTGATCATCGCGGCGCCCACCCCGACGCCGACCACGACCATCACCACCGAGACAACCAAGCAGGCCGTCGCCGCGCCGGCGGTGCATCGCCGCGTCGTGCGCAAATCGACCGCGCCGAAAGCCCGCACGGTCGAGAAGACCACGACCAGCGTCACCACCTCTCAGCAGTAATGCCGCTCGGGCGCCGCGTGTGCGGCGCCCGTTTCAGCGCGATGTCGGAGAATGGTGGTCCCGGAGGGACTCGAACCCCCGACGCCCACATTAGGAATGTGGCGCTCTATCCTGCTGAGCTACGGAACCAATCGCTCACCCTGTACCGACAGGAGCGCCCACGCTCAAGCGGTGTCAGTTCACCGCGTCGGGCGGGATGATCGGCAAGGGCAAAGGCGCGACGGGTACGCCTTCCTCGATCAGCGATCTGGCCTCGGCGAGCGAGGTCTGGCCGTGGATCGGCGCGACGGGCAGATCGCCGGCATGCATCGCGCGGGCGCGTTCCGGGAAGGCCGCGCCGACCCATTCCGACTTTTCCAGCGCCTTGGCCTGAGCCGTGGCGAGCGCCTTCATCGCCGCCTTGATCGCGGCGGGCGTCGGCGTCTCATCGGCCTTGGCGATGGCGCGGCTGTTGCCCTTGGGCGCGACGTTGGGCGCCATCACCGCCTTGACGATCTCGGCGTCGCCGCACACCGGGCAGGAGAGCAGGCCGCGCGTGCGCTGGTCCTCATAGGCCGCGCTCGACCCGAACCAGGCTTCGAACACATGCGACCGCGTGCAGCGCAGATCGAAAACGATCATGCCGAAACGACATCGGGGATCGCGCGGCGGTGCGCGATGACGGGCACGCGCGCGCGCACGTCGGCGATGCGTGCGGGATCGATTTCCGCGAAACCGAGGCCGGCCTCCTCGCCCATGTCGAGCAGGACGGTGCCCCACGGATCGATCACAAGCGAATGGCCATAGGTGGCGCGGCCATCCTCATGCGTGCCGGTCTGCGCGGCGGACACGACATAGGCCGCCGATTCGATCGCACGAGCGCGCTGGAGGATGTGCCAATGCGCTGCCCCGGTCGGCCGGGTGAAGGCGGCGGGAATCGCCAGCACGGTCGCGCCGGCGTTGCTGAGCGCGCGGAACAGATCGGCGAAGCGAAGATCGTAGCAGATCGCGAGGCCGAGGTGTCCAGCCGGCGTATCGACCACGACGGCGCCTTGGCCGGGCGCGTAAGACGCCGATTCGCGCCAGCTTTCGCCGCTCGGCAGATCGACGTCGAACAAATGCAATTTGTCGTAGCGCGCGCGGATTTCGCCCTGATCGTCGATCACGAAGGCGCGGTTGGCGAGCCGTCCGTCTTCACCCTGCACCGCCAGCGAGCCGAGATGCACCCAGACCTTGTGTTCCATCGCCGCAGCGCGCGTCGCGGCGAGCACGAGATCGTCGCTCTCGGCGCGCAGATGCGGCTTGGCGCGCGCACGGTTCTGGTCGATCAGCCCCGACATTTCGGGCGTGAACAGCATCGCCGCCCCGCCCGCAGCGGCAGCCGCCACCGCACCGACGATGGTACGCGCGTTTGCCTGCGGGTCGATCCCGCTGGTCATCTGGAGCAGCGCGATCTTCATGCCGCGAGCAATTCGTCCAGCTTGCCGGTACGCTCGAGCGCGGCGAGATCATCCGACCCGCCGACATGCGTATCGCCGATGAAGATCTGCGGCACGGTCGAACGGCCGTTGGCACGATCGAGCATTTCGGCGCGCTTGGGGCCGCCCATCGTGATGTCGAATTCCTCGACCTCGACGCCCTTCGACGCGAGCAACCGCAGCGCGCGCGTGCAATAGGGACAGAAGGCCTTGGTGTAGATTTGTGTCTTTGCCATCACCCAAACGTGTGCAGTCGCCCCGCGCTTGTCAATCACGGGCCGTCCGAATCGAGCACGCGCGCCCAGCACAGGATCGCGACCGATCGCGCCCCAGCGGCCAGTAACGTCGCGGTGCAGGCATCGGTGGTGGCGCCGCTGGTATAGATGTCGTCGACCAGCGCGATCGCCTTGCCCCGCACGCGCTCAGGCCGCGATATGGCGAACGCGTCCTTCACCGCCCGCGCCCGCGCATTCACACCGAGTCCGCGCAGCATCGGCGTCGCCCGCGTTCGTCTCAAAGCCAGCGGGTCCGCCGGCACTCCGCCGGCGCGGGCGAGCGATGTTGCGATCAGCGCGGCCTGATTGAACCCGCGCGACCATAGCCGCCAGCGGTGCAGCGGCACCGGCACGATCAGGTCCGCGCCCGCCGGCATCAATCGCGCCATCTGCCGCCCGACCGTCTCGGCGAACGCGATCCGCCCGCCGTATTTCAGCCGCAGCGCAACCGTGCGCGCGACATCGCCATAAGCGACCGCCGCGAACACGCCGGCATGGCGCGGCGGCTCGGCGAGGCAATCGGGACATTGTTCCGAAATGCCGTAATCGAACGGGGCTTGGCACGTCGCACACCACGGCGGGGCGAGGAAACGCAGCGCCCCCCAGCAGGTCGCGCAGAAGCGATGATCCTCGCCCGTCACCGCCCCGCACCCCGGGCAGCGCGGCGGCAGCGCGAGACCGGCGATGAACTGCAAGGGCGCGGCGAGCGACACAGCCCCTTGTCGCTGGCGCGGGGACACGGCACAAGCCGCCGCGTGAGCGTTCCCGACATCTTCGATCGCGCCGCCCGGCGCCGCTACCGCGACCGCGCTGCCGCCGATTTCGCAGGGTACGACTTCCTGCGCGCGGCGATGCTCGACGGCCTTCAGGAACGGCTCGACAGCGTGAAGCGCGATTTCACCGACGTGCTCGATCTCGGCTGTTTCGACGGTGGCTTCGCAGGCCCGCCGGGCGCGCGGATGGTGCGGTGCGACGCCGGCTCGCGCTTCGCCGCCGGCGCAGGCGGGATCGTCGCGGAAGAGGATCACCTGCCCTTCGCCGAAGCGAGCTTCGACCTGATCGTCTCGGCTGGCGTTCTCGACAGCGTCAACGATCTCCCCGGTGCGCTCATTCAGGCGCGGCGGGCGCTTCGCCCCGATGGGCTTTTCCTCGCCGCTTTCGTCGGTGCGGGATCGCTGGCAAGTCTGCGCGCGGCGTTGCGAGTCGCTGAGGGTGACCGGCCGGCGGCACGGCTCCACCCGCAGATCGACGTGCGTTCGGCGGGCGACCTGCTGATGCGCGCCGGTTTCGCGCTACCGGTCGCCGACGGCGAGACGCTCAACGTCCGCTACGGCGATCTCGGCGGGCTGTTGCGCGATCTGCGCGGCATGGCCGCCACCAACGCGCTCAACGGCCGCCGCCCGTTGCGCCGCGATTCGCTCGCGCGCGCCTATCAGGCGTTCGCCGATCTCGCCGACCCGGACGGACGGGTGCCAGAGCGATTCGAGATCATCTTCATGACCGGCTGGGCGCCCTCGCCCGACCAGCCGAAGCCGGCCCGCCGGGGCAGCGCTACCGCCTCGCTCGCGGCTGCGCTGAAGCTGCCACAGGGCTGAGGTCACGGCCTGTCGCTGGGCCGCGATCATGGTAACGAAGTCTTAAACCATTCTCGATTACCCCGGGGTGGGGGGGCGCCCTTTAAACGGTGCCTGTATGCGAGTTGTATTTCGCCTGTTGGCTTTTCCCGCCGCGCTTTTCGCGGCCGTTCCGCTTCATGCGGGGTCGCTCCTCAACTATGTCGGGGAGTGCGTACCATTCGCGCGCGCCGCGTCAGGCATCCAGATCTATGGCGACGCCTGGACCTGGTGGGACAAGGCGGCCGGACATTATCGGCGTGGTGAGAGTCCCCGCGTCGGCTCGGTGGTCGTCTTCTCGCGGACGGCGCGGTTGCCGTATGGCCATGTCGCGGTCATCAGCCGGATCGTCGATCCGCGCGTCGTGATGGTGACTCACGCAAATTGGTCGCGCCAGAACGGCGAACGCGGCCATGCCGAACAGGACGTGACGCTGACCGACGTTTCGCCGGATAACGACTGGAGCGAGGTTCGCGTCTGGTATCGCGACATGGTTGGCCTTGGCGGCACCACCTATCCGATCTCGGGCTTCATCTATTCGACGCCGGTCGATGGCGCACCGCCGCCCCACGCCGCACCCGAACTGACCGGCCGCGACCCGGATTACGTCGGCGCGCTGATCGACGCTTACCGGTAAGCCGAGCCTTCACCGCCGCGCCAACGCTCGTCGCGCGGCGCTGCCGCACGACTACCGCAGACGATGGCAGCCGGTCAGCCCCGGCAGGCGACGAGCTTCGCCTCGAACATCTGCGCCAATTCGAGCCGGCGCTTGCGCGCCTCCTCGGTCACCGCCGTGCGCGCGGCGACATGCTCCTGCATGGCACGCCGCGTATAATAGTGAAGGTTTGACTCCATGATAGCTGACCCGCCCTCGCGACCGTATGTTCTGGATGCCCCGGTGCTGCGCTTTTACCGGGCAAAGTCATAAGCTTTTGTGACAAAATGGCGCTGCGGCGCGGCAAATCGCGCTATTAATCTGGGTAAAGACGAAAATCCCGCGATTCCGCCGCCCAATCGGCCTCATCCGGGCGAGTCAGCGAGTCGAAATCGCCCGGCGTCGCGGCCGAGTCGTCAACCCATTCGCGCAATGCCGGGCCGCCGTTGATGACGTCGATGGCGAGTTTGCCGAACGCATATTCATAGGGAAAATCGCGCCACAACGGATAGTCGGGCATCAGCGCGCGGATCGCCTTGAAGGCGAGCGCCTGCAACCGCCACGGCTTGAAGGCGGCATGATCGTAGAAGCGGCCCTCGGCATGGATATGCACGCCGTTGCAGAGTTGCCCGACGTGCTTGTGAAAGGTCGGCTGGAACCAGATGTCGCGCAACGCGCAGCCCGCCAGCCAATCGGGCGCGAGCCGCTGCATTTCGGCGATCACTGCCTTGGCGTTGATATCGGGCGCGCCGAACAGTTCGAGCGGGCGCGTGGTGCCGCGCCCTTCGGACAGAGTCGTGCCCTCCAGCATCACCGTGCCGGGATAGGCGCGCGCCATGTTGAGATTGGGCGCGTTGGGGCTGGGGTTGATCCACAGCCGATCGACCGGCCAGCCGAACCCCGGCGCAGCACCGGGCGCCCAGCCTTCCATCGCGATCACGCGGTACTCGACATCAAGCCCGAGCGTATGCACGAACCAATGGCCGAGTTCGCCCATCGTCAGCCCGTGCCGCATCGGCATCGCGCCGGCGCCGACGAAGCTTTCCCAGCCGGGGCGCAGCGTGAGACCCTCGATCGGGCGACCCGCCGGGTTGGGACGGTCGAGCACCCACACCGCCTTGCCGTGTTCGGCGGCCGCCTCCAGCACGTAGCGCAGCGTGGTGATGAAGGTGTAGATGCGCGTGCCGAGATCCTGCAGATCGACCAGCATTACGTCGAATGTCGCCATCGATGCTTCGGTCGGCCGGCGCACTTCGCCGTAGAGGCTGAACACCGGCACGCCATAGGTCGGATCGGTGAAGTCGGGCGACTCCATCATATTGTCCTGAAGATCGCCGCGCACGCCATGCTGCGGCCCGAACACCGCCGACACGTTCACCCCCGCCGCGACCAGCGCGTCGAGGCTGTGGGTGAGATCCTCGGTGACCGACGCCGGATGCGCGAGCAAGGCGACGCGCTTGCCCTCCAGCGGCTTGCGCAAGGCGGCGTCGGCGAGGAGGCGGTCGATCCCGAAGGTCATGGCAGGGTTCCGTGTGTCATCTGTCTTGAGGCTTCACCCGCAGAGGCGATGCCGGTCAAGCCGGGAGGATCGCGACAAACCCGTCGCGATTGTGGAAATCGGGCGCGCCCGGCGGGTGGGCGAGCGCCCAATAGGATTTGCTCCCGTCCTTCGCTTCGATGACGGCGGTGATGTTGAGCCGCCAGATGACCCCGCGCATTTCGGCAGGAAGCCGCATCACGGCACTCATCTCGTAGCGCGGTATCGAAAGCGCGAGGCGCGGTGTCCAGTGCATCTTCGCAATCGAAACCTCGGCGTTGCGCATCCCGTCGCGATATCGATCGAATGCATAGGCCGCCCAACGCTCGGTCGGAGCTAGGTTGATTTCGAGGTAAGAATCCCCCTCTCCGGCGAGAAACACTTCCAGACAACCGTGCCGCCATAGTTCGTCAGTCCGTCCGGCCAAGCCTTCCCCGTGCCAAGCGAGCGCTCCCGCCGGCGCCACTACGGTGAAGGTTATCCCCAAGTGACCCTCCGGCTTACGGGAAAAGTCCGCCCGGACATTAACGCCGGGAGGCGGCGGGAAAAGCGGGTGGGGAACCAACCATTTTGGCGCTTTGGTGGCGGGCCGAGGTTCAGTCATGGTGCAAAGCCCTGTCGCGCAATCTAATTGTAAACACGCGCTTCCCGCCTTTTCATTGAACCGGCGCCTCAGCCCGATCGCAGCAGCGCGACGCCGGCATCGCGCTCGAACAGATACAGCGCCAGCCGTGCCGCCGTGCCGCGCGCGCCGCTGAGGCCGCCGTCGCGGTCGATCAGCAGCCGCGCGTCGTCTGCGGCGACCGGCAGCAATTCGCTGAGCAATTCGGGCGTCGCCAGCCGGAAGCCCTCCTCGCCCGATTGCCGCGTGCCGAGCAACTCTCCACTGCCGCGCAGCCGCAAATCCTCCTCGGCGATGCGGAAGCCGTCGGTGGTTTCGCGCATCAACGCGAGCCGCGCCCGCGCCGTTTCGCCGAGTGCGCCGCTGCGTACCAGCAGGCAGTTCGACTTGCCGGCGCCGCGCCCGACACGCCCGCGCAACTGGTGGAGCTGGGCGAGACCGAAGCGGTCGGCGTGTTCGATCACGATCAGCGTCGCATTGGGCACATCGACGCCGACCTCGATCACCGTCGTCGCGACCAGCACGCTGAGCGCGCCTGCCGAGAAGGCGCTCATCACCGCATCCTTCTCCGGCCCCTTCATGCGGCCGTGGACGAGGCCGATCCGTTCGCCGAAGCGCGCCTTCAGCGTCGCGGCGCGATCCTCGGCAGCGGCGAGGTCGCTCTTCTCGCTTTCCTCGACCAGCGGGCACACCCAATAGGCCTGCCCGCCATCCGCCATATGCCGGCCAAGCGCCTCGACCACGTCGGCGAGCCGATCCTGCGAGATCACCCGAGTCTCGATCGGCTGGCGGCCGGGCGGCATTTCATCGAGCCGGCTGACATCCATCTCGCCGTAATTGGCGAGCGTCAGCGTGCGCGGGATCGGCGTCGCGGTCATCGCCAGCAAATGCGGCGCGGTCGCGGCCTTGGCCTGCAACATCATCCGCTGCGCGACACCGAAGCGATGCTGTTCGTCGACCACCACCAGGCCGAGATCACGGTACGTCACAGCCTGTTGGAAGATCGCGTGCGTGCCGATCAGGATGTGGATCGATCCGTCCGCCAGCCCCATCAGCACGCTCTCGCGGACCTTGCCCTTGTCGCGCCCGGTCAGCACCGCGATCTCGACTGGCAGCCCGGCGAACAACCGACGCAGCGATTCGAGATGCTGGCGCGCGAGGATTTCGGTCGGCGCGAGCAGCGCGGCCTGCGCCCCCGCCTCGACCGCGACCAGCATCGCAAGCGCGGCGACCAACGTCTTGCCCGCGCCGACATCGCCTTGCAGCAGGCGGAGCATCGGTTGCGCCTGCGCGAGATCACCCTCGATCTCGGCGACGGTGCGCGCCTGCGCGCCAGTGAGGCTGTACGGCAGCTTGAGCATGTCGCGCAGCCGTCCGTCGCCGGCGAGCGCCCTGCCCCGCCGGCTGCGCGACGACTGCCGCACCAGCATCAGCGCGAGCTGGTTGGCGAACAGCTCGTCATACGCCAGCCGCGTTCGGGCGATCGCATCCGAAGGATCGGCATGAACGCGAGCGAGCGCCTCGCGCCAGCCAGGCCAATCTTTTCGCGCGAGCAAGCCCGGCTCGATCCATTCGGGCAAATCGGGCGCACGTTCGACCGCCTGCGCGGCGAGTTGCCCCATCCGGCGCGAGGTCAGCCCCTCGGACAGCGGATAGATCGCCTCGCGCCCACCCGGCTCGGTCTCTTCGAGCGGCAACACGTAATCGGGGTGGACGATCTGCAAATCCTGCCCGTACATTTCGAGCTTGCCCGACACGCGGCGCGGCTCGCCGATCGGCAGCAACTTCTTCGCCCAGCCGGGATGGCCGCCGAAATACAGCAGGCTGACGGTATTGCCCGCCGCATCAGTCGCCTGCACCCGCGTCGGGCCTCGCCCGTTGCCGGAGCGGATTTCGCGCGGCGTCAGCGTGATGACGATGGTGCGACCTGCATCGGCCATGTCGAGCTCTTCGCGTGCGATCCGGTCGATGAAGCCCGTCGGCAAATGGAACGCGACATCGACGACGCGCGCGAGGCCGAGCCGGTCGAGAGGCTTGGCGAGCGCCGGCCCCACGCCCTTCAGCGCGGTGACTTCGGCGAACAATGGATTGAGGATATCGGGACGCATGACTATCTGAGGCGAGCCTTACCCCCAGCCGACGCGCTCCGCCAGCGCCCGTCGGCCAATCGCCGTTGGAGTGACATGGACCGCGACATTCGCCTGAAACGCCTGCACTTCCGCGCACACCACCGCGGCGTCAAGGAAGCCGACCTGCTGATCGGCGGCTTCTTCGATGCACGCGGGCACGCGTGGAACGACGACGAGATCGCCTTGTTCGAGGATCTGCTGGAAGAGCAGGACGTGGACATCATGGCTTGGGCGATCGGCACCGAGACGCCGCCGGCGCGCTATGCGGGGCCGATCATCGAGGCGATGCAAGTGCTCAACTACGTGCCCATCGCGCGATAACTCCCTCTCCCCGCTCGCGGGGAGAGGGTGGCCGAGCCGAAGGCGAGGTCGGGAGAGGGGCAGTCGTCAGGCGCCCCGCTCGTGACGGGCCCCCCCCCCCCCCCCCAACCCCCAAGCGGTGGTAGGGATGATAAAAAAAAAAATCACCAACTGAAAAAA
>NZ_SGIS01000001.1:251586-283962 GCF_004208535.1 Sphingomonas populi
GGGGGGGGGTGTGGGGGGGCCCCTGGCTGGGGGGGGGGGGGGGGGGCCCCCGTCGTCAGGCGCCCCGCTCGTGACTGCCCCTCTCCCCGGCCCTCTCCCCGCAGGCGGGGAGAGGGAGAAGAAAGATAAAATGCCCGATCTGAAGACCATCCTCGCCGCCAAGACCCCGCTGACCCTCGCCGGCGTACCGGCCGGGTTCGCACCGTGGCTGCTCGCCGATCTCGCCCGCGCCGCGCCTTCTCGCGCGGTGTTCGTCGCATCGGACGAGGCGGCGATGCGTGCGGTCGCGGCGACCGCGCCGGTGTTTGCGCCCGATCTCGAAGTGCTGATGTTTCCGGCGTGGGATTGCCTGCCCTACGATCGCGCCTCGCCGACGCTGCGCGTGATGGCCGAGCGGATGGCGACGCTGCACCGGCTCCAGCAGCCGACCAAGGCGCCGCAACTGCTCATCACCACCGCCAACGCGCTGGCGCAGCGCACGCTGACCCCGTTCCGCATCCGCCAACTGGTCGCCAAGCTCGCGCCGGGCGAGCGGATCGGGCGCGACCGGCTCGCGGCACAACTTCAGGCCAACGGCTATGTTCGCGTCGAGACGGTCGCCGATTCGGGCGAGTTCGCGGTGCGCGGTGGCCTGGTCGATCTGTTCCCGAGCGGCGCTGAGGCGGCGCTGCGGCTCGACTTCTTTGGCGACGAGATCGAATCGGTCCGTACCTTCGACCCCGCCGACCAGCGCACCACCGGGCGGATCGACGGTTTCACCCTCCTCCCCGCCTCCGAAACTTTGCTCGACGAGGAGAGCATCAAGCGCTTCCGCAGCCGCTACCGCGAGCGCTTCGGCGCGACTGCGACCGGCGATCCGCTGTATCAGGCGATCAGCGACGGGCGGCGGCTGGCGGGCATGGAGCATTGGCTGCCGCTGTTCGAAGACAAGATGGTCACCCTGTTCGACCATCTCGGCGACGACGCGGTGATCGTGCGCGATTCGGGCGTGCAGGCGGCCGCCGAGCAGCGTTTCGAGGCGATCAACGATTATCACGCCAACCGCGTCAAGGCGCTGACCAATGAGCCGGGCAGCTACCGCCCGCTGCCGCCGAGCGCCCTGTACCTAACCGCGAAGGAATTCGCCGAGGCGCTGCAAACCGCACCCGCGCACCTCGTCACGCCGTTCCACGAACCCGAGAGCGCGACCGTACTCGACTTCCAGGTCGATGGCCCGCGCGATTTCGCGCCCGAGCGCGCCGGCGGCGTCAACGTGTACGAGGCGGTGGTCGAGCATATCGCCAAGCTGCGCCGGCAGGGCAAGAAGCCGGTGCTGGCCAGCTATTCAGGCGGCTCGCGCGAGCGGCTGGCGACGTTGCTCGCCGATCACGGCCTCAAGGCGTCGACCAAGGTGGCGACGTGGCAGGAAGCGCTGGGCGCTGCCGCCATCACTCCCGCCTTAGCTCCCCTCCCTGAGAGGGAGGGGCCGGGGGTGGGTCGGCCTGTGGTGGGCGGATCGGCAGTTGCAGAGCACCCCACCCCCAACCCCTCTCCTCCCGGGGGGGGAGCCAAGGGGTCGCTTGGGTCTGGCGGCGTATCGCTCATCATCCTGCCGCTCGACCACGGCTTCACCACGCCCGATGTCGCGTTGCTCACCGAACAGGACATGCTCGGCGACCGGCTGGTGCGGCGGGCCAAGCGCAAGAAATCCGCCGACGCTTTCCTCGCCGAACTGGCGATGCTCACGCCCGGCGATCTCGTCGTCCATGTCGACCACGGCATCGGCCGTTACGAGGGGCTGACCTCGATCCCCGTCGGCAAGAGCCCGCACGATTGCGTCGCGCTCTCCTACGCGGGTGGCGACAAATTGTTCGTGCCGGTCGAGAATATCGACGTGCTCTCGCGCTACGGCTCGGACAGCGAGGGCGCGAGCCTCGACCGGCTCGGTGGCGAGGCGTGGCAGCGGCGCAAGAGCCGCATGAAGGAGCGAATCCGCGAGATCGCCGGCGAACTGATCGCGACCGCGGCCGAACGCGCGTTGCATCCCGCCGACGTGATCGAGGCCGACAGCGGCTATGCAGAGTTCGTCGATCGCTTCCCCTATGAGGAAACCGAGGATCAGGAGCGCGCGATCGGCGAGGTGCTGGAGGATCTCGCCAAAGGCACGCCGATGGACCGGCTCGTCGTCGGCGATGTCGGCTTCGGCAAGACCGAAGTCGCTTTGCGCGGCGCGTTCGCCGCCGCGATGGCGGGCAAGCAGGTCGCGATCGTGTGCCCGACAACCCTGCTCGCGCGCCAGCATTTCAACAATTTCGCAAGCCGGTTCGAGGGGTTTCCGATCAAGGTCGGGCGGCTCTCACGGCTCGTCACCGCTGCGGAGATGAAGGCGACCAAGGACGGCCTCGCCGACGGCACCGTCGACGTCGTGGTCGGCACGCATGCCATCCTCGCCAAGGGCATCGAGTTCAAGCGGCTCGGCCTCGTCATCGTCGATGAGGAGCAGCGGTTCGGCGTGACCCACAAGGAGCGCCTGAAGTCGCTCAAGACCGACGTCCACGTCCTCACCCTCACCGCCACGCCGATCCCGCGCACGCTCCAGATGGCGATGTCCGGCCTGCGCGAACTCTCGGTGATCCAGACGCCGCCGGTCGATCGGCTGGCAGTGCGGACCTATGTCATGCCGTGGGACCCGGTGGTGCTGCGCGAGGCGTTGTTGCGCGAACATTATCGCGGCGGCCAGAGCTTCTTCGTCACGCCGCGCATCGCCGATCTGCCCGAGATCGAGGACTTCCTGCGTGAAGGCGTGCCCGAAATTCGCTATGTCGTCGCGCACGGCCAGATGGCGCCGAGCCAGGTCGAGGAGCGCATGTCGGCGTTCTACGACAAGAAGTTCGAGGTGCTCGTTTCCACCACGATCGTCGAAAGCGGCCTCGACATCCCGAGCGCCAACACGATGATCCTGCACCGCGCCGATCGGTTCGGATTGGCGCAGCTTTATCAGCTTCGCGGCCGGGTGGGACGATCGAAGACGCGCGCTTATGCCTATCTCACCACCCCGCCCGATCGCATCATGACGGAGACGGCGGAGAAAAGATTGAAGGTGCTGTCCGATCTCGACAGCCTCGGCGCCGGCTTCCAGCTCGCCAGCCATGATCTCGACATTCGCGGCGCCGGCAATCTGCTCGGCGACGAGCAATCCGGGCATATCAAGGAGGTCGGCTACGAACTCTACCAGGCGATGCTTGAAGAGGCGATCATGGAGGCGAAGGCGGGCGGTGAGCGTATGCGTCCGAAGAATTTTTCGCCGCAGATCACCGTCGATGCACCGATCCTCATCCCGGAGGATTACGTGCCGGACCTCGACCTTCGCATGGGGCTGTACCGGCGCCTCAACGATCTCGAGGATACCGGCGAGGTCGAGGCGTTCGCTGCCGAACTGATCGACCGGTTCGGCCCGCTGCCCGATCCGACCGAAAATCTCATCCGCATCATCGAGATCAAGCTCCACGCCAAGAAAGCCTGCGTCGCCAAGATCGACGTCGGCCCGCGCGGCGCGCTGGTGGCGTTCCACGACGACAAGCCGCCGAATATCGATGGGCTGCTGGCGTGGCTCAAGCGCGTCGGCGACGTGGCGAAACTGCGCCCCGACAGCAAGCTGGTGATCACACGCGTCTGGGCCGACCCCAAGGCGCGGCTCCACGGCGCCCTGCAACTGGCGAAAGGTTTGGCGAAAGCGGCGGGGTGATATAGTCTCTCCCGTGACCGTCATGAAGGACGCTCTCGGGAGAAGACGCATGGCGGACGGGACTCCGATCGATCGCTGGCACGCACTCACCGAGGCGGTTCATCGATTGTCGCGATCGGCGACGCTGCCCGAAGCGATCGCGATCCTGCGTAGCTGCTCGCGTGAGGTCGTCGGCTCCGACGGCGTGACGATCGTCCGCCGCGAGGGCGATGAAACCGTTTATGTGGCGGAAGATGCGCCCATGCCGTTCTGGGAAGGACGCAGGTTCCCGATCAGCGAATGCCTGGCCGGTTACGCGATCCTCGAGAAACGGCCGATCATCATCCCCGAAGTTCGCCTTGCAGACGATGTGCCGCAAAATGCCTATCTGGCGACCTATGCAGAAAGCGTCGCGGTGTTCCCGGTCGGGCTGGGCGAACCCAGCGGCGCGATCGGCGCCTATTGGCGCAAGGCCCGCCTGATCGACGACGAGACCGTGTCGCTGCTCGCCGCGCTGGCGCGCGCTTTCGGGGCGGTGGTCGAGATGATCGAGGTGCTGGAACAGGCCGAGAGCGCGGGCAAGCGCGCGGCGTGACGGGCTGAGCGCCGGCTACTCCGCCGCCTCGTCCACAGGTGCGGCCAACGCCGGCGCGGCGTCGCCGTAGCGGGCGAGCGCTTCGACGGGCGATGCTTCTTCGATTTCCTTCGCGCCCGTGTCGATGTTGAGATCACGGAACTTGCGCGCCGTCACCAGCGCGCGGCTTTCGAAGCTGCTCACGAAGGTGTTGTAATTGTTCACGGCCGATGTCAGCCCGCCGCCAACCTTGCGCAAATCACCCGCCGCCTTGGCGAGCCGTTCGTAGAGTTCCTTGCCGAGCGCGCCGATCTCCTGCGCCTGCTTGGCCATCTTCTCCTGCCGCCACACCGCATCGACCGTCCGCGCGATCGCGATCAAATTCGTCGGCGTTGCCAGCAAGACGCGCTTTTCGAACGCGAAGTCCCATAACGTCGGATCATATTCGAGTGCGGCGGTGAGGAAATGCTCGCCCGGCACGAACATGATGACGTAATCCGGCGCATCGGCGAACTGGTTCCAATACGCCTTGTTGCCGAGCCCGTTGACGTGCGCGCGCATCGATGCGGCGTGCGCGGCCAGCCCGGTCCTGCGCTCGTTTTCATCGACCGCGCCGAACGCGTCCTGATAGGCGTTGAGCGAGACCTTGGCATCGATGACGAGGCTGCGCCCCCCCGGCACCTTGACGATCGCGTCCGGGCGAAGCCGGCCGCCCTCGTCGCCGCCGGCGATGCTCACCTCGGTCTGAAAATCGGTATGTTCGGACAGGCCGCAGGTTTCGAGCACGTTCTTCAACTGCTGCTCGCCCCAGCGGCCGCGTGACTTGGGCGCGTTGCGCAGCGAATTGACCAGCTTGGCCGCCTCGGTGGAGACCTTCTCCTGCCCGACTCGCAGGCCTTCGAGCTGGCCCTTCAACTGGTCGAACGCGCTCAGCCGCTCGGCCTCGACCTTGGTCACCGTCTCCTCGTAGCGGAGCAGGCGGTCGCTGACCGGCTGGAGCATCGACTTGAGGTTCTGCCCCGCCGTTTCCTCGGACTGGCGGAAGCGTTCATCGGCGCGCTTGAGGAAATTCTCCTGCGCCTCGCTCAGCAGCTTGTTCGACACCTCGGCAAATTGCGTGGCGAGCAGATCCTTGGCGTGGAGCAGCCCCGCGATCCGCGCTTCATACGTCTCGGTGCTGGTCTGTTCGCGCGCCTGGAACGCCTCGCGCAGCGCACGTTCGCGCGCTTCGTGCGCGTCATGCGCCATCTTGAGGCGCGCCTCTTCTTCGGCCAGCCGCTCCGAAAGCCGGTGTTCGAACGAGGCGGCGTGAGTCTTGAGCGCGGTGTTCTCCAGCCGCACGCGGTCGCGATCCTCACGCATCTCCGAAAGCTCGGCGCGCACTTCGACGAGTTCCTCGCGCAAGCCAAACGCCGCACGCGCGCGCTCCTCGGCGCCGGCGAGATCGACGATCGCGCGCTTGAAATCGGCTTCGCGCGCATCGCGTTCGGCCTGGATCGCCGCTGTCCCGCGCTGACCAAGAAACCAGCCGAGCGCGACGCCGCACAGCAGCGCCACGATGACGATAATCGCGAAAAACCCGTCCAAACACCTGCTCCCCGGAACGAAGGGCGAACCTATCGTTTCCGGGCCAAGCGATCAACCGCGCTGCGACAAACGGTGTTACGCCGCCTTGCGGGCCTTCGCGAGCTTCTTGAGGATCATGTCGCGCTTCAACCGCGAGACGTGATCGATGAAGACGATGCCGGCGAGGTGATCCATCTCATGCTGGACACAGGTCGACAGCAGCCCGTCAAACTCTTCCTCATGCGCGCCACCGTCAAGGTCGAGCCACTTCACCCGGCAGCGCGCGGGGCGCTCTACATCAGCGTAATTCTCCGGGATCGACAGACACCCTTCGGCGTACACCGCGAGATCGTCGCTCTGCCACAGGATTTCGGGGTTGATGAACACGCGCGGCTGGCGGCCGGGGCGCGGTTCGCCGCCTTCTTCCAGCGGCGGTTCGTCTTCCTGAAGATCGATCACCACGATCGCCTGCTCGACGCCGACCTGGATCGAGGCGAGTCCGATGCCGCGCGCGTCGTACATCGTGTCGAACATATCGGACACGATCTTGCGCACGCCGTCGTCGATCGCCTCGACCGGCTTCGCATGCTTCTTCAACCGGGGATCCGGGACTTCGAGAATTTCCAAAATGGCCATGTCGGCGAGCTAGGAAGCGCGCCGGCTTTCGTCAAGCGCGGGCGGTGCAGATCAGGTGCCGAACAGCCGCGCCATGCTGCGTTCGAGCATCACCAATTGCCATAGCGTGCGACCGTGATCGGCGCGGCCCGCGCGATGATCGGCGGCGATTGTCTCGATTGCGCGGGGATCGAACCAGCCGCTGCCGATCAGCGTGCGCGAGCGCGCCAGCGCCGCCGCCTCGTCCGCGAGGCTGCTGCGGAACCAAGCGCCAACCGGAGTGACGAACCCCATCTTCGGGCGATAGAGGATATCTTTCGGCAGATACCGCTCCATCGCCTTCTTCATCAGCCACTTGCCCTGCCCGTGGCGCAGCCGCAGATCATCGGGCAAGGTCGCGGCGAATTCGACCAGCTTATAGTCGAGCAAAGGTTCGCGCGCTTCGAGGCTCACCGCCATGCTGGTGCGATCGGCCTTGGTGAGGATGTCGCCGGGCAGCCAATGCTGGAAATCGGCATATTGCGCGCGGTCGAGCGCGTCGCGCGCCGGTGCATCGTGCATCGCGCGGACGTAGCGATCCTCGGCGCGGTGCCCGCCGAGCGCTTTGCGGGCGCTGTCGGTGAGCAAAGCCGCGCGCAACGCGGGCGTCGTCACGCCGACCGAGCGGGCATAGCCCTCGGCGCCGTCCTCCGCGAGCGCGAGCAAGGTCGTCTTGGCGCGAAAGGTACGCGGCGCCCAATCGGCCTTTGGATAATGCCGCCCGAGCGTACCGAACACGCTGGAGCGCAGCGATGCGGGCAGCAGCGCCCGCACCCGCTCCTCCGCCGCCTGAAACTTGTAGCGGCGATAGCCGGCGAATGCCTCGTCCGCACCGTCGCCGGACAGCGCGACCGTCACCGTCTCGCGCGCCAGCTCGCACACGCGGTAGGTGGCGAGCGAGGAGGCGTCGGCGAACGGCTCGTCGAACGACGCGACCAACGTATCGATCAGCGCGTAATCATCCGGCGAGACGATCCGCTCCCGATGCTCGGTGGCGAAGCGCTTGGCGATCACATCGGCGTAGCTGCGCTCGTCCACCCCGGCCACATCGAAGCCGATCGTGCAGGTCTTCACCGCGCGTGGAGAAGCCTCGGCCATCAGCGCGACCACCGCCGAGCTATCGACCCCGCCCGACAAGAACGCGCCGAGCGGCACGTCGGCAACCATCCGCAGCGTGACGGCGGCGCGCATCCGCTCGACCAGTTCCTCCTCCAGCGCCTTGCGACTGCCGGTGGCGCGGCGCGAGAAGTCGATATCCCACCAGCGCGATGGCGCGGGCACCGGCTTGCCGCGTTCGAGCAACAGGAAATGCCCGGCGGGGAGCTTCTTCACCCCGGCAACGAGGCAGGTATCGTCGGGCACATAGCCGAACGCGAGATAATCCTCGATCGCGGTGAGCTGCGGCGTGCGGCGCAGCAGCGGATGCGCGAGCAGGCCCTTCAGTTCCGACGCGAACGCCACCGCGCCGTCGGACAATTCGACGTAATGAAGCGGCTTCACGCCCATCCGGTCGCGCGCGAGGAACAGCGTCTGGCGCGCGGCATCGTGGATCGCAAAGGCGAACATGCCGTTCAATCGATCGAGCAGCGCCGGCCCCCACGCCGCCCAGCCGTGCAACAGCACCTCGGTATCGCCGGAGGTGACGAAGCGCGCGCCCTTGGCCTGCAATTTGGCACGCAGTTCGGCGAAGTTGTAGATTTCGCCGTTGTAGGTGACGGTCAGCGATCCGTCGGCGCTTCGCATCGGTTGCGGACTGCCGGCGATGTCGATGATCGACAGGCGGCGATGCCCCAATCCGACTCCAGGCGCGGTCCACACGTCGCCACCGTCGGGGCCGCGATGTGCCTGCACGTCGGTCATCGCGCGCACCCGCGCCGGATCGACCGGCTTGGGCATGGCGGGATAGAACATGCCGGCGATCCCGCACATCAGCGCGGCATCCCGGCAGCGCGATCTGCGACCACATCGATCGGGCCGAGCGCGGTCAGGAAGCGTTGCATCGCCGCGCGCGGGTCGCGCCCCGGCAACACCTCGGCGGAGACATGCACCGCCACCGCGCGCTGCGGGCCGCCGAGCAGCTTGGCCTGCAATGTCGCCAGCTTCTGCCGCGCGCCGCTGTAGGTGACGATGTCACCGACCCGATACCAGGTCGCGATCTCGCGCTCGACCGGGCCGGGCGCGGTGACGTGGATCACCGCGCCGCCGTCGAGATCGGGCAAATCCTCGATCCGCACCCACACGTCGTCCTCGCGCAACGCGCCGACGCCGAACGAGACGATCTCCTTGCCCTCATGCTGAGCCCCGTAAACGGCGATCGCGAGATCGACCGGATCACCGCTCGCATCGGCATAGCGCCCGATCAGATAATGGTCGGCGCCGGGATAGTTGGGCGCCCACGGTGCGCGCGTACTCATCGGCACGCGATGCCAGCCGGGCACCTCGGGCAAGGCGATGCGGTCGGGCAAGGGCTGCGCACGGTTGGCGATGGCTGTGCTCCACGCGGGGAATACCGCCACCGTCACCAGCACCAAGGCCGCCGCGAGCAGAGCGTCGAGCCGGAAGCGCGGCACGCTCTGGAGCTTCGCCGCATCGAACACCGGCGCATCCGGCGCGCGATCGAACCAGCGCCAGCCGATCGCGATCACCGCCGCCATCACCAGCCCGAAGAAGATCCAGCCGTACAGGATATGGTCGAAGCCCGTAGCCGCCTCCACCGAGGTGAGATACGCCGCATAGATCGTCGCGAACGCGCGGATGCCGTTGGCGACCACGGGCACGATCAGCGCCATCACCATGAACGCCGCCCGCCGGCCCCACGACACGAAGCACACGTTGGCGACGAGCGTGCCATAGGCGATCATCGCGATCACGAACTTCGCGCCCGAACACGCTTCGGCCACTTCGAAATAGCCGTTGGGGATGGTGATGAGCACGCCATCGACCTGCGCGGGCACGCCGAACAGGTGGAGCATCGGCATCGTCAGCGCGACGGTGACGGTCTGCAACGGGCCCTCCATCCCCTCGCCGAACGGCACGAGAAAGACCGCGTAGCACAAAGGAAACAGCAGCCCGCGCGCAACGTTCGGCCCGAGCAGGGTGACGACCGCGCCTTGCAGCATCATCACCAGCCCGAGTTGCCGCGCCAGGGCCACGCCGCCGGCATCGCCGAGCAGCCACCCAAGACCACCGCACGCGACGATCGCCAGCCCCGGCGCCCAGCCGACCGGGGTCAGCTTGCCGAGATCGGCGCGGCGCGCCCACACCAGCCACGCGAGGACGGGGCCGATGAACAGGCAATGCCCGAAGGTCGTGCTCGTCCACCACAGATGCGCGAGCGTCGTCACATCGCGCCAGAAGGTCGCGACGATCACGAGCGCAACGGCCACCAGCGCGATGAGATGACGGCGCCATGCCGCCTGTACGGAGGTCGCCGGCGCGAAGTCGGCGGACGGAAACGCGTAGGTCATGCCGCGACGCGTTCCACACGTTGGTCGGTGAGCATCGCATCGAGCGGCGCGAGGCATGCTTGCCAACTATAGCGGCGCTGCACTTGCGCCCGCGCGGCTGCGCCGATCGCGGCGGCGGTGGGTTTGTCGCCGAGCAGCAAGCCGGTAGCTTGCGCGATCTCGGCGGCAGTCGCGCCGACGCGGATCGTGCCGGCGTGATCGATCCCCTCGGCGGCGGGCGCGGAGGTGACCACCGGCCGCGCCATCGCCATCGCTTCAAGCACCTTGTTCTGGATACCGCGCGCCAGCTTCAACGGCGCGACCACCACGGCAGCGGCGGCGAGCCAGCCGCGCACGTCGGCGACCTCGCCGGTGACGATCACGCCGGGCCGGCTGGCGAGCGCCTTCACCGCCTCGGACGGCGCCCGACCGACGATCGCGAACTGTGCCTGCGGGTGTTCGACCCGGATCAGCGGCATAATATCCTGCGCGAACCACGTCACCGCCTCGATATTGGGGCGATAATCCATTTGGCCGGTGAAGACGATCAGATCGCCCTCCGCCGCGACGCGTTCGAAGCTGGCGGCGGGGTCGAACACAGCGGTGTCGATGCCGTTCTCGATCGCATGGACTCGCGCCGCGCCCGTCGCCTCGCGAAACAGCGCCGCCTCGGCGGCGCTGACGAACAGGCTGGCGTCGGAACACGCGGCGACATCACGCTCGAACGCCTGCAACAGCCTGGCCTCGCGCGCCATCATCCAGCGCGATGGGCCATGCGCGTCGTTGGCGTAGTCGGCGAACTTGGCCGAATCCATGTCGACGAAGTCCATCACGATGCGGTGGTCCGAACATGCCGGCAGATATTGCGCCATCTGCCCCGAGAAGACGTAGATCGTGTCGATCGGATGGCGCGCGAGCAGATCGTCGACCTTGGCGCGCACCGCCGCATCGTCGAACGAGGTCAGCGAGACCGGCCGGCCCTGCACCATAGCCTCGGCGGCGGCACGCCAGCGCGGTTTGCCCCGCCACAGCACCGCGCGCTCGCCGGTCAGCCACGGCAGGCTGCCGGCACGGTTCAGGTCACGCGGATCATCGGCGAAAGCGACCAGGTGCGTGCGGGCGCGCTGCGACAGATGCTTGAGAATGTGGAACCCACGGATCTTGTCGCCGCGATCGGGCGGATCGGGGACGCGGTGCGCCAGGAACAATATGTCGCCCATCGGCTATCCGAGACCCTTGGCGATGTGCGGACCGAGCAGGTTCGCGATCCCCAAGGGCAGCGTCTTCCACACGGCGACTTGCAGCCGGTATTTCGGGCTGAGCGGGTTGATCTCGCGCGGGGTGTCACCGGGTTTCACGCGCTTGGCATAGCGCAGCGGCACCCCTTCGAAACCCCAATTCTTCTTGAACGCCGCCGGCCCGGTGCCGGCCTTCGACCGTCCGAAATCGAACCGCGTGCAACCGCGCGCGCGGGCATGGCTCATCAGCGCGAAATACATGCGGTCGTTGGCACGAAGCGCGCGCGCCGCAAGCGTGCCGCCGCCCCAATAGGGATAGACCGTACCGGCGTGATACAAGCTTAGCACGCTCGCGACCGGCTTGCCGGCCGAGCGGATCGTCAGGATATCGGCATCGTCACCGAACGCCGCGAGCACGCTGCGGAACAGTTTCGCCGGGAACACCGGCGTGCCGAGGTTGCGCACCGATTCGGCATAGACCGCGTAATGCGCCTTCACATCAGCGGCGCCGCTGCCGACCGTCACGTCGAGATCGAGCGCGAGCGCCTTGCGCACCTCGGCGCGCTGCTTGCGCGGGATGGCGGTGAGTTGCGCATCGTCCGAAGCCGCAAGCGGACGAGTGAAGCCGAGATAGGCGCCCTCCTCCGCGATCCAGTCGCCATCGGGCACGCCGCCGCCGCGCAATTCGAGGCTCGGGCAACCGAGTTTCAGCGCGAGCGCCCAGCCCGCTTCGGCCAGCACACCCGCCGCCGCGTCGCTGCCGGCGAGGATGCCGCCGCCGACCGCGAACCCGTTCGAGACCAAAGCGCGCCCGAACAGCCGCGAGCGGACCTCCGTCATGGGCAGCACGCCTTCGATCGATCCGTCACCGCGCTCGGCGATCAAGGTATGGCTGCGTTGGCCGCAGCCTCGCGCAACGGCAAGGCTCCAGGCGGGCAGATGGAACGGCGTACCCTCAGGATGCGCGCGCACGAAATCGGCGATGCGCGCGGCTTCGGCGGCGTCGGTCAGATCGGCTGTGCGTAGGCCGAGCAAGGGCGACAGCAAAGGCACGGTCACGCCATAGCGCCTTTCATCTCGGCCACGATCGAATCCATCCGGTCCCAGCGGTGGCGGCGGATCAGCCCGCGCAATTTGCCCGCCATCGCGCCCAAGCGACTGTAATGGCGCAGCCGCGACTTGAGCGGCGCGGCGGCGATGCGCGGCTGGCCGGGATCGATCTCCCACGGGTGGAAGTAGAACACCGCTGGCTGGCCCTCGGCCGAAACCTGCCGCACCGCATGATTGGTCAGCGCCGCAGGGAACAGCCGGAAGAACCCGCCGCCGGTCGCCATGCGGCGGTTGCCGAACGCGGCGACTGTCACCGGCACTTCGATCAACGGCGAATCCGCGACCGGGCGGAAGGCGTAGCGGGACGCCTCCGGCCAGCCGTAATGATCGTGCTTGAGCGGCGCTACGCTTGACGAATAGGCGTATCCCGCCTCGGCGAGGATCGGATGCGCCCAGGGCGTGCGGGCGTCGATCGAGAAGCTCGGCGCGCGGTAGCCGGTGACGCGCACACCGCCGGCGTCCTCCAGCGTCTTGCGTGCCCGGTCGATATCGGCGCGGAACACCTCGGGCTGCATCGTGAAGACACGCTGGTGCGCCCAGCCGTGGCTCGCCAGTTCGTGTCCGGCCGCGACGATCCGGCGGATCAACGCTGGGTGGCGTGCGGCGACCCAGCCGAGCGTGAAGAACGTCGCTTTCACGCCGGTTTCGGCGAACAGCGCCAGCACCGCGTCGGTGTTGTATTCAACCCGCGATTCGAGCGAATCCCAGTCTTTTCTGTCGATCACCCGCTCGAACGCGCCGACCTGAAACCATTCCTCGATATCGACCGACAGCGCGTGGCGCATGCTCCGGCTCAGCGCAGGTCGCGGCGGAGCGCCGTCGTATCGTGCGATCCATCGCCCTCGACCCAATCGACCAGCAAGGTCAGCACGCGGCGCAAGGCGGCGTCCTGCTCTTCGACGCGCGCCTCAAGCGAGGCGATGCGGGCACGGCTGGCGGGGTCGCCTGCGGTGGACGCGACGAACGCCTCGTCGATCCGGGTCTCCAGCGCATCGAGCCGCGCCTTGAGCGCGGGGTTGAGATCGGTCGGCCGCGCGGCGAGCTGCTCCATCGCGGCTTCGATCGATTCGAGATGATCGGCGACGGCCGGATCGCTCTGCGGGCCGCGCGACGCAACCTCGTCGAGCCGGGCTTCGAGTGCCGCGATGGCCGGGTCCGCCTCGGGCTCGCGTGCGGCAAGCTGGTCCAGCCGGGCTTCGAGCGCCGCGAGCCGTTCGTCGCTCGCCGCATCCATCGCAGGGATGCGCGCTGCCGTCTGTTCGACCGAGGCAGCGAGCGCGGCGAGTTCGTCGCGAACCGTCTGATCGACATCCGATACGGCGACCGCGATCTGGTCGGTACGTCCCTCAACCGAGGCGAGCCGCTCGGCCAGCGCGGGATCGGCCTTGGGTGCATTCTCGACCCGCGCTTCGAGCGACGTCAACCGCGCGAGGATGCCGCGATCGACGCGCGGGCCGGCGGAGACATTCTCCAGCCGCGATTCGATCGAGGCGATCGCCTGCATCAGCGACTGGTCGGGCGCGGCGGGTTCCTCGACACGCGATTCGAGCGAGGCGATGCGCGCGAGCAACTCGGCGTCGGGTACGGCATCCTCGATCGGCAGATGCCGGATCGGGCGCGGCGCCGTGGTCGGCTCGGTCGCCTTGACGATCGGCAACGGTTCGGGCTTCTCGGGCGCGTCGCTCGAAATATCCGCGAGCACCGTGTTCACCACGTCCGCGTCGATCGTATCGAGCTGCTCAATCGCACCGAACAGCAGCACGCGCCCGGCAAGCTGGTTGAGCCGGCGCGGTACGCCGTCCGAACCATCGTAGAGCGCCGCGAAAGCTTCGTCGGTGAAATGCGGACGGCCCGTCCAGCCGACTACACCGAGCCGGTGCTTCATATACGGCTCTACTTCCTCGCGCTCCATCGGTTCGAGGTGATGCGTCGCGATCACGCGCTGGCGGAGCTGTTCGAGCCGGTCGGAGCCATGCAGCCGCTCGCGGAACTCGGGTTGGCCGAGCAGGAATATCTGGAGAAGCGCATGGCCGCCCGCCTGAAAGTTCGACAGCATCCGCAGTTCTTCGAGCGCGGAGACCGGCAGCGCCTGCGCCTCATCGACGATCAGCAACGTGCGCCGGCCGCTGCGCGCAGTGGCGTGCAGCCCGCGTTCGATCGCGGTGAGCAGTTGCGCCTTGGTCATGCCATCGGTGTGGAGATCGAGCCCGTTGCCGACCATGCGAAGCAGATCGTCCGCCTCGATCTGGGTCGAGACGATCTTGATCGCCTGCAACCGATCGCGGTCGATCGTCGCCATCAGATGGCCGACGAGCGTGGTCTTGCCAGCGCCGACATCGCCGGTGATGACGATGAAGCCCTCGCCCTGGCTCAAGCCATAGCCGAGATACGCCATCGCCTTGCGGTGCGTGGCGGTATCGAACCAGAAACGCGGATCGGGCGTGAGCTGGAACGGCCGTCCGTTCAATCCATAATGGTCGTCGTACATGGCAACACCCTCAGAATTGATACCGCATCCCGACCTGGCCCTGGGCCGAAGTCTGGTCGCGCAGCCCCTGCTGGCTGAAATTGTAGATGCCGGCGGTCGCCGTCGCCCCCAACCGGCCGAAGGTTCGGTAATAGGTCGCGGTCGCGCCCTCGCTGTAGATGCCGCGCGATCCGGCGATACCGCTCTTATAGTAATTCGCGATCACGTCCGCGCTGATGCTGGAAACACGATCGAGCGTGACCGAGGCGAACGCCTGTGCATAGACGCTTTCGTCCTCGACGCCATCGACGGTGAACTGCTCGCCCTCGGGCGCGAAGAACTTGCGGTTGGCGTAGCCGGCGCCGATGCCGTAGCTGACCGGACCACGGTTTGCAGACAGGATCGCATCGACGCCGCGCGCGCGGTACGATGACGACGAGATCGACTGGAACACGCCGTTGAGGCACCCGCCCGCCGAACCTGCGGTGTTGCCGAACGTGCATCCGCCGAACTGCTGGCCGAACGCGTCGCGCTGGTCGATGAAGCTGGTTGGCAGACGCGAGATGCCGTCCTGCAACTGGCGCCCGAAGGTCGTCACCGAGTCATACACGCCGAGCTGGAAGTTTACGGCACGCGACGGCGAATAGGAGAACGAGCCGGTATAGCTCATGCCGCCATAGCGCTTGCCGACGTTGGCGGTCAGCAAAGTACGCGGCGACGGACGCCAGATCACGCCAGCGTCGTAGATCAGCCCGTCGGTCTCATAGGCGATCCGGCGTGGTGACGCCTGATTGGTGACGTAGCGGCCATTACGATCGATCACCGGATTACCGCCAGCGTCGAGCAGCGCGTCCTTCTGGGTGACCTTGATCTTCTCATATCCCACACCAGCGCGCAGCGCGAGCGTGCGGGTGACCGGCAGCACCACGTCGCCACGCCCGTATTTGCCTTCGTAACGCTGGCTGAGCTGGGTGGCGGTGTCACGCTCATACGCGCCGCTCACCGTCACGCCGACCGGCAACACCTCGCCCGCCTTCACGCCGGCGGATGCGGTCGCGACGTGGCTCTGCGCGCTGTCGAACACGTCGAGCCGCTGCGCACCGGGCGCGACGCCGGTCGCGCCGGGCGATTCGACCTTGGTGTAGCCGTAGCGGTACGCCGCGTTGATCGCGACCGGGCCGGCGTTCGTCGCGAGCGTCGGGCCGGCATAGGCCGAATAGACCTGGCTGATATTGTCGACATTGCCGGCGAGGTTGACCGGCGCTGCGCCGCGAATGTCATAACGCGAACGCGTGGCGAGCGCGCCGCCGTCGAGGCTGACGCCCGGCGCAATCTTGACGGACGCGCGCGCAAGGCCGCTGTGGACGTCGCTGTCGCCGACACGCTTGCTCCACGCGATGCGGCGTTCGTAGCGATAGCTCACCTGAAGATCGGCGCGATTGGTATGCAAATCGGCATCGACCCCGGCGGCGACCGTCGAATAGGTCAGCACGTCATTGTCACCGCTCAGGTCGGCGACGGCGACCTGGCTCAGTTCGATATAGGGCGAGATCGACTTGTGCCGGTCCTGCGCATGGACGGGCGCGGCGAGCAGTGTCGCACAGGCGGCTCCCGTCAGGAGCGTCCGCTTCATTTCGAGTCCTCCTGCCCGTAATAGCTGCCGAAGCGGCGGCCGCCGGGCGCATAGGTCACTGCGTTGAGCAGCAACTGGATGTCTTCGCAGCCGCTGAGCAGCGCGACCGCTTCGCGCAGATCGCCCTCGACGGTGCGATCGGCGCGCACCACCAGCACGGTCTGCCCGGCATGATGCGCGAGCACGGCGGCGGGCGACGCGGCCAGCACCGGCGGCGAATCGAAGATCAATACGCGGCGCGGATCGGCGGCGAGCAACGCCGAGATGATCGCGGCGGTGCGCGCGCTGCCGAGCAATTCGGTATCGTCGTGCGATTTGGTGCCAGCGGGCAGCACGCTCAACTGCGGGATGTCGGTGCGAACCACGCAGGTCTCGATATCGATCGTCGGATCGGCGAGCGCATCGAGCAGCCCGAGGCCGTCGGCGAGGCCGAGCCGGTTCATCACATCGGGCTTGGCGAAATCGGCGTCGATCAGGATCACCTCGACCTCGCGCTCCGCCGCCATCGAGATGGCGAGGTTGAGCGCGCAATAGGTCTTGCCGTCGTTTGGCTTGGCCGAGCAGACCAGAATGGTGCGCGCGCGCGTCGCGTCTTTCTGGCGCAATGTCCGCGCGGTCACCATCAGGTGTCGTTTGACCAGCCGGAATTCCTCGGCGAGCGCCCCGACCGGCGCGCCGGGCACGAGCAGCCCGTTGGCGGCCAGGATCGCGCGATCGACCACCGCGACGTCGCCAGACGGAACACGGAGCGGTGCCATCTCGGCGGGCGCATCCAACTCCACGGGCGCTTCCGCCATCGGCGCGATGACCCGCAGCGGCGGCGGTGCCGCTTCCGAAACAGGAGGCTGGGGGTTGCGCGCGCGCAGTTCGGCGCTGAAATCATAGACCTTGGCGGCGCGCTCGATCAGCGAACCGCCCGGTTTGCGCGAGGTCATGTCGTTCATGCGGCAAGTCCTCGCTGGAGCATCTCGACGCCGAGCAGCGCCACCCACGCGACCACCAGGGCCGCCATGCCGCCGCCGAAATAACCGAGCTGGCGGCGGCGCTGCGCGGTCTGCAGCTTGGTCACGGTCTCGCCGATCGAGCCGATCACCGGCAGCCCGGTCGCCGCTTCGAGCCGCTTGGGCGTCGGGAAGGTCGTCTGCACCTGAGTCATCGCGAACGCGGCGCCCGCCCCCATCACTAGCGCCGCCAGCAGCACCCCGGTCAGCAGCAGCGGACGGTTGGGCGAGGTCGGCACGCGCGGCGCGCTCGGCTGATCGAGCACGCTGAACTTGATGGCGTCGGTCTGCGACTGCGCCTGCCCGCGCAGGCGGACGCCCTCGCGATCGGACAGCAATTTGTCGTAGCTATCCTTGAGCACCTGATAATCGCGTTCGATCTGCGACTGTTCCTGCATTGCGCCCGAATCGCCGGTCAGCTTGGCGCTGATCGTATCGATATCGCCCTGAAGCTGGCGCTTGCGGCTCATCAGCGCGGCGACCTGCGCCTGTTTGTCGGCCTGATTGGCCTTGAGCTGGAGGTACAGCGGATTGGACGCGCCGCCGGCGGCCGATCCGCCGACCAGAGGTTCGTTGCGCGCCGCGGCCTGTGCGGCGGCGAGTTGGCTCTTGAGCGCGACGACGTCGGGGTGTTGCTCGGTATAGCCGCGCCCGCGCGCGTCGCTGAGCTGGCCCTGGATCGCGTTCAGCCGCGCCCGCGCCGGCCCCGCGCTGCCGGCGGTGGCGCTCGCGCCCGCAACGCTCGCCGGCGTTCCCGCCATCTGGCCGTTGATGACCGCCAGTCCCGACTGCGCGGCGGCGAGATCGCCGTCGACCTGCGCCATCTGGCTGCGCGCCGCCGCCATCCGGTCGGCCACCGAGCCGGTGCCGGGCAGCGAGCCGAGGTAGCGGTTCTGGAAATCCTCGCGTTTCGCTTCCGCATCGGAAAGCTGCTTCTGCTTCTGCGCAAGCTGCTGATCGAGGAATTGAAGCGTCTGCGTGGTCTCGGCCTTGTCGCCCGACAGGTTCTGCTCGACGAACAGATCGAGCAATTTCTGCACGACCTGCCGCGCGACCTTGGGGCTTTTCTGGCTGACCGAGATCGTGAAGATATTGTCCTGCTCGGACGTGATCTTCACCGCCTGCTGGAGCGCCGCCACCCGGTCCGCCACGTCCTTGTCGGTTGCGACGGTGTTGGCGAGATCGGTGCCGCGCACGACCTTTTCGAGATTGTCGGCAGAGGTCAGCGTCTGGCGGACGGTGTCGAGATTCTTCTGCTGGTCGGCCGGCGAAATGCCGACGGCGGCGGGCAGCAATGTCTGCATCTGCGCGAACACGCGCGCGGTCGATTCGTAGCTGCTCGGAATCTGCGCCACGAACAGCCAGCCGACGATCGCGACCGCCCATGCCACGCCGAGCGCGATCCAGCGCCGCATCCAGACCGCGTGGATCGCGATCCGCAGTTCATCGTAAAGACCGTTCACCTGCCCGGCCCTCTCAGAACATGCTCTCGGGGATGATGATGACATCGCCCGGTTCGAGCCGGACGTTCGCATGCGAATCGCCATTCTTGAGCAGGTTCGACAGCTTGATATTGTATTCGACCTGCTTGCCGGTGCCGCGATCGTAGCGGATCAGCTTGGCGCGGTTGCCGGCGGCATATTCGCTCAAACCGCCGACCGCGATCATCGCGTCAAGCAAGGTCATGTTGGCGCGGTACGGGATCGAAGCGGGCTTCGCGGTCGCGCCGACGATACGGACCTGCTGGCTGAAGGTGCCGCTGAAATTCTCGACGATCACGGAGACGATCGGGTCTTTGATATATTCGCCCAGCGCGATCTTCATGTCGTCGGCGAGCATCGCCGGGGTCTTGCCCACGGCGGGCATGTCGCTGATGAGGGGCGTGGTGATGCGGCCGTCGGGACGCACCTGCACCTTCGCCGACAGTTCGGGGTTACGCCAAACGAAGATGTTGAGCTGGTCGAGCGGGCCGATGACATATTCCTCGCCCGGCTGTTCCTGCGTGGCGACGAACGCCGCCGGCGGGAGTTGCCCGCCGCCGCCCGTCGCGCACCCGTTCAGCGCGAGCGCGGTCGCGCCAGCCGTGACACAGCCCTTGAGAAGCCCCGAAGTACGCATCCACCAAACTCCCTGCTGCTACAACCGGCACGCTCCGTCAGGCGTGCAAGTCCGCGGCGATGGTCGGGCTATGCCTTTGGAGAGGTGAAGATTGCGTTAGGAACGTCCGGCCCGCCTGCCAGGATTTCCGCCGGCGCCGGGTGGCCGAGAAATCCGGCCGGACTGGCGGAGAGACCATAGGCCCCCGCCATGAACACCGCGATCAGATCGCCGGGGTGCGCGAGCGGAATTTCGACGCGATCGGCGAGCCTGTCGAGCGGGGTACATAACGGGCCGACGACGCTGGCGACCTCGGTCGGTGCGCCGGCGGGCGCGGTGGCGACGGCGACCGGATAGTTGCGGCGGACGACCGTGCCGAGATTGCCGCTCGCGGCGAGCTGGTGGTTCATGCCGCCATCGGTGACGATGAAGGTCTCGCCCCGGCTCACCTTCCGATCGACCACGCGGGTCAGATACACGCCCGCCTCGCCGACCAGCCAGCGCCCGAGTTCGATCGCGAAGCGCGTGCCGTCGAGCGCAGCCGGCAGCGAACCGAGCCGCTCGGCAAGCGCAGCGCCGATGTTTTCGATATCGAGCGGCACCTCACCGGGAAAGTAGGGGATACCGAAGCCGCCGCCGAGATTGACCAGCGGCGGCACGACGCCGACCTGCTCGCTGAGCCGCGCCGCCAGGGCGAGCGTCTCGGCCTGCGTCTCGATGATCGCCTGCTCGTCGAGCGCCTGCGATCCGGCGAAGATATGGAAGCCGCACCACTCCGCACCGGATTCGATCACTTCACGCGCGAGCGCGGCGGCGCGATCGGAATCGACCCCGAATGGGGATGCCCTGCCCCCCATCCGCATGCCCGATCCCCGCAACTCGATCTCGGGGTTAACCCGTACCGCGAGACGCGGGACGAGCCCGAGCATGTCGCCAATCGCGATCGCCCGCGCCGCCTCGCCTTCCGATTCGAGGTTGATGGTGATGCCGGCGCGGATCGCCGCTTCGATCTCGTCCCGGCGCTTGCCCGGCCCGGCGAAGCTGATCGCATGGCCGCGCTTCAACGCCGTCACGCGCGCGAGTTCGCCCGCCGAAGCGACATCGAACCCGTCGACCAGCGGCGCCATCGCGGCGAGCAGTGGCGCAAACGGATTGGCCTTGATCGCATAGTGCAAATCGACGCCGGCAAATGCCGCCCGGAACCGCGCCACCCGACGCGCGACGGCGGCGAAATCGTACACGAACAGCGGCGTGTCGCCTGCGACATCGACCCATTCCTCCGCGCTGCGCCCGGCGATGACGAGCGGCGCACCGGCGAAATCGGCCGGGATCGTCCCCATCGGCTTCATGCCGTCACCTCACGGCGCAGCGCTGCGCGGTCGAGCTTGCCGTTGGCGTTGACCGGCAGCGCATCGCGCCATTCATAGCGTGCGGGCTGCATGAAGCTCGGCAACTCAGCGCGCAGCCGCGCGCGCACCGCCGTCTCGGCCTGGGCAGCATCGCCGAGCGCGCGCGCCACCACCACGATCGCCTGCCCGAGCCGCGCGTCGGCCACGCCGATCGCCACCGCCTCGCCTACCTCTCCACCGCTCAGCACCGCATCCTCGATCTCGGTGGGGCTGATGCGGTTGCCGGCGCTTTTAATCATCTCGTCATCCCGGCCGACGAAGCGAAACAATCCGTCCGCACCTTCGACCACGGTGTCGCCCGACCACACCGCCATGCCACCGCTTTCCGACCAGTCCGGCGCGGGGCGGAAGCGCAAGGCGGTGCGCTCGGTATCACGCCAATAGCCTTGCGCCACCAGCGGCCCGGCATGGACCAGCTCGCCCGGCTCCTCCGGGGCCGCGCGGGCGCCGTCGGCGCGCACCGCCATCACCTCGGCGAACGGGATCGCGCGGCCGATCGCGTGCGGGTGCGCGTCAACCAGTTCGGGCGCGAGGTAGGTCGAGCGGAACGCTTCGGTGAGGCCGTACATCGGGTAGAGATCGGCCTGCGGGAATTTGGCGCGCAGACCCGCGATGATCGGCACCGTCAGCGCGCCGCCTGAGTTGGTGAGGCGCCGCAGCCGCGCCGCCGTCTCTTGGGGCCATTCGGCGTCGAGCACTTGCACCCACAGCGGCGGCACGCCCGCGAGCGTCGTCGCACCGAAGCGTTCGACCGCCTTCACCACATCGCGCGCGGTGAGGTAATCGAGCGGCGCGACCGATCCGCCCGCCGCCCAGGTCGAGAAAAGCTGGTTTTGTCCGTAATCGAAACTCAGCGGCAACACGCCAAGCACACGGTCGGCGGGCATGATCTTCAGGTAATGCGCCACGCTGATCGCGCCGAGCCACAGGTTCGCATGGCTGAGCATGACGCCCTTCGGCCGCCCGGTCGATCCCGAGGTGTAGAGGATTGCCGCAAGCGTATCTGTGTCGGCGCGCGAAGGCGGCAGAGTATCGTCGCCGCCGGCAAGCTCTTCCTCCAGCACGATCCGGCAATCGGCCGGCACGTCGCCCGGTTCCAGTGTAGCCGCCCGCGCCGCCTGCGTGACGAGCAGCCGCGCGCCGCTGTCGGCGAGGATATGCGCCACCTGAGCGCGCTTGAGCACCGGGTTGACCGGCACATGCACCAGCCCGGCACGCGGCGCGGCGAGCGGCAGCAGGCACGCAGTCGCCGTCTTGGGGAGCCAGTTCGCCACCCGCGCGCCGGGTTCATCAAGCGTGCGCGCAAGCCACGCGGCGGCGGTGCCAACGTGCCGCTCAAGTTCGGCATATGTCACGTCGCCGCTCTTGAACGCGAGCGCCACGTCTCCCGCCTGTCCGCGCAGCGGCAGCGTGTCGATCGGGCGCGGCACGGGATCGAGGGCGATCATCACGCCCTGATAGCCGAGTCCGCCGCGCTGTGAAGTCCCGGATGAAAACCCCGGCCCTTGGCAGATGCACGGCCTTTCTCTAACGCGCGCCGAAAAGGGAAGGATGGGCCTGCAGTGCTGCCAGACGATATTTCGACGATCGAGACGACCGTGCGCGCGGTGTTGCGCGATGTGTTGGGGCTGAGCGAAGCGCGCGCCGCCGCTTTGCGGGACGACACATTGCTGTTCGGCGCGATGCCCGAGCTCGACTCGATGGCGGTCGCGGGCGTGCTCACCGAATTGGAGGAGCGGCTCGGCATCCTGATCGAAGACGACGAGGTCGATGGCGAGATGCTCGAGACGTTCGGCGCGCTCGTCCGCTTCGCGGCGACCAAAGCGCCGCGATGAGCGCGGGCGGTTGATCGACCATTACGACTGGCGCGGCGGCCGCGAGGCGATGCTGCGCTTCGGGCCAGAGACCGGCCCGATCGTGGTGATCGCGATGCCGCTGTTCGAAGAAGCCAACCGCACGCGCGCGTTCGTCGTGACATTGTGCCGGGCGCTCGCCGCGCGCGGGGTGGCGAGCGCGCTGCCCGATCTGCCGGGGCAAGGCGAGAGCCTCGTGCCGCTGGAAACTTGTAGCATCTTTGATGTTGCTGAAGGGATCGAGCGCGCGAGCAAAGCCGATTGGGAGGCTGGGCGCGCACTTTACAGCGTTGCCATTCGTAGCGGCGCGATCCTCGACAAGCTCGCTCTGTTCAGCGGTCGCTGGCATTTCGCGCCACAGACCGGCCCGGAATTGCTGCGTGATTTAAAGCGCGTAAAGCAAGCGTCGATCGGCGCGCGCGTCCTTCTCGGCGACTTATGGTATTTCGATGTCGCTAAACCTGAGGGTGTGGAAGACCAACACGTCGAAATCGCGGGAAATCGGATTTCAACGAGCCTCCTGACCGCCTTGAGCGTCTATGAGCCTTGGCGGCAAGACGACGGTGGTCATGTCCGCACCGTGCGCCTCGACACCGATCGTAAGCCTGCCGATCGCCATGTGCCCGGCACGCCACTCTGGCGCCGTGCCGAGCCAAGCAACGATCCCGCCCTCGCCGCGTTGCTCGCCGACGATATCGCGGCATGGATCGCGCGATGCGGCGGCTGATCGCCTTTCCCTGCGCCGGCGAGCGCCTGCTTGGCACGCTCGATGAAGCCTCGGGCGAAACCGGGCTGCTGATCGTCTCGGGCGGGAACGAAATCCGCAGTGGCGCGCATCGCGGTATGGCGTTGCTTGCCGCGCGGCTGGCGGCGGCGGGGGTGCCGGTGTTCCGCTTCGACCGACGCGGGGTCGGCGATTCGAGCGGGGAGAATGGCGGTTTTCTGTCGTCCGCACCCGACATCGCTGCGGCGGCGGCGACATTCGCGGCCGAAACGGGCATGCGCCGCCTCGTGGCGTTCGGCAATTGCGACGCCGCGACCGCGCTCGCGCTGTTCGGGCAGTGCGCCGGGATCGATCGGCTGATTCTGGCCAATCCGTGGGTGATCGAGGACACCGACGCGCTCCCGCCTGCCGCCGCGATCCGCGCGCGCTATGCCGAGAAGCTGAAGAGTCCGCGCGAATGGCTCCGGCTGGCAAGCGGCGGCGTGAACCTGCGCAGCCTCGTCGGTGGTTTGCGCAAAGCGTCGCAAACGCGGTCACCAGGCGAGGACAGCCTCGCCGCGCGACTGATCGCCGCGCTGGATGGCTGGGGCGTACGAGCGACGATCCTGCTCGCTGCCGGTGACGCGACCGCGATCGCCTTTCGCGATGCGACGAAGACCGCAACGCTCGCCGCGCCGATCGAAACGCTCGACAGCCCCTCGCATAGCTTCGCGCGTGAGGGTGACGCGGACTGGCTCTTTGAGCGGATCATCGCAGCGATCTGAAGAACGACAACACCCACTCACCGTCACCCCAACGCAAGCTGGGGTCTTTCCGGGGCTAGGCGGTCGCGCCACCGAGAGATCCCAGCGTCCGCTGGGATGACGAACGGGTCGGCTATTCCGCCGCTTCCGCCACCTTGAAATCCTCCGCCGCAAGGAAGCGTTCGGCATCGAGCGCGGCCATACAGCCGCTGCCGGCTGCGGTCACCGCCTGGCGGTAATGCTTGTCCATCACGTCGCCGCACGCGAACACGCCGGGGACATTGGTCTTGGTCGTGCCGGTCTCGACCTTGATGTAATGATCCTCATCAAGCTCAACATGGCCACGAAACAGCTCGGTCGCCGGGTGATGGCCGATCGCGACAAAGCCGCCGTCGGTGTCGAGCCGCGACCGCTCGCCCGTCACCGTGTCGCGCAGCTCCAGCGCGATCAGGCCCGCCGTGCCGCCGCCATCGACGAATTCGGCGACTTCCTTGTTCCACAACACGCTCACGTTCTTGTGCGCGAACAGCCGGTCCTGGAGGATCTTCTCGGCTCGGAAATGGTCGCGGCGGTGGATGATCGTCACGTCGGGCGAATGATTGGTAAGGTACAAAGCCTCCTCGACCGCAGTGTTGCCGCCCCCGATCACCGCGACCTTCTTGCCGCGATAGAAGAAACCGTCGCAGGTCGCGCAGGCGCTGACGCCCTTGCCCTTCAAGGCCTCCTCGCTGTCCAGCCCGAGCCACTTGGCCTGCGCGCCGGTCGCGATCACCAGCGTGTCGCCCTCATACACGTCGCCGCCGTCACCGATCAGCCGGAACGGGCGCTGCGAGACATCGACCTCGACGATCGTGTCGTACATGAGTTGCGTGCCGACATGCTCGGCCTGCTTCTGCATCTGCTCCATCAGCCACGGCCCCTGGATGACGTCGGCGAAACCGGGGTAGTTCTCGACATCGGTGGTCGTCATGAGCTGGCCACCGGGCTGGATGCCCTGCACGAGAATCGGCTTCAGCCCGGCGCGGGCGCCGTAGATAGCGGCGGTGAGGCCGGCCGGCCCGGAGCCAAGGATCAACATGCGGGTGGTATGCGTGGTCATAACGGTTTCCAGCTTGGCGACGGGGCGTCTCGGGCGCGCTTCTATGGGGCAAGCGACCCTGATGGCAATATCGGCATGGTGGCGTGTCGGTGCAAACCGAGGATGCGCCAGTTTTGCTTGGCCACTGCAACGTCGCGCTATCTGCGCGGGCGCCCCATCCGTATGATGGGCGATTATAAAGCCTCATTTCCCCTCATGAAGCGGCCTCAGCTTATGCAACGCACCCCCCGCCGTTCGTGCCGAGCGAAGTCGAGGCACCTGCGTAATGTCCCTCGGCTTCGCTCGGGACGAACGGCGGGGGCAGCAGAGCAACCCCGATGATCCTCGGCGCGATCATCGCGGGCGGCGCGTCGAGCCGGTTTGGGAGCGACAAGGCGCTGGCGCTGCTCGACGGGCAACCGCTGATCGCGCATGCGGCCGCCGCGCTCGAACCGTTCGTGACGACGCTGGTGGTGTGCGGCCGCGACTGGGGTCGACTGCCGTCGCTTGCCGACCGCCCATTGCCCGGCCTCGGCCCACTCGGCGGGATCGCAGCCGCGTTGCACCATGCCGAAACGCGCGGATACACACAGGTCCTCACGATCGGCTGCGACATGCCGCGCGTGCCACCCGTGCTGATCGCCGATCTGATCGCTCGCGCGCCCGCCTATTGCAGCGACGCGCCGATCCTCGGCTGCTGGCGTGCCGATGCCGCCGGGATGCTCGCGACGCGGCTCGACGGGCATGCCAGCGGCACCAAGAGCGCCGCACTCTCGATCCGCCGCTGGGCCGACGCGACCGGCGCTATCGCCGTGCCCGCCCCCGCGCCGCTGTTCAACGTCAACACACCTGCGGACCTGCCGATATGACGACGCGTACCGAACACATCCTCGTCCTCACCCGCGATGGCGCGCATACGGATGAGCGCACCATCGCGATCGAGGCAGCGGTGGCGATCGAGGTCAACGGCATTGGCTATGCCGTGCTGATGGCGACCCCCGCCGCGCTCGACGATCTCACGACCGGCTTCCTGCTGACCGAACGGCTGATCGATTCGCCCGCCGATATTCTTGATCTCGACGCGTTCGAGACGCCCGCCGGCTGGATCGTCCGTGCGACGGTCGCCGAACGTTGCGCCGGCCGAATCCACGACCGGGTCCGCCACCGCACCAGTGACACCGCCTGCGGGCTGTGCGGCGTCTCCGGTCTGGAGCAAGTCGTCCGCCCGGTCGCGCGCCACGCACCGACGCCGCATACCAGCGCCGCCGCCGTGTTCGCCGCGCTTGAGGCAATCCGCGCACACCAGCCGCTCACCGCCGCGACCGGCGCGCTCCACGCCGCCGCTCTGTGCGACGCCGCCGGCGCGATCGTAGCGGCGCGCGAAGATGTCGGCCGCCACAACGCGCTCGACAAGCTGATCGGCGCGTGTGCGCCCGCCCGGATCACCGAGGGCTTCCTGCTGGTCACCTCGCGGATCAGCTTCGAGATGGTCGACAAGGCGCTGGTCGCGGGCGCGCCGATGCTGGTCGGCATCTCCGCGCCGACCGCGCTCGCGGTCGATCACGCACGCGCGCATGGCCTCAGCCTGGTCGCGCTGGCGCGGAAGGATGCGATGCTGGTGCTGAACGATCCGCACCACGTTTTCGCGGCGCGTTTGTGAACGATGGTAGCGAAGGCAGTTGCCGTCGCTTAAATATCAATAACTTACGAGATTTTTTTTCATGTTTCATGAAACATGGGGTTTTCCCTCTGCCCGATTGGGGGAGGGATTACCCCATGCAAGGTGTTTCAAACCGGCAGTTTTGAAACATCTGGCAGCGACGTTCCAGATCGCGCGAAGGCCACTGAACAAAGCATTCAAGGAAGCGTCAGCTTGGGCGGCGGGTGAGATGAAACCGCAACCCTCACCGTCTCGGACACTTTTCCGACGCCGATCGCACCGGCGATTGCGGTAAAGATCAGCACGGACGCAAAGACCAACACGGTGCCAAACGCAAAGCCCGCGTGCCCCTTATCGATGAAGGCTTTGATGATCTCGGATATTGCCTGCCAGCGGTTCACGTTACACCCTTTCGCGCTTCAAAAAATCCCGCGTTACATTGAGCGGGAAAGTTAGAGCGCGCTGGGCACTTGGCTGCGCGAGGGATCGCTGATCCCTTCGGGTTGTAGAAACCCTTCTTCGAATCACGTCAAGCCTGAACGGTCGCTGTTGCCAACTCGCCACACTCGACCACGTTGCGCCAAGACGCCTCATACTTCGTCAGGCGCGATCAGGAGCGCCTCGAATATTTTTTCCTACCGCACCTTCTCCGTGCCGAGTGACCTTCTTCAACACGAGATCGCTGACATGCTCGCGAAATTTGGTGCCGTCGAAACGGGGCCTACCGCCTAAATACTCGGTGCCTCTCACGATCACCGAAATCTACCACCACGACCGAAGCGTTGCGGCCACGGGCGAAGAACGTCGCCGCGTCTGGCGGATGTATTGCCGCGCATTGCTCATCACCGCTGCCGAGCGCACGATTGGAGGTGGCGCGGCAAACTGGCGGCGCGGCTCCCTCACCGATGAGGATGATGAACCCGACCTAGCTTGGCGACGCGCTGGCGGTGATGATGAGCTATCGGTTCGCTACAAATGGTTTTGGGGAGCGATCAGCGACACCGATCTCCACGAGCTTTGGACGACGCTCGAACGGGCGCGCCACCGCAGCGACGATGAGTAAGCGGAAGGCCCCTGCCCCTTTGCCGGATGGGCTCAACAGTGCGCAGCTTGCCATGCTCGAATCAGTCACCAGTGACGCGAATCGGACGGTGCTCATCGCGCTTATGGAACGCGCCAGAAGCCGTTAATTGATTAGCGCGGCTATCAATGTCGCCGTTGAAAATAAATTTTAGACGATAATCGCTTATAGAAATGCGCACTCCGCCCGAGAGGCTATTTGCGTGGATTAAGTAGATTTCGACAAACTACTTAGCCGCTAATCAATTATAAACTTAATCCCCAACTTTGGCGCTCTTGACCGCAACGGTGCGCTTGTGGTTCTCATCAATGGTGACGAACAAACGCAGGGATTAAGCAGATGCACAAACAGGTTCTGGTGAAGGTCATCCTTGACGATCTCGAGTATGTAGATGTCGTGCATGATGCGCCTGTGCCAACGTGGATATCCGGGAATATCGGCAGCCGGGGCCAAGCATGGGACTACCGTGAAGACCCGCACGAGAGCTACTTTGAGTTCTATTCAGAGGGAGATGCCGAGCTTTTCTTGATCCGTTGGCAAGGGCAGATTCAGCCATGAACAACCGGACGATTAACTTACTCGAAGTGGCAACGCATCCGAGCACCAGTGATGGTGAGCGCGCTAACGCCGTCGTGTTGTTCCGCAAGCTGGTGGACACGGATGGTGGCTATACGCATCAACCGCGCGCTTGGAGGCACAAGCAGTGAAGGCGATCAAAATCAACCATCATCATAGCGTATATGACAGCTTCGAACCCATGTGGCAGGAAGACGCTTGCCAGTTGATTCAGCAAGAAGCCGACAAAATCGCTCCCGAACCTCCTATCGGCTTCGACATCTGGGATGCGCGGAAGCGTCGCAAGATCGTTCGGGACACCGTTGACGGCGTGAGTGTGACACACTCGCTACATCGTGCGCCTAATGCTTGGTGCGTGTATCAGACGCGCACGATAAAGAGCGAGCACTTCGTTGTCGTGGTAGAACAGTGGTGGGAATGGGATTACGATGCGGCGATGCCATTTCCCTATGCCTGCTATCAACCGCAAGGCTACAGCATATGGGATGATATCACGGGCGATAGCGTCGGACTCACCCTTAAAGGATCGCTCGCGCATTTCCTCACGTTTGCCAAGCTCGATCGCGATACGGCCAACGCGATCATCGATCAGTGTGAGGATGACGGTGAGATAAGCGTCACCGACGCGATGCTCGCGAGGCTTACGATATGATCGATACCGCAAAGGTCGCCATGCTTCGAGACATGATCACTTGGCCGTCAAAGGTGGCGATCCGCGACATCATCGCGCGGCGCATCTACTGCATCGAGGCGGAAAAAGAATACGAAAACCCCTTCACTGATCCGGTTGAGGAAATGCTTTTCAAGACCGGCCTCTCGATCGATCGCCAGTACCCCAAGGAATATGACGAGCACCAAACCGGGATGGACTATCGCCATTGACCTTGATCACGGCTGGAGCGACATCATCCCGGTTACAGGAAGGGAAAATGATGAAGGCACTGTTGATCGCGCTCGCACTGGTGAGCGCCCCCGTAGCGGCACAGGAAGCGCCCGTAGAGCTTTGGGGTGGGATCACCTACCTTGAGCCCGGAATGAGCGTCCACAACGCTTATCCCAAGCATGGTGTGTATCTTACGCCAAAGTGCCACGCAGGGATCGACTGGACCGTTGACGGCACCAAGGAAAAGCGTCTCACCACGCTAACGCTCGGCGGCGGTTCAATTTCGGGCGACGGTTGCATGGCGATGGTGCGCGCCGGGATGCGCGCCAAGTATGGGGAACCCGTGAGTAGCACCGTAACGCCACCGACCCCGCGCGATCATGCGACTTGGACGACGCAGACCTATCAGAACGCGACCGTTCAAATCACCCTTAAGACGCGCGAAGGCGATGAATTCGGCGAATATTGGGACGCGGTTTATTCGCCGCGATCAGTAGCAGAGTCGATGGCCTCGAAGCTCTGACAGCGTTCAAGCAGCATTAGAACGAAGAAAGCCGAGGCGTTGCCGCCCCGGCTTTTCTTTGACCTTTCGGAGCCGTTTAAGCGGACTTCCCGGCTTTTTTCGCTGCTTGGGTGGCTGCAAACTTCGCCTTACGCTCTTCGCTCCACCCGGCACGCTTTTTACCAGCGGCGGCGCTAACCGGTTTGGCTCGCGTGCTACCCTCACTGGTGATCATCTCGTCAAGCTCGCCTTTTTCAACGGCGTCCCTGAGGTGATCGAGCGCTTGCACAAACCGCTCTGCCGGGATGGTGTTGAACCGCTTACCGAAATCGAGCGGCTTCCCGTCGATGTTGGGCGTAAAATGCACCACGTTGTTGTTCGCACTCCACCACTTCGAATCCCCGCGCGGTTGCTTGCCAGCTTCAAACTGCGCCTTCGCTCGCTCAATCGCTTTCAGGACCGGCTTTCGCGCCCTCGATGGATCGGGAGCGGTAGCGACAAATACATCGTGAAGCTTCTCATCAATGAGGGCGATGAAATCTCGCAGGGCCATGTTCAATCCTTTCAACGATCCGCCGGGCTTAACCGATCGATTCGTTAAGGACAATCCATTAACAAGGGTTTATTGAAGCGGCGGGTGACTATCGAGATGGTGAGCGCTCAAAACACGCATCAAGATAGCCACTCACCGGGTATTTAGGAAAGGTAAAGCGCGGCTTCGGCGGCTCGGCGCGTTGTAAGGCCCGCCATAATTTTTTCGTTCGCGCGGCTCCAATGGGCGAATTCGGCAGCGGCTTCGACATACTCACCGGCAAGATGGCGTTTGAGCAGCGTGGAGCTTTTGAGGTTCACGAGCCCGACATTGTAGGCGAAGGCGGTGAGCGCCCCAATCTGATTATCGGTGCCATGACGGTGCGTGAGGTTGAGCACCTCACTTTCGAAATGATCATACTCGGCAATAAGCCACGCATCTGCTTGTGCTTGGGCGCATGTATCGCCGCGCTTGACGCCAGTGGTACGCCCCCAGCCGATCGTCCAAGGAACGCCGCCCGTAGCGGGATCGGGATAGGCTTTGAGCTTACAGCCTTCGAAATGTCGGATGATTGGAAGGCCGTTGCGCATCCCATATTTATCAGAGCGGCTATCGCGCCTCGATCATCTGCAACGCCGCTATCAGCATCTCCTCTAATTCGAGGCAGACAGCCTCCAACGACGCCACACGGTCGTTGAGAGCCGCGATGTCACTGGTGAGCGTCCCTACCCTACTTATGGCCTCCACGGCCCTGTTAGCGGCCCTGACGCTATAATCGCGATCGGTGAGCGCTTCCCAATCCTTTGGCCCTCGTTGCTCTTGCTCAATGTAGGCGAGGATAAGGGCGCGCGTATCAGGATCGCCTTCAAGGTTTTGCGCCACCTGTCTGGCGCGATGATAGCTGATCATGCTCGATTGGCGATGATGAGCCGGATCATAGTGCCGGTTAGCTCGAAATATTCGGCTAGATCGTCAACCGTCCACCCTGCGCGCGAAAGCGTCCGGACAAGATCGCTGCGCGCCATTATCGCACCTCACGATTGATGAAGGCGAATTCGCCATGAAGCTCTTGCGCGGCTTGGCGATAAGCCGCCGATGCCAACTCTGGTGTATCGAACCTGCCTAGCCTGTAACGCTTGGACTGGTGCTCAATGACGGCGATATATCGCTCACGCGCGCGGTGAACGCCTCGTGGGAGATCGCTGCGACGCGCGCGTGAGGTGTTAGCGCTGTTTTGTGCTGGCGTTGCGACACGCAGGTTGGTGATAGCATTGTTGCTGCGATCACCGTCACGATGATCAAGATGCATCGAGGGCCATTCACCGTAATGGAGCAACCATGCGACGCGATGTGCGCGGTATTTACGATAGCGACATTGGATGCGTAGGTAACCATCGCTGCCGAGATACCCGGCTATCTTTGCGTTCGATCGCCAGATTAAGATGCCGGTTTCGGGATCGTATTTAAGAAGCTGCTTTAAGCTCTCCGTTGTTGTAGTATTTTCCATGCAAATATTTACATGGAAGGCGCGAAAAACGGCTTATAAGCTTGAAAAAAAGCCCGTTTCCTTATTGAGCAAGGAAACGGGCCACCACACGGGCGAGATCGGTACTATTGGTATCGAACCGACTTGTTATTTATCAATCAAGGTTCTCGATGAACGCTTTGATATCTGAAAGCGTTCGCACCTTTGGGACGAAGCGAACGAAAGTGCCTGTTATACCAAGATTCACTGATCAGAACTCGCGAGCCCAATCACGCAGGCCGATAGACATGATCTTCCAGGGCTGGTCGACCAGCTTGTTCCAGGCGTCGCAGCAATGGTCGACGATGTCGTCATAGGAGC
>NZ_SGIS01000010.1 GCF_004208535.1 Sphingomonas populi
CCCGCCATTCCGGCGCCGGGTGCGGTGTTTGAAGGAGTGAAGGCAATGGAACTCAAGCATATCGACATCGCCAATCTGTCTGTCTCGCCTGCCAACATGCGGGTGAAGGGCAAGCCCGTGGACCTGACCAACATCCTGCCATCGGTGCGCGCGCGGGGCGTGCTGGTGCCGCTGATCGTGCGGCAGAATGGATCGCCGGACACATACGAGATCGTGGCGGGCAAGCGGCGCTATCATGCCGCGCTGGCGGTCGCGCAGGAAACCGGCGAAGCCGAGCCGCTGCCGTGCGCGGTGATGGCGGCGGGCGATAATGGGGCGGCACTGGAAGCGTCGCTGATCGAGAACATCGCGCGGGTGGACCCCGACGAGGTGACGCGCTGGGAGAGCTTCACGCGGCTGGTGCGCGAAGGCCGAACCCCGGAGGATATCGCGCTGACCTTCGGTCTCACCGAGTTGCAGGTGAAGCGGACGCTGGCGCTAGGCAATCTGCTGCCGCGCATTCGCACCCTGTATCGCAAGGGCGAGATTGATGCGGCGACCGTTCGGCACTTGACCCTTCTCTCGAAGGCCCGGCAGCGCGAGTGGCTGGCGTTGCTCGATGATCCCGATGCGCATTGTCCCACGGGTTATCAGGTCAAGGCATGGGCGTGCGGTGGTGCTTCGATCCCAGTGCGCGCGGCGCTGTTCGACATCGACGGCTATCCCGGCGAGATCGTGTCCGACCTGTTCGGCGACGACCGCTATTTCGCTGACCCGCAGACGTTCTGGGCCGCGCAGAATGCCGCGATTGCCGAGCGCGTCGAGGCTTGCGTCGGGGCGGGGTGGGCCGATGTCGTCGTTTTGCCGACCGGGGAACCGTTTCACACATGGGAGCACGAGCGCACCCCCAAGCGCAAGGGCGGCAAGGTGTTCGTGGTCGTGGGGCCGCGCGGCGATGTCACCTTCCACGAAGGCTATCTGACCACCAAGGAAGCGCGAAGGCTGGCAATGGGTGCCACGGTGGCGGACAAGCCGGCCCGCCCCGAGATCAGTGCTGCGATCCAGAGCTATGTTGATCTTCATCGTCATGCCGCCGTGCGGTCGGCGGTGGCAGCAAACCCGTCGGTAGCGCTGCGCTTGATGGTTGCACACGCGATTGTCGGATCGTCACTGTGGCGCGTGTCGGTCGAGCCACAACGGACGGCGAACGACGCCATTGCCGAGAGTGTCGAGAACTGCGTCTCGGAAGCCGCGTTCGATGAACGGCGGCGGGCGGTGCTGGCGTTGCTCGGCTTCGATCCCGATACCCCCACCATTATCGGCGGCTATGAGGACGATCACGGCGTCGCTGGCCTGTTCGTCCGGTTGCTCGGGCTGACCGATACTGCGGTTCGCGATGTGCTCGCCATCGTCATGGCCGAGACACTGGAAGCGGGCAGCGCATTGATCGAATTGCTCGGCATCCACCTCAGTATCGACATGCGCGACGCATGGCAGGCCGACGACGCGTTGCTCGATCTGATCCGCGATCGTGACGTGCTTGAGTGCCTCCTTACCGAGGTCGCGGGCGACGGCGTGGCAACCGCCAACGAGGCCGCGACCGGCAAGGTGAAGCGGCAGATCATCCGCGATTGCCTGACCGGTGAGAACAGGCGGACAAAGGTCGAGAACTGGGTGCCGCGATGGATGGCGTTTCCGCCCGCCGCCTACACGACGCGCGGCGGCGTGCAGACGGTCAGTCGCACCGAGGGGTTGGGCGGCCTCGTCGAAGCGGTAATGCCGCAGATCGTTACCATCGCCCGTGCGGCATGATCCGATGACCGGCGGCGCTTAAAAGCGCCGCCGGTCATCGTCCGATCGTTACAACGCCGCGCCGCGCGGGTGCGCATCGGAAGACGCGAACGTTGGGTGGCGCTGTAAACCGAAGCGTTAGGCTAAGGTTCGAAACTTTCGGTCGCATCCACGTTTAACAGGGCGGCGACATTGACATTCAGGGCTTCAGCGAGCCGGTCGAGGACATCCACGCTCGCCGCATAGATGCAGCGCTCAAGCGCACTCACGTAGGTGCGGTCTATCTCCGCACGGTCAGCGAGTTCCTCCTGCGACCATCCCCTGATGCGTCGAAGAATCCGCAGATTGCGGGCCAGAATTTCTCGCGCCTCCATGTGAAAGGAAGCACGATCTTGAAGAGTATTTCACCACGGAGTATACTCTACAAAGACGCTTTCCGAGGATGGTTTTGAAAAGGTCGAGGCGTTCGCTGCGAGGAGCGCGCTGATGGCGGGACGGAAAGACGATTTGCAAAGGCGCCCGATTGGAGAGGGTACGCGTGCGGCGGCAATCGAAGACCTATACCGGGACCACGGCGACTGGCTTCGGCGGTTGGTCGCCGCGCGCCTGCGTATGCAGCCCGCCGATGTCGACGACATCGTGCAGGATACCTGGCTGCGGGCCGCACGACCGGCGACCACCGAAATCACCCACCCGCGAGCCTTCCTGTTTCAGACGGCGCTCAACCTGTTCCGCGACCGCAAGCGGCGCGAGGCGGTTCGCCAGCAGCATCGCGAGGGCGTCACCGCCGATCAGGGTCGCGGTGACGGGCATGGTATGTCCGAGCAGGAGGCCATTCTCGAACTGGAGCGGATCGTGCTCGATCTGCCTGAAAAGATGCGCGACGTCTTCGTGCTCAGCCGTTTCCGGCATATGAGCAATGCGGAGATCGCGACAACGCTCGGCATCTCGATCAAGACCGTGGAATGGCGGATGGGTAAGGCGCTGGCATTGTGCATGAGCAGATTGCGCGACTAAGCGACGGCGCATGTCCATGAACGACAATGATGCGAGCGGCGGCGATGCGTGCACGCAAGCCGCGCACTGGTACGCGCGGTTGCAGACGCTGCCGGTGTCGGCCCGAACGCTCGAGCAGTTCTTCGAGTGGCGAAAGGGCGAGGGGAATCGTGAAGCCTTCGACGCCGTCGATCGGCTTTATCGGAAGACCGGCACGCTCGTGGATCGCCCCGCTATTATCACCGCTACCGAGCAGGCGATGACGCGATCCGCCGCTCCGCCTAGCAGACGATACCCGTGGTTGGGGACGATGGCGGCGGCGGTGGTCGGCGTGGTTGCGGTTGGCCTGACGGCCTTCGCGGTGTGGCCCTCGGGCGGCGAGCGCTACGCGACCAAAATCGGCGAGCAGCGCAGCATCAGGCTCGCCGATGGATCGAAGGTGATGCTCGATACCGACACCGCGCTGACGGTTAGCTTCGCCAGAGATGCGCGCCGTATTTCACTCGGCAGGGGCCAAGCCTATTTCACGGTCGCGCATGATGCAGCGCGACCCTTCACGGTGGACGCTGGCGGTACGCGCGTCCTCGCGACGGGCACGCAGTTCGATGTCCAGCGCAGCGGTGACCGGATCGATGTCACATTGGTCGAGGGCAGGGTGCGGATCAGTTCGCAGGAGCGGTCGGTTGCGCAGTTGCAAGCCGGGCAGCGGGTGATCGTTGACGGCTCCCGCACAAGTCCGGTTCAGGCGATCGACACGACGCCGACGATTGCGTGGACGCAAGGCCGGATCGTGCTCGACGGCATGACGCTCGAACACGCGATCGGCGAGGTCAATCGCTACGTAAATACGCCAGTTCGCCTCGATGCGCCCGGCTTTGCCAACGCACGCATCAGCGGTTCTGTCGAGACAGGCGACGTCGGCAGTTTCACGACGGCGGTCACTGCACTGTTGCCGCTCAAGGCGCAGACCAACAGCGACGGATCGGTCACGCTGCGCCCGTGAATAGTGCCGATCGTGCAGGTGTCAGAAAATGGCTCGCATCGCCCGACGAATGCCGGACGATGCGAGCAAGACATCAGGCGTTTTCAGCAGCCTTGCGGCGCGTGCGCTTCGCCGGGGTAGGGGTGGGTGCGGACTCCACGCTCGCTTCGCTGGCGGCAGGCGTTTCGGCGGGCGTTGCTGCGCCACCGCGACCCTTGCGGCCAAGGCCGATCCGCTGCGCCATTTCACGGCGCGCGAGCGAATAGTTCTCGGAGACCATCGGATAATCCGGGCGCAGATTGTAGCGCTCGCGGTACTGCACGTCGGTCAGACCATGCGTCGAGAGATGGCGGCGCAGCGTCTTGTAAGGCTTGCCGTCGATCATCGAGATGATGTGATCCTTTGAGGCAAGCGACTTGCGCACCGAGACGGCGGGCGTGAACTCTTCCGTCGGGGCCGCTTCGCTGCCCGACACGTCCGCTGCCGATGAACCAGAACCGAGTTCGACAATCGTAGTGTGCATCGTGCGCAAGAACGCCGGCACATCGTCAGCCGATACGCGATTGTTCTGGTTGCCGAGCCACGCGATCGTCAGTTCGGTTGCGAGTTCGACTGGGTTTGCGGTTTCTTCAGTCATATCAATATGTCCATATGTGTTGCTGCGATGTTTCGCTGCGACCAAAGGGGGTATCCAGTATCGGACAACACCGCTGTGACGAAGAATCGCGATCAGCGCAAATGGTCATTGATAGAATCATCTTCGAACGCGCGCTTGCCGCGACGTCGCCACACCATAATGGACTGGTCTTTATCTTCCCCGCGCAATCTCGCAGCGGCTTCGACGAGGATGCCGAAGATCACCGCACGATCGTCATCGGTGAGATCGATCAGCCCGGACTTGGCGACGAGTCCGTCCAGTTCGATCAACTGGCGTGTGCGCTCGCGGCGCTTCACTTGCCAGTCGCGCGTATCATGCCGTGCGCGGCTGGCGATCAAGTGGTAACGCATCGCTATCAGCCGCCGAAGCTGATGCAGGGTTCGGCGCAGTCGTTCGGCGTTTGTTGCTTCTGGCTTTGCGCTGAAACATCGCCGCGCCAGCTTTCCGCCACGCCTCCTGTACTGACGCGCTGCTGCTGGAAACCGAGAGCAATGCACCCGCCAGAACATCGACCGGTACTGTGTCGGCGCGACACGCGATCACCAACTCGCCGAGCTGGCTGATCTTGCGCTGTTTGAGCGCTTTCGCCTTCTGATCGAGCGAGTCGAGTTCGGCGTCATAGTCACGCGGTTTACGCATCGGGATCGTCCGTGTTGTGGTGCAAGGACGATCCGGTTATCGGCTGTATCGATCGGCGTAAATGTCGTGATATCTTCTGGGACCACGGCGTCCCGAGATAGATGAAATCTTTCGAGGGCGCGCTTATACGTCGTGCCGACGTCGCTTGTGTAGTGTAAGTGGATTGCCGTTATGGCGATCTACCATTTCTCGGCCAAGATCATTTCCCGCGCCAACGGATCGTCCGCGCTGGCCTCCGCTGCCTATCGCTCCGCCTCTCGGCTGCATGATGAGCGCCTCGATCGCCATCACGACTTCTCCAATAAGGCCGGCGTCGTCCATTCCGAAGTGCTGTTGCCGGACGGTGCGCCCGAGCATCTCGCTGACCGCGAGAAACTCTGGAATGCGGTTGAGGCGGCCGAGCTGCGCAAGGACGCCCAGCTATCCCGCGAAGTGGAGTTCGCCATCCCGCGCGAGCTGGACCAGGCCGAAGGCATTCGGCTGGCGCGCGACTTCGTCGAAGGGCAGTTCGTCGTGCGGGGGATGATCGCCGACCTCAATGTCCACTGGGACATCGGCGCCGACGGTGAACCCAAGCCGCACGCCCATGTGATGCTCTCGCTTCGCGATGTCGATGAGCACGGCTTCGGCAAGAAGAACCGCGACTGGAATCGCACCGACCTTCTGGAGAAATGGCGCGAGCGCTGGGCCGAGCACGTCAATACACGGCTGGCTGAACTCGATATCGATGCAAGTGTCGATCACCGCTCGCTGGAAGCGCAAGGCATCGACCTCGAGCCTCAGCACAAGATCGGCCCGGCCGCCGCTCGGATGGCGGAGCAGGGGCTCGCCTCCGAACGGTTGGAAGGGCATCACGCCATTGCCCACGCCAATGGCGAAAAGCTGCTGGCGAACCCGGCGCTGGCGCTCGACGCGATCACCCGCACCCAGGCAACCTTCACCACACGCGACCTCGCGATGTTTGTGCACCGGCATAGCGAGGGGAAGGATCAGTTCGACCGCGTGATGGCTGCGGTGCGAGCGTCACCGGAATTGGTCACGCTCGGCAAGGATGGACGCGGCCAGGACCGTTTCACCAGCCGCGACATGATCCAGACCGAGAAGCGGCTCGAGCGTGCTACTGTTCGGCTTGAGGCGAGCCGTCGGCACGGCATGGACGAGCAACATCGCACGCTCGCTCTGGTGCGCGCGGAAATGCGTGGACTGGTGCTATCGAGCGAGCAGCGCAGTGCCTTCGACCATGTCACCAAAGGCCAAGGACTTGGTGTGGTCATCGGCTATGCCGGCACTGGAAAATCGGCGATGCTCGGGGTCGCGCGTGAAGCGTGGGAGAGTGCCGGCTATTCGGTCCGCGGCGTAGCGCTGTCCGGCATTGCCGTCGAGAATTTGGAGAGCGGCTCAGGCATAGCTTCACGCACCATTGCGAGCATGGAGCATCAATGGGCCGATGGCCGGGAATTGCTGACCAACCGCGATGTGCTGGTGATCGACGAGGCCGGAATGATCGGCACTCGGCAGATGGAGCGCGTGCTTACCGAAGCCGAAAGGCGTGGCGCCAAGGTCGTGCTGGTCGGCGATCCCGAACAGCTCCAGGCGATAGAAGCAGGCGCCGCGTTTCGCGCGACCGCCGAGCGGTACGGCAGTATCGAGATCACCGAGATCCGTCGCCAGCGCGAGGATTGGCAGCGTGATGCGACACGCTACCTCGCCACCGAGCGGACGGCGGAAGCGATCAGCTCGTATAGCCGGCACGACCGCATTCATGATGCTGAGACGCGTGAGGATGCACGCGCCGATCTGATCGATCGGTGGGATCGGGGTCGTTCCGAAGCGCCGGGCGCTTCGCGGATCATCGTTACCCACACCAACGACGAGGTGCGCGAACTCAATCTCGCCGCGCGCGATCGGTTGCGCGCTGGCGGTGAGCTGGGCGAGGATGTGGTGATCAAGACCGAGCGAGGGAAGCGTGAATTCGCGCCCGGAGACCGGATCATGTTTCTGCGCAATGAGCGCGGCCTGGGTGTGAAGAATGGCACGCTTGGACAGGTGCAGTCGGCCACCCAGGCACGCATGGCGGTGCTGCTCGACGACGGGCGTTCGATCGCGTTCGATGTGAAGGACTATGCGAACCTCGACCACGGCTATGCCGCGACGGTGCACAAGGCGCAGGGTGTGACAGTGGACCGCGTGCATGTGCTGGCCACGCCGGGGCTCGACCGACACGCTGCCTATGTCGCGTTGTCTCGTCACCGCGACAGCGTCGATCTCCATTATGGTCGCAATGATTTCGCAGATCGGCAAGCTCTGACTCGGGCGCTGTCGCGGGAACGCGGCAAGGACATGGCTGCGGACTATCCGTCGCCCGAACGCGTGCACGTGCAGCCGGGGCATAACCGCTTCGCCGGACTGAAGCTTCGCGTCACGCCGGATGTGCCGGAACTCTCTCCGTTCGAACGAGCAGTGGTGCGCGTGGCCCGTTCGGCAGCCGATATCCTGCGCGTCCGAGCCGAAGGCTCTGCGGAACTTCCGCATCAGCGTGCCGCACTCAACAAGGCTGTTGCTGAAATGGATGGGCTACGCCCCGGCGTTAAGCGCGACCTGCAGAACGTGTTCAATGCCGATCGCACCACGATCGATGAAGCGGCGAACGGCCGACCGCAAAGGGCGATCCGGGCGATGGCGTTGGAAGCAGAGATGCGGGCAGATCCAGCCAAGCGCGCCGACCAGTTCATCGCGCGCTGGGATAAGCTACAGAAGCAATCCCAGCGCGCCTATGTGGCGGGCGATGTGACGAGCCAAAAGGTCATTCGGAGCGAGATGGCGGGCATGGCGAAGAGCCTCGAACGAGATCCGCAGATGGAATCGATTCTCGCAGTCCGCAAAGCGCAGCTCGGGATCACGATCGATACCGGCCGCCGCCTCGGAGCGGAGCTGGCATTCAATCACGGAATCGACTTCGGGCGGGGCCGCGGGCTTGGCCGCTAGAGCGGTTTCAGCTTTGCGCCCGATTTTCGGTCGTTCAGCACATGCTGGCCAGCGCTGAGAAGCCGGCATTCGTTCAGCTGACCCACTAGCGTCTACTTTTGGATGGGAAGGCGGACATTCCGAACCTGTCGCCGACGAACTCCTTTGGTGGTAAACCACTGCGCTTATTGTGTCTCTCAATATTCATTGGGCAAGCTGGTCGGACCCTAGGCAAGCGCGTTAGAAGTCGTGACCAATGGCAAAAATTTCGGTCTTAGGGTCAGTTACCGGCCGAGAAGTAGCCAAAGATTGCACAGTGTGCCATCATCGCTGACGTGCTTTTCTGATCGCCAAAAATCGGTCGGCAAAGTTGAAGCGGGAATTCTCGTCCAGCCCATCGACCGCAGCTCGCGTCTTTCGAGAAATCCTCTGAATGGTTCCGATCTGTCCTTCTGCATTGAGGCTGAAAGCAAACACGCGGTGGGAAAACGGGTTGGTTCCTTCGAGCCCGAAGTTGCTCCGTTCTTTGAAGTATTTCTGTGCTTTTATTAGCCCGACTAACGTCTTGCCGGTTTGCGCCAGCAAGCCTCGTAGGAAGCCCGTATTCATGATCACTCGATCGCCGTGGTCCTCCCAGCGGTGTTCTCCCCGGCCGCCGCTGGTGCCCCACTCTTCCGTCATCAACGTTGTACCGTCGTGAGCCCGCCACGTCCTCACGATCGGATCGGTAGCGGTCAGAAGATCTAGCTCACTAAGCCACGTGCTCGGTTCAGCGCGTTTGGCCGTGTGGGGCGACGCATACGGATCGTGCCGATCGAAGTATGCGTACCGCTCGTCGTTTGTACGAATGAGAGCAACGAGACCTATAGCGTTGTCGTCTTCTCGCCAGAACTCGCTATCAATTTCGCTCTCCTCGCTTGGCAGCCACTGCGAAAACTTCCTATCGGCCAGTGCCGCCAACATCGCTGCCTCGGCATCTCCGCGATCCACCAAGACCGAGCGGATATCCACCGTGACGTCCTCACCGAGATGCATGGAACCGCTCACTACAATTTGCTCTGCGAGTTCGCCGCCATTTTCCAAGCCGACTAGCGGTGCGAGCAAGGCTCGATCCTCAGTCTGAAGGCCGGATTTGTCAGCGTCGGGCATCGGTAGATCGGCTCCCAGATTGACCGGATAGAGGTCGGTCGCATCTGAAAGCCAAAGCCCATCCGGCCGAGTCAAACTGATCTCCTGAAGGAAATCCGCCCAAGCATCGTCTTTCCAACTATGCTTCGCGAGCGGCAAAGAGGCCAACAACTCGCCTGCCACGAGCATGAACGCGTGCCAGCCAAGGTAGCCGCCATACCGCTCGGTTTCGGGTGGGCCGTTGGACCAGCTTCCTGCGTGGTAATCGCCGCCACCAATCCGCTCGCAGGCATACATACCGCGCACGTCAGCGTCCCACGTGCGTACCCAGCGGGTGATCCGGTCAGAGATTTCCCAGTCGGGAAGATCAAACAGGGCCGCCAGGTCCGACACCTCGTCTTTGTTGAATTCGTATTCCAAGTGGAATTCATTGGCTGGGGCTGGGTTACCCTCCGGCCGACTGGCGTACCGGTGCTGTTTCTGCGGTTTTCCGGTGCTTAGCGGAAATGGTGAGGCGTTGACCTTGGCCAGCCTGTCCCGCCACTCAGTTTGGTCTCCCGCCGGCAGCATTGGGACGATTTCTCTCAGTGCTTTTGCGGCATAGGACCGCATCGCAACGTGGGGAAACTCTGGGTCGAAGGCTACACGTTCAAGCAGGTTTCGATGTTTGTTCATCTGCGCCGGATAATCGCGAGAGATACGGGCTAGAGCGATCAATAACCAGAGACGCGCGTGCATCACGAAAAATGGAAACTTCGGTGAGACGAACGCGCGCGGTGCGTCAACATCGAACCGCTCAACGATCTTGTCGATCACGTCAAAACGACCGGCGCATGCGAGCTGACGAATGGCGTGAGACGCCCGCCACCTCGCGCGTGCCTGGAAGTTTCCGAGCCTGACCCAAATCAGCTTGGCCGTCAGTTCAAGAGGGTCTCCCGATCCATCTAGATCTTCGTGCCAAGGACCATCGCCTACCTCTTCTGGAATCTTCGCCCCAGCCAACAGAAGGTACCGGTTCAAGCCCCGACGGAACGGGTCGCTCGCGATCGCGGGAGCTAAGTGGGCCGCCAGTCCAATCCAAGAATCGCCGCTTACCTCGGTAGCGGTCGGGCCGAGTGACGCGATCACTTTGGCGGTAAGTGCAGTGCGATCGGCGCGGAAGGTTGTGAGCAATTCGCGCCAGCCGCGATCCGTCTCCCATGAATGGCCAACCAACTCGGAGGCATGCCGGCCGGCCAACTCAAGAGCGATTTGCGGAAGCGCCTCATTGAGCGCTGCCGATCGCGCCGCCCAGCTGGGAAGATAGTCGTCGAGCGCGCCTAGTTTTTCTGAAAGCGTCGCTGAGTTGGCCTTCGCTACCGCACGCACAAGAGCAAGCCTCTGTGCCGGCGTACTGACGGTAGCAGCGAGTTCTCCGATTGTACGTTGCGGGAAAGGATTTCTGGGATTGGCAGCCAAATCAGCGCCGATGGCGCGATCGATTTCATCTGGATCGGCCACGTCGTAGCGCTCGATACGCTCCGGCTGTGGTACTGCCGGTACGGCAAAATGAGTGCTCGAATCCTTTCGGGCAAGACGCGCCGACAGCGCCTCTAGCCTCATTATTGAAGGCGACGTGGCCGGCAGAGACCGTCCAGCGAGCTTGAGAAGCCCGTCAATGGTGTCTTTCCAAGGAGAGAGGCAATCGGTTCGATCGATCTCGACGAGCAATCTCTCGAAGAACCACTCGTGGCGTTCCTTGTCGAGGTTCGGCACGACGCGGTCCGCGAAGTTGTCTAGGCGCCAGGACCACCGTTCGACGGGCGCGCCCAACCCCATGATGCCGGTTGCGATGTCTGCAGGTAGGCGGCCAGTGGAAACAAGAACGCCCAACATTGGCGTAAGCGTCTGGCCCAAACTCGCGTGGTCCCGGTCATCGATACGACTGATAATCGCCAACGAACCCAATCCTGCGGTCGGGGCGAGCGCGTCCGCGTACTCATTCCATGGAAATTTGCCCGCCTCGTGAGTGTTCAGCTCCAAAATGCGCGCAAGGTTGTATGATGCCTGCGGTTCCAGTTCGGGTCCATCATAGCGCCCGCTTAGTGCGAGTAGATGATTGGTACGATCAAAGTCATCCGAGCCAACCGCTTCCGCGAGGTCCAGGGCACGCCGAAAATAGACCGCCGCTTCATCCGGGGACACGCGCCAAACAGCGCGTGCAAGCTTCCCATAAGAAGCGATCTTAGAACCCGTGTCTGTATCGCTCTGGATGAGGGCTTCCACATACGCCGCTAATGACAGCGCTGAATCGTGAAGGTCTGCTTTGCGAGACAGTCTCGCCGTCATGCGCATGAGTTCGGGAATGTGAAGGCCGTGCCCCTCCTTAACCCAGGACACAAAGCGCTCGGCCTGCACTGCATCGAACGCATCAACTGCATCCGCGACATGGAAAATGACCAACGCGCCGAGGCGGCCAATATAGGCCTTTCCGTCCCGGTAAGGGTAGTTGGACGCTGCGGAGACATCGCTGGCAAGCTTGTCGAGACCTTCAGCCAAAATGCTCGTGGACGGCGTACCCGGCGGCGGAGCAACCATCTTTGCGACCAAGTCGGCATAGGACACCAGAGGCGCAATCCGATGGGTTAGCGCGTTCTGATGCCGCTGCTTATCTTCGTAACTCGGGGAAGCTTTGCGCGCCCGCGACGACCCTTTGCCTCTAGCTTTCGAGCGTGGGGCAGGGCTTTGGCGATCGGCCAATGCTGCGTTGAGCGCTACTTCAAACGCCTGTGCGCCTTGCCTCTTCACCCTAACCGGGACCAGCTCAAGGAAGTCGGCAGGCGACACATCCATCAGCGAGGCGGGATTGCGTCTGAGAGCCACCCCCAGCCCGGCAGCGATGACGGAGCGCTCGGGCCCTCGCTCGGGAAAAGCATACGAAAAATCGTAGACCCTTGGTCGTTCATTGAAGGTGGCCAACAGCGATTTCGCGTGGGCCTTCATTCCAAGGCTGATAGCCCGGGCGACTGCCGAAAGAAGCGCCGATCCCCCGGCCTTTTTACCCGCTTCAGGTACCGGGCAGTTCGCCAAACGATCGATCAACGTCCGATCGCGTTTTGCGTCGCGATCCGAGTACGTGATTGCAGCCATGTAGAGCGCGCGAGAGGTGAGGCGGCAGTGTGTGAGAGCGCTGTCCAACCGCGCCTTGGGCGCGAAGACTACACCGGGTTGAGCAGCCTGCCGTTCCAGAAGGTCCAACAGGTCAGCGAATTTTTGATAGGCCTCACTCTCGTCACGCTTTGCAAGCCACTGCGCAACGCGATTCTGGTTGCCGCTGACCATCTCGGTGTAGGTGAAACCCACATCATCCAATTCGGTAGAGACATTACGATTGTTGAAGTCTGCTCGTCCGTTGCCCGCCGCCGCCCAGTTGTGCCAGTCAATGGCGCGTTGACTATTTCTCTTTGCCTCTCCCATGTCGCCGGCGAAGGCGTATGCGAGCGACAAAGCAGCATGACGGCCGCCCGGCCAACCTACCTTCGTTGCGAAGAGGCGGCGAAGGGCCTCGCTATCGCCAACCACCGCCGCGAGGTCTGGATGCTCATACAGGAAGCGATCCGAACGCTCATGGCCTGCTGCCACCTGCGAAGCTTCAAGCAGTAGTTGGAAAGTGTCGTCGTGACGGCCGCTTGCCGCGCAGACCTGTAGCGCGGCTACAAGCCTCGCGAGGCGAATATCGCGTTGGCTCACCTTGCTAGCTCCAGGCGGCACCCGCTCGTCAAACGCCAGCACGATCAATTCATCCGTACGACCCAATGCGGTCAGAACTGCCGGAAGGGCGCGCGCGGCATAATCCGATGTCGACTGCCGCTCCTGCAGTCGCGCAACCACGCGATCACGCGTTTCCGGCCGTTGTGCCATCGTCTTGCGGATGAATGTTTCCGTCGGTTCGTCGCGGAACATCAGGCCGTGCGGGGTACGCTCAAGCAGGGGCGTTAAATCGGCTGCGAAGCTCTCGACCTCAGCGTCGGGAAGCCCATGGGCGGCAGCGAGTTCCGCCAGAGGAACGGGGGGCGGCAGCACCGCAAGGCCCGAAAGCAATAGGTCGATCTCGTCCGGCTTTACGCCCTTTTCGAGCGCCGCGTCGCGCGCCTTGCCGATCCGGTCTGAGAGCAAAGCATCGAGCACTTGGTCATCGGTCGCCTCCTCGCCGCCCGGGCGAGGGCCATCGTACGGTCGCCCGGCATTTAGTAACGCGTCCAGAACGCGGGGGTTGTTTCCAGAGCGTCCTTGCAACGCAGCGATCTCGGCTGCGCCGGCAGCCAAGTCTCGGGCCAGAATGAGCCGCTCCGCTTCTTCGTCGCTGAAAGGCGGCACCTGAATAGGAAAATGCGCCGCGTTCCGGACGGCCAACGCCAACCGTTCGGTTCGACAAGATGCGATAACCACGACGCCATCAATTGGGGTGATGGCAAGGCTCTCCAAAAGCAGGTGTGCGAACGATTGGGTGCCGTCCTCCTTTGCCTGCATCGCGGCGTGATCGATCGCGTCGAGAACCAGGACGACGCGCGCGGTCTCGGACGTCTGGTTGATTGTGCTGACCGCCTGCTCGAGCCGGCGGCGAAATGCTGCCATCAATGTCGTGTGATCGTAGAGCGGCAGCAGAATGTCGCAGACGCCCTCACCGGCGAGAAGGTTGGCGAGATGGACGAGCGTGCGCTCCGGACGATGCCTTCCGTCCGAGATGTCCCGCCATTTACCGGCGCCGAAGCCGTCGAATACTACGACCTCATCCTGCGGTCGCATCTGCTCGGCGACCGCCTGCATAAGGACGGTCTTTCCCATTCCCCCGGCAGCATGGACAATGACGGGAAGCGTTTGAGAGCGGGTCGCGAGTTCGATGTCCTTCGCGATGGGTCGTTGAATGACGTTGCCAACCGGAGGAAATGCATCGGGCGTCGGATAAAGTTGGCTCTCGTGGTCGATCTCAAGCTCAGCAAGCACCGAAACACGGTCGATCAGGTTATTGCCTTGCCCTTCAAAGCCAGCTTTGCTTCGAACCAAACTGCGTAGTTGCAAAAGCTTCTTACGAGAATCCGGGTCGCTGGCATCGCTCCAAGAAGCGAGCAGATGGCGAGCGCTGTGCTCCGCTTCTTTGAGACTGCCGAGATTCCCCGACAGGGTAAGCCGCTTAAGAACTGAGGGAAGATCGGCCTCCTTCTCGCGATTGGCATCCTTCAGTTGACCGACCTGAGTTGCGACGTCGCCGGTCCCATCGTCTCTCGCTATGACCGCCGTGATTGCCGCTAGCAGATTCTCATGAATGGGCCGGTTGGTGGCAAACTCGTACCGCACGACCGCTTCCACGGTCGCGTCATCATGTTTGACGCGGAAATCGAGGTCGGCTTGCAGAAATTTCTTGAGCGTCTTCCTCAAGTCTGCGGCCCTGATCGCAACGTCCTTCTTGCGGACCGAATACTTAAACTGAGTCACCGCGACCTGATCAGCGCGGGTAACGTTGGTTGATCCGTAGTATCGGACCATGTCGGCTATTTCTGCCGCTTCGTCGCTGATGCCTTCTGCATCCTCGATCGAAAAATCTTCAAGCGCGATCGCTGTCAGCGTCGTCGCTGGAGGGAGCAACTCTAAAGCCGACCGAGCCGCCCAAGCTTCGTGGAAAGCGTGTCCATCTCTAGAGGCACGAACGGTATCGATCGCGCTCTGGCCGTATTCACCTTGTTGATCTTCTTTGCTCATCGTGTGAACAGACTAGCAACATTCGTAGATTTTGGAAGGGTCGGTTGGCGCCTCATCGGGCGTGGAGTTCTAGATGAACGTACAGTTGGCGCATGGCCGCGGTCCGACGATCCGAGCTGAAAGCGGACTGGCGGCTAGCGACCCAGAAGCAGTCGATAATGATCGAGCTTTCGGGAAGAGAATCGCAAACGCCGTCCAAGGGCATGCCACTTCATGCCAGTGAAGCCGCGAGAAAATGTGGGACGGAAAGTGGGGAGGGCTTTGGTCAAATCGTCCGAAATGGCGGATTTCTGCCATTTTCCGCTTGACGATGGTGACCCCTACGAGAATCGAACTCGTGCTTACGCCGTGAGAGGGCGTCGTCCTAACCGCTAGACGAAGGGGCCGTATACGTTGGAGGCGCGGCTTTACGGCGCGCGCCTCCTTCGGTCAAGATGGATTGTCGCGCTTACGCCGCCGCGCGGCGGCGTTCGGACATTTCGGCGTTGAGCATCTCGGCGAGCAGGAACGCCAGCTCCAGGCTCTGACCGGCGTTGAGGCGGGGGTCGCAGTGGGTGTGGTAGCGGTCGGCGAGCGACTGTTCGGTCACATCGACCGCGCCGCCGGTGCATTCGGTGACGTTCTGCCCGGTCATCTCGGCGTGGATGCCGCCCGCGATCGAGCCTTCGGCGCGGTGGACCGCGAAGAAGCCGCGCACTTCCGCCAGGATACGGTCGAACGGCCGCGTCTTGTAGCCGTTGGCGGCCTTGACGACGTTGCCGTGCATCGGGTCGCAGCTCCACACCACCGGATGCCCCTCGCGCATCACCGCGCGCACCAGCTTGGGCAGGCCCGCCTCGATCTTGTCGTGGCCGTAGCGGGTGATGAGCGACATCCGGCCGGGCACGCGCGCCGGATTGAGCGTGTCGAGCAGCCGTAGCAGCGCGTCCGGCTCGAGGCTCGGTCCGCACTTCATGCCGATCGGGTTGCCGATGCCGCGCAAGTACTCGACGTGCGCCGATCCCTCGAAGCGGGTGCGGTCGCCGATCCAGAGCATGTGCGCGGAGGTGTCGTACCAGTCGCCGGTCAGCGAATCCTGCCGGGTCAGCGCCTGTTCGTAGCGCAGCAGCAGCGCCTCGTGGCTGGTGTAGAAACGCGTCTCGGCGAGCTGCGGCACCGTCTCGGGGTTGATCCCGCAGGCTTCCATGAAGTCGAGCGCCTCGCCGATCCGGTCGGCGACGTCGGCATATTTCTGCGACCACGGGCTGCGGCCCATGAAGTCATGCGTCCAGCGGTGGACCTGGTGGAGATTGGCATAACCGCCGCCGGCGAACGCGCGCAGCAGGTTGAGCGTCGCCGCCGACTGGCTATAGGCGCGCACCATCCGTTGCGGATCGGGGATGCGGCTTTCGGGGGTGAAGGCGATGTCGTTGACGATGTCGCCGCGATAACTCGGCAATTCGACGCCGTTCAGCGTCTCCATGTCGGTCGAGCGCGGCTTGGCGAACTGGCCCGCCATGCGGCCGACTTTCACCACCGGCAGCTTCGACGCATAGGTGAGCACCACCGCCATCTGGAGGATGACGCGGAAGGTATCGCGGATGTTGTTGGCGCTGTGCTCGGCGAACGATTCGGCGCAGTCGCCGCCCTGCAGCAGGAACGCCTTGCCCTCGGCGACCTTGCCGAGATCGGCGGTGAGGTTGCGCGCCTCGCCGGCGAAGACCAGCGGCGGGAAGCTGGCGAGCGTATCGGTCGCCGCGTCGAGCGCGGCGGCGTCGGGATAGGTCGGCATCTGCCGCGCTTCGGCGCGCGTCCAGCTATCGGGCGACCAGGTGCTCATGTCGTTCTCCGTTCGAATTTGGACGTACCAGTCGGCGTGGGTGGCGATGCCGTTGGCCGCGATCTGGTTGACGATCTGGCTGCCGGCGCGTTTGCCGTCTTCTTCCCAGCCCTGCACGGTGCTGCCGGGCGCGCCATACCACGCGCCGAAAGCGGCCCGGCTGAGGGTGCGCTCCTCACGGAAGCGCTTGATCTTGATGCCTGCGAGTGTCGTCATGGGAGGCGCGCATTACCCGGATGGGGTAAAGCGCGCAAGGGATGTTTTACGCTATTCGGGTAAATGCGGTTTGAGGGGTTAAAAGAAGGTTTTTGCACGCGGAGGCGCGGAGGCGCGGAGGCGCGGAGAGAAGAGGAGGAGTCAGCGCTAATGGTGTGCCCGAGGTTTCCCCACTTGCGCATTATGCGGCCTTCGGCCGCTTTCTCTCTCTTCTCTGCGCCTCCGCGCCTCCGCGTGAACCATCTTTCCGCCGCAGCGGACTCAATCGATAATCGCCTTCCAGTCCCACCCCAGCGGATCGCCGTCCATCACCTCGACGCCGGCGGCGGTGAGACCGTCGCGCAGCGCGTCTGAGCGGGCGAAGTCCTTGGCGACACGGGCTGCCTTGCGTTCGGCCAGGTGCGCGTCGATCTCGGCGGGCGTAATCGTCGCACCCGCCGGCATCACGCGCAGATCGGCGCGCGCCAGCGTCAGCAGCGGCAGGCCAAGCACATCGACGAACGCGCCCAACGCCGCGAGGCGCGTGGCCGGCGACAGCTTCTTGTCCGCGAGCAACTCGTCGAGCACGGGCAGCGCGCGCGGTGTACCGAGATCGTCGGAGACCGCTTCGTCCAACCGCGCGAGATATGGCGTCGCATCGCCCTTTTGCGCGCCATCGTCGCGCGCGCGCAACGCCTCGACCGCCATCACCAGCCGCTTGAGCCGGGTAAACGACGCCGCGAGGTTCTCCCACGAAAACTCAAGTTCGCTGCGGTAGTGTGCCGAAAGGCACATCAGCCGGTAGGCGAGGGGGTGGAAGCCGCGATCGACCAGCGTCTGCAACGTCGTGAAATCGCCCGAAGACTTCGACATCTTGCCCGCGCGCTCGACGAGGAAATTGTTGTGCATCCAGAACCGCGCGCCGGTATCGGCGCAGTCGCAATGCGCCTGGTTTTGCGCGATCTCATTGGGGTGGTGGATCTCGCGGTGGTCGATGCCGCCGGTGTGGATGTCGAAACCATCCCCGAGATATTTACGACTCATCACCGAGCATTCGAGATGCCAGCCCGGCGCGCCCCGGCCCCAGGGCGAATCCCACTCCATCTGCCGGTTCTCGCCCGGCGCGGAGGTGCGCCAGATCGCGAAATCCTGCGGGTTGCGCTTGCCCGCGACCGGATCGATCCGGCCTTCGCGCTCGTCGTCCGCCACGCGGGCGAGCCGACCGTAATCGGGCACGGTCGACACGTCGAAATACAGGCCGCTCTCCAGCACGTAGCAATGCTTCCGCGCGATCTTTTCGCCGAACGCGATCATCTCGGCGATGTGGTCGGTCGCGAGCGGGAATTTGCTCGGTTCGCGGATGTTGAGATCGCTGAGGTTCTGCTTGAACGCTTGCGTGTAATGCGCGGCGATGTCCCAGATGCTCATCGCGCGCGCGCGCGCGGCGGCTTCCATCTTGTCGTCGCCAGCATCGGCGTCCGAGGTGAGGTGGCCGACATCGGTGATGTTGATGATGTGGGTGAGGGGGTAGCCTTTCCACGTCAGCACCCGGCTCAGCGTGTCGGTGAAGACATAGGCGCGCAAATTGCCGATGTGCGCGTAATTGTAGACGGTCGGCCCGCACGAATAGACGCGCACATTGGCGGGATCGAGCGGCGCGAACGTCTCGGTCGCGCGCGTCAGGCTGTTGTAGAGGGTGAGGGGGCTGCCGGTCATCGAACGGGCCTTAGCGGCGCGCGCGGTGGCGGGCAAATCAGCCCGTGCGCGTCGTCAGCCCGCGCAGCGTTTCGAGCGTGTCGCGGATCGATTCGGGTCGCGCCGGGGCGGGCGCGGCGTCGCGCTGCGCGACGCTGCGTTCGAGCCGGTCGAGCAGCGCGCGGATCGAAGCGGGCGATTCGGCCTCGACGCGGCGGATCGGCGGCGCGGACCGCATCGACGCGGCGATCAGGTCGATCGCGCCACTGGTGTCGCGCCGGATCGGGATCGGCGCTGCGCTGCGCTGTTCGCGGACGATCGGGGTCGGCTCGATGATCTCGACCGGGTCGGGCGCGGGCGCCGGCGCGGTGGGCGCGGCGAACGAGACCGGATCGAACAGCGACAGCGGCATGTCGAGATTGGCGGGCAGCGGCCGCGCGCGCGCCGGGCCGATCGGGCGCGATGCAGGCGCTTCGGCGCGGACGTCGAGGAACGGCGTGCCGAGATCGCGGTTGGCGAACACCGGCTGGCGCGGTGGCGCATCGGGGTGCGAATCGGCGCGGCGCTGCGGCGGCACCGCGTCGCCGGTCGCCAAAGACCCGTTGACGATCACCAGCCGCGTACCGACCGCAACGAACAGCGCGATCCACGCGAGCAGCGCACACACGCCGCCGCCGGTAAGCGCCAGCACCGCCCGCGCGGTGAAGCCGAGCGGCGGCTGGGCCGCGTTGAGCAACGTCGCGACGCCACTCTCTAAGACGAGCGATTCGAGCGCGCTCGACGGCATCATGAGGAACAGCAAGGCGGTGAACGCGCCCGTCACACCTGCGCCGAGCGGCGCGATGGGCAGGATCAGACGCTGACGGGGGGACGCGACCATGCATGGGGTGATGCCACGTCACTGGTAAGTTTTTGGTAAACAGGTTCGTAACGACCGACGTTCACCGCCCAGTTGCGCTCCGCCTCGACGAAGCTGCGACCGCGCTCGCGCCGGGCTTCCCAGCCGTCGCGATTGCCGAGCAGATCGGTGAGTGCCGTCGCGATGCCGGCCGGATCGCCGGGCGGGAACAACGTGCCGGTGATGCCGTCCCGGATCAACTCGCGGTGGCCACCGACATCCGATGCGGCGACCAGCCGGCGCTGCGCCATCGCCTCCAGCGGTTTGAGCGGCGTGACGAGATCGGTCAGCCGCATCCGTTTGCGCGGATAGGCGAGGATATCGACCAGCGAGTAATAGCGATCGACTTCGTTGTGCGGCACACGCCCGACGAAGTGGATATGCCCCGCCACCGGCGAGGCCGCCGCTTGCGCGCGCAACGCCGCTTCCATCGGCCCGCCGCCGACCAGCAGCAGTCGCGCGGTCGGGCGCGCGGCGACCAGCGCGGGCATCGCCGCGATCAGATCGTCGATGCCTTCGTAATCGTAGAAGCTGCCGATGAAGCCGATCACCTCGGCACCCTCGACGCCGATCTGGCGGGCGAGCGGCTGATCGTATTCCAATGGAGCGCCGAACAGCGCGAGGTCTACCCCATTGGGCGAGACGAGGATTTTGTCCGGCGCGATACCGCGCGCGATCAGGTCGCCGCGCAACCCCTCGCAGATCACCGACACCGCATCGGCGCGGCGCACCGCCCAGGTCTCGAGCATCCGCGTCGCCCGGTAGCGCGCTGATCCCTCGTGCCCGGTGCCGTTGCCGACCGAGGCATCCTCCCAGAACGCGCGGATCTCATAGACCAGCGGCAGCCGCATCGCCCGCGCGACGCGGAGAGCGGCAAGCGCGCCGAGCACCGGCGAATGCGCGTGAAGGATATCGGGGCGGAACACCTTCGCCACCTCGGCGACACGGCGCGACAGCGCGTGGATCTCGCGCACCTCGGCCAGCACCGGCGGCAACTTTCCGATGACGGGCGTGCGATGGAAGTCGATCCCGTCGACCGTCTCGGCTGCGGTGGCCGACGCGCCCTGCCGTATGCCGGTGACGGCGGCGACCTGCCAGCCGCGCGCCTGCTGCGCCTTGAGGATCGCGCGGGTGCGGAAGGTATAGCCGCTCTGCAACGGCAAACCGTGGTCGAGGACGTGGAGGATTTTCATCGCGCTCCACCTGCCACGCCAGTGCTTAACGGAGCCTCAACTCGGATGGGCTTATTCGCACCCCCGGCGAAGTCGCGAAGCGCGTTCGAAGGGCACAGGCATGATCGACAATTTCGCGCTTCTGGTCAGCCACGGGCTGATGCTGCTCGCGATCTGGGCGCTGCTCAGGCGGCCCGATCTCGATCACGAGCCGGGGCCGCTCGATCGCGACATGCGCGGCCGCCTGCGCGCGGCCAAGCCCGAGGAAGAGGATCGGCCGGTTGCGTGATCTCATCTTCGTCGCGTTCCTCGGCGCGTTCTTTCTGGCCGGCTTGCGCAAGCCGTTCATCTTCATCCTCGCCTATATCTATATCGATATCGTCAGCCCGCAGCGGCTGACCTATCTGCTGCTCAATTCGATGCCGATCTCGCTGATCGCCTTCTGCGCGGCGGTGCTGAGCTGGGCGCTGATCGACGACAAGCGCGACGTGCGGATCGCCCCGCGCCAGATCATCATCCTGCTGCTGCTGCTCTATTGCGGCATCACCACGCGCACCGCCGATTTCCCGATGGAAGCGCTCGATAAATGGGATTGGGTGTGGAAGGCTTTGGTGTTCGCCGCCTTCCTGCCGCTCACCTTGCGCACGAAGCTCAGGATCGAATCCTTGCTGCTGTTCATGGTGTTGTCGGCGTCGTCGATCATCATCGTCGGCGGCATTAAGACGGTCGTGTCGGGCGGCGGCTATGGCTCGCTCAACCTGATGGTGTCGAACAACAGCGGCCTGTACGAAGGCTCGATCATCTCGACCGTGGCGGTGGCGATCGTGCCGCTGGTGCTGTGGTTCTCCAACCACGGCACGGTCTTCAAGCCCGACTGGAAGGTGAAAATCTTCTGCTACGCTTTGGTGTTCGCGTGCTGCATGATTCCCGTCGGCACCTCGGCGCGGACCGGGCTGCTGTGCGTCGTGCTGGCGGCGGTGCTGATGCTGCGCGATGTGAAGCGCAAACTGCTCTACCTCGGGCTGATCGCTGCGATCGGCGTGGTGGCGGTGCCGTTCCTGCCCTCGGCCTTCGTCGCGCGGATGGGGACGATCAAGACCTACAAGGCCGATGAATCCGCCTCGACCCGGCTCGCTGTGTGGCAGTGGACGTGGAATTACGCGAAGACGCATCCGTTCGGCGGCGGCTTCGACATGTACCGGCAGGACGTGCTCAACTATGATCTGGTCACGACCGAAGGCAGCGGCAACAGCCTGACGCTCAAGCACACCCCGACCACGGACCGCGCACGCGCGTATCACAGCTCGTATTTCGAGATGCTCGGCGAACAGGGCTGGCCCGGCATCCTGCTATGGGGCGGGCTCAACGTGATCGGCATCCTCCGCATGGAGATACTGCGCCGCCGCTACCGCAAGGCGCCGCCCGACGAGGCGTGGATCGCGCCGCTCGCCGGCGCGCTGCAATCGGCGCTGCTGATCTACCTGCTCGGCGCGGCGTTCGTCGGCATCGCCTTCCAGCCCTTCATCTACCAGTTGATCGGCGCGCAGATCGGGCTGGACACGTATCTGGCGCGGAAGCGCTCGGAGGCGGCGTGGCGGCCGTTCCGCAAGGTGAAGCCGACGTCTCTCGAAGTCGCCTCCACCTAACCATCCGTTCGCCCGAGCGACGTAACACTCGTTCGTCCCGAGCGAAGCAACCTCCGTTCGTCCCGAGCGAAGTCGAGGGACATGCGCTGTAGCGCAGGTGTCTCGACTTCGCTCGACACGAACGGTTTTGTGAGTGGGTTCTTACGCATCGGGCTTACGCATCCTCGGTCTCTTCAGCGAGCGCCTCAAGAATCGCCTTGTTGAACGCCGGAATATCCTCGGGCTTGCGGCTGGTGATGAACTGGCCGTCGCGCACCACTTCCTCATCGACCACCTCGGCGCCGGCATTCTCCAGATCAGTGCGGATCGACGGCCAACTCGTCATGGTGCGGCCATCGACGACATCGGCCTCGACCAGCAGCCAGGGGCCGTGGCAGATTGCCGCGACCAGCTTGTCGTCATCGACGAACTCCTCGACGATCTCGACCGCGCGGTCGCTGGTGCGCAGCGTATCGGGGTTGGCGACGCCGCCGGGCAGCAGCAGCGCGGTGTAATCCTGCGTATTGACGTCATCGACGGTCAGATCGGGCGTGATCGTGTCGCCCTTCTCATCGTGTTTCATGCCCTGGATCGGATCGGTCGAGAGCGAGGCGAGCGTCACCTTCACGCCCGCATCGAGCAAGGCCTGGCGTGGTTCGAACAGTTCGGACTGTTCGAAGCCGTTGGTGGCGACGATCAGGACGTGCGCGTGCGATAGGTTTGTCACGGGATTCTCCTTCGTGGATGCCGTCCAAACCCCCAGCCGATGCGGCCCGTTCCGGAACGAAGCGACCGACCGCGCATTTTTAAGGCTCTGACGAGGGACGCGATGGACGCCGAGATCACCTATTGCGACGATACCGAGCCCGGCATCACCCGCCGGAAAATGCGCCACGGCTGGGGCTATTGGGATGCTTCGGCCAAGCGCATCACCGATCGCGACGAGATCGACCGGCTCAACGCGATCGGCCTGCCGCCCGCCTATCGCGACGCGTGGTTCAGCCCGGACCCGTGCGGCCATATCCAGGCGGTCGGCTGGGACGAGCGCGGTCGCAAGCAATATCGCTATCACCTCGAATTCCGCGCCGCGCAGGATTGCGCGAAGTACGATCTGTGTGCGCCGTTCGGCCATGCGCTTCCCAAATTGCGTGCGCGCGTCGAGGCCGATCTGGCGCGGCGCGGGCTCGGCAAGGACGTAGCCGTCGCGGCGATCGTGCGGCTGCTCGATCTCGGCCATGTCCGCATCGGCAACGAAGGCTATGTGAAGGCCAACAAGAGCTACGGCGCGACCACGCTGCGCCGCCGCCATGCGGTGCTCAAGGGCAAGACGATCAAGCTCCAGTACAAGGCCAAATCGGGCAAGGTCCGGCTGTTGACGATCACCGATTCGTCGCTCAGCCGCTTCGTCAAGAAATGCCAGGATCTGCCTGGCCAGCATCTGTTCCGCTGGGTCGATGACGATGGCGCCACGCATCCCGTCACCTCATCGGACGTCAACGCCTATATCCGCGAGGCGATGGGCGGCGATTACACCGCGAAACATTTCCGCACCTGGGGCGCGAGCGTGATCGCGTTCGAGACGCTCGTCGGTGCCGGCCACGACATCGGCCTCAAGACGATGCTCGAACCCGTCGCCGACGCGCTCGGCAACACCCCCGCGATCAGCCGCAAATCCTATGTCCACCCGCTGCTGATCGCGGCGGTGAAGCACGGGCAGGCGGCGGTGCGCGCCACGCGCTTGCCGCGCGCGACGCGCTATCTTACCCGCGCCGAGCGTGGCCTGATCGCGTTTCTCGAAACGGGCGGCACCCCCGCAATCGCAGAGGCAGCATAACCGCGATGAGCAATACAACGACGGCGATCCTTCCGCCGGTGAAGGTGCGCGACATCAACGCGCAGGTGCGCGATCTGATCGGCGCCACAATGGACTGGCTCGGCACGCACTGGCTGCAAATCCTGATCGCGCTCGCGATTGGCGCGGTGATCGTCATCGCGCTCGCCACCGCGCGCAAGCTCGGCCAGAAATTGTGCAGCACCCGCGGCGGCATCGCCGGCTGGGGGGCGGTGCTGGGCCGCGCGGTGGTCAAGACCAACAACTTCTTCATCGTGATGGTCGCCGCCAAGCTGGTGCAGGGCTATGCCGGCGCACCCCCAGAAGTCGCGACGACGATCAAATTCCTGTTCACTATCGCCAGCGTGTTCCAGGTCGCGATCTGGGCGCGCGAGATCATCCTCGGCGCGATCGAGCATCGCACGCATTCGGAAAGCTATTCGGGCGAGGCGTTGCAAAGCGCGATGGGCATCATCAGCCTGCTCGTCACCTTCGCGGTGTTCGCGATCGCCTTCATCGTCGTGCTCGACAATCTCGGGGTCAACGTCACGGGTCTGGTCGCCGGCCTCGGCGTCGGCGGTATCGCGATCGGCCTCGCCGCGCAGGGCATCTTCGCCGATCTGTTCGCCGCGCTCGCCATCCTGTTCGACCGGCCCTTCAAGCGCGGCGACAAGATCAGCTTCGGCGATTCGAGCGGCATCATCGAGAGTATCGGCCTGAAATCGACCCGCATCCGCGCCTATACCGGCGAGGAACGCGTGATCGCCAACAAGAACCTGCTCGACAAGGAAATTCTCAACGTCTCGCAGCGCAACCACATCCGCATCGGGTTCACGCTCGGCGTCGCCTATGAGACCCCGCCCGACACGCTGGAGCGGCTGCCCGGTATCCTCAAGGAGCTGATCGAGGCGGAAGGTGCCACCTCGGCACGCAATGGCTTCGAATCCTTCGGCGCGAGCACGCTCGATTTCGCCGTGCAGTTCGACATTCCCGGCGACAACTGGGGCACCGCGCATGCCACGCGCGACCGCTTGATGGTGGCGATCCTGCGCCGTTTCGCCAAGGAAGGCATCTCGCTTGCGTATCCGACGCAGACCAGCTTCACCGCCGCGCCCGATGGCACGCTCATCATGCCCTATCCCGACCCGCAAAAGGTCGAGCGGGTGGACGCGGAGGGTGCCAAGCCGTAAGCCGTGTCGGCCCATGCCAAGCCATATTGTGATCGCCGAAGGTTGAGGCGATAGCGACCAGCTTCGGACGGCGACGCTGGGTATTCGGCCTATAAAGCGATATCCGCCGCAGACGAAGCGGGGAGATTTTCTTTGGAAGACGGCGGCGGGGCCACCGAGTCGGTATCGACGCCCAGCCAGCGCGCTCGGCACGCGCCGCTGCGCGCGCTTGCCGGGGCGCTGCGACACTATTCGGTCGTGATATACGGCTTCACGCTCAGCCGATTGACGCTGTTGGTGGTGGGGCTGCTGACCGAGCGCTATGTCCGGCCGGTCACGACGCTCGACCCCGATCTGCGTTTCAGTCCCCATCGGTGGCTGAACATGTGGGGAACCTGGGATACGGGCTGGTACGTCGGCCTCGCCAAACATGGCTATCAGCCTCTCGCCGGGCCGGACGGGCAGGCGAACTGGGCGTTCTTCCCGGCCTATCCCGCGCTCGCCGCCGGGATCGCGACCGTCACCGGGCTGAGCGCCTTCGAAGCCATGCTGGTGATCTCCAACCTGAGCTTTCTGGCGGCGCTGGTTCTCATCCACCGGCTCGCCTGTGCCGAGTTCGACAGGAAGACCGCCGATCTGGCCGTGATACTGCTCTGCGTCGTTCCGGGGAGTTACATCTTCTCGGCTGCCTATACCGAATCGCTCTTCCTGCTGTGCCTGACGGCTGCGTTTTGTCTGATCCGAAGCCGGAAATGGATGGCGGCGGGGACGGTGGCCGCAGCGGCGGTGTTGACCCGCAACCTCGGCGTGGGATTGCTGCTGCCCTATGCCTGGGCGGCGACAGAGCGCCTCTTTCTCGACCGGAAAGGCAAGCCGGCACTCCGCCCGTCCGAGGTGGTCGGCATCGTCGCGGGCATTCTTCCCCCGATGTTCGCGCTCGCGGCTTTCATGCTGCATCTTAGATCGCGGACCGGCGACGCGCTCGCCTTCGTGCATGTGCAAAAAGCCTGGGGCCGGAGCTTCGGGGATCCCTTTTCGACTCTGCTGGACGGCGTGTTGCATCCCGATCGGGTGCCGGACGTGAACTTTGTCAGCTTCGTCGTGGCGTGGCTCGCCATCGGCGTGCTGGTGAGGCTCGTTCTCCTCCGGCGTCCGCTCCTGCTCGCCCTCGCGCTTTTCCTGACTCTGGTGCCGCTCACCGGCGGCATAGCGTCCTTCGCGCGCTACGCGCTGGTGATCTTTCCGCTCTGGCTGGTCGTCGCCAATGCGCTTGCCGCGCGACCGAAGGCTGCCATCGCGGTCATCTCGGTGCTCGCGATGCTGAGCGGGTTCATGATGGTGGCGTGGACGCTGGCGCTGAAGGTGACGATGTAAGCCGATCGCGGCGGAAGGCGCGTGGCAACGAACGGCTACTCCGCGTTCTTCCTGCCGAAAATCCGCCCGAAGAACCGGCGCATCCCCGCCACCCCGACCGCGAGTGCCGCCAGCAGATACTTGCCGAAGCCGAGCGCGATCGCCAGCAGCCCGAGCTTCTTGGCGACCACCACGCCGGCCCCCGCCGCGACCAGCCCGGCAAGGCCGTAGCCAGCGCTCTTGTCGATCGTCTTGTCGAAATCGGCATAGGCCGAACCCCGATCGAACGCCGCCGCCTTGCCGAAATCCGCAGCGGCGGCACGCACGTCCGAAAGGTGATCCATGCTGGAGAGCATGTTGAGGCTCAGCACGCCGCGCCGCCCGAGCAGCCGCACGTCGTAATTGAGCGCGTCGGTGGCGCTATCGGAAAACCGGATGTCGCGCGCCCAGATCAGCGCGTGCGAGGCGGGATCATAGGCCGGCGGCTGTGCCCACCCGACGAGATGAAGTTGCGGGAAGCCACCCTGTTTGCGTTTGGTGTTCTCCTCGCTCTCACCCTTTCGGATCGACTCGAGCACCTGATTGTAATCTTCGGACTTGGCGTTCGCATCGGAGACGTAACCCGTATCCTCATAAGTGACGACCGCGCCCCAGACGTTGTCGAAGATCGTCCGCCCTTTTTCGAACACGATGCCGAGCACGCCGTCGGCGCTCTGCGGCGGATTGCCCCACACTTTGGTCAGGATCGTCTTCGCCTCGTCAGCGGGCACGAAATAATAGCGGTCGCCGAGGTGAAGCTGCGCGTGCGCCGCCGGGATGGCGACATCGCCGGTCTGTTTGTGCAAGCCCTTCTCGAACGTGACGAGTTCGGGCGGGATGCGTTGCGCCTGCACCTCGGCGACGGCCGGTTGGGCGAGCATAAGGCCGAGCACCAGCATGGCCGCTGTACGTGTCTTCGTCATCTCGTCCCCCCGGATCGATACACAGTCCGGGCCGGTGCTGTGCCGGGCGCGGCACGCACAGGCATAACAGCCCTCGCGTCACGAGCGCAACCAAGCCGCGATTGCGTCGTTCACCCACTGTATCCGAATGAGGAGAGCGACGATGACCGATACACACAAGATCAAGCAAACGATGTGGGACAAGATGGCGCAAAGCCCGTTCCTGATGGTCGGCCTCACCGGAAGCGGCCAGCACAGCGAACCGCTGACCGCCCAGCTCGACCGCGATCAGGTCGACACCCTGTTCTTCTTCGTCGGCAAGGACAACCGCCTCGCGTCAGGCGGCAGCGCGATGGCGCAGTTCGTATCTAAGGGACATGATTTCTTCGCCTGCCTCGCCGGCGATATCCGCCAGGACAATGATCCCGCGCTGATCGACAAGCTGTGGAATAACCAGGTCGAAGCGTGGTTCCCCGGCGGCAAGAGCGACCCTAACCTCGCGCTGCTGCGGCTCGATATTTCGAGCGCGGAACTGTGGGAAACCGATATCTCGCTGTCGGGGCGGCTCAAGATGCTGTTCGGCGGCACGATCAAGAGCGACGAGAGCAGCAGCCACGCCTTCGTCGAGACGACGGCGGTCTGAGGCTGGGGGCGGGGGGAAACCCCCGCCTCAACCCACCCGAACCGAACCGCCAATCACGCGTTGGCGGCCATCCACTGCTCGACCACCGGCGCGACCTGATTACGCCATTTGCTGCCGTTGAAGATGCCGTAATGCCCGGCATCGACGGTGAAATAGCGCTTCTTTTCGTCGGGCAGGCTGGTCGCGATCTTGAGCGCCGCGCGCGTCTGGCCAACTCCCGAAATATCGTCGCGCAACCCCTCGATCGCCAAAATGCCGATATCGGTGATCGCCGCCGGATCGACCTTGCGGCCACGGTGCGTCATCTCGCCCTTGGGCAGCGAATGGTTCTGGAACACCAGATCGATCGTCTGCAGGTAGAATTCGGCGGTCATGTCGCAGACCGAGCGATATTCTTCGTAGAAGCGCTTGGTTGAATCCGCGCTCTCATCGTCGCCCTGCACGAGATGCTTGAACATCTCCCAATGCGACATCAGGTGGTTGCCGAGGTTCATCGACATGAAGCCGGCGAGCTGGAGGAAGCCCGGATACACCTTCCGCCCCGCACCCGGATAGGTGAGCGGCACCTTGACGATCACGTTCTGCTCGAACCAGCTATGCGGCCGTTCGGTCGCGAGCGTGTTGACTGCAGTCGGCGCCTCGCGCGTATCGACGGGTCCGCCCATCATCGTCAGCGTCTTGGGGCGGCAGGGGTTGTTGTCCGCGCTCATCACGCAGGCGGCGGCATAGCACGGCACCGACGGCTGGCAGACCGCGAGCATGTGCGTATCCGGCCCGATCGCCTCAAGGTAGGCGATCACGTAATCGACATAATCCTCGAAATCGAAACCGCCGTCCGACATCGGCACCAGCTTGGCGTCGCGCCAGTCGGTGATGTACACATCCGCGACCGGCAGCATCCGCTCGACCGTGCCGCGCAGCAGTGTCGCGAAATGGCCCGACATCGGCGCCACGATCAGCAGCTTGGGGCCGCCCTCGACACCGGCCCTCGCGAAATGCTTGAGCTGCCCGAACGGCTTGCGCAGCACGATCTCCTCGACGACATCGACCTCCTTGCCGTCGACCAGCGTGCGATCAAGCCCGAAATCGGGCTTGCCGCGCGGTGCGGCCGCATGCGCGAACACCTCCAGCGCGGAGGCGATCACCGGCCCGCCGCCGAAATAGGAAAACGGGTTTACCGGGTTCTGGAGCAGCTCGGCGCTGAAATCGGCCATTGCGCTTGCGCCGGCGAGGAAGGAACGTTGCAGTTCGTAGGCATTGTACAGCATGAGGCGTATGTAGCGATCTATCGGTGAATGACCATACAGTAGAACGCACCGGCGGGCGGCAAGTTTCGGATAGCGTGATCGGCTGTCTCGATCAGAGGTGACGGACTCTCGTAATTCGTGGTTCCCCCGCGAAGGCGGGGGTCCAGAGCCAAGCAGTGCTGCGCTCGTGGTTCTAGACCCCCGCCTTCGCGGGGGAACAAAATGTTATCGTCGTGAGCAGTGGCGCCCGCGCGGCGGCTTTGCTACGCGGCTCGCATGGCCGAAGTCGACAACGCCGAGCCGCGCGGATCGCGCAAGTTGAGCAATCTCGGCATGGTGTGGCGTCATGCCACGCGCTATCCCGCCCGGATCGCGACCGCGCTGGTGGCGCTGGTCGTGGCGGCGGGGGCGACGCTCGCCTTCCCGGCGACCTTCAAGCAGATCGTCGACAACGGTTTCGCCGAACACGCCAACGCAGGCGCGGTCGCGCCCTATTTCCACCATCTCATCATCGTCGTGCTGGTGCTCGCGGTGGCGACGGCGGTGCGGTTCTACAGCGTGTCGTGGCTCGGCGAGCGCACCGTCGCGGATATCCGCACGGCGGTCCACGCCAATCTGCTGACGCTGTCGCCGGCCTGGTTCGAGGAGAATCGCCCGTCGGAGATCGCTTCGCGGCTGACGTCGGACACCGGCCAGATCGAGAATGCGGTCGGCAGCACGATTTCGGTGGCGCTGCGCAGCCTTGTCATCGGCATCGGTGGCATCGCTTATCTGTTCGCGCTCGCGCCCAAACTGGCGCTGTCGCTGATCGTCGGCATTCCGATCATCATCACGCCGATCTTCCTGCTCGGCCGGCGCGTGCGGCAATATTCGCGCTCCAGCCAGGACCGTGTCGCCGATATCGGCGCGCTCGCGGTCGAGACGCTTGGTGCGATGAAGATCGTGCAGGCGTTCGGGCAGGAAGCCCGCGAGGGCGAGCGCTTCCGCGCTGCCGTCGATCAGAGCTTCGAATCGGCCAAGCGCCGCTTCCGGCTGCGCGCGGTCATGACCGCGCTGGTGATGGGGCTGCTGTTCGGCGCGGTGACGCTGCTGATGTGGGACACCGTCAACGACGTCGCGAGCGGACGCCTGTCGAGCGGCTCGCTCGCCGCCTTCGTGCTGACCGCCGGCATCGTCACCGGCTCGTTCGGCTCGCTGACCGAAGTCTATGGCGACCTGCTCCGCGCGTCGGGTGCCGCCGGCCGTCTGTCCGAACTGCTCGCGGAACGCCCTTCGATCGCCGCGCCAGCCTCGCCGGTCGCCTTGCCCGAGCCGCCGCGCGGCACGGTCGAGTTCTCGCACGTCGAGTTCCGCTACCCGACCCGCCGCGACGTGGCGGCGCTGCACGACTTCAACGTCAGCGTCGCACCCGGCGAGACCGTCGCGATCGTCGGCCCCTCGGGCGCTGGCAAATCGACCTTGTTCCAGTTGCTCCAGCGCTTCTACGATCCCGATGCGGGCGAAGTGCGGATCGACGGTGTCGCGCTGCCGCTCGCCGATCCCGCCGCAATCCGCGAGCGGATCGCGATGGTGCCGCAGGATACCGTGATCTTCGGCGCGTCGGCGCGCGACAACCTGCGCTACGGTCGCTGGCAGGCGAGCGACGATCAGCTCTGGGCCGCCGCCGAGGCCGCCAACGCCGCCGAGTTCCTGCGCAAGCTGCCCGGCGGACTCGACACGTTTCTCGGCGAGGGCGGGGCGCGCCTGTCGGGTGGCCAGCGCCAGCGCCTCGCGATCGCCCGCGCGCTGCTCCGCGACGCGCCGATCCTGCTGCTCGACGAAGCGACCAGCGCGCTCGACGCCGAGAGCGAGCGACTCGTCCAGCAGGCGCTCGAACGGCTGATGGTGAACCGCACCACGCTCGTCATCGCCCACCGCCTCGCCACCGTGCGCGCGGCGCGGCGCATCATCGTGATGAACGAGGGCCGCATCGTCGAGAGCGGCAGCCACGCCGAGCTGATCGGCGCCGGCGGCCTGTACGCGCGGCTCGCCAGCTTGCAATTCAGCGAGGCGGCGTGAGGGCCTTTCCGCGAGCGCAACCCGCTTCCCTCCCTGGAAGAGCATCGGGTGAACAGCGCCCCGCGCTGTTCAGGTCATGCCGGGGGCATGACCGACCCGATGCTGGGCTGGGGGTGGGTCGGTTGCGGCAGTCGCTACGGTCCCACGCGGGCCAACCCACCCCCGGCCCCTCCCTGTCAGGGAGGGGAGGTAAGGGGCGCGCCGTGCGCATGTCCACGACCGACCTAACCCCCGACAATCGAGTCGCTGTTTTCTCCCCTCCCTGGAAGGGAGGGGCCGGGGGTGGGTTGCTTGCGAGGGAAGGTGACGCCCGCCCCAAACCGACCCACCCCCATCCCCTCCCTTTCAGGGAGGGGAGCACGTTCCGCGCATGACCACCACCGACCTCACCCCCGACACCGAACATCGCGGCCTCGTCGCCCTGCTCCCCGCCGCAGCCCGCCCGTTCGCGTTGCTGGCGCGGTTCGACCGGCCGATCGGCTGGTGGCTGCTGTTCTGGCCCGGCGCATGGGGCGTCGCGCTCGCCGGCGGCGCGATCACGCGTTGGGATCTGATCCTGTGGCTGCTCGCCGGCAGCATCGCGATGCGCGGCGCGGGCTGCGTCTACAACGACATCGTCGATCGCGATCTCGACCGGCAGGTCGCCCGCACGCGCAGCCGCCCGCTGGCGAGCGGCGCGGTCAGCCTCAGGGCGGCGTGGGTCTGGCTGGTCGCTCTGTGCCTGATCGGCCTCGTCGTCCTGCTGCAACTGAACCTCTACGCCGCGATCGTCGCTTTGCTCAGCCTCGCGCTGGTCGCCGGCTATCCGTTCATGAAGCGCATTACGTGGTGGCCGCAGGCGTGGCTCGGCATGGTGTTCTCCTGGGCCTGCCTGGTCGGCTGGAGCGAGATCGCGGGCAAGCTCACCATTCCCGGTCTGCTGCTCTACGCCGGGTCGATCGCGTGGGTGATCGGCTATGACACGATCTACGCGCTGCAAGACCGCGAGGACGATGCGCTGATCGGCGTGCGCTCGTCGGCGCTGCGGATGGGCAGCCGGGTCCGGCTCGGCGTCGGCCTGTTCTACGTGGCCGCGCTGCTGCTGTGGGGCGTGGCTTTGTGGCTGGTCCGCCCCGATCCGCTCGCGCTCGCCGCGCTGCTGCCGGTCGCCGCGCATTTCGGCTGGCAGGTCGGCACGCTCTCGCCCGATGACGGCGCCGGCGCGCTCGCGCGTTTCCGGTCCAACCGCTTTGCCGGATTTCTCGTGTTCTGCGCGTGTTTCGTCATCGGGACGGTCGCGACGCTTTGACCTTCGCGGGGTCCGTGCCTAAGTCCGACATATGTTGACCATCGAACAGGCGCAGGATCGCGCCGCCGCTATCGTAGATCGCGCCCGGGCCGCCGGCGCCGACGCCGCCGATGCCGTTTTCGCCGCCGATACCGCGCTCGACGTGTCGGTGCGGCTCGGCGCGCTCGAGGATGTCGGCCGCAGCGAAAGTCAGGAACTCGGCCTGCGCGTGTTCGCCGGCAACCGCTCCGCCAGCGTCTCAACCTCGGACTTCAGCGAACATGCGCTCGCCGCGCTGGTCGAGCGCGCGGTCGCGATGGCGCGCGAGGCACCCGAGGATGCCTGGGCCGGCCTCGCCCCCAAAGAACGCCTGATGCACGGCGCGCCGCCGCAGCTCGATCTCGACGACGGCGGCGAAGCCTCGCCCGAATCGCTGCGCGAAGCCGCGCTTGCCGCTGAAGACGCCGCGCGCGCTGTCGCCGGTGTCACCAACAGCGAAGGCGGATCGGCCAGCGCCTCGCGCTCGATCTGGGCGCTCGCCACCAGCCACGGTTTCGCCGCTGCCTATGCTGCGACCGGCTACGGCCTGTCGGCAAGCGTATTGGCGGGGGAGGGCGGGCTGATGGTGCGCGATTACGCCTATCACTCGACTCGCCGCCGCCGCGATCTCGACAGCGCCGAAGATATCGGCACGCGCGCCGGCGAACGCACCGTCGCCCGCGCCAACCCGGGCCGGGTCGAAAGCGGCGCGCTGCCGGTGGTGTTCGATCCGCGCGTCGGCTCCAGCCTGCTCGGCCATTTCATCGGCGCGATCGGCGGACAGGCGATCACGCGGCGGACCAGCTTCCTGCTCGACGCGCTCGGCACCGCCGTCTTCGCCCCCGGCGTGCGGATCGAGGACGACCCGCACCGCCCGCGCGGGCTTCGCTCGCGTCCGTTCGACGGCGAGGGGCTGCCAGTGTCGCCGTTCGCGATCGTGCAGGACGGTATGCTCGAAAGCTGGCTGCTCGACAGCGCCTCGGCGCGGCAGCTCGGGCTGGAGCCGACTGGCCATGCCGCACGCGGGGTCGGCGGCGCGCCCGGCGTCGCGACCAGCAACCTCCATATGGCGGCGGGCCATCTGTCGGTGCAGGCGCTGATCGGCGACATCACGCGCGGCATCTACGTCACCGAGCTGATCGGCATGGGCGTCAACGGTGTCACCGGCGATTACAGCCGTGGCGCCGCCGGCTTCCTGATCGAGAATGGCGAGATCACCACGCCGGTCGCCGAGTTCACCATCGCGGGCAATCTCAAGGATATGTTCCGCGAGCTTACCCCCGCGAATGACCTCGAATATCGCTACGCCACCAACGTCCCCACCATCCGCATCGACGGCATGACGGTCGCGAGTGGCTGATACACTCGCCGACCGGATCGCCGATATCGCGGCGGAGGCGGGCGCGCTGGCGATGGCGCGCTGGCAGACCGATTTCGCGCGCTGGGAGAAATCGCCCGGCAATCCGGTCAGCGACATCGATCTCGAAGTCAACGCGCTGCTCCACGCGCGGCTTTCCGCACTCGATCCCGAAGCCGGGTGGCTGTCGGAGGAAACCGCCGACAGCGCCGCGCGGCTATCCTGCAGCCGGTTGTGGGTGGTCGATCCGATTGACGGCACGCGCGATTATCTGCGCGGGCGGCCCGGCTGGTCCGTGTCGGTCGCGCTGATCGAGAACGGCATGCCGCTGATCGGCGTGCTCGACGCGCCCGCACGCGGCGAAGTGTGGCTGGCCACGCGGGGCGGCGGGGCGCTGCGCAACGGCGCGGCCTTGCAAGCGAGCGACCGCACCGAGTTGGTCGGCGCGCGCGTGCCGACCGACGCCTTGCCCAAGGCCGACCGCGATCTCGTCATCGTCGACAAACCCAATTCGATCGCGTTGCGCATCGCGATGGTCGCCGCCGGCGAGGCCGATCTCGTCGCGACCGCGCGCTGGGGCAACGAATGGGACATCGCCGCCGCCGCGCTGATCGCGACCGAAGCCGGCGCGATCATCACCGACGCGCTCTGCGGCGCGCTCGCCTTCAACACCGAGGCCGCCGAAGCCTTCGGCATCCTAGCCACCGCCCCCGGCATCCACGTTGCGGCGGCGGCCCGGCTACGCGAGCGCGCGCTGGCGGCAAGCGCGCGCTAACCGTCACGCCCGAGCCTCAAGCGTTGCGTTCCTGGCATGCCCCTCGACTTCGCTCGGGGCGAACGGCGTGGGGCGGGCACACTCGCACCCAAACCCGTTCGCCCCGAGCGAAGTCGAGGGGCAGACCCCAGCGCAGGTGTTTCGATTTCGCGCGACACGAACGGGTTGGGATACGCTCGATCACCCGAGCCTAATCACCCCCGCCAGCGCATCAACCCCTCCTGAGCGCTGCTCGCGACCAGACGCCCGTCGCGCGTGAAGATGCGACCGCGCCCCAGCCCGCGCGCATGGCCGGACCAGGGCGAGTCGATCGAATAGAGCAGCCACTCGTCCGCTCGGAACGGCTCGTGCAGCCACAAAGCATGGTCGAGGCTGGCGCCCTGGACGCGCGGATCGAACAACGTGATCGGGTGCGGTGACCGCGCCGCCGCGATCAGCCCGAGATCGGACGCATAGGCGAGCGCGGCGCGGTGCATCGCCGGGTCGTCGCCGATCGTGCCGATCGCGCGCAACCATACGTTGAGCACCGCCGGCCCCGCCTCGGGCAACGCCCAAAGCGCCGGCTCGACCGGTCGAACTTCGATCGCACGGGTGAAGGCGGGCGGCGGTGACGCCTTGTTCGCGGCCGTTCCGGCGCGAAACTCAAGTTGGTTCTTCAACCCCTCCGGCCCGGGCACATCGGGCATCGCATCCTGATGGTGCAGCCCGTCCTCGGGAAGCTGGAAGCTCGCCGTCATCGTCAGGATCGGTACGCCCTTCTGCGTCGCGATCACGCGCCGCGTCGCGAAGCTGCGCCCGTCGAAATCGCGCACCACGCGGAACACGATCGGGTAATCGTCATTGCCCGGCCGCATGAAATAGGCGTGGAGCGAGTGTGCGATCTTGGGCGCCTCGGTCGAGCGTTGCGCGGCTTGCAGCGCCTGCGCGATCACCTGCCCGCCGAACACGCGACCGACCGCACCGGGCAAACGGGGGCCACGGAACAGATCGGTGTCGATCTCCTCGACATCGAGCAAGGTCACGAGCTGGCGGGCGACATCGTCAGGCTTGGGATCGGTCATCATTGGCTTCCACAGTGCGCGTGTCCCTCGTTTGCGCCCGCACCGGCCAAGTCAAGACGATGCGATCCGTTAACACAGTTCCGCTAGGCTCGCCGCGCCGGAAAGCGGGCCGGAAAGCGGGAGTGTGGCGATGGACATGGCATTAGACGTTGCGGCGCATCCCCACGCGCGGCGGGGCTGGCTCGGCACGTTCGAGACGGCGCGCTGGGTCGTGCCGGCGATCTTCGCGCTCGCGGTCGGCCTGCGCCTCGCGCTGATGCTGCTGATGCCGCAACAACCGATGTCCGACGGATTATGGTATATGGACCGCGCGCAAGAAATGGTGCGCGGTCTGGGCTTTCAGGAACAGGGCCGTCCGACCGCATTCTGGCCGGTCGGCTACCCCGCCGCGCTCGCCGCGAGCATGATCGTCGCCGGGCCGTCGCTGCTCGGGCCGATGGCGCTTAACCTCGCCGCCGCCGCTGCGATCGTCGCGTTGATGCTCCGCTTCGGCGCGTTGCTCGGCATAGGACCGCTCGGGCGTAGGATCGCGGCGTTGCTCTACGCGGTCTACCCCGCGCACATCGCCTACACCGGCCAGACCTTCGCGGAAACGCTATCGACCGCGCTGGTGATGGCGGCGTTCGTGGTGATGGTGGCCGGGCGCGCGCGGCTGTGGGCGCTGGCGGGGGCGGGGCTGCTGTTCGGTGCGGCGACGCTGATGCGCGCGCAGGTGATGTTCTTCCCCATCGGCGCGCTGATCGCGATGGCCTTGTGTTTCAGTGATTTCGGCTGGCGCGGGCTGCTGCGCGCGGTGCTGCCGGTCCATCTCGCGCTGGCGGCGGTGGTGCTGCCGTGGAGCATCCGCAATACCGTCGAGATGGGCGCTTTCATTCCCGTCTCCACCAACGGCGGCATCGCGCTCTATTACGGGGCCAACGACCGCGCGACCGGCGACTGGTACGCATGGGAGCGCACGCCGATCTGGGACGCGACCGGCGTCGGCATCCCGTACCGCGAGCATGTCTACCGTCAGGTCGAACTCGACCAGCGCTTCAAGGCGCTCGCGAAGGACTGGATCGCCCACCATCCGGCACGATGGATCGCGCTAGGCGCCCGCAAAGTGCTGTTCGTGTGGCGCAAGGACAGCGACGGGCTGTGGGGCGTGGACGCGAGCTATCCCGGCCTCGGCGCGACCTTCACCGCCGCGCAGGTGGTCAACCAGCTCTATTACATCGGCGTGCTGCTGTTCGGCTTCGCGGGGCTCGCGGTCGCGGTGCCGTCACTGTGGCGCGGCGGGCGTGCGCGCGAGGGCGAGCGGGCGATCCTGCTGCTCGGCTGCATGCCGGCGTTCGTGACGCTCACCGCCTTCGCCTTCACCGGGCAGGTGCGCTACCATTATCCGGCGATGCCCTTCCTGATCCTCGCCGCCGGCTGGATGATCGCACGGCTGCTGCGGCGGGGTGAGGCGGGCGAACCGCGAGCGGAGCGGATCTGAGGCGGATGGTCGGGAATCGCCCCAAACCCGGTCGCTCAGTCTGTACGTGCACGATCCTGAAACCTGCCGTTCGAGCCATCATCAGATTCCCGTTTTTCCATGTCCGGCAGGCAATTTCGGGAAAACTCAATCGGGAACAGATTTTGGGAAAGCGGCTCGCTTGGCGACGATGAAACCACTGCCGCACCACGCCTTTCCCGCTGTACCTTCCTTTTCGAAAAAGCATCCGTGCCCTAAAGCGTCACCATGAAGATCATGTTCGCCATGCTGTTGGCGTCGGTTGCAGCCGGGGCACAGGTACAGATAGCGCAAGCACGGCCCAGCGAGAGTGCAGCAATGAACGACGCCGCAAACGTAATTACCGTGGACCACACGGGCTTCGCCGTATCGTCTCTGGACGAAGCCATTCGGTTTTGGACGGGAGCGCTTGGATTCACACTTGAGCGACAATCGGAGATGGGGGGCGACTTCCTGCATCAGGTGACAGGTGTCGACGATCCGGGTGTGAAAACGGCGATCGTCAGGGCACCAAGCGGTTACGCGGTCGAATTGTTGCAATATTCGAAAGGGCGCCAAAACGGGGTGGTGCCTTCCAGCGCGGGGGCGATCGGTGCGGCTCACCTGGCTTTGACCGTGAAGGACATTCATGCCGCCATCAGCCGCGTCGAAGCAGCAGGATGGAAGGCCAAGGGTAGTCCGCTGCCAATCGCGGGTGGTCCACGGAAGGGGACTTTGGTGGCCTACGTTTCAGGCCCCGATCATATCACGATAGAGCTTATGCAGCCGCCAGCCCAGTAATGGGTCTGCGGGAGCTTTCCCGTTTCACCATCCTTTTCGGGAACGGCAGCTATCGCTAACGGCCTCCTGAAAGCTGCCTGTCCGTTCCCCACCAATTTTCGTCGTCCAATAAGCGTTGCTGTCGGACCTGTCCTACAGACGCGGCTTCGACCATACTCCCGGCCACGCTCTTTGACTGTGTCAGCGCCAACCGTAATGGTCCACCTTCGCGGCGCGCGGCGGGTGTGCCCGGCCGTCGGACACGCCCAAAAGTGACACCCCCGCACGGTGCGTTCAGTGGACAACCTTTGCGACGTTTCGCCGTTCGCACCGCACTCGCCACGATCGATCCGAACCTCCACTATCCCGCCACGATCCGCGCCGCGACCGCTTCCGCCACCTTGATCCCGTCGATCGCCGCCGACAGAATCCCGCCCGCATAGCCAGCGCCTTCCCCGGCCGGAAACAGCCCGTCGCAATTGAGGCTCTGGAAATCCGCCCCGCGCGTAATTCGGATCGGCGAGGAGGTGCGCGTCTCGACCCCGGTCATCACCGCATCGGGATCGTCGTAGCGCGCGATCTGCCGGCCGAACACCGGCAGCGCCTCGCGGATCGCCTCGATCGCATAGTCGGGCAGACATTGAGCAAGGTCGGTCGGCGTCACGCCGGGCTGGTACGAGGGCGTGACCGCCCCAAGCGCGGTGGAGGGCCGCTGCGCGAGGAAATCCCCGACCCGCTGCCCCGGCGCGTGATAGGAGGAGCCACCCGTGACATAGGCCAGCGACTCCCAATGCCGCTGGAACGCGATCCCCGCGAGCGGTCCGCCCGGATAATCCCGCGCCGGATCGATCGCGACGACGAGGCCCGAATTGGCGTTGAACTCGGCGCGCGAATATTGGCTCATGCCGTTGGTGACGACGCGGCCCTCTTCGGAGGTCGCCGCCACCACGCGCCCGCCGGGGCACATGCAGAAGCTGTAGACGGTGCGCCCGTTCGCGCAGTGGTGCGACAGGCTGTACGCCGCCGGACCGAGATCGGGATGCCCCGCGCAGGCGCCGAAGCGGGCGCGGTCGATCCAGCCTTGCGGATGCTCGATCCGCACGCCGATCGAGAACGGCTTGGCCTCGATATGCACGCCGCGCGCGTGGAGCATCTCGAACGTCGGCCGCGCGCTGTGGCCGACCGCGAGCACGACATGGTCGGCCTCCAGAAAGCCGCCGTCGTGCAGGTGCAGCCCGCGCACGCGACGGTGGCCGTCGGCGATGCGCTCCAGTTCCAGATCGTCGACGCGCGTCTGCCAGCGATACTCGCCGCCGAGCGACTCGATCTGCGCACGCATCGATTCGACCATCGAGACCAGCCGGAACGTGCCGATATGCGGATGCGCTTCCCACAGGATGTCGTCGGGTGCGCCGGCGCGGACGAATTCCTCCAGCACCTTGCGCCCGAGGAAGCGCGGGTCCTTCACCCGGCAATAGAGCTTGCCGTCGGAGAAGGTGCCGGCACCACCCTCGCCGAACTGGACGTTCGAATCGGGGTCGAGCACGCCGCGCCGCCACAGCCCCCAGGTATCCTTGGTCCGCTCGCGCACCGCCTTGCCGCGATCGAGGATGATCGGGCGAAACCCCATCTGCGCGAGGATCAGCCCCGCGAACAATCCGCACGGCCCCGCGCCGATCACCACCGGCCGCTTGGCGCTCCAGCCGGCGGGTACGGTGACGGGCGGGCGGTAGGTCATGTCGGGGGTGGGGCGGACATCCTTGTCGCCGGAGAGACGCGCCAGCACGTCGCTCTCGTCGGCGAGATCGACATCGAACGTATAGACGAGCTGCACGGCATTGCGCCGCCGCGCATCGTTGCCGCGCCGGTAGAGCGTGTACCCGCGCAGATCGGCGGGCGCGATGCCAAGCCGCGCGCAGATCGCGGGCGCGATCGCCTCAGGGGGATGATCGAGCGGGAGGTAGAGACCGGAAAGACGGAGCATCGCCGGGCCTGTACAGCGTCAGGGGCGATGCGCCAAATGGCGCGGGTGGTTGTCGCCAGAACGCGACCTTCGGCGAGCTTCTTAAATCAACGTCGCGTTGGTCCCGGCAGCTACCAGCGGAGCGATACCAGCATAGAAGAACGGAATGCTGTCCTCCGGCCCATTCACCGCGCGACCCCGCACCTTGGACATGACGCAGACTCCGACTTCGGCAGTGCCCTCGCCAATGACGAGTATGAAAGGGTTCTCCTCATCCCCGCGCAGATATCGCCCGCCGAACGCGCGACGTGCTACTTCGAAGATATAGGCTGATGTCAGAAAGTGAAGATCGTCTGGAAGCGGCGCTTGTTGGCGATAGAAGTCGTCCAGCACCTGATCGACGAGTTCTAGGGACGCTTCGCTATAGTCGAGCTTGCTCCCGTCAATGGGCGAGCCTTCAGGTGAAAACGCCTCTATGAAGTCAGTCGCCTGCCATTCCATCCCTTCCGCAATGCTCGCCGGCATACCCTTCGATATATCGGACGGCTGCCCCTGCGAGACGGTTTCGGACGTATCGTTCTTTGCGCCGAACAGTTTCCTGAAAATCCCGACCATTGCTTCGTTCTCTGCTTGGTTGATGCCCGATCGGTTACTCGACCTGCGGAAAAGCGACCGTCATCACTCTGGCGTCAAAAGCGGAACATTGCAAATTCACCATGTCGCGACGCCATCAATCGCCCACAATCCGACCTTTCGCCTTGGAAACACCGATCCGATAGCCGGACGTAGGCCGACCGGAGTGGCAGTAATGATCGGTGATGTATGGGTCTGGTGGCCGAGGTGCTCACCACCAATACTGGCCATCCAACCAGCGCCGCTGTCAAACCTGTCCTACACGCACCGCAGCCGCCATACTCCCGGTCCGCTCTTCGACAGTGCCACGCTATCTGTAACACGTTCCCATTCGCCGCGCGCGGGAGGCGTACCCGCCCGTCCGCCACGCCCGAAAGTGACACTCCCCCACGGTGCCTCCCGTGGGCAACCTTTGCCATAATACGCGGCCGCCAACCGCCTCACCGCTCCCCGAACAGCTCGCGCTGCGCCTTCTCCAGCTCCTCGGCGTAGCGCCGCCGGACATAGGTCTCGGACAGCACGCCGAGCACGGTCCGGTCCGTCGCCAGCACCGCCAGTTCGTCGGCGCCGGTCGCGTCGAACGCGGTCATCACCTGTTTGATGTCCATGTCGGGCTTGATCGCCGCCTCGGTATTGACCGCCACGCTCGCCACCGACGCGGCCGGATCGAGCGTCTCGGCGAAGGCGTCGCTCGTCCGTACGATGCCCGCGTATTGCGCGTCCGCGTCGATCAGCACGACGCGGCTCGCCGAGCCGAGCGGATAGCGGCGGCGGAACTCGGCGATCGTCGTCTCCGCCGGCGTCTCGCGCGTCTCGCGGCGCATCATCCGCCCGGCGGTGAGCGTCTTGACCCAGCCGACGTCGCGCGCGCTCTTGATCGTCTCGCCACGCAAATGCAGCCGCCACGTCGAGAAGGAATAGCCGAACAGCTCGCGCACGATCGTCGAGGAGACCAGCGAGGCGGCGATGGCGGCGCCGGTCAGCCCGAAATCGTGAGTCGCTTCCAGCACCAGCATCGCCATCGTCATCGGCCCGCCGATCACCGCGACGCCGAGCGCGGCCATGCCGACGATCGCGGCGTTGTGCGGATCGACGATCTGGAACCCGGCCACCGCCGTCAGCCCGGCCGCGAACAGGGTCCCAGCCAGCGTGCCGAGGAACAGCGAGGCGAAGAACAGCCCGCCGCGAAAGCCGAAGCCGAGCGACACGATCGACGCCAGCGACTTCGCCACGAAGATCACCGCGATGAAGGCGAGCGGCGTGCCCGCCACCAGATCATTGTGAAGCGCGCCATGCCCCGAGGACAGCACCTGCGGCGAGATCAGCGCGATCGGCACCAGCAGCGCACCGCCGATCGCCGGCCGCGCCCAGTCGGGGATGCGCGACCGTCGTACGCCGTGTTCGAGCAGCGCGACCGCACGCATCAGCACGATCCCGAACGCGGCGCAGGCGGCGCCCAGCCCGGCATAGGCAAGGTAATGATGCGTCTCGGTGACTGCGCCCGAGGCGGTCTCGACGACATAGGGATGCGCGCCGAGCGTCTGGGAGATGAGCACCGCCGACAGCGCGGCCGCGGCGACCGGCGCGATTGCGGAGGGCGTATACGCGCCGATCACGATCTCGAACGCGTAGAAGGCGCCGGCAAGCGGCGCACCGAACGCGGCGGCGATTGCCGCGCCCGCGCCCGCGCCGACGAGGTTGCGCAGATCGGGCCGGCGCAGGTTGAGCAGCCCGCCGGTGAACGAGGCGACCGCGCCGCCGAGCTGCGCATAGGCCGCCTCTAGCCCGACCGACGCGCCGAACCCGTTGGACAGGATCGTCTGCCCCGAAATCACCAGACTGTCGCCGATCCTCATCCGCCCGCCGTGCAAAGCGTTCGCCTCAACCGTATCGACCAGGCCGCGCTTGCGGGCGCGCGTCGCCAGCGTGAAGAGTCCCAGCGCCACGCCGCCGATCGGCAGCACCAGCAAGGCGGCAAGCGACAGTTCCGGCTGCGCGCTCAGCCGTGAGGTGCCGGGCAGCGCGAAGAACCAGTGTTGCAGCGTCCGCGCCAGCGCGCCCTGCGCGACGCTGAGCGCGCCCGCCGCGCCGCCGATGCCGATCGCGAGCAGGATGAACGCTGCCTCGCTCGCGCGCAGCCGGCGCCGCAGCCAGTTCACGGGCCGGACGAGACGAAGTCGCGGCGACATCGTTCAGCGCTTGCGCGGAGTACGGGGCGGGACGGGCATTTCGCTCCGTAGCGCCGATTGCATGAAGGGGGAATGCCGCTAGGGTTTGCTGCGAGTTGCGTAGGAGCGGGCGGGCGTGAACGAAACCAGCGTAGACATACGGGATGACGAAGCCCGCCTCGCTCCGCCGACGGTCGGCCCGTTTCCGCGCATCCCCGCTGCGGCCGATCCCGAAGAGATGATGCTGGTGCTGGCGATGCGGCGCGACCGCATCCTCGCCACGCTGACCCTGTTCGCGGGCATCGGCCTCGCGCTTGCCACCCCGTTCGCGCTCAAGGCGGGGGCGGAGTTCTTCCTGCCGACCACGGCGGCTTTGGTGATCGCGATCGCGATGGTGCCGATTCTCGAATGGTTCGAACGGCATCGCATCCCGTCGGCGCTGGCGGCGCTGGTCTGCATCCTGATGTTCCTGCTCGCCGCCAACATCGCGCTCGCCGCGATCGTGGTGCCGGCGGTGGAGTTCTTCCGCAAGCTGCCCGAGCGGATCGACCGAATCCAGATGAACATCGCGCCGCTGATCGATCTCTATTCGAGCCTCGAGCGCTACCTCAACCGCGCGGTGCGGCATCTCGCCGCGACGGGTCCGATCAAGACGCCGCAGACCACCGCCGTATCGCCACCGAGTTCGATCCTCGAACTCGCCGCCACCTCGGCGCCGGGCGCGATCGTGCAGGTGTTCTTCGGCATCCTCGTGATCTATTTCTTCCTCGCCGGCTGGACGCGGCTCAGGCGGCGCACGATCACCAGCCGCTCCAGCTTCGGCGGCGCGATGGCGACCGCGCGGGTGATCCAGCATGTCGTCGACGATACCGCCGCCTACCTGGGCACGATCACCGTCATCAACCTCGCGCTCGGGCTGCTCGTCTCGGGCGTGCTGTGGACGATGGGGATGCCGTATCCGCTGATGTGGGGCGGTATCGTCGCGTTGCTCAACTACGTGCCGTATTTCGGGCCGATCGCGGCTGCGCTGCTGCTCGGGCTGGGCGGGCTGATGACCTTCCGCGACATTTGGGCGGCGCTGTTCCCGGCGTTCCTGATGATCGGCTGCCATCTCGTCGAGGCCAACGCCATCACACCGCTGATCGTCGGACGGCGGCTGACCATCAACCCGATTCTGATTCTCATCTCGATCAGCTTCTGGAGCTGGGTGTGGGGCACGCCCGGCGCGCTGCTGGCGGTGCCGTTGCTCATCATCCTGCAAACTGTGCTGGGTGCGGTCGGCAAGCCAGATATCGCCGGTTTCCTGTTCGAACACGGCGCGATGGCCAAGGGTTCGCCGCCAAAAAATGGCGAGGCTGAAGAAAGTCGTGGCGAAGTCGGTTGACAGCCTCGCACCCCTGACCTAGTTGGCGCGCCTCACGCTTTCCAAGCGGGTGTAGCTCAGTTGGTTAGAGCGCCGGCCTGTCACGCCGGAGGTCGCGGGTTCGAGCCCCGTCACTCGCGCCACCCTTTCAAAAAGGGTTGGCGGATCAAGCGGTTGAGACTTTCATATTTCCCCGTTCATGCCGAGCTAAGTCGAGGCGCCGAGGTTTGCGCACCGGCATTGTCGCTCGACTTCGCTGGGGACGAACCGTTGGTCTAACGCCAGCGCCCGGTCTCCATCCACGCCAGCAGCGGCTTGAGCGGTGCGATCCACACCAGCCCGGTCACCACGTAGAACAGCGCCTGCAGCAGCGGGTGCCAGCGCCCGACCCAGCCCGAGAAGCTCGCCACGATCACCACCCACACCAGGATCAAAGCGAGGATCACGAACATGCCGAAGGGTTTGCGCCAGCTCGGTGTCATCGTGTGATCCATCCTGTCTCGGTCGCGATCGCGTGGAGCGGCATGTCCCACGGGTCGGCGGGGAGGGTATCGACCTGCTGAACGCTCCACGCCACACCGATTCGCACCGCATTCGGAAATTCTGCGAAGGCGCGGTCGTAATGCCCCGCGCCCTGGCCGAGCCGGTTGAGCGCCGAATCGAACGCAACCAGCGGCGTCAGCACGAGATCGGGCGCGAGCGCTGGCGAGGCATGGTGTGGTTGCTGCAACCCGAATGGGCCGGGGGCGAGATCGTCCTCCGCATCCCAGGCGAGAAAACGAATCGGCTCGGCGCGGCTGGTGACGTGCGGCAGCACGATCGCGCAGCCCTGCTCGACAGCGGCGCGCGCCAGCCACATCGGGTCGGCCTCGCTACCGATCGGCACATAGGACGCAACCGTCGCGGCGTGGGGCAGGAGGGCGGCAAATTCGGCACCCGCGAATATCGGCGGGGGCGATGTCGCGAAGAACGCGTCGCGGGCGGCACGCATCCGGGCACGCAACGCACGCTTGTCGAGCGTCATGCCGCAGCCGGAGAAAAGCGGGTGGCGGGACCGCCGTGGCCGTTTGCCTGAATATCCTCTGACGCCGTTAGCATCAGGTGGGGATCATATGCATCTGGCCAGGACCAGAACAGGGACAACCCCCTAGGAAGAATAATCGCCTCAGGGATGTTCGGTAAGGCTCGTACCGGGCAGTGCCCGCCACTTGCCAATCTAGGCGTTGGTGCTGCGATTCTCAAGGGCATCGGCAAGTTCCTCCAGCCGCTCCGCGACACGGTCCAGCGTATGCGATTCGGCAAGCTCGGCGGGGCGGCGTTCCGCCTCGTCGAGCGAGTCGGCGAGCAACAGCGCGATGAACAGCATCGTGCGCTCGCCGCTCAGGCCGCCCGAGGCGCGCGTCGCATCCTCCCAGCGTGAATCGAGCAGCGTGCCGAGCTTGGTCAGCCGCGCTTCTTCGCCGGCGCGGCAGGCGACGACGTGGCGCCGGTCGCCGATGGTGATCGTCACGTCCGCCATCAGTCCGCCTCCTCGCCAGCCATCACCGTATCGAGCGCGACGATCGCCGCCTCGATCCGTGCGCGCAGCGCGTCATGGCGTTTTGCAAGCGCCGCCTGGGCGCGTTCGCGATCCGAGACCGCTGCGTCGATACGGGCGATGGCGCGTTCGATCCGGTCGATCGCGGCAGGGGACAATACTTCTGCCATTGCCGCGCGATAGCATGAGAGGGTTGTCTGACAATATTCGAATTGTTTCGCACTGGTTGACGCCAGCCTCCTCCCACCGCAAAGACGCCGCGAACACGAGGGAATCGGCGGGGAATGCCTGCTGCATTAGCAGCCCGACTCCGCCATTGGCGACAGGAGCGCATGCGATGACGGTTAAGGTAGCGATCAACGGATTCGGGCGGATCGGGCGCCTCGTGGCGCGGGCATTGATGGAGCGTGCCGACACCGGCCTCGAACTGGTCGCGATCAACGATCTCGCCGATGCGAAATCGAACGCGTGGCTGTTCAGCCGTGACAGCGTCCACGGCAAATATCCCGGCACCGTCGTCGCCGAGGGCAATGACATCGTCATCGACGGCAAGCACATCCGCGTCACCGCCGAGCGTGACCCCGCCAACCTGCCGCACGCCGAACTGGGCGTCGACATCGTGCTCGAATGCACCGGCTTCTTCACCGACAACGTGAGCTGCCAGAAGCATCTCGACGCCGGCGCCAAGAAGGTTCTGATCTCGGCACCGGGCAAGAACGTCGATCTGACGGTCGTCTTCGGCGTCAACAACGACAAGCTGACGGCAGAGCACACGATCGTCTCGAACGCGTCGTGCACCACCAACTGCCTCGCGCCGATCGCCAAGGTGCTCAACGACACCGTCGGCATCGAGCGCGGCCTGATGACGACGATCCACGCCTATACCAACGACCAGAAGATACTCGACCAGATCCACCCCGATCTGCGCCGTGCGCGTGCCGCCGCGATGAACATCATCCCGACCACGACGGGCGCTGCGCGTGCGGTGGGTGAGGTGCTGCCCGAACTGAAGGGCAAGCTCGATGGCTCGGCGATCCGCGTGCCGACCCCGGACGGCAGCCTCGTCGATCTGACCTTCACCCCCAAGCGCGACACCACCAAGGACGAGATCAACGCGATCCTCAAGGCGGCGTCGGAAAGCGGCCCGCTCGCAGGCATCCTGGCGTTCTCGGACGAGCCTTTGGTGTCGATCGACATCGTCCACACACCGTTCTCCTCGACCGTCGACAGCCTCGAGACGGCCGTGCTCGACGGCAAGCTGGTCCGGGTGGTGAGCTGGTACGACAACGAATGGGGTTTCTCGAACCGCATGATCGACACCGCCGGCGCGATGGCGAAGTTTCTCTAAAACGAAGCGTAAAATAGACATCACCCTCACCCTTCCGTCGCTGCGCTCCTCCCTCCCTCTCCCGATGGGAGAGGGAAGGGGCCCGCCCGGCGAAGCCGGGTGGGAAGGGTGAGGGCGAAGCTCCAGCGACGGGAATGAATATGGCGCGCACTTTCAAAACGCTCGACGACATGGGTGACATTCACGGCAAGCGCGTGCTGGTCCGCGAGGATCTCAACGTGCCGATGGCCGATGGTGCCGTCACGGACGGCACCCGGTTGCGCGCCACCGTCGCGACGGTTGGCGAACTCGCCGACAAGGGCGCGATCGTTCTCGTCCTCGCGCATTTCGGTCGTCCCAAGGGGCAGCGCAACCCCGAGATGTCGCTGGCGATGGTGGTGAAGCCCTATTCGGCGGTGCTCGGCCGTCCGGTGCGTTTCATCGACTGGGACGGCGCGGACGCCGCCGTCGCCACGCTTCAGCCCGGCGACATCGCGGTGCTGGAGAACACCCGCTTCTTCGCTGGCGAAGAGAAGAACGATCCGGCTTTGGTTGCCGACATCGCCAAACTCGGCGATCTCTACGTCAACGACGCTTTCTCTGCCGCGCACCGCGCGCACGCCTCTACCGAAGGGCTGGCGCACGTCCTGCCCGCGTTCGCCGGCCGCGCGATGGAGGCCGAACTCGACGCGCTCGACAAGGCGCTCGGCAATCCCGAGCATCCGGTCGCGGCGGTGGTCGGCGGTGCCAAGGTTTCGTCCAAGCTCGACGTGCTCAAGCATCTCGTCACCAAGGTCGATCACCTCATCATCGGCGGCGGCATGGCCAACACCTTCCTCGCCGCGCGCGGAGTCGACGTCGGCAAGTCGCTGTGCGAGCATGATCTGGTCGGCACCGCCGAGGAGATTTTCACCGCCGCCGAGGGCGCGAACTGCACGATCCATCTGCCTTATGACGTGGTCGTCTCGAAGGAATTCGCGCCCAACCCGCCGAGCCTGCGGACCTGCAACGTCCATGAAGTCGCCGCTGACGAGATGATCCTCGACGTCGGCCCCTCGGCGGTCGAGGCGCTGGCCGACGTGCTCAAGACCTGCAAGACCTTGGTCTGGAACGGCCCGCTCGGCGCGTTCGAGACGCCGCCGTTCGACGCCGCCACGGTCGCGCTCGCCAAGACAGCGGCGGCGCTGACGGTGGGCGGCTCGCTCGTCTCGGTAGCAGGCGGCGGCGATACCGTCGCCGCGCTCAACCAGGCGGGAGCGGGCGACGACTTCACCTTCGTCTCGACGGCCGGCGGCGCCTTCCTCGAATGGATGGAAGGCAAGGAACTGCCGGGCGTCGCGGCACTGGCGCGCTAAGACTCAGGTTGCCGGGCGGGCGCCGGCTGCGTCGGCGCCGGCTCCTTGAGCAGTGGGATCAGCACCGTGTTGAGCGCATCCAGATCGAACGCGCCAGCCTGCGCGTATCGCAGCCGACCGGCGCGATCGATCACATAGTTGGTCGGCACGCCGCGCATCACGTCATATGGCCCGCGTATCTTGCGCACCGGTGAGATGTGCAGCGCCGCGAACAGCCGCTTCATCTGGGAAAGCGGCACCGAATCCTCGGTCGTCACCGCGAAGACCCGCAGGCCATACTTGCTGGTGGCCGCGTAATAGGCGTCGAGCGTCGGTAATTCCTGTTTGCACGGCACGCACCACGTCGCCCAGAAATTGAGGACAATTACCTGACCACGCAGGTCTGCCGAGGAAACTTTGGTTCCATCGACCAGCGTCAATTCGAACGGCGGCGCCTGGACGCCGACTTCAGGCGCCTTGGCACCAATTGATGCTAGCGCTACCAAGACAAGCGCAAGATGTTTCAAGACGCGCGACGTGCCGGCCATGATGTCGTTCCCCCGAATGTAACGTCACGCTGAAACTTTGCAAAGCTGCGGTCAAGCGCGCGCTTGCCCGTTGCTCAGCCCGGACTGTCTCGCTAACACGAGATGACGCAGCGCAGCATATGCAGCATATGGGGAGTGGTACGCCATGAATACAGCCGAGATGACCGCCAATATCGCCGCCGGCAACGGCTTTATCGCCGCGCTCGACCAGAGCGGCGGCTCCACGCCCAAGGCGCTCACCGGCTACGGCATCGCGGACGGTTCGTGGTCGAACGACGAGGAAATGTACGCGCTCATCCACGACATGCGCAGCCGCATCATCACCGCGCCGAGCTTCACCGGGGACAAGGTGATCGGCGCGATCCTATTCGAGCGCACGATGGACGGCATGGTCGCCGGCAAGCCCGCCCCCGCCGCGCTGATCGAACGCGGCGTCGTGCCGTTCATCAAGATCGACAAGGGCCTCGAAGCTGAGGCCAACGGCGTCCAACTGATGAAGCCGATGCCCGAACTCGACGCGTTGCTCGCGCGGTCCAAGGCGCTTGGTGTGTTCGGCACCAAGGAGCGGTCGGTCATCAACCTCGCCAACCAGGAGGGCATCGCCGCGATCGTCGCGCAGCAGTTCGACATCGGCCGGCAGGTGATCGCGGGCGGTCTAATGCCGATCCTCGAACCCGAACTCAACATCAAGAGCCCCGAGCGCGCCGAGGCCGAAGTGATCCTGCGCGACGAACTGCTCAAGGCGCTCGATGCGATGACCGGCGACGACAAGGTGATGCTCAAGCTCTCGATCCCGGAGAAGGCCGGGCTGTTCGATTCGCTCGTCGATCATCCGCGCGTGCTGCTCGTCGTCGCGCTGTCGGGCGGCTATTCGCGCGGCGAGGCGTGCGCCGAACTCGCCAAGAACCGCGGCATCATCGCCAGCTTCAGCCGCGCATTGCTCTCGGACCTGCGCCACCAGATGACCGACGCGGAGTTCGATGCATCGCTCTCGGCGGCGATCGACGAGATATACACGGCATCGGTCCACAAGGTAGCGCAGCCCGTCGCGGCGTGATCGTCACCCCGGCGAAGGCCGGGGTTGCCTTGTAGTGAACCGCAACGCCAGCCCCACAACGGGAGGGCGCCCATGATACGCCCCGGAGAAACCCCATGACGACCCTCCTCGAAACCCCAGTCAAGACGATCGACGGCGACCAGACCAGCCTCGCCGCTTATGCCGGCGACGTGCTTCTCGTCGTCAACGTCGCCTCAAAATGCGGGCTGACCCCGCAATATGAAGCACTTGAGGCGCTGTTCCGCCAATATCGTGATCGCGGCTTCAAGGTGCTCGGCTTCCCCGCCAACGATTTCGCCGGGCAGGAGCCGGGCGGCGACGCCGAGATCGCGGATTTCTGCAAGACCAGCTACGACGTCGATTTTCCGATGTTCTCCAAGATCACCGTCACCGGCCCCGGCAAGCACCCGCTCTACGCCGCGCTGATCGCCGCCGAGCCGGAATTGGCGGGCGACGATGCCGAGGCGTTCCGCACGCGGCTGCGCGGCTATGGCATGACGCCCAACGAAGCGCCCGAGCTGTTGTGGAACTTCGAGAAATTCCTGATCGCGCGTGATGGCTCGGTCGCCGGCCGCTTCGCCCCCTCGACCGCCCCGGATGACCCCGCGCTGGTCGCGGCGATTGAGGCAGAACTGGCGAAATAAGCGTCCCACCGCCGTTCGGGCCAAGCCAAGTTGAGGCACCTGCATCTCGAGCGGGTCCCTCGACTTTGCCCGGAACGAACGGTGGTGGTTCAACTGGCGCGAAATCCGCGCTAGGGCGGCGCGATGACAGAAGATGATCCGCTCGGCCCACTCGATCCCGATTTCGCGAAACAGTTTCGCCGCGACGACCGCCGGCCACCGTGCCAGCTCTACCTCATCTCGCCGCTCGACGTGACCGGGGCCTTCGCAGACCGGCTGGCGCGTGCTCTCGACGCCGGTCCGGTCGCGGCGTTCCAGTTCCGCATCAAGGATATCGACCAGCATGAGGCGGCGCGGTTGGCCGAGCCGCTCCAGCGCATCTGCGCGGAGCGTGACGTGGCGTTCCTCGTTAACGACAGCATTGCGCTCGCCAAGCGACTCGGCGCGGATGGTGTGCATCTCGGTCAGGGCGACGGAGATCCGCGCGAGGCGCGCAGCGTGCTCGGCCCCAACGCGCAGATCGGCGTGACCTGCCACGACAGCCGCCACCTCGCGATGGAAGCGGGCGAGGCGGGCGCCGATTACGTCGCGTTCGGCGCTTTCTATCCGACCACCACCAAGACGGTCGAGCATCACCCCGAGCCGGTGATCCTGAGCTGGTGGGCGACGATGTTCGAACTCCCCAGCGTCGCGATCGGTGGCATCACCCCCGCCAACGCCGCGCCGCTGGTCACGGCTGGCGCGGATTTCCTCGCGGTGTCAGGCGCGGTCTGGGGCGGCGACGAGGCGGCGGCGGTGAAGGCGTTCGCGGCTGTATTGGGCTGAACACGACGGCCCGTCAGCTCGATGAGCCTGCGATTTGTGCCGTCTCGCATCTGGCCTGTGTGTAGAGCGCGTAAGATATTAGGCACCCAGCACGAATCGCTATCAGGCAGGTGCGATCAATATCGGTTTCGACCCGCGCGTATCTCGGCGCGGGTCGTGAACAATCGTCGCGCCGCGTTGCCGGAATCGCGCACCAGCACCAATACCTGATCCTCGGGGAGCAGGTTTTCGTCGGTGGCAGGGCGCGTGATGGTGACGTCGCCCCGGCGAATCTGGACGATGAAGAAAGCGCCCGCCGCCTGCCGCTCGGCGGCTTGCACGGTCAGGTTCGCCATTGCGGAGCCGGCGCGCACCGGCACCAGCTCCAAATCGAGACCAAGTTCGCCCAAATCGCCCTTCATGCGGGTTACCTGCGCCTCCGTTTCGAGGCTGGCGCTGGCGGGGAACAGGATCATCCGCGCCATCCGTTCGGCGCCGATATGCGTCGGCTGCACGACGTGGTTGGCGCCGGCGCGGAGCAATTTCCGTTCGGTGGTCGGCGCTTCACCGCGCGCGATGATCTCAAGCGCGGCGTTAAGGTTGCGCGCGGAAAGCGCGATGAACACATTGGCGGCATCGTCGGGTAACACCGTCGCCAGCGTGCGGGCGCGCAGGATGCCGGCGGCGACAAGTGTTTCCTCCTCGGTCGCGTCCCCGCCGATGCAGAGGTGCCCTGCGGCTTCCGCTTCGGCGAGGCGTGCGGTGCCGCGCTCCACCACCACCAGCGGCACGCCGCCTTGGGCAAGATCCCGCGCGAGCATGACGCCGATCCGCCCGAAGCCGCAGATCACCACATGGCCGGTCAGTTTGTCGATACGGCTGTGCATGCGGTTGGCTCCCAGGATTTGCCGGATCTGGAGGACGGTGAAAAATTGAACGAGTGCGCCGGTGAACAGGATCATGCCGGTACAGCCCAGTACCATCGTGCCGATCGTCACACCTTCCAGATACGGCGTGTCGATCGGCCGGACTTCGCCATATCCAACGGTGTAGACCGTCAGCAGCACCATGTAGATGGCGTCTGCGAAGCTCCAGCCCGCCGCCATATAGCCGAACGTCGCCACCACCACGACCACCAGCACGAAGCCGACGATCCAGGCGAGGTTGCGCACCGGCGAGCCGAGCGCGTTTTCGGCATTGGAGAGGATGGGCACGGACGCGGACTGTGACGGACACGTCATGACCTGTCCAGCGCCGCGACGGGCGCTAGCCGATCAGCCTATCACCAGTGGCGCACGCGCCCGGTATCGACATGGACGAAGCCATCGCGCGGATAGAAGCCGACCCCGCCGCCGCCGAGCGCCAGCGCGGCGCCATGCAGCCGATCGAGCGACACGCCGGGCACCATGATATCGGTCGCCTTGCCGAGCATGTGCTGGCTCTGGCTGGCGACGCCGGTGTGCTGGCCGCCGCGCGCGCGCAAGCCCGCGTTGGTCTTGGGGGAGCGATAGCCTGAGATCAGGTCGATCTTGCGATTGTCGCCGACGTCGAGTGTGCGGCGGAGGCTGACCAGCAGCGCGAGCAGCTTGCGGTCCATCACGGTCGCTTCGCCGGTGCGCCAGTCGCGCAGGCCATGATTCAGTTCGGCGAGGCCCTCGGGCACGAACTGCCCGTTTCGCGCGAACAGCGCATCGACGCTCTCGTTGGTGTGGACGTTGCGAATGGCGAGGCGCCATTCGCGCGTGCCGGCAAGCGCCTGTGCCGGACCCGGCATCGCCGCGATCGCGCCGAGGCCAGCAAGGCCGCCGAGAAGCCCCCGGCGCGAGAGGAATCGTTGCGGCGCGGAAACAACCGCAGAGTCTGTCGTTGTTAGCATGAAGGTCACTTAGGATGTTGAAACCATGAGAAGAACAGCACTGCTCGCGGCTTGTCTGGCATCTGCCTCGCTTGGGCCTGTTCCAGCTTCGGCGGCGGGAACCAAAGCCGCCGTGGCTGTCGATCAAGGGGTGCTCCAGACGCAGGTCATCCTCGATCATCTCGGCTTTTCGCCCGGCGTGCTGGACGGCAAATCGGGCATGTCGCTGACCACGGCGGTGAAGGGCTTTCAGGAGGCGAACGGTCTCGACGTGAACGGAACGCTCGACAAGTCGACGCAAACGGCGATGGCAAAATACCAGTCTATCCCCGCCACGCAGACCGTGACGCTCACCCCGGAACTGCTCGCCGGCCCGTACACCAATCCGCTGCCGAAAAGCCCGGCCAAGCAGGCGGACCTGCCCGAACTCGGCTATCGCAATGCGATGGAGAAGTTTGGTGAGATGTTTCACACAACGCCGGCGGTGCTGATCGCGCTCAACAGCGCCGACACGAAGCTGTCGCCCGGCGTCAAGATCACCGTACCGAACGCGATCGCCACCGCGCGCGATTACGATCCCAAGCTGCCCGAAAAGTGGCGCCAGACGCTGAGCGGTCTCAATGTCGATTCGCAGCAGCCGCAGGGCGCCAAGATCGTCGTGGACAAGTCGGATCAGGTGCTGCGCGTCCTCGATGCCGACGGCAAGCTCGTCGCGCAATTCCAGGCGACGATGGGCAGCAAGCACGATCCGTTGCCGATTGGGACGTGGAAGATCCTCGGCCCGGCCTACAACCCGCCATTCCACTACAATCCGAAGCTGTTCTGGGATGCCAAGAAGGGTGAGAAGAAGGCGACTCTCCCGCCCGGGCCGAATGGGCCGGTCGGGGTGGTGTGGCTCGATCTCTCCAAGCCGCATTACGGCATCCACGGCACGCCTGAACCCTCGACGATCGGCCGAGCCGAGAGCCACGGCTGCATTCGCCTCACCAACTGGGACGTCGCGCGGCTGTCGCTGATGATCAAGCCCGGCACGCCCGCCGTCTTCCAGGAATGACATGCGGCGGCTCGGCCTCATCCTGATCCTGCTTGCCGCCCTGCTGATCGCAGGGTGGCTGGCACTGCTGAACCTCCCCGATGCGCCGCGCGGCAAGGCCTCGCCGACTCCGGTCGCCAAAGCCGAACCCACGACCGGAGCGCGGGAGCGCCGGCCCGCCGGGCTGCTTGCCGTGCCCGTAGCAGGCGTGGCGCGCGCGGCGATCACCGATAGCTGGGGCGATCCGCGCGAAAACGGCCTGCGCCAGCATCACGGCACCGATATCCCCGCCGCCGCCGGGACTGTGGTGACGGCGGCCGCCCCCGGCACCGTGGAAAAGCTGTTCGAGAGCAACGCCGGCGGCACCACCATTTATGTCCGCTCGCCCGCGCGCGACTGGACCTATTATTACGCGCACCTCTCGGGCTACGCGCCGGGGCTGCACGAGGGGCAACAGGTCCGCACCGGCGATCCGCTCGGCTATGTTGGCGATACCGGTGATGCGGGGGCAGGGAACTACCACCTCCATTTCAGCCTCACCCGCACCACGCCCGATCAGCGTTGGTACGAAGGGGAGGGTATCGATCCGTTTCCCTATCTCACCGGGCGGCGGGTTGCCGGATCGGGCCGCTGAGGCTAAAGGCCGCAGCCTTCGCTCTTTCCACAGGTACACCCAATGAAGATCAGCGGCGTGGACATTCGTCCCGGCAATATCATCGAATATGAAGGCGGCATCTGGAAAGCCGTCAAGATTCAGCACACCCAGCCCGGCAAGGGCGGCGCGTACATGCAGGTCGAGATGAAGAATCTCATCGACGGTCGCAAGAACAACGTTCGCTTCCGCTCGGCCGAGACGGTGGAGCGGGTTCGGCTCGATACCAAGGATTTCCAGTTCCTGTTCCGCGACGGTGACGCGCTGACCTTTATGGACAAGGACAATTACGAGCAGATCACGCTTGATGCTGGCATCCTCGGCGATGCCGCCGAGTTTCTGCAGGACGGCATGGATGTCGTGATGGAGTTGTACGACGAGCGTCCGCTCTCGGTTGAGCTGCCGAGCCAGATCGAAGCGACGATCGTCGAGGCCGACGCGGTGGTGAAGGGGCAGACTGCCTCGTCGAGCTACAAGCCGGCGGTGCTCGACAACGGCGTGCGCGTGATGGTGCCGCCGCATATCGGCGCGGGCACGAAGATCGTCGTCGATGTCTACGAGCGGACATATGTAAAGCGCGCTGACTAAAGTCCTCCTCCCGCTTGCGGGAGGGGCTAGGGGAGGGCGTGTCTCCGGCTTCGCGTTTGTTGACAGGCCCTCCCCCGACCCCTCCCGCAATCGGGAGGGGAGAAGAAAGACAAACACAATGGCATCCCATTCCGGCCTCCTCACCGTCATGGACCGCGCCGCGCGCAAGGCTGCGCCGCGGCTACGGCGTGATTTCAACGAGGTTCAGCATCTCCAGGTCAGCCGCAAGGGGCCGGCCGATTTCGTCTCGATGGCCGACCAGCGCGCCGAACAGACGATCTATGAGGAACTCTCCAAGGCGCGGCCCGACTGGGGCTTTTTGATGGAGGAGCGCGGCGAGATCGCCGGTGATCCGTCCAAGCCGCGCTTCATCGTCGATCCGCTCGACGGCACCACCAATTTCCTCCACGGCATCCCGCACTTCTCGATCTCGATCGCGGTCGAGGAGCCGATGGTGAACGGCAAGCGCGAGATCACCTCGGGCGTGGTCTATCAGCCGCTCACCGACGAGAGTTTCTGGGCCGAGAAGGGCCGGGGCGCCTGGGTGCAGGAGCAGCGCTTGCGCGTTTCGGCACGCCGCGATCTCTCCGAATCGGTCATCGCCACCGGCATCCCGTTCCTCGGCCACGGCGATTTCGCGCAGTGGAGCCGCATCTTCGGTGCGGTCGCGCCCGAAGTGGCTGGTATCCGCCGGCTCGGCTCGGCTGCGCTCGATCTCGCCTGGGTCGCGGCGGGTCGGTTCGACGGCTTCTGGGAATCGAGCCTCAAGCCGTGGGACGTCGCGGCGGGGATGCTGCTCGTCAAGGAAGCGGGCGGCTTCGTCACCGATTTCCGCGGCGGCGACAAGATGATGGAGCGCAACGAATTCCTCGCGGCGAACGACGCGCTGCAATCGCGCCTCCACAAGCTGATCGCAGGCGCTCTGCGCTGAGCGCACGCCGCGCCGCCTGCATCGGCGTCTGTCGTTGTGAAATGGTAACGCACACAGCCGCTTAGCGGCGTATAGAGGCGTGTCGATGGGCCGCGCGGGGGATGTGTCGCCTGTTGCGATTCATTCTCACCGCCCCATGCCCTTGCCCGGCAGAAACCATCGTCCTAAAGCCCCGGTCATCCACTTCGCACCTGCGAGAAACCCATTGTTCGATCCGCTGCAATATCTGCCGATCCTGCTGTTCCTCGGCGTGGCGTTGGCGCTATCCACCGCCTTCGTCGTCCTGCCGATCATCGTCGGCCGGCTGACCGGCGCGCACAAGCCAAGCCCTGAAAAGCTTAGCGAATATGAATGCGGCTTCCCCGCGTTCGAAGATCCGCGCAGCCAGTTCGACGTGCGCTTCTATCTGGTCGCGATCCTGTTCATCGTCTTCGATCTGGAGGCGGCGTTCATCTATCCGTGGGCGGTCAGCGTCTTCAAATTTGGCGGCTGGGCGAGCTGGACGGCGTGGATCGCGATGATGGTGTTCATCGGCGAACTGGCGCTCGGCCTCGTCTATGCCTGGAAGAAGGGAGCTCTCGAATGGGAGTAGAACTCACCCGCCCCGCGAGCGGCGACGTATTGCTCCCGCCCGACCAGAGCTTCTTCGACGGGCTCAACGGCGAACTCACCGACAAGGGTTTCCTCGTCACCTCGACCGAGGAGCTGTTCCAGTGGGCGCGCACCGGCTCGTTGTGGTGGATGACGTTCGGCCTCGCGTGCTGCGCGGTCGAGATGATCCACGTCAACATGCCGCGTTATGATCTCGAACGCTTCGGCGCCGCGCCGCGCGCATCGCCGCGCCAGTCGGACGTGATGATCGTCGCGGGCACGCTCTGCAACAAGATGGCGCCCGCGCTGCGCCGCGTCTACGATCAGATGAGCGAGCCGAAATACGTTATTTCGATGGGGTCGTGCGCCAATGGCGGCGGCTATTACCATTACAGCTATTCGGTGGTGCGCGGCTGCGACCGGATCGTGCCGATCGACATCTACGTACCCGGTTGTCCGCCGACCGCTGAGGCGTTGCTCTACGGCATCATGCAGTTGCAGCGGAAAATCCGCCGCACGGGAACGGTGGAACGGTGAGGGCGCCCGCTCCAGCCTATGCCGTCAATGACGGTGTGATCGACGCCGCCACCGCAGCGCTCGGCGGCAAGCTTGATCTCGCGACCGAACTGGTCGGCGAGGTCGCTCTGCATGTCGTGCGTGAAAGCCTGGTCGAAACGATGCTCGCGCTGCGCGACACGCCGGGCCTCGAATATCAGCAGTTGATGGAAATCGCCGGCGTCGATTACCCCGATCGTGGGGTCGAGCGCTTCGAGGTGGTCTATTGCCTGCTCTCGCTGACGCGCAACCACCGCATCCGTGTGCATGTCCGCACCGATGACACGCTGCCGGTGCCGTCGGTGACGGGGATCTGGCCGGTCGCCGGTTGGCTCGAACGCGAAGTGTACGACATGTACGGCGTGCTGTTCTCGGGCAACGCGGATCTCCGCCGCATCCTCACCGATTACGGTTTTCGCGGCCATCCGCAGCGCAAGGACTTCCCGCTCTCGGGCTATGTCGAACTGCGCTATTCGGAAGAAGCCAAGCGCGTCGTGTATGAGCCGGTCCAGCTTGCGCAGGATTTCCGCAATTTCGACTTCATGAGCCCGTGGGAAGGGGCGGAGTACATCCTCCCCGGCGACGAGAAGGCGAAGCTGCCCGAGGAAAAGGGCGCGCCGACCCCGCTCAAGGCTGACCAGATCCAGAAGGCCGATGCCGCGCAATCCGCCAAGGCGGCGCCGACCGAGCCGAAGACCACCGACAGCCCGGCGCAAACCGGCGCGGGCAAGGCGGAGCCGAAGTAATGGCCGATTATCTCGAGAAGCTCGAAGGCATCACCGACGCGGCCGATCCGACGCTCGGCGATATCGACATCCAAAATTACACGATCAACTTCGGCCCGCAGCATCCAGCCGCGCACGGCGTGTTGCGCCTTGTGCTGGAACTCGACGGCGAGATCATCGAACGTGTCGATCCGCACATCGGCCTGCTCCATCGCGGCACCGAGAAGCTGATCGAATACAAGACCTACATGCAGGCGCTGCCGTATTTCGATAGGCTCGATTACTGCTCGCCGCTCTGCATGGAGCACAGCTATGTGCTCGCGGTCGAGAAGCTGCTCGATCTCGAAGTGCCGATCCGCGCGCAATATCTCCGCGTGTTCTTCGCCGAGCTGACGCGCATCTCGAACCACATGCTCAACCTCGGTTCGCATGTCATGGACGTCGGCGCGATGACGCCGAACCTGTGGCTGTTCGAAATCCGCGAGGATTGCCTCAACTTCTTCGAACGCGCCTCGGGCGCGCGCATGCATTCGGCGTATTTCCGGCCCGGCGGCGTGCATCAGGATGTGCCGCTCAAGCTGCTCGCCGACATCGGCGAATGGCTCGACACGCGCCTGCCGCGTCTGTTCGAGGATGCGATCAGCCTCGTCGCCGACAACCGTATCTTCAAGCAGCGCAACGTCGATATCGCGACGGTGAGCCGCGACGACGCGATCAAATGGGGCTTCTCCGGCCCGATGATCCGGGGTTCGGGCATCGCCTGGGATCTGCGCAAGTCGCAGCCATATGATGCTTATGCCAAGATGGACTTCGAGGTGCCGGTCGGCACGCGCGGCGACTGCTATGATCGCTTCATGGTGCGCGTCGAGGAAGTCCGCCAGTCGGCGCGGATCATGCGCCAGTGCCTCAACGAGATGCCCGAGGGGCCGATCGCGAGCCTCGATCGCAAGGTGGTGCCGCCCAAGCGCGGCGAGATGAAGCGCTCGATGGAAGCGCTGATCCACCACTTCAAGCTGTATACGGAAGGCTTCCACGTACCCGCCGGCGATGTGTATGTCGGCACCGAAAGCCCCAAGGGCGAGTTCGGCGTGTATCTGGTGTCGGACGGCACCAACAAGCCGTACCGCTGCAAGATCCGCCCTACTGCGTTTTCGCATCTCCAGGCGGCGGATTTCATGTCGAAGGGGCACATGCTCGCCGACACCACCGCTATCCTCGGCGCGATGGACATCGTGTTCGGCGAGTGCGACCGGTGAGCGGCGCTGTGTTCCCGATGTGGGTGTTCGTCGCCGTTGCGGCTGCGATCGCTGTCGCCGCGTTTGCGGTTGCGCAGCTTCAGCCGGGCGCGGGCATGGTCGTCGCCGCGTTGGGGGCTACCGCGTGGACGGCGTATGTGGCGCAGCGCGGCATGCGGATGCGGGCGCGCCATGACTGATACGCGACTTGAAACCACCCACCGTATGATCGCGCTCTACAACGCGCAGGATGCGGATGGGTATGTCGAATACATGACCGACACCGCCTGCGAGGCGACCTATCGCGGCGCGGTCGTGCGCGAGGGCAAGGAAGGCGTGCGTTCGGGCCTCAAGGCGATGTTCGCGCAATTCCCCGAGAATCGCGCCGAAATCTTGAAATCTTACGTCCTCGGCGAGACGGTCGTGCTGCACGAAGACGTGTCGCGCGTGCCCGGCGGCGAGACGTTTGAAGTCATGTCCATCTATTCGTTCGTCGGCGACAAGGTCGACCGCGTGGAGTTCATCCGGTAATGGCCGACGCCCCCAAGATCCCCGACGAAGCTGAGACCCGCGCACGCTGGGGCGCGTTCGCGTGGACGCCAGAGAATCAGGTCAAGGCCGATGAAATCCTTGCCCGCTACCCCAAGGGTCGCGAACAATCGGCGTCGATCCCGTTCCTCGATCTCGCGCAGCGCCAGGTCGGCGCGGACACCAACACGCAAGGCTGGTTGCCGGTGCCGGTGATCGAATATGTCGCGCGCCAGATCGGCGTGCCGTACATGCGCGTGTTCGAGGTCGCGACCTTCTATACGATGTTCAACCTGGCGCCGGTTGGCAAATATCACGTCCAGGTTTGCGGTACGACGCCGTGCCTGCTCGGCGGCTCGGACGATGTGCTCGCCGCGTGCAAGAACAAGGGCTTGTCGAAGGGCCATACGACCCCGGACGGCCTGTTCACGCTGACCGAAGTCGAATGCCTCGGCGCTTGCGCCAACGCGCCGATGGTCCAGATCAACGACGACAATTTCGAGGATCTCGACTACGATAAGACCACCGCGCTGCTGGAAGCGCTGGCCGAGGACAGGCCGGTGACGCCGGGCTCGCAGACCGGCCGGCGTGATAGCTGCGCGATCGGCGGGCCGACCAACCTGCAAGCGATGGTCGATGCCAACCACGATTATCGCGGGGAGTGGGCGTCGTGAACAAGAACGCCATCGTCACCATCCTAGCGATCATCGGCGGCATCGTCGTGCTCGGCTGGCTGCTCAAGCTGACCTTCTCGCTGCTCGGCCCGATCATCGTGATCGGCCTCGGTGTGGTCATCTATCTCGCGCTTTCGAAGAACAAGGGGGGGCGGCTCTGATGCTCGCCGACAAGGACCGGATCTTCACCAACGTCTACGGTTTCCAGCCGTGGAACCTGGACGCCGCGATGATGCGCGGCGATTGGGACAATACCAAGGATCTGATGGCGCTCGGCCAGGATGCGATCATCGACGTCATCAAGGCGTCGGGTCTGCGCGGGCGGGGCGGGGCGGGCTTCCCGACCGGCATGAAGTGGAGCTTCATGCCCAAGGAATCCAAGGATGGCCGCCCGAGCTTCCTCGTCATCAACGCCGACGAATCCGAGCCGGGTTCGTGCAAGGACCGCGAGATCATCCGCCACGATCCGCACAAGCTGATCGAAGGCGCGCTGATCGCCGGCTATGCGATGCGCGCGCGCGCCGCTTATATCTACATTCGCGGTGAATATATCCGCGAGGCCGAAGTGCTGTTCGCGGCGGTCGCCGAGGCTTACGACAAGGGCCTGATCGGTAAGAACGCCAGCGGCTCGGGCTATGATTTCGACGTGTTCGTCCACCGTGGCGCGGGTGCGTACATCTGCGGCGAAGAGACCGCGATGCTCGAAAGCCTCGAAGGCAAAAAGGGCCAGCCGCGCCTCAAGCCGCCGTTCCCGGCGGGTGCTGGCCTGTACGGCTGCCCGACCACGGTCAACAACGTCGAATCGATCGCGGTCGCGCCGACGATCCTGCGGCGTGGTGCGGCGTGGTTCTCGAGCTTCGGCGCTGAGGGCAACAAGGGCACCAAGCTGTTCCAGATCAGCGGGCATGTGAACAAGCCCTGCGTGGTCGAGGAAGCGATGAGCATCCCGTTCCGCCAGTTGATCGAAGAGCATTGCGGCGGCATTCGCGGCGGGTGGGACAATCTGCTCGCGGTGATCCCGGGGGGATCGTCGGTGCCACTTGTGCCGGCCGCCGAGATTATGGATTGCCCGATGGATTTCGACGGGCTGAAGAAGGTCGGATCCGGCCTCGGCACCGCCGCGATCATCGTCATGGACAAGTCCACCGACATCGTCCGCGCGATCAGCCGCTTGAGCTACTTCTACAAGCACGAGAGTTGCGGCCAGTGTACACCGTGCCGCGAAGGCACCGGCTGGATGTGGCGCGTGATGGAGCGGATGCGTACCGGCGACGCCGACATCTCCGAGATCGATACGCTGTATCAGGTGACCAAGCAGGTCGAGGGCCACACGATCTGCGCGCTTGGTGACGCCGCCGCATGGCCGATCCAAGGCCTCATCAAGCATTTCCGCCCCGAGATGGAGCGTCGCATCATCGCCAAGAACGGTGGCGGCGAAGCGCCGATGATGGAGGCGGCGGAGTGAGCGTTGCCGTTCAAACAGCGTGTGGTGTTGCGGCGGGCGTAGCGTCGATACTGGCGGGTGCCGCCGTGGCGCAGACTGCGCCTGGCCATTTTTCGGCGTATGGACGAACGATGTCGCGTCTTGAAGCGTCGCAGGGTCTCGGTCGTTGCGTTGCGAGGCGTGAGCCCAAGGTTGCATCGGCTTTCGTCGTGGCGGCTGGGGGTTCTGACGCGGACAAGGCGGCTGGAACGAAGCTCATTTCGCAGCTTGAGAATTGCATGAAAGCCGTCGGCGGCTCGGCGACCCTGCGCGCTTCCGATCTGAAGGGCGTCATGGCCGAAGCGCTTCTGAAAGAACAAGCCGGGTCACTCGACAAGGTGCGCATGTCTACGCCTGTGCCGGCGCAGCGGCTGGTCGGCCTCGACAAGGATGCCAAGCAGCGGCTGTTTGATTGTGCGGTTCGCGCGCAACCGTCCGATGCTGCCAAGATGCTCGACCAGAAACCCGAGAGTCCGGAGGAGGCCGCTCAATTCCGTGCGATCATGCCGGCGCTGCAAGCGTGCATGCCCGCCGAGGGCGGACTTACTTTCAAGCCTTTTGAAATCCGACTGTTAGTGGCCGTCGCTACCTATCGCGTAGCCAATCAGTTGGTTGGAGCCTGACGGATGCCGATAGTCAAAGTCGATGGCGTAGAAGTCGAAGTGCCTGCCGGCGCAACCGTGCTTCAGGCGTGCGAGCTCGCGGGCAAGGAAATCCCGCGCTTCTGTTATCACGAGCGGCTGAGCATCGCCGGCAATTGCCGGATGTGCCTGGTCGAAGTGAAGCCGGGGCCGCCAAAGCCGCAGGCATCGTGCGCGCTGCCCGCTGCTGACAAGCAGGAAATCTTCACCAACAGCCCGATGGTGAAGGCCGCGCGCGAAGGCGTGATGGAATTCCTGCTCATCAACCACCCGCTCGATTGCCCGATCTGCGATCAGGGCGGCGAGTGCGATCTGCAGGACCAGTCGGTCGCTTATGGCCGGGGCGCGTCGCGCTATGACGAGAACAAGCGCGCCGTCACCGAGAAGTACATGGGGCCGATCGTCAAGACGGTGATGACGCGCTGCATCCAGTGTACGCGCTGCATCCGGTTCGCCGAGGAAGTCGCCGGCGTTGAGGAAATCGGTGCGATCTATCGCGGCGAGAACATGCAGATCACCTCGTATCTTGAACAGGCTGTGACGAGCGAGCTGTCGGGCAATGTCGTCGATCTGTGCCCGGTCGGTGCGCTCACCTCGAAGCCGTATGCGTTCGAGGCGCGCCCGTGGGAGCTGCGCAAGACGCTGACGATCGATGTGATGGACGCGGTCGGCACCAACATCCGGCTCGATTCGCGCGGGCGGCAGGTGCTGCGTGCGCTCCCCGTCATCAACGAGGACGTCAACGAGGAATGGGCTTCGGACAAGACCCGCCACGCGGTTGACGGACTGGTGCGGCGGCGGCTTGATCGGCCTTATGTTCGCAAGGACGGCAAGCTGGTCGCGGCGAGCTGGGATGAGGCGTTCGCGGCGATCAAGGCAGTCGATGCTGGCAGCAGCGTCGCGGCAATCCACGGCGACCTGCTCGATTGCGAGACGATGTATGCCGCCAAGGCGCTGCTCGCGAGCATGGGTTCGACCCTGCTCGAAGGCCGCCAGACCGGCATGGACTACGACACGTCGAACCTCGCCGCCGTCACGTTCAACACGACGATCGCCGGCACCGAGACCGCCGACGCGATCCTGCTGGTCGGCACCAATCTGCGCTGGGAAGCGCCGCTGGTGAACACGCGCATCCGCAAGGCGATCAAGAAGGGCGCCAAGGTCTTCGCGATCGGGCCGGAACTCGACCTGACCTATAAGGCGACCTGGCTCGGCAACGATCTGTCGCTGCTCGGCAAACTGCCCGAAGAGGTCGCGCAGGCGTTCGACACGGCCAAGCGGCCGATGGTGATCGTCGGCGGCGCGGCGCTGAAAGGCGGCCACGGCGCCACGCTCGCGCTGGCGAAGACGCTCAACCTCATTCGCGACGGCTGGAACGGCTATAACGTTCTTCACGCGGCGGCAGCCCGCAACGGCGGGCTGATGCTCGGCTTCGCGCAGAAGGGCGGCATCGCCGATGTCGCGGCGGCGGACCCCAAGCTCGCCTTCTTCCTCGGCGCCGACGAAGTCGATTTCTCGAAGTTCGCTGGCAGCTTCAAGGTCTATATCGGCCATCACGGCGACAAGGGCGCGGCGGCTGCCGATGTCGTGTTGCCGGGCGCGAGCTATGCCGAGAAGTCGGGCACCTACGTCAACCTCGAAGGCCGCGTTCAGCGCGGCGAGCGGGCGGTGTTCCCGCCGGGCGACGCGCGAGAGGACTGGACGATCCTGCGCGCGCTGTCGGCGGTGCTCGGCCACACGCTGCCGTTCGACTCGATCGAGGAACTGCGCGCGGCGATGGGCGTCGATACGCCCGATCTCGCCACGCTCGGCCTCAAGACCTTCGCCTGGAACCCGCCGTCGCTCGACGCGACCGGGCAGGGCGAAATCGCCTATCCGATCAAGGACTTCTATTTGACCAACGCGATCTGCCGGGCCAGCCCGACGATGCAGCGCTGTTCGGCTGAAATCCTCCACGGCCAGGATTTCGCGGAGGCGGCGGAATGACTTCGTTCTTCACCTATCGCTTCGGCTGGGATTTCGGAATTTCGTGGTTTGTCGCCACGCTGATCGACATCCTCCTCATCGCGCTGCCGCTGATGCTGGCGGTGGCGATGATCATCTACGTCGATCGCAAGATCTGGGCGTCGATGGCGCTGCGCCGCGGGCCGAACGTGGTCGGGCCGTTCGGTCTGCTGCAATCTTTCGCGGATGGCCTCAAGGTCTTCCTGCAAGAGACGATCATCCCGATCGCGGCGAACAAGACGCTTTTCCTGCTCGCGCCGATCATCACCTTCACCGTCGCGCTGATCGTGTGGGCGGTGGTGCCGTTTGCCAAGGACGCATCGGTCGCCAACATCAATGTTGGATTGCTTTACGTGCTCGCGGCCTCGTCGCTCGGCGTGTACGGCATCATCCTGGCGGGCTGGTCGTCCAACTCGAAATATCCGTTCTACTCGGCGATCCGTGCGGCTGCGCAGATGGTCAGTTACGAAGTCGCGATCGGCTTCGTGCTGATTTCGGTGGTGCTCTATTCGGGCAGCTTCAATCTCGGCGCGATCGTCGAGAACCAGAAGGGGTATTACGGGTTCCTCAACGGCCATTGGTGCAACCCGCTGCTGTTCCCGATGGCGGTGGTGTTCTTCATCTCGTCGCTCGCCGAGACGCAGCGCGCACCGTTCGATCTGACCGAGGCGGAGAGCGAACTCGTCGCCGGCTATCAGACCGAATATTCGTCGATGAGCTTCGCTTTGTTCTGGCTGGGTGAATACGCCAACGTCATCCTGATGTGCGCGCTCAACGCGACGTTGTTCTGGGGCGGGTATCTGCCGCCGCTCGACATCGGCTTCCTGTATGTGGTGCCGGGCATCGTCTGGCTGCTGCTGAAGATGGCGGCGTTCTTCTTCCTGTTCAGTTGGGTCAAGGCGACCGTCCCGCGCTATCGTTACGACCAGCTTATGCGGCTGGGCTGGAAAATCTTCCTGCCGATGTCGCTGATCTTCGTTTTCCTCGTGTCGGGCTATCTGATGCTCGTGCGGGTTGGAGTACCGGCATGAGCATCGGCCATCTGATCAAGACCTACACGCTCTGGGAGTTCGTGAAGGCGCACGCGCTGACCCTGAAGTATTTCTTCAAGGCCAAGGCGACGATCAACTATCCGTTCGAGAAGAACCCGCTGTCGCCGCGCTTCCGCGGTGAACACGCGCTGCGGCGCTATCCGAGCGGTGAGGAGCGTTGCATCGCGTGCAAATTGTGTGAGGCGATTTGCCCCGCGCAGGCGATCACGATCGAGGCCGAGCCGCGCGATGACGGTTCGCGCCGCACCACGCGCTACGACATCGACATGACCAAGTGCATCTATTGCGGCTTCTGTCAGGAAGCGTGCCCGGTCGATGCGATCGTCGAAGGCCCGAACTTCGAGTTCGCGACCGAGACGCGCGAGGAGCTGATCTACGACAAGGATAAGCTGCTCGATAACGGTGACCGTTGGGAGAGCGCGATCGCGGCGAACCTTGCCGCCGACGCGCCGTACCGGTAATGCGCGGCCACATCGATTCCATGCCGTCCGCGCACGCGCTGCCATCGCCAACAGGCGAGGCGACGGTCTTCTCACAGTCAGTCCCACAGAATTTGGCGAACGGGGGTTCGAAGTAACATCGTGATCCAGGCCTTCGCCTTCTATCTCTTCGCGATCATCGTGATCGCGTCAGCCGTGCTGACGATCACCGCGCGCAACCCGGTCCATGCCGTGTTGTGGTTGATCCTCGCCTTCTTCAACGCCGCCGGGCTGATGGTGCTGGTCGGTGCCGAGTTCATCGCGATGCTGCTCGTCATCGTCTATGTCGGCGCGGTCGCGGTGCTGTTCCTGTTCGTCGTGATGATGCTCAACATCGATTTCGCCGAGCTGCGCGCGGGCTTCGTCCGCTACGCGCTGATCGGGCTGGCCTTCGCGGTCGCGCTGGCCGCCGAGATCATGATCGCATTCGGTGCGTGGAGCGCGGGCACGATCGAACTCGGGCGCCGCGCCGCGCCGACCCCGGATGCGGTGCCGAACATCGAAGCGCTCGGGTTGCTGCTCTACTCGCGCTATCTGTTCGTGTTCGAAGGCGCCGGGCTGGTGCTGCTCGTCGCGATGATCGGCGCGATCGTGCTGACGCACCGGGAGCGCAGCGGGGTCCGCCCGCAGAACATCAGCCGCCAGGTCAAGCGCCGTCCGCAGGACGCCACGCGCAACACCCGGCCGACCGTCGGACAGGGAATCGAACTGTGATCGGCCTCACGCATTATCTCGTCGTCGCGGCGATCCTGTTCGCGCTCGGCGTGCTCGGGCTCATCGCCAATCGCAAGAACCTCATCGTCATGCTGATGGCGATCGAGCTGATCCTGCTCGCGGTGAACCTCAATCTCGTCGCCTTCTCGGCCTTCCTGCACGATCTCGTCGGCCAGATCTTCGCGATGTTCGTGCTGACGGTGGCGGCGGGCGAGGCGGCGATCGGACTTGCCATTCTCGTGATCTACTTCCGTGGTCGCGGCACGATCGCGGTCGACGACGTCAACCGGATGAAGGGGTAATACCGGCGTGACTTCGATCCTCTTCATCGTCTTCCTGCCGCTCGCGGCATCGATCCTCGCCGGCTTTTCGAACAAGTCGTTCGGCACCTTCTTCCCGAAGGCGGTGACGACCGTCGCTTTGTTCGTCGCCTGCGCGCTGTCGTGGCCGGTATTCATCCATTATCTCGGTGGCGGCGAAAAAGTCGTCACGCCGGTGCTCAACTTCATCCAGTCGGGCGACATGCATGTGTCGTGGTCGCTGCGCGTCGACGCGCTGACGGCGGTGATGCTGGTGGTGGTGACGAGTGTCTCGGCGCTGGTCCACCTCTATAGCTGGGGCTATATGTCGGACGATCCCGACCAGCCGCGCTTCTTCGCCTATCTGTCGCTGTTCACTTTCGCGATGCTGATGTTGGTGACGGCGGACAACCTCATCCAGATGTTCTTCGGCTGGGAAGGCGTCGGTCTCGCCTCGTACCTGCTGATCGGTTTCTGGTTCCGCAAGCCCACCGCCAATGCCGCCGCGATCAAGGCGTTCGTCGTCAACCGCGTCGGCGATCTTGGCTTCATGCTCGGCATCTTCGGGACGTTCCTCGTCTTCAAGACGGTGTCGATCGACGAAATCCTGACCGCCGCACCGCACATGGCGGGCTCGACGATCGGTTTCTTCGGCGGCCGCTTCGACACGATGACGGTGCTGTGCCTGCTGCTGTTCGTCGGCGCGTGCGGCAAGTCCGCGCAGCTCGGCCTGCACACCTGGCTGCCCGATGCGATGGAAGGCCCGACCCCGGTGTCGGCGCTGATCCACGCCGCGACGATGGTCACGGCGGGCGTGTTCATGGTCTGCCGCCTGTCGCCGATGTTCGAGGCCTCGCCGGTCGCGATGCATGTCGTCATGACGATCGGTGCCGCGACCTGCCTGTTCGCCGCGAGCTGCGGCCTCGTGCAGACCGACATCAAGCGCGTGATCGCCTATTCGACCTGTTCGCAGCTCGGCTACATGTTCTTCGCGGCGGGCTGCGGTGCCTATGGCGCCGCGATGTTCCACCTTTTCACGCACGCGTTCTTCAAGGCGCTGCTGTTCCTCGGCGCCGGCTCGGTGATCCACGCGATGCACCACGAGCAGGACATGCGTTATTACGGTGGCCTGCGCAAAAGCATCCCGATCACCTTCTGGGCGATGATGGCGGGTACGCTCGCGATCACCGGCGTTGGCATCGAGGGCGTGTTCGGCTTCGCTGGCTTCTATTCGAAGGATGCCATCATCCTGTCGGCCTGGGCTGCGAACCAGCAGGGCGCATCGATCGTCGGTATCCTCGTCGCGTTGCTCACGAGCTTCTATTCGTGGCGGCTGATGTTCCTCACCTTCTGGGGCAAGCCGCGCTGGGCGCAGTCTGAACATATCCAGCATGCGATCCACGACGCGCACGGCCACGGCCATGACGATCATGCGCATGACGATCATGCCCACGCGGCACATGGCTCGCACGACCACGATCACCACGCGCACGACGATGGCACCGCCGGCTATCATCCGCACGAAAGCCCGCTGCCGATCCTCATTCCGCTGATTGTATTGTCGATCGGCGCGGTGTTCGCCGGGTTCGTGTTCCACCCGTTCTTCACCGATCCGACGGCGGGCGAATCCTACTGGCGCGGCGCATTGGCGTTCCACGAGCATCTGTCGGAAGCGGTCGAGCATCTGCCGACGCTGGTGAAGCTGTCGGCGACGATCGCGATGTTGCTCGGCCTCGTCAGCGCCTGGTATGCGTATATCGTCAAGCCCGGCGTGCCGGCGGCGGTCGCGAAGCAGTTCAGCGTGCTGTACGATTTCCTGCTCCACAAATGGTATTTCGACGAGCTGTACGACCTGATCTTCGTCAAGCCCGCCTTCGCGATCGGCCGCTTCTTCTGGCATCGCGGCGACGAGAAGACGATCAATCGGTTCGGACCCGACGGTTCCGCTTGGATGGTCTCGCTGGGTAGCCGAGTGGCTGGCCGCCTGCAGACCGGATATCTCTACACCTATGCGTTCGTCATGCTTATCGGGCTGACCGCAGCGATGACCTGGGCGATCACACGATGAGCGGTTTCCCCATTCTCTCCCTGATGCTCGCGATCCCGACGGTCGCGGCGGTCGGCTGCCTGTTCCTAAGCCCGTCGGGCGCGCGGTGGCTGGCTCTGATCGCGACACTGGTCGATTTCGTGCTCGGCATCGGGCTGTGGGCGAATTTCGATATCGGCGGCGCGCAGTGGCAGTTCGTCGAGAATGCCGGCAGCGTCGGCGTGTTCGACTGGAAGCTCGGGATCGATGGTTTCGCGCTGATGCTCATCATGCTCAGTGTGTTCCTGATGCCGATCTGCATCGGCGCGAGCTGGGTGGCGGTGCAGAAGCGCGTGCAGGAATATATGGCCTGCTTCCTCATCACCGAAGTGCTGATGATCGGGACGTTTGCCGCGCAGGATCTGCTGCTGTTCTACATCTTCTTTGAAGCCGGCCTGATCCCGATGTACCTCATTATCGGCATCTGGGGCGGGGCCAACCGCATCTACGCGTCGTACAAGTTCTTCCTGTACACGTTGCTCGGCTCGCTGCTGATGCTCGTCGCGATGCTGTGGATGATCCATTATACCGGCACCACCGATATCCCGACCCTGCTCAAGACCGATTTCCCGCGTCAGGTGCAGACCTGGCTCTGGCTCGCCTTCTTCGCCTCGTTCGCGGTGAAGATGCCGATGTGGCCGGTCCACACCTGGTTGCCCGACGCGCACGTTCAGGCGCCGACCGCCGGCTCGGTGATCCTGGCTGGCGTGCTGCTCAAGCTCGGCGGCTATGGCTTCCTGCGCTTCTCGGTGCCGATGTTCCCAGAAGCCTCGTCGCAACTGACGTGGCTGATCCTCGCGCTGTCGGGGATCGCGGTGGTGTACACCTCGCTCGTCGCGCTGGTGCAGTCCGACATGAAGAAGCTGATCGCCTATTCGTCAGTCGCGCACATGGCGATCGTCACGATCGGCCTGTTCGCCTTCAACCAGCAGGGCATCGAAGGCGCGATGGTGATGATGCTCAGCCACGGCCTCGTTTCGGGCGCTTTGTTCCTGTGTGTCGGCGTGATCTACGACCGGCTCCACACCCGCGAGATCGACCGTTACGGCGGCCTCGCGATCAACATGCCGCGCTACGCCTTGCTGTTCCTGTTCTTCACGATGGCCTCGATCGGCTTGCCGGGGACGAGCGGCTTCGTCGCCGAATTCCTCAGCCTGCTCGGCACCTATCAGGTCTCGACCGTGGCGACGGCGGTCTGCACGACCGGCATCATTCTCGGCGCCGCTTATATGCTTTACCTCTATCGCCGCGTCGTGTTCGGCGATCTGACCAAGGATGACGTGCGGGTGATGCCTGATCTTAGCCTGCGTGAAATCGCGCTGCTCGCGCCGGTCGCGGCGGTGGTGTTGTGGATGGGGGTGTACCCGGAGAGCTTCCTCGCGCCGATGCGCGGCGATGTCGCGACGCTGGTCGCGCGCGTCGAGCGTGCCAAGCCGGCCGGTGACTCGCTGCCGACGGCGGGACATGCGGTGATCCCCGCTGCCCATGTGGAGGCACGGCCATGACCGACTCGCTGATGATGGTCCTCCCCGAGGAGATCCTCTCGATCGGATCGATCGTGCTGATGCTGATCGCCGCCTGGGGCGGACAGGCTTCGACGCGGATGATCTCGTGGGTCGCGGTGGCGGTTCTGGCCGGCGCGATGATCGCGCTGCTCGGGCCGGCATCGAGCGGCGGCGTTGCGTTCGACGGTCTGTTCCGCGCCGATGGCTTTGCCGCGTTCTCCAAGGTGTTGATCTACGGCGCGACCGCGGTGTCGATCCTGCTCGCGCCGCGCTTCTTCAAGCAGACCAGCGGCGACGATCTCCGTCCTGAATATCCCGTACTGCTGCTGCTGTCGGCCTGCGGCATGGGGATGATGGTTTCGGCGGGCGATCTGCTGGTGCTGTATGTCGGTCTCGAGCTGCAGAGCCTCGCGGCCTATGTGCTGGCGAGCTTCATGCGCCGCGATACGCGCTCGGCTGAGGCGGGCCTGAAGTATTTCGTGCTCGGCGCGCTGGCGAGCGGCATCCTGCTCTACGGCATCAGCCTCGTGTACGGCTTCAGCGGCTCGACGCTGTTCCCGCAGATCGCAAATGCTTATGCGGGGATCGCACCGGGTACGCACAATTTCGGGCTGATGTTCGGGCTGGTGTTCGTGTTCGCCGGCTTGGCCTTCAAGATGAGTGCGGTTCCGTTCCACATGTGGACGCCCGACGTGTACGAAGGCGCGCCGACGCCGGTGACGGCATTCTTCGCCTCGGCGCCCAAGGTGGCGGCGGTCGGGCTCGCGGTGCGTGTCGCGGTAGAGGCAATGGGTCCGGCGGTCGATCAGTGGCGCCAGATCGTGATCTTCGCGAGCCTCGCCTCGATCATCTTCGGTGCGGTCGCGGCGATCGGGCAGACCAACGTTAAGCGGCTGCTCGCCTATTCGTCGATCAACAATGTCGGCTTCCTGCTGGTCGGTCTCGCCGCCGGGACGCAGGCCGGGGTCGCTGCGGTGCTGTTCTACCTCACCGTCTATGTCGTGATGACGCTCGGCAGCTTCCTCGTCGTGCTCCAGATGCGTGATGCCGATGGCCAGCCTGTCGAGACGCTCGCCAGCCTGTCGGGCATGTCGCGCACGCGTCCGGGTCTCGCCCTGGCGATGGCGATCTTCATGTTCAGCCTCGCTGGCATCCCGCCGCTGCTCGGCTTCAACGCCAAGCTGGCTGTGTTCAACGCGGCGATGGCGGCCGGGCTGTATCCGCTCGCGGTGGTCGGCTTCGTCGCCTCGGTGATCGGCGCCTATTATTATCTGCGCGTCGTCAAGGTGATGTACTTCGACGAGCCGATCGGTGACGGCTTCCCGAAAAGCGGCGATATCGTCGAGGGCGGGCTGATTACCGTCGCGGCGGTGTTCGTGTCGCCCGTTGGCTGGCTGGTGCTCGCACCGCTCGGGCTGGCGACCATGGCGGCGGCCGGGTCGCTGTTCTGAACGCTTGGAGCATAAGGGGTGCGGAACGATGATCCGCACCCTCGCCGAGACCGGCTCGACCAACGCCGACATGCTCGATCTCGCCCGTAGCGGCGCGTCAGAAGGGTTGTGGTTGCGCGCCGAACGTCAGACCGGCGGACGTGGCCGGCAGGGGCGGACGTGGGTATCGCCGCCCGGCAATCTCTACACCAGCACGCTCGTCCGATTGCGCCCGACCGACCCCGAGGCAGCGTCGCTCGCCTTGGTCGCGGCGGTGGCGCTCGAGGAAGCGGTTCGCGCGCACCTCGGCGACGCAGTGGTGGCCATGCTCAAATGGCCCAACGATCTGCTGCTGGACGGCGCCAAGCTGTCCGGCATATTGCTCGAACGCGCCGGTGACGCGGTAGTGATCGGCATCGGCGTCAACCTCGCACACCATCCGCACGATCTCGACCGTGCTGCGACCAGCCTCGCCGCGCACGGCGCGATCGTCGATCCCGCCGCCTTTCAGGAAACGCTCGCCGACGCGTTCGCGCGCTGGCTCGGCGTGTGGCGCGGGCAGGGGCTCGCTCCGGTTCGCACGCGCTGGCTGGAACGCGCGCACTCGCCCGGCACGCCGCTCACCGCGCGCCTGCCCGACGGCAGCGCGCTCGACGGGCTGTTCGATGGCCTCGACGCCAGCGGCGCGCTCGTGTTGCGCTTGGCGGACGGCGGGCGGCGTGTCATTCATGCCGGCGATATATTCCTGCTGTGACCGCGCTTTGACGCGGCCACCGCACGGGGGAGGATAAACGATGCAACTTGCGATCGACGCCGGCAACACGAACGTCGTCTTTGCCTTGCTCGATGAGGGCAATATCCGCGCGCGCTGGCGCATCGCCACCGATGCGCGCCGCACTGCCGATGAATATGCGGTGTGGCTCAGCCAGTTGCTCGCTCTCGAAGGGTATGACCGCAAGACGGTGACCGGCGTCATCATCGCCACCGTGGTGCCGCGCGCGCTGCACAACCTCCAGACGCTGTCGCGCAAATATTTCAGCTTCGAACCGCTGATCGCAGGGCAGGGCGAAGCCGAATGGGGGATCGCGCTCGATGTCGAGGAACCCCAGTCGGTCGGCGCCGACCGCGCCGTCAATGTCATCGCCGGCCATGCGCTGCACGACGGAGACCTCATCATCATCGATTTCGGCACCGCCACCACCTTCGATGTCGCGGATTACAACGGCGCCTATAAGGGCGGCATCATCGCGCCGGGCATCAACCTGTCGCTCGACGCGCTTGTTACCGCCGCCGCCAAGCTGCCGCGCATCGCGATCGAGGCGCCGGCATCGACCAGCGTGATCGGCCGCGACACCGTCAGCCAGATGCACATCGGCATCTATTGGGGCTATATCGCGATGATCGAGGGACTGGTCGCGCGTATGAAGGTCGAGATCGGCCGCCCGGTGAAGGTGATCGCCACCGGCGGCCTCGCGACCCTGTTCGAGCAGAATACCTCGGTTTTCGACGCGATCGAACCCGATCTCACCATTCAGGGGCTGGCGATGCTGTGGGATCGCGCCCATATGGCACACTGAAGCATGTCGGCCTCACGCCGATATCGCGCCACGTCATTCTGGCTTAGGTCAGACTCCATCGCCCACAGGCTGCTATCAGCGCCGGTGCGACGGAATGCCGTTTCCCGGCGATGACCCCGAAATTCCCCGGCCAAAAGCCGTAACGCCCGGCCAAGTGCCGTTATTTGAAAGAACAGAAACTTAGTGATTACCCCAAAGAACGAACTGCTTTTCGTCGCGCTCGGCGGATCTGGCGAAATCGGCATGAACGTCAATCTCTACGGATGCCAGGGCAAATGGCTGATGGTCGATTGCGGCATCACCTTCGCCGATCCGAACTATCCCGGCATCGAACTGATCCTGCCTGATCTCCAGTTCATAGAGGAACGGCTCGACGATCTGCTCGGCATCGTGCTGACGCACGGGCATGAGGATCATATCGGCGCCTTGCCGTATCTCGCCGAGGATCTCGGCGTGCCGATCTATGCGACCGCCTTCACCGCCGGGCTGATCCGCGGCAAGCTGGAGGAGGAAGGCAACGTCAAGCGCGTCGCGCTCAACGTCGTCGATCCTGCCAAGACGCTTCAACTCGGGCCGTTCGGCATCGATTTCGTGCCGCTGTCGCACTCGATTCCCGAGATGAACGCGCTGTCGATCGCGACGCCCTATGGCCGCGTGTTCCACACCGGCGACTGGAAACTCGATACCGCGCCGGTGATCGGCAAGCCCGCAGCGCCGGACGCGCTCGCCGCGATCGGCGACAAGGGCGTACTCGCGCTGGTGTGCGATTCGACCAACGTGTTCAACAGCGAGCCGTCGGGCTCGGAGGCGGATGTGCGGGTCGGTCTCACCGAAGTGATCGCCAAGGCGCGCGGGCGCGTGCTGGTGACGACCTTCGCGTCGAATGCCGCACGTCTGCACACGCTTGGTCAGGTCGCCAAGGAAACCGGCCGTGCGCTGTGCGTGGCTGGGCGCTCGCTCGACCGGATCATCAAAGTCGCTAAGGCGACGGGCTATCTGCGCGATCTCCCCGCGACTATCGATCCCGAGGCGGCGATGCGGCTGCCGCGCGACAAGGTGATGGTGGTCGCGACCGGCGGGCAGGGCGAGGATCGCGCCGCGCTGTCGCGCGTCGCGTTCGGCAGCCACCCGATCAAGCTCGACGCTGGCGATACTGTCGTGTTCTCGTCGAAGCAGATCCCCGGCAACGAGGTCGCGATCGGTCGCATCCAGAACCAGCTCGCCGCCAAGGGCATCGTGATGGTCACCGATCGTCAGGCGCACGTCCATGTGTCCGGGCATCCGGGCCGGCCCGAGCTGGCGCAGATGTACGGCTGGCTTCGCCCCGATATCCTGATGCCGGTCCACGGCGAGATGCGGCACCTGATGGAACAGGCGCGCTTCGGCCTGTCGCAAGGCGTGCCCCAAACGTTGGTGCAAACCAACGGCGAGATCGTCCGGCTCGCGCCGGGCGCGCCCGAGAAGATCGGTCACGCGCCCGTCGGGCGGCTGGTGCTCGACGGCGATGTGATCCTGCCCGGTGACGGTGGGACGATCAACGAGCGACGCAAGCTCGCCGTCAACGGCCAGATGTCGGTTGCGGTGGCGGTCGGCGGTCGCGGGCTGATCGGCCGGCCGCAGGTGCGCTACAATGGTATCCCGGTCGAGGAGGATCGTGCGCCCTTCATCGAGGAAACCGTAGAAGCGGTGATCGCGGCGACCAAGCAGCCGCCCAAGGATCGCGAGAAACTGCGCGAGGCGGTCCGCCTCGCCGCCCGCCGTGTCGCGACGCGTTGGACCGGCAAGAAGCCGATCGTCGACGTGCTGCTGATCGAGGCGTAATCATCTCTCAAACCGTTCGTTCCGAGCGAAGTCGAGGGACCGTCCAGCGCGGGCGCCTCGACTTCGCTCGGCGCGAACGGTTTGGGTAGCAGATAGGGACTAGGCTATGCGATGGACGTCGGCGCTCGCGATCTGGTTCCTGTTTTGCTCTCTGTCGGTGTTCTTCGTGCTGCCGTTCGGTGTCCGCACCGCCGAAGAAGCGGGCGTTGAACATGTGCCCGGTCAGGCCGAAAGCGCCCCACATGATTTCCGCCCCGGTCGCACAGCGCTGCGTGTGCTGATCGTCGGAACGATCCTGTGGGGGCTGTTCATGCTCAACTATCGCTACGATTGGGTCACGCCGCAGATGATCGACGTGCTCGATACGTGGAACGATTCGGCGACCTCGTAGCGAGGCGCACCGCAATACGTCCGTTCGTGCCGAGCTTGTCGAAGCATGTGCCAAAGACGCAGAGCCTGGGGCACGCCCTTCGGCAAGCTCAGGGCGAACGCTGGGGCGGGGCGGCATTCCCGAATGTTCGGGAACGCCCGGCGCTTACGCTTGCTCGTCGGCCGGCTTGCTCTGCAACTGGATGTAATTCTCCAGGCCCATGCGCGCGATCATGTCGAACTGGCGCTCCAGCGTATCGACATGGTCTTCTTCGCTGGCGAGGATTTTCTTGAACAGGTCGCGGCTGATGAAATCGCGCACCGCCTCGCAATGCGCGATCGCGTCGCGCAGCACCGGCAGCGCATCCATTTCGAGCGCCAGGTCGGCCTTGAGCACTTCCTCGACGGTTTCGCCGATGCGCAGCCGGCCGAGCAACTGGAAATTGGGCAGCCCGTCGAGAAACAGGATTCGCTCCGACACCCAATCGGCGTGCTTCATCTCGTCGATCGATTCGTGGCGCTCGAAATCGGCGAGGCGACCGACGCCCCAATGATCGAGCATCCGGTAGTGCAGCCAATATTGGTTGATCGCGGTGAGTTCGTTCTTGAGCACTTCGTTCAAGAACTCGATAACCTTGTCGTCGCCGCGCATATGCCGCTCCCAGTCAGAAAGAGGGCTGCTTAGGCGACAGCGCGTTCCTCGTCGATGATGGAGCGCGTATAAGCGGCGCATTTCCCGCATTTCGGCGGACGACCAAGTGCCTGGTGAACCTGGCACGGTGTGGCGCAGCCTTGGCGCGCCGCCGCGCGAACGTCATTTTCCCGAATCGCATTACAGATACACACGACCATTAGACGCACCCTCCGCTACCCCTCAAATAGCGATAATGCGAATTCATCGCAAGTCTATTGCGGCGCGGTCGCAATAAGAATTACGCGCGCCAGCGGTTCGCCAACTTGACCAGGAATGCCGTGGGCAGGCCGAGCAGCAGGATATGGAGCAGGATCTGTACCGCCGCTTCGCGCGGCGTCAGGTTGAGGAATGCCGGCGGCCAGTCGCGTGGTGAGGCGATCACGGTGCGCAGCATCCACGCGAGGATACCGAACAGCACGCCGCTGACGCGCCAGTGCCGGACCAGCGCGGGCAAGCGAACCGCCGCGATCACATACAGATCGACGATCACGCCGATCAGCACGAAATGCACCAGCAGCCCGAGCAGCGGCCCGGTGACGGGGCCACGCCATGCCGCGTCGCCGATCACGCCGCTGGCAGTGCTGGTCAGCATCGCCAGCGGGCTGCCGCCCGACCAGATCGCTCCGGCGAACCCCGCCAGCAACAGCAACGTTCCCGAAACCGCCGTCGCCAGCACCAGTCCGCGCCATGTGCCCGATCGGGTATAGGGTGTCGTCATGCCGCAGCCTCGATCGTCAGCGCGCGCGGATATGCGCGCACTTCGCCTCGGTAAACGCCCGAACGCGGAGATCGGGCCGCGACTCGCCCGAACATCAGGCGATCACATCCCCCATCAGCGCCGGGAAGAAGCCTTCGTGCGCGGTGCGCAGATCGGCGAGCGTCACGACATGGTCGTCGTCGGGCAGTTCGAAAATGATCCGGTCGGCGATCGTCCGCCCGATCCGCTCGACCTCGACGCCGGCCGCATAACCGCGCTGCAACGTCTCCATCAGCAGATGATCGGCGACCGTCGCCACGTACAGCCCCTGATCCTCGCCGAACAAAGCGCAGGCGACGCCGCAGGGCAGTGGTGCGTTGAGCATCGCGCCATAGCCGCCAGCCAGCGCCATCTCGGCGATCGTCACCGCGACGCCGCCATCGGACACGTCATGCACTGCGGTCAGCGCGCCGGCGCGGATCGCGTCGCGGACGAACGTGCCGGCTGCGCGCTCGGCATCGAGATCGACCGGAGGCGGCGTGCCGTCCTCGCGGCCGTGAAGCTCACGCAGCCACAGCGACTGGCCGAGATGGCCCGTGCGGCTGCCGATCAGTACGATCACGTCGCCGGTGCCCTTGAAGCCGATTGTCGCCGACTTCGACCAATCCTTGAGCAGCCCGATCCCGCCGATCGCCGGCGTCGGCAGGATCGCGGAGCCGCCGCCGGTCGCCTTCGATTCGTTGTAGAGCGAGACGTTGCCGCTCACGATCGGGAAGTCGAGCGCGCGACAGGCTTCGCTCATGCCATCGAGGCAGCCGGTGATCTGCGCCATGATCTCGGGGCGCTGCGGGTTGGCGAAGTTGAGGCAGTTCGTTACCGCCAGCGGCAGCGCGCCGACCGCCGAGAGGTTGCGATAGCATTCCGCGATCGCCTGCTTGCCGCCCTCATAGGGGTCGGCATAGCAATAGCGCGGCGTGCAATCGGTGCTGATCGCGATGCCCTTCTGCGTGCCGTGGACGCGCACCACTGCCGAATCGCCGCCGGGGCGCTGCACCGTGTCGCCGCCGACCTGCGTGTCATACTGCTCCCAGATCCACCGCCGCGAGGCGATGTCGGGGGAGGCCATCAGCTTGAGCAGATCGCCGCAGATGTCCGTGGTGGTCGGCGTGTCGTCGAGCGGCTTCACGCCGGCCCACGCCTTGTATTCCTCGCGGCTGACCGAAGGGCGGTCGTACAGCGGCGCTTCGTCGGCGAGCGGCGCGAGCGGGATGTCGCACACCGTTTCACCGTTGAAGGTCAGCACCATCCGGCCGGTATCGGTCACGGTGCCGATCACCGCGAAATCGAGCTCCCACTTGCGGAAGATCGCTTCGGCGAAATCCTCGCGGCCGGGCTTGAGCACCATGAGCATCCGTTCCTGGCTCTCGCTCAGCATCATCTCATAGGGCGTCATGCCGGTTTCGCGCTGCGGCACCGCGTTCATGTTGAGCTCGATACCGACGCCGCCCTTCGACGCCATCTCGACCGAGGAGGAGGTGAGGCCCGCCGCGCCCATGTCCTGAATCGCGACGATCGCGTCCGAGGCCATCAGTTCGAGGCACGCCTCGATCAACAGCTTCTCGGTAAAGGGATCGCCGACCTGAACGGTCGGGCGCTTGGCGTCCGAATCCTCGCCGAAATCGGCCGAGGCCATCGTCGCGCCGTGGATGCCGTCGCGGCCGGTCTTCGATCCGACATAGACGATCGGATTGCCGATGCCGCTGGCGGCCGAATAGAAGATCTTGTCGGTATCGGCGATGCCGACCGTCATCGCGTTGACGAGGATGTTGCCGTCATACGCCTTGTGGAAATTGACCTCGCCGCCAACCGTCGGCACGCCCACGCAATTGCCGTAGCCGCCGATGCCGTGGACGACGCCCGCGATCAGGTGGCGCGTCTTGGGGTGATCGGGCGAGCCGAAGCGCAAGGCGTTGAGGTTGGCGATCGGCCGCGCGCCCATCGTGAACACGTCGCGCAAAATGCCGCCGACGCCGGTTGCCGCGCCCTGGTACGGCTCGATGTACGAGGGGTGGTTATGCGACTCCATCTTGAAGATCGCCGCCTGACCGTCGCCGATATCGACCACGCCGGCATTCTCGCCCGGGCCGCAGATCACCTGCGGGCCGGTGGTCGGCAGCTTCTTGAGATGGATTCGGCTCGATTTGTAGCTGCAATGCTCGGACCACATCACCGAGAAGATGCCGAGTTCGGTCAGGTTCGGCTCGCGGCCGAGTGCCTTGAGGACTCGGGCATATTCGTCTTCGGACAGCCCGTGCTGGGCGACGATCTCGGGGGTGATCTGGCTCATGCGTGCGCCATAGCGAGGTCGATCCGCTTCGTCACCATCAACGCGCGGTTGGCGCGCGCGTCTCGTTACCGCAGGATGCCCGCCGCCCGCGCCGCGCGCAGCCACGCCGGGAATTCGCCGAGGATACGGTCGTACAGCACTTCGTCGCTGATCCCGGTGAGATCATCGACACTGAAGAAGCCGGCATTGTCGACCACGCGCCCGTCGATCGTGTCGAATTCGCGCAGGATGCCATAATCGGCATGGCCGACGCCGATGAACTGCCAGAAGATCGGCAGGCGCGAGGAGGATCGCAGGATATCTTCGATGACCCGCGACGTCGAAGGGTAGATTCCGCCATCGGTCAGGAAGATCACGAGACGCGGCACCGTTCGGCGCGACGGTTCGGTGGCAAGCAGCGCCTTCATCACCACCGGCTCGTTGTTGCCGAAGCCGATCGACGTGCCGCCCTGCTTCTTCGCGCCGCCGAACAGGCCCTTCTTGCCGGTATCGACCGCGCCGATGCGCGCGCCGGGGTGGGCGAGAGTCCGTGCGAGGAAGCCTTCGAGATTGTCCGCCTGCAACGCTTCGACCTGCTGGCAGCGATCGGCATAGAACCACGTATCCATGCTGCCGTCGTCATCCAGCCGCAACGCGACCGGCGCGATCCGCTCGACGGTCTCCTGCACGACACCGTTCGCATAGAGGTGCGACATCGATCCGCTCGCGTCGATGATGAAGCTGACCTCGGCCTTTTCATGCTCGATGCCGAGCTTCTTGAGCGAAATGCCGACCTTCTGTTTGCGCAGATCGACCTTGCTCAACGACACGGGAGCGGGCGACGGTGCCGGAGCGGGTGAGGGTGACGGCGCAGGGGGCGGGGCGGCGCTATCGTCTGCCACATCGCCGCCGAAATGCTGGATCAGCGTGGCGAGGCCGCCGTTGAAGCCCTGCACCACGCAGCCGAGCCGCCAGTCGCCGCCGTGGCGATAGAGATCGACCAGCATGATCGCCTTTTCGTCGCTCAGCGCGGCTTTGGCATCGAGCGTCGCCGCGCCCGCGATCCCGACGCTGAGCGCGCTCGCATTCCGAAGCGGCAGCGAATCATGAGTCGCGGAGATCGAAACCCGGTCGATCGCTGGTGGCAAGCGGTCGAGATCGACGGTTATGTCGGTCGCGTCGCCGCGCTTCGTATGGGTGATCGCGCCTTCCGGGCTGCGTTCGTTGCTGAACAGCACGACGTAGCGATCATCGCCGATCCTGCCGTCGGCGCCGAGGCCGAACGCGGTGATATCGATGTCGGCTGGAGTATGGGTGACGGTCAGGGTAATCCGGCGCTCGGCCGTCACTTCGGTGATCGGCCGCTTCTCGCCCGGCTTCATGATACGCATACGCTACTCCCGTTCACACGCGGTAGCGAGGTCCCACACCGCACCGCGCATGTCCAGCGGGCGGACGGCTCAAGCCCGCCGGGTCGCTCGCCCCTGCGATAGTGCAGCGTCGCTGGCGAGCTTGTCGGCGCGTTCGTTCTCGGGGTGGCCGGCGTGGCCCTTCACCCATTTCCATTCGATCCGGTGCGGCTTGGCGGCGGCGAGCAGATCCTGCCAGAGTTCGGCGTTCTTGACCGGCTTCTTGTCGGCGGTCTTCCAGCCGTTCTTCTGCCAGCCTTTGATCCATTTGGTGAGGCCATCCATCACATAGCGGCTGTCGGTCGCCAGCACGACGTTGCACGGCCGGGTCAGCGCCTTCAGCCCCTCGATCGCCGCAGTCATCTCCATGCGATTGTTGGTGGTGAGCGTCTCGCCGCCCGAAAGCTCCTTCTCGGCGCTGCCCATGCGCAGCACCACGCCCCAGCCGCCGGGGCCGGGATTGCCCTTGCACGCGCCGTCGGTGAAGATTTCGACCTTGTCGAGTTCGCTCATTGTACGTGTGTCACCAGCGAGGGGGCATAATGGGAAAGTCGGCGCAGATAGGCGAGCGGGTCTTTGCGCGTGACGAGGGCGTCGGCGGGCGTGTTGAGCCAGTCCCACGCCCGCGACAGCGCGAAGCGGATGCACGCGCCGCTCGCCAGCGTGTCGAACGCGGCGCGCTCGAAGGGCTGGAGCGGAAAACGGCTCTCATAGCCGCGAATCAGCGCCTCGCCGATCGCGGCGTGATAGGTCTCGCCAGTGGCATCGAAGCTCCAGGCGGTGTGCATGATCGCGAGATCGTAGAGCCGAAGGTCCGTGCTGGCGAAATAGAAGTCGATCAGCCCGGAGACGGTATCGCCGAGCATCAGCACATTGTCCGGGAACAGATCGGCATGGATCGCGATCCGGTCAAACCCCACATCGGGCCAAGCCGCCGTCACCACATCGAGCGCATGACCGAGATCGTCGTACAAACCCGGCGCGATCTGATCGAGGCTGCGCCCGCACCGCTCGAACAGCAAGCGCCAGCTCGCCACGCCCATCGAATTGTCGCGCGTGCCCGTGAAGTCGCTGACCGCCGCGTGCATCTCGGCCATCGCCCGGCCCGCCGCCTCGGCCTGCGCCGGGGTGGGATGGGACACTGACACGCCCGACAGGAACTTGATGAGGCAGGCGGGGCGCCCCTCAAGTTCCTGAATCTCGCGCCCCGAGCGATCCTTGATCGCCGGCGGCACGTTGAGGCCCTTGGCGGCGAGATGTTCGAGCAGCGCCATGAAGAACGGGAGGTCGTCCGCCGCGACTCGCTTTTCGTAGAGCGTCAGGATGAAGCGGTCGGCGGTGGTATCGACGAGGTAATTGGTGTTCTCCACCCCCTCGGCAATGCCCTTGGCGGAGATCAGTTCGCCGCAATCATAGCGCGACAGGAAAGCGGCCAGCGCCTCGGCTGACACTTGAGTATAGACGGCCATGTGAAACTACCGGTGCTTGCAGCAAGCCGTTCCCCCGCGCACGCGGGGGTCCAGAGCCACGAACGCGGCGCTGCTTGGCTCTGGGCTCCCGCTTGCGCGGGAGAACGGCATTGAGAAAACCGTCACGCGGCGGCTTCGAGGCCGCGCGGCAGCTTGAAGGCGATCGTCTCGCGCGTCGTCTCGACCTCACGCTCGACGATGTCGAAGCGCTCCGCCAGCTTGGCGACGAGATCGCGCACCAGCACTTCGGGCGCCGACGCGCCGGCGCTGATGCCGAGCGTCTTCACCCCCTCGAGGAAGGAGAAGTCCAGTTCGGAGGCGCTAGGAATCAACTGCGCGGGCGTGCCTTGGCGCCGTGACACCTCGACCAGCCGCACCGAATTTGACGAATTGTATGCGCCGATCACCAGCATCGCATCGCAATCCTGCGCGATCGCCTTCACCGCTTCCTGCCGGTTCGAGGTGGCGTAGCAAATATCCTCGCCGCGCGGCCCCTGGATGGTCGGGAACTTCGCCTTCAGCGCGGCGACGATCTCCGCCGTGTCGTCGACCGACAGCGTCGTCTGCGTGAGGAAAGCGAGATTGTCGGGATCGGCCGGTTCGAAAGCTGCCACGTCCGCGCAGGTTTCCAGGAGCGACATCGCCCCCGCTGGAACCTGGCCGAGCGTGCCGATCACCTCGGGATGGCCGGCATGGCCGATGAAGACGATGTGGCGGCCATTGGCAACATGCCGCTCGGCCTGGCGGTGGACCTTCGACACCAACGGGCAGGTCGCATCGAGCCACGACAGCCCGCGCACGGTCGCCTCGGCGGGGACCGATTTGGGCACGCCATGCGCGGAGAACACCACCGGCGCCGCGTCTGGCACTTCGTCCAGTTCCTCGACGAACACGGCGCCCTTGGCCTTCAACGCGTCCACAACATGCTTGTTGTGGACGATCTCGTGGCGGACATAGACCGGCGCGCCATGTTTCTCGATCGCCAGTTCGACGATCTGGATGGCACGGTCGACACCTGCGCAAAACCCGCGCGGTGCGGCGATCACGAGGTCGAGCCGGGGTTTGCCGGGCGCTTGGCTGGGAGAGGGGGTCATTGCCGAACCTTCTACGCGATTGCTTGCACGGGCGGAAGCCGCTTCCTATGGTGCCATGCCATCGGGGCCGGGCGATCACAAGCCGCGGCCCCTTCCTTCGTGACTAAGGTGCGTATGTTCCTGACAGGCCGCAAATTCGCCGCTCCCGCTCTCCTCACGGTGCTCGCGGGGTGCTCCACGGTCGGCGATTTCGATGAGACCGGGGGGATTTCCGCGATCCGCTCGGCCTGTCCGACGGTCGCCGTGCCGGCCGCGACGGGCGACATCACCCTCTTCAACCCGCCGCAGAGCCGCGACGCCAAGGCGATCGACGTCGTAGCGACGCTCACCAACGTCCGCTCGACCTGCAACGACCAGACCGAGAACATCGCCACCACCGTCACCTTCGACGTGCGCGCGCGCCGTGCCAGCGCCGAGGGTGCGCGCGACGTGACGCTGCCGTTCTTCGTCGCGGTGATGCAGGGCGGCACCGCCGTCGTCGCCAAGCGCATCGGCCACGTCACGCTGCACTTCGATGCCGGCAGCGTGCGGGCGAGCGCGACCGGCACCGGCGGCGCCAGCGTCGATCGTTCGGCGGCGACCTTGCCCAAGGAAGTCCGCGACAAGCTGACCGAGAAGCGCAAGGCGGGCGAGCAGGATGCCGCCACCGACCCGCTGACCCGCCCCGACATCCGTCAGGCCGTCGCCCGCGCCACCTTCGAGGCGCTGGTCGGCTTCCAGCTCACCGACGACCAGCTCAAGTACAACGCGACGCGGTAAGGTGAGGGCGCAACCTGCTTTCTGGTCGTCCTGAGCGACCTCGAAGGGCGTGCCCCAAACTCAACGCGAGCGGATGGGGAAACGTGTTTCGACAAGATCAGCACGAACGGGAGGGTTTTGAGCCGTCAGCACGGATGGGCTGGATGCCGGGAGCCTATTTCACGCTTACCACGCCGACTCCGATTGACACCGTTGCTGCACCGCGTCACACCGAACCCGTCGATGCCGGGCAACCGGCATGGGCAGGCACGGGAGAGTGCGGGGAGACCCGCCGCCGAAGGAGCAACCGCCCCGGAATCTCTCAGGCAAAGTGGACCGTGCCGGTCGAATCGACACTCTGGAAAGCGGCCTCGCACATCTCGCGCGGCCCACCGAAGGGGTAAACCATCCGTTCATTCGGCTGGTGAAAGCTCTCAGGTTCCGTGACAGAGGGGGCGGTGAACCGTGGCGGGCATGCGTGCGCGCCGTGTTCGCCGTCTGACCTATGCATGGAGACCGGCATGAGCGAAGCAGATTTGATCGACGATACCGGCGAAGAGCCTGCCATCCTGACGCTGCCGCTCGACGCGTGGCACCGGGCGCGGGGCGGCCGCATGGTCGAGTTCGCCGGCTACCACATGCCCGTCCAATATGAAGGCGTAATGCCCGAGCATCTGTGGGTGCGCGACTCGGCGGGGCTGTTCGACGTCAGCCACATGGGCCAGTTGCTGTTCCGCACCGAAGACGGCGCCGATCTCGATGGCGCGCTCGAATCGGTCCTGCCCGGCGACATCGCTGGGCTGAAGCCGGGCCGTCAGCGCTACTCGCTGCTGCTCGCCGAGGATGGCGGCATTCTCGACGATCTGATGGTCACGCGCCTGCCCGATGAGAATCCGTTCGACGTGCAGGGCCTCTATATGGTCGTCAACGGCGCGACCAAATTCGACGATATCGCCTATTTCCTCGATCAACTGCCCGAGGACGTGCTGATCAACCACATGGAAGATCAGGCGCTGCTCGCGTTGCAGGGGCCGAAGGCGGTCGATGCGCTGGCGCGGCTGGTGCCGGGCGTGCGCGATCTCGTCTTCATGACCGCCGCGCCATTCGAATGGGACGGCAAGCCGGTGTGGATCGGCCGCTCCGGCTATACCGGCGAGGACGGTTTCGAGATTTCGATCGACGGCGCATATGTCGAGGCGCTCGCCGACGCACTGTGCGCGCAGCCCGAGGTCAAGCCGATTGGCCTCGGTGCGCGCGACTCGCTGCGGCTGGAGGCGGGCCTGCCGCTCTACGGCCATGATCTCGACGAGGCGATCACGCCGGTCGTCGCCGATCTCGGCTTCGCGCTCTCCAAGCGCCGCCGTGAGGAAGCCAATTTCCCCGGCGCGACGCGAATCCTCGCCGAGCGCGAGGGCGGTCCCGCCGTCAAGCGTGTCGGTTTGCTCGTCGAAGGCCGCCAGCCGGTGCGCGAAGGCGCCGCCGTGCTTGGTGCCGATGGCGGTGAAGTCGGCCGCGTCACCTCGGGCGGGTTCGCGCCCAGCCTCAACGCGCCGATCGCGATGGCCTATGTGCCCGCCGCGCTCGCCGCGATCGGCACCCGCATCCAGCTTTCGCAGCGCGGCAAGGTCCATCACGCGACCGTCACCGCGATGCCGTTCATTCCCCACCACTACGTCCGCTAACAGGAGGCCCGTGCCATGAGCCGCTATTTCACCGAAGATCATGAGTGGGTCGATGTCGAGGGCGATACCGGCACGGTCGGCATCTCCGAATTCGCGCAAGGGCAGCTCGGCGACATCGTGTTCGTCGATGTGCCCGAGGCCGGCAAGGCGCTGACCAAGGGCGGCGACGCCGCCGTGGTCGAGAGCGTCAAGGCTGCGTCGGACGTCTACGCGCCGGTGTCCGGCACGGTGACCGAGGGCAATCCCGCGCTCGCCGACAATCCGGCGTTGGTCAACGAGGATGCCGAAGGGCAGGGCTGGTTCTTCAAGCTGACGCTGTCCGATCCTTCGGAATTGGCGAGCCTGATGGATGAAGCCGCCTACGCGGCGTTCGTCGCGAAGCAGTAAACCTTTCTCCCCTCCCGCGTGCGGGAGGGGGCGGGGGAGGGCCTGTCCACCCTCCCGCCGGATGTGTGCGGACAAGCCCTCCCCCAGCCCCTCCCGCACGCGGGAGGGGAGGAGATCCGAATGCGCTACCTGCCCTTAACCGATACCGATCGCCAGGCGATGCTCAGCGTGGTCGGCGCGTCCTCGATCGATGACCTGTTTATCGACGTGCCCGAGGCCGCGCGCCTGTCGGGGCCGATCGCCGGGCTGCCGATGCACGCCAGCGAGATGGCGGTCGAGCGCCACATGAGCGCGCTTGCCGCGCGCAACACGGTCGCCGGGCAGGTGCCGTTCTTCCTCGGCTGCGGCGCATACCGGCATCATGTGCCGGCCAGCGTCGATCACATCATCCAGCGCGGCGAGTTCCTCACCGCCTACACGCCCTACCAGCCCGAGATCGCGCAGGGCACGTTGCAGGTGATGTTCGAATTCCAGACCCAGGTCGCGCGGCTGCTCGGCACCGATGTCGCCAACGCCTCGATGTACGACGGTTCGACCGCGTGCTGGGAAGCGATCGGCATGGCGCGCCGCATCACCAAGCGCGCCAAGGCGATCCTCTCGCCGGGCCTGCACCCGCATTACGTCTCGGTCGCGAAGACGATGGCGAAATACACCGGCGACGCGCTCGATACCGCGCTGCCGACGCTCGATGATGACTTCGGCATCGACGCGCTGATCGCGAAGATCGACGGCGAGACCTCGTGCGTGGTCGTGCAATATCCCGACATCCTCGGCCGCATCGCTGATCTCTCCGCGCTCGCCGACGCGTGCCACGCCAACAAGGCGCTGCTGGTCGCGGTTGTCACCGAGCCGGTCGCGCTGGGCGCGATCCGCTCGCCCGGCGAAATGGACGCGGACATCGTCGTCGGCGAAGGTCAGTCGCTGGGCGTCGGCCTCCAGTTCGGCGGACCTTATGTTGGCTTGTTCGGCTGCAAGGACAAATATGTCCGCCAGATGCCCGGCCGGCTGTGCGGCGAGACCGTCGATGCCGAGGGCAAGCGCGGCTTCGTGCTGACACTCTCGACCCGCGAGCAGCATATCCGACGTGAGAAGGCGACCTCGAACATCTGCACCTCCTCGGTGTTGTGCGCGCTGGCGATGTCGGCGCACATGACGCTGCTGGGCGAAGCCGGGCTGCGACGGCTCGCCGATCTCAACCATCTCGGCGCTGCTGCGGCGGCCGACCGGCTCGCCGAAGTGCCGGGTGTCGAGCTGGTCAACACCAGCTTCTTCAACGAGTTCACGCTAAAGTTGAGCAAGGAAGCGCGCCCGGTCGTGCGCGCGCTGGCCGATCGCGGCATTCTCGCCGGCGTGTCGCTGGGGCGGCTTTATCCGGGTGAGGGCGCGCTGGCGAACGGCCTCGTCGTCGCCGTCACCGAAACCACCACCGAAGACGATGTCGAAGCGCTGGCCCAGGCGCTCGCGGAGGAACTGGCATGAGCATCAATCCCGCTGGCTGGCGCCCCGAGCGCCCTGAGACCGCCGCCAACGCAGCCCCCGCGACCGTCACCGGCAACCGCGCGCTGATGCTTGAAGAGCCGCTGATCTTCGAGGTCGGCTCAACGCTCACCACCGGCGTCGATCTCGCCGAGCCGCCCGCCGGCAAGCCGCGCCTCGGCAACCTCGAACGCACCACCGCGATCGGCCTGCCGGGCCTGTCCGAGCCCGAGGCGATGCGGCACTACACCCGCCTCAGCCGCCAGAATTACGCGATCGACCTCGGGTTGTTCCCGCTCGGCTCGTGCACGATGAAGCACAATCCGCGCCTCAACGAAAAGATGGCGCGGCTGCCCGGTTTCGCCGACGTCCACCCGCTCCAGCCGGTCGATACCGTGCAGGGTGCGCTGGCGGTGATCCAGGAACTCGCGGTGTGGCTCATCACGCTGACGGGCATGCACGGCGTCGCGATGAGCCCCAAGGCGGGCGCGCACGGTGAATTGTGCGGCATCCTCGCGATCAAGGCGGCGCTTGAGGCGAAGGGCGAGGGGCACCGCAAGGTCATCCTCGTCCCCGAAAGCGCGCACGGCACCAACCCGGCGACCGCCGCGTTTGCGGGCTATGCGGTCGAGAACATCCCCGCCACCGCCGAGGGTCGCGTCGATAGCGCCGCGCTGATCGCCCGGCTCGGCCCGGATGTGGCAGCGGTGATGATCACCAACCCCAACACCTGCGGCCTGTTCGAGCGCGACATGAAGACGATCTCGGACGCGGTCCACGCGGTCGGCGGCTTCGTCTATTGCGACGGCGCCAACTTCAACGCGATCGTCGGCAAGGTCCGCCCGGGCGATCTCGGCATCGACGCGATGCACATCAACCTGCACAAGACCTTCTCCACCCCGCACGGCGGCGGCGGTCCCGGCTCGGGGCCGGTGGTGCTGTCCGAAGCCCTGTCGCCGTTCGGCCCGCTGCCGTTCGTCGCCAAGCATGCCGACGGCCATTTCGCGCTCGTCGAGGAAGAGACCGCCGGCGACGACCACCCACAGAGCTTCGGCCGGATGGTCGCGTTCCACGGCCAGATGGGCATGTTCACCCGCGCGCTCACCTACATCCTCAGCCACGGCGCGGACGGGCTGAAGCAGGTCGCCGAGGATGCTGTGCTTAACGCCAATTACATCCTGCGCAGCCTGGAGGGCGCTTTGTCCGCGCCCTTCGCCGCGTCAGGGCCGTGCATGCACGAGGCCTTATTCTCGGACGATGGCTTCCCGGAGGGCTTCTCGACGCTCGACGTGGCGAAGGGACTGATCGACGAGGGCTTCCACCCGATGACGGTCTATTTCCCGCTGGTCGTCCACGGTGCGATGCTGGTCGAACCGACCGAAACCGAGAGCAAGGCCGGCATCGACGAGTTCATCGCCGCGCTGCGCTCTGTGGCCGAACGCGCGAAGGCGGGTGACGTCAGCCTCAAGACCGCACCGCATTTCGCGCCCCGCAGCCGCCTCGATGAGACGCAGGCGGCGCGCAAGCCGGTGCTGGTGTGGAGGGACGCGGTGCTGGCGCAAGCGGCGGAATAGGGCGCGCCTATTCCGTTCGTGCCGAGCGCAGTCGAGGCGCCTGCGCTACCCTCGGTACGAACGGACGCTCTCTAAAGCCCGCTCAACCGGCTGAACCGCTCGCGCGTGGTCTGCGCCGCGCGCCGCGCCTCGGCGACAGCCGCCTCTTCGGTCGCGAACAGCAGATGGTCGAGCACCGCCGCGATATGCGCGCGCATCGCCGCCCGCGCCTGCGCCGGATCGCGTGAGCGCAGCGCCTCGGCGATCACACGATGTTCCTCGACGACCGGCTTCACCTTGGCGGCGCGCGCCTTGGTGAGCAGCAGCGCGATATCGGGCGAACTCGCGCGCAACTGCCACATTTGCTCGACGGTGTTGATCATCGCCGCGTTGCGGGTCGCCCGCGCGATCACCTGATGAAATTCGCGGTCGGTTTCATCAGCATCGTCGGGGTTGGCGCTCATCCGGTTGAGCTGGTCGATCCGCTCGACCAGTTCGTCGAGCAGATCGAGTTCGGCATCGGTGATCTGCACCGCCGCCAGCGCCGCCGCCTCGCCTTCGATCGCGATCCGCGCCTCCATCAACTCGAAGCCGGTGACGTGGAAGCCGGGCGTCTCTGCTGTGCCCGGAATGCGGCGCACATAGGCGCCCGCGCCGATCCGCACCTCGACGAAGCCCTGCACCTCGAGCGCGATGATCGCCTCGCGCACGGTCGGGCGGCTGACGCCATGTTCGATCGCGAGGTCGCGTTCGGCCGGCAGCCGATCGCCGATCGCATAGCGACCCGACGTCAGATCCTCGAACAATTTGCGCGCAAGCTGCTGGTACAGCCGGTCGCGGCCTTCGCCCGAACCATCGACCTGTGTTTCGCTTCCGGCCTTCATTCCCCACTCCGCTGCGGTGGCCGCCCGCAACCCTTGCGATTTGGCGCGCCACCGGCGCTTCCTGCCATATCCGAACGGGGTCTGTCTCGGGGTTCTTTCCAATCGCGCGACCATCGCCGTGATCGGATTGACCAATCAGGCGGAGGGCGGCGCCAGCGGCATGTGCATCACCGCGGCGATATGCGTCGCGAGATCGGCTTGCCGGAAGGGCTTCTCCAGCCGGGGCAGGTCGGGCGACAGGCCGCCCGCGTCGGAATAGCCCGACACCACCAGCACGCGCAGGCCGGGGCGGCGCAGCATCGCGGCGTGCGCCAGTTCGGCGCCGGTCATATGCGGCATGACATGGTCGGTGACGAGGATATCGATGCTGGCATGTGCGTCCAACAGCACGAGCGCCTCCGCGCCAGACCGCGCCTCGATCACCACGAAACCCAGTTCGGCGAGCATATCGGCGGTCGCCGCGCGTACCAGATCCTCGTCATCGACCAGCAGCGCGGTGCCCGACTGTTGCAGCGGCGGTTCCGCGACCGGCGGCGTGGCGACCGCGAGTATCGTGACATCGGACACCGGCAACCACAGTTCGATCAGCGTGCCTGCGCCGACCTTACTGGTGACGGCGAGCGCACCGCCGAGCTGGAGCGCGAGGCCGTGCGCCATCGACAGGCCAAGCCCGGTGCCGCGCCCGACGCCCTTGGTCGAGAAGAACGGCTCGATCGCGCGCGTGCGCGTTTCCTCGTCCATGCCGGTGCCGGTGTCCGCGACCGACAACAGGATATATTGGCCTTCGCTCAAGCCGGCACGATGCTCCAGCCGGGCGGTGTCGAGCTTCGCGGTGATCGTCAGCGCTCCGCCGTCGGGCATCGCGTCGCGTGCGTTCACCGCGAGGTTGAGGATCGCCATCTCGACCTGGTTGGCGTCCGCGTGCGCGAGCGGTAAATCGTCGGCGATATCGAGGTGAAACGCGATCTGCGGGCCGATCGTGGTGCCGATCAGCGTGCTCATCTCGATCAGCAGCGTGACGATGTCGATCGCGCCGGGGTTGAGCGGCTGGCGGCGTGCGAAGGCGAGCAGCCGCTGCACCAGGGTCTTGGCGCGATCGGCCGATTCGAGCGCGCCCGAAATCAGCCGTTGCTCCCGCTCGCCGCCCACCGCACGGCGTTGCAGCAAATCGAGGCTGCCGATGATCGGGGTGAGCAGATTGTTGAAATCGTGCGCGACGCCGCCGGTGAGTTGGCCCATCGCCTCCAGTTTCTGCGACTCGCGTAGCGCCTCCTGCGTCTGGACCAGTTCGCGCGTGCGCTCGACAACAAGATGCTCGAACGTGGCGGCGGCGTCGCGTAGCGCCTCCTCCATCCGCTTGCGCGCAGTGATGTCGACCGAGACGCCGGCGAGCATCAGCGGCGTGCCATCCGCCGCATAGGTCGGCTGTGCGCGGATTGCGATCCAGCACGTCTCGCCGCTGGCCGTCACCACCCGATGTTCGAGATCGCAATCGTTGGCGCTGGCAATACTCTGCGCGATCGTCGCGAAGACGCTTTCGCGATCGTCCGGGTGGATTGCCGCGCGCATCGCGGCGAAGGAGAATTCTTCCCCGGGATCGCGTCCGAACGTGGCCCTGCACATCGCCGAGGTCTTGAGCGTGCGGGTCGGCAGATCGACCGACCATACCCCCATTCGTCCGGCGGCAAGCGCGATCTCACGCTGACGCTCGCTGTCGCGGATCGAGGCGAGCAGCCGCGCATTCTCGACCGCGATCGCCGCCGAGCGGGCGAGCGCTTCGAGCCGCGCGATCGCGGTGGCGTCATGCTCGCGCACCGCCGACCAATACGCGCCGATCGCGGCGATCGGCTCGGGCTTTCCTACCGGCGCCATCACCAGGCTGCGCACGAAGGTCGGCCGATAGGCATCCTGCGGGATGCGGTCATCGCTGCGGATGTCAGGGATAACGACCGTCTGGCGGTTCAGCATCGCCCAGCCCGACACGCAGCTTTCGATCGCGAAGCGGCTCCCCATCCACAGTGGGCCGACCGCATCCTCGGCCGCGTAGAAGCAGGTATCGGCCTCGCGGATAACGACGGCGATGCCCTCCGCGCCGACGACCGCGCGTGCCGTCTCGCGCAGCACCACCACGACCTCGTCGAGCGAACGAGTCGTGGCAAGCCGCTCGCTCGCCGCCGCCAGTCGCGACCAACCCGCTTCCGGGTCGAAAGGCTCGATACTGTTGTCGATCATGACGACCCTGTCCTCAACGCGCGCGTCATATCACGTTGGCGGCACGGAAATACCGAAATTGCGATGGATTCATAGCCTTATGGAACACATGCCGGCGGAGGAGGGGGTCGCAATTCCTGGCGGAGCGACCGGGTGCGCGAAAACGGGACGGTTTGATGCTGCCCGTATTTCTGCCAAAGCGTGACCATGACGACGATCCGCCCCGTAAGCAAAGCCGATGCCGACGCGGTCACCGCGATTTACGCGCACCACGTCCTGCACGGCACCGGCACCTTCGATATCGATCCACCGACGGCGGCGCACTGGCGCGACAGGATCGCGGACATTCTTGCGCGCGGTTGGCCCTTCCTCGTCGCCGAACGCGAGGGCAGGGTGCTCGGCTATGCCTATGCCGCGCAGTTTCGGGATCGCGCGGCATATCGCGCCTCGTGCGAGGACAGTATCTACATCGCCGAGGAAGCGCGCGGCAGCGGCGTCGGCACGATGTTGCTCGGCGCGCTGATCGCGGCCGCGCCGGCGGCCGGCTTCCGCGAAATGGTCGCGGTCGTCGGCGGCCCCGAACCCGCCTCGGTTGCGCTACACGGCAAACTCGGCTTCCGCGAAGTCGGTCGGCTCCATGATATCGGCGAAAAATTCGGCCGCTCGCTCGACGTGCTTTTTCTCCAGCGCACACTCTAGTCCTCCCCACGCAGTGGGGAGGAGGAGTATTCCGTCAGATCCGGTGTTCGCCCTTCACCCAGCGTACCGTGCCCGAGGACGCGCGCATCACCACGCTTTCGGTGGTCATCACGCCCTTCTTGCGCTTCACGCCCGCGAGCAGCGAGCCATCGGTCACGCCCGTCGCGGCGAAGATGCAGTCGCCCTTGGCGAGTTCGGTGAGGTCGTACTGCTTGTCGAGATCGGTCACGCCCCACTTCGCGGCGCGCGCGCGCTCGTCGTCGTTGCGGAACAGCAGCCGGCCCTTGAACTGGCCACCGACGCAGCGGAGCGCCGCCGCCGCCAGCACGCCCTCGGGCGCGCCGCCCGAACCCATGTAGATGTCGATCGTCGTCTCGGGGTTGGTCGTCGCGATCACGCCCGCAACGTCGCCGTCGCCGATCAGCATCACGCCGCAGCCGAGCGACCGCAGTTCGGCGATCAGCTTTTCGTGGCGCGGGCGATTGAGCACGCAACACATGATTTTCGAAGGCTCGACACCCTTGGCGGCGGCGACCGCTCTGACGTTCTCGGTCGGCGACTTGTCGAGATCGATGATGTTGTCGGGGTAGCCGGGGCCGACCGCGATCTTGTCCATGTACACGTCCGGCGCGTTGAGGAGCCCGCCTTCCTCGGCGATCGCCAGCACTGCGAGGCTGTTCGGCCCGGCGGTGGCGCAGATCGTGGTGCCTTCGAGCGGATCGAGCGCGATATCGATCTTCGGTCCTTTGCCGATCGCCGAGCCGACCTTCTCGCCAATGTAGAGCATCGGCGCCTCGTCGCGCTCGCCCTCGCCGATCACGACAGTGCCGTCCATGTAGAGGCTGTTAAGTGCGGTCCGCATCGCATCGACCGCTGCCGCGTCCGCCGCTTTCTCGTCACCGTGGCCGATCAGGGTCGAGCAGGCGATCGCCGCCGCTTCGGTCACGCGGACCATTTCGAGGACGAGGACGCGGTCCAGAACGTTGCTGACGATCGACATGTACGGTTTCCCCTGATGGCTGTGATCTGCGGATAGGCAGCGGATGTGACGTTGTCGAGGCGTAGCGGGAGTCTTCTTGCACCGCGCGGGTGGAAAGCTTTTACTCAGAGTTTTACTCTTCACGTGGTGCCCGCAACACTTCGCGCAGCCAAGCTGGCGACGGTAGCGTTACCACTCACCGCGCATGCGGCGGGGCGATCTCGAACAGCAGCGGCCAGTTCTTGCCGGTCACGAACAGCCGCCGCTGCTTCGCGTCCCAGGCGATCCCGTTCGCGACCGCATCGCCGCCGCCGGCATCGGCCTGCTTGGTCAGTGCGCTCACGTCGATCCAGCCGATCACATGCCCCGAGGCGGGGTCGATTCGCGCGATCAGGTCAGTCATCCAGATGTTGGCGAGGATTTCGCCATCGACATATTCGAGCTCGTTGAGGTTCGCGACCGGATTGCCATCCGCCGTCACCTTCACCCGCTTGACGATTCGCAACGTCTTCGGATCGAGGAAGCGCAGCATCGGCGTCCCGTCCGACATGATGATGTGGTGCGCGTCCTTGGTCAGCGCCCAGCCTTCGCCGGGATAGCGAAAGCTGCCGACGCGCTTGAACCCGCCGAGTGTCCAGCGATAGCCGTGCCCGCCCTGCCACGTCAGGCTGACGATCTGGTCGCCCGAATCGACGATCCCCTCGCCGAAATCGGACGGTGGAATCGACACCTTGCGCCGCACTGCGCCAGTCTTGATCTCGACCTGCCGGATCGTCGAGCGGCCCTCCATGCCGGTGCTCTCGTAGAGATCGCCGTCGCGGTAGAACAGGCCCTCGGTATAGGCGCCGGTGTCATGCGGGAAGGTGGCGATCACCTTGGCCGGTTCGAGCGGCAACGGATCGGCCGCCGCCGGAGCGACGGCGACCCACAGCAGCGCGAACAGGCCAAAAGCGCGCATCAATCGCGCAGCAGTTCGTTGATGCTGGTCTTCGATCGCGTCTGCGCATCCACGCGCTTGACGATGACGGCGCAGTACAAAGCGGGTTTGCCCTCCCCGCCGCCGATCGACCCCGGCACCACCACCGCATAGGGCGGCACCGATCCGATATGCACTTCGCCGGTCGCGCGATCGATGATCTTGGTCGATGCGCCGAGGTATACGCCCATCGACAGCACCGCGCCCTCGCCAACGCGAACGCCCTCGGCCACTTCCGCGCGCGCGCCGATGAACGCGCCGTCGCCGATGATGACTGGATCGGCCTGGAGTGGTTCGAGCACACCGCCGATCCCCGCGCCGCCTGACAGATGCACATTCTTGCCGATCTGCGCGCACGATCCCACGGTCGCCCAGGTATCGACCATCGTGCCTTCACCGACATAGGCGCCGATGTTGACGAAGCTCGGCATCAGGATCGCGCCCTTGGCGATGAACGACCCGCGCCGCGCGACCGCACCGGGCACCACGCGGAAACCGCCCGCGCGGAACTCAGCCTCGCCCCAGCCGGCGAACTTGGAGGGCACCTTGTCGAACGCGGCCGCGCCGCCCGCGCCGCCATCGATCAGGCTGTTGTCGTTGAGCCGGAACGACAGCAGCACCGCCTTCTTGAGCCACTGGTTGACGACCCAGCCGTCCCCCGACGGCTCGGCGACGCGCGCCTTGCCGGCATCGAGCAACGCCAGCGCGCTTTCGACCGCGTCGCGCACCGGCGCGCCGGTCGTGAAACCGATCGTATCACGCGCGTCCCATGCCGCCTCGATGGTCGTTTGCAGGTCGTCGCTCATTGATCCTCCAGAATGTCGTGCAGCCAGTGCGTGATGTCGTGGGTGGTAAAGTCGATGAAGGCGCGGTCGGCGTCATGCCCCTGTTCGGAGCCGTTATCGACCCACACCGTCGTCATGCCGATCGCCTTGGCCGGCGCGAGGTTGCGCGCCATATCGTCGGCGAAAAGCGACTGCGCCGGATCGAGATCGAACGCGGCGCACAGCCCCGCGTAAGCCGAAGCCTGCGGCTTGGGGATCAGGTCCATCGCATGAATGTCGTGGATCGCCTCAAAGCTCTGCGACAGCCCGAGCCGCTCCAGCACGCGCCCGGCATACGGCCCGTCGCCGTTGGTGAAGACGATCTTGCGCCCCGGCAACCGCGCAATCGCGGCGGCGAGCGGAACGTTCTCCTCCAGCACGTCCATCTCGACATCGTGGACGAAGTCGAGGAACGCGTGCGGATCGACCTCGTGCTCGGCCATCAGCCCGGCGAGCGTGGTGCCGTGGCCGAGGAAATAGCTCTTCTGCAGCCGGTAGGCTTCCGCTGTATCGACCGCGAAACGGTTGGCGATATAGGCTGTCATCTTCGCGTCGATCTGGCGGAACAGGTCCGCTCTCGCCGGATACAGCGTGTTGTCGAGATCGAAGATCCAGTTGCGGACATGAGCGAGGCGCTGAAGCATCGCCGACGCTCTAGGGGGCGTGGGGGCGGGGAGCAAGGTGGCCTGATCGGCCAACCGACGCATCGTGGCATCGGCCGTCACTGATAATGCGTGGTGTTCCCGAACCCGCTGTTGAGCTTGGTCATCTTGACGAGCTTGCGGATGTAGCTGCGGACGTGCCGGTCGAACCGCGTATCGTTATACACGCCGCGCCAGATGTACTCGTCACGCGCCAGCAGCCCGCGCAACTCTTCGGCGAAAGCGCTCTGCACATCGACCGAGGCTTTGCCCTTCAGCGCGGCGCAGACCATCTCCTCGGCCGCCGCCTTGTCGCAATCGTCCTGAAATTCGTACCCGCCGCGCTCGGCCCGCACCTGATCCGTGCGCGCCGCGACGATGCGGCGCTCCAGCCATGTCCGCACGGTCGCGCCGTTCCATTCGATTAGGGTTTCTGGCGCCACGTTCGTAAAGCTCCGATATAAACATCGACGGGGTCAGGAGAAGGAGCTTCTCCTGACGATCTCAACGACGGTAAATAGATCATGTGCTGTCCTGACCGGACCAGAAGCCGGCGTCATTAGGTCGCCCGAGCAACCTACATCAGCCGTTCAGGCTCTCGCTGGCGCTTTGACGCTCGGCCTCGAAAGGCGCCAATAGCTCAAACCCGTCAGGGCACCGAGCACTAACCAAACTGCGAGCACTTCAATCCCCTGGGCCCAATGGGCCTCGCGTTGAATCGTTGCCCATAGCAGATAGGTGATCGACGGAATTCCGGTCATGACCGCACCCCCGAAGGCAAAATCTACGGGTGATTTGCGCATCTTATTTATGAGGAAGGCGCGAACGGCCAAGCCAAACAGCAATTGCGCTATATAGAGCAGCAACAGATAGAATACAGCGATTGAAATAGGGCGCGGAAAGCCGCCGGTGGCCCAAGAGACAAGCGCGCCGAGCAGGGCTGCCGGCACAGGAGACAACAAAAACGCGCGAATTTCTTTCATCTGCCCATCCAAATCGAGCGATCCGCGTTACCGCATTGATGTCGATTTTCATCAAATGCCCCGCCACGCTCAGCGGCTGCGCCGATATCCGCCGAACTGGCTGCTCTCAAACGACACCACCGCCCCGGCATTGTCACCAAGCGGGATCGCCGCCACGCCATAGGCGCCGCGCGTGCCGTTCGATCCGATCATCGCGCCGACCTCGCCGTGGATGCCGCGTCCACCACCGCCTGATTCGCCCAGTTCACCCCGCGCTGCGGCGGCGCTTTCGACGGTGTTGCTGTCGAGGATCGCATCGCGCTCCCGGTCGCTCAGCCGGATCGTGTCGCTGGCGGGCGGTGCGGGCTGGTCGGTCGCGGACGGCGCGGGCGCCTGCGCGAACGCGGGGCAGCAGCAAACGCCCGCAACGAGGGCAAACGCAATCGGGAGCGCGCCAAAGCGCGATGGCATCGAACGAGTCATGCCGCCTTCTACCCCGGATCGCGCCGATCGCCAAAGCCGCCGCCCGGCTGCGATTGTGGATCACTCCGCGATATGCAAACAGCGCGTAGAAGGAGAGTGCCATGATCGGCCTGTTGATGCTTCTGGCGGCGGAAAGCGCCACGTTCATGGACGGGCAGGATCTGTACGCCTTATGCAAGGGCGACGAGGCCGAGCGTCTGCAATGCCTTCGCTATGTCGAGGGCGCGGCCGATGGCATCGCCGTCACGCAATGGGCGAACCGGCGCAACGTGCGGCAGGTCTGCATCCCGACCGACGCGACGATCAAGACGCTCGCCAAGGTCACGGTCAAATATATGGACAAGAACCCTGCGGATCGCGACCGGCAGGGCAGCATCGTCGTGCTGCGGGCGTTCAAGAAGGCGTATCCCTGCCGAAAATAGGTGCGCTCAGTCCTCCCGCACCGGCCCGATAGCCACCGTCGCCGCCAGCAACAGCACTGTCGCCACCACCGCGATCCACAGCGCGCGCAAGCCCAGTGCGGGGAACACCGCCGCGCCGGCGACCGCTCCCGTGACCAGCCCGAGCCACAGCAGTAGATACGGCACCCAGGCGAAGCGCGGCCCGCCGGCGAGCGCGGCGGCGAGATGCTGGCCGAATTTGACGAGCGTGCCGGTCATATAGGTCACGCCCACGCTGACCTCGCCATCGCGCTGGAACACCGCGTTGAGCGCGCCCATCGCGTTTGCCATCAGCAGCGGTGCGACCACCATGCCACCGCCGAGCGACGCCACCGCCGCCGCGACCACCAGTTCTGCGAGCACGAACCCGAGCACAGCCTGCTTGCGCCACTGCCCCCCCATCCGCCCGACGGTGGCCCCCAGCATCACCCCGATCACGAACGCGGCGATCACCACGCCCACGAACAGACTGCCGGACCCGTTGCCCGCGACGCCGACCGCAAGCCGAGTCGAATTGCCGCTCATGAACGACACGAACATCCCGCCCAGCTTCAAAAAGCCGAGCGCATCGACGAAGCCCGCCAGCGCGGCGAGTCCGATCGCCAGCAGGCGGTGAGGGTGTTCGTAGTGACGCATCGGCTGGTCATAGCGCGGATGCCGAGCGCGCTTCCACCCCGCAGGCGATCCCGCCCGCCGTTCGGCCTTCGCCGCAGGCCGTGACCGTGGTATAGGCTCTCACCGTCGTTTACGCCCCGGGCACCGCGATGGCTGAGAGACCGTCGTGCTCCCGCTTCACGGGAGACTCCTATGCCGGTCCTTCGCAACACGCATCGCAGGCGCGCATTGTTCGAACAGGGGATGGCCGATCGCTCGGCCACCAACATGGCGCGCATGATCCATCAACGGCTGTCGATCCTGCATTCGGACGAGGCTGATGCGCGCGTCCTCGAAAGCCCTCTGAAGAGGCGGGGGCGTTGAGCGTGACGACACATCCGGGCGTGGGGCAGGCCGAAGCCGATCAGGCAGCCGGCGCACCGGCGGGGCCGCTGTCCGCCGAGTTGCTCCACCGCATGCACGGCTATTGGCGCGCCGCCAATTACCTCTCGGTCGGGCAGATCTATCTGCGCGCCAATCCGCTGCTGGAGCGCCGGCTCACCCGCGCCGACATCAAACCCCGCCTGCTCGGCCATTGGGGCACCACGCCGGGGCTGAACCTGCTCTACGTCCATCTCAACCGGCTGATCGTCGAGCAGGATGTCGACATGATCGCGGTGATCGGCCCCGGCCACGGCGGGCCGGGGCTGGTCGCGCAGACCTATCTCGAAGGCTCTTACACTGAGCGTTACCCCGCGATCGAGCGCAGCCGGGGCGGGATGGAGCGGCTGTTCCGGCAATTTTCCTGGCCCGGCGGCATCCCCAGCCATGTCGCGCCCGAAACCCCCGGCTCGATCCATGAGGGCGGCGAACTCGGTTATGCGCTCGCGCATGCCTATGGCGCTGCATTCGACAATCCCGATCTGGTCGTCGCCTGCGTGATCGGCGACGGCGAGGCCGAGACCGGCGCGCTCGCCGCGAGCTGGCACAGTAACAAGTTCCTCAATCCCGCGTCCGATGGCGCGGTCCTCCCGATCCTGCATCTCAACGGCTTCAAGATCGCCAACCCGACCGTCCTCGCCCGCATTCCCGAGGATGAACTCGCCAGCCTGATGCGCGGCTATGGCTACGAACCGTTCTTCGTCAGCGGTGATGATCCGATGATCGTCCATCAGCACCTGGCGGCGACGCTCGATACGGTGATGCACCGCATCCGCGCCATCCAGCACCACGCGCGATCGGGCACGGAGCCGAGCGTGCGGCCGATCTGGCCGATGATCGTCCTGCGAACGCCGAAGGGCTGGACCGGGCCGAAGATCGTCGATGGCAAGCCGGTCGAGGGAACGTGGCGCGCGCATCAGGTGCCGATCGCCGATTTCGAAGATTCCGAGCATCTCGTCCAGCTCGAAACCTGGCTGCGCAGCTACCGTCCCGAGGAACTGTTCGACGGCAACGGCAAGTTCCTCGCCGAGTTCGCCAGCCTCGCCCCGACCGGCCACCGGCGGATGGGCTCAAACCCGCATGCGAACGGCGGCGAGCTGATGCTGCCGCTCACTTTGCCGGATTTCCGCGCGCATGCCGTGGCGGTGGCGACGCCCGGGTGCGTCAAGGCGGCCGCCACGGCGACGCTCGGCGGGTATCTCAGGGACGTGATGGCGCTCAACCTCGCCACCGCCAATTTCCGCCTGTTCGGGCCGGACGAGACCGCCTCGAACCGTTTGCAGGCGGTGTATGACGTCACCGGCAAGACGTGGATGGCCGAAACCCGTCCCGACGATACCGATCTCAGCACCGATGGCCGGGTGATGGAGGTGTTGAGCGAGCATCTCTGCCAGGGCTGGCTGGAGGGCTATTTGCTCACCGGCCGGCACGGGCTGTTCTCCTGCTACGAGGCGTTCGTCCACATCGTCGATTCGATGGTCAACCAGCATGCCAAATGGCTGAAGACCACACGTTCGATCCCGTGGCGCAGGCCGATTGCGTCGCTCAACTATCTGCTCACCTCGCACGTCTGGCGGCAGGACCATAACGGGTCGTCGCATCAAGACCCCGGCTTCCTCGATCATGTCGCGAACAAGACCGCCGACGTCGCCCGCATCTATCTGCCGCCCGATGCCAATTGCCTGCTGTCGGTGGCGGACCATTGCCTGCGCAGCCGCGGCTACATCAATGTCATCGTCGCCGGCAAACAGCCCGAACGGCAGTGGCTCGGTATCGACGCGGCGGTGCGCCACTGCACGATCGGCGCGGGCATCTGGGAGTGGGCGAGCGATGACGGCGACCCCGAGGTGGTGCTCGCCTGCGCCGGCGACGTGCCGACGTTGGAGACGCTCGCCGCCGCGATGCTGCTGCGCGACTATGTGCCGGACATCCGCATCCGCGTCGTCAACGTCGTCGATCTGATGGTGTTGCAGCCGCAGAAGGCGCATCCGCACGGGCTGGACGATCGCGCGTTCGATGCGATGTTCACCACCGACAGGCCGGTGATCTTCGCGTTCCACGGCTTCCCCTCGCTGATCCACCGGCTCGCGTATGCCCGCGCCGGGCACCACAATTTCCACGTTCGCGGCTACAAGGGCGAGGGCACCACCACGACGCCGTTCGACATGGTGGTGATGAACGATCTCGACCGCTACCGGCTCGCGCTCGACGCGATCGAGCGGGTGCCGCGCCTGAAGGATCGCGTGCCCGCCGAGACGGCGCGCTATTGGGCGATGATGGAGCGGCACAAGCTGTATGTCGCCGAAGAGGGCGACGATCTGCCCGAGGTGCGCGACTGGCAATGGGCGCGTTGATCCTCGCGCTCAATGGCGGGTCGTCGTCGCTCAAATACGGCGCGTTCACGATCGACGGCGATCGTTGTGAGGGCGTGGCCGGCGGCACCGTGGCGGGCGCGGGCCATGCCGAGGGCTTGGAGACGATCGTGGCCAAGCTCGACGGCGCGACGCCCGACGCGATCGGCCATCGCATCGTCCACGGCGGGCCGGACCTGTTCGATCCGGTCGTGATCGACGCCGACGTGACCCGACGGCTCGAAGCCGCGTCCGCCTTCGCGCCGCTGCACGGCCCGGCGGCGCTGTCGCTGATCGCGGCAGCGCGGCGGCATTTCCCGGACATTCCGCAGGTCGCCTGCTTCGACACCGGCTTCCACCGCGATCTGCCGCCGGTTGCGGCGGTGCTGCCCGTGCCGAGGTCGCTGCGTGCCGAGGGCATCCGGCGTTACGGCTTCCACGGCCTGTCGTGCCGGTCGATCGTCCGCCAGCTCGGCGACGACCTGCCCGACCGCGTGGTGATCGCGCATCTCGGCAGCGGCGCCAGCGTGACGGCGGTGCGCGCCGGCCGCTCGGTCGATACCTCGATGGGGCTGACACCGTCGGGCGGCGTCGTGATGGCGACGCGCAGCGGCGATGTCGATCCTGGCCTCCTGCTGTTCCTGCTGCGCGAGCGGGGCATGACGGCGGCGACGCTGGAGGATCTCGTCGACAAACGATCGGGCCTGCTCGGCATCTCGGATCGCTCCGGCGACATGAAGGCGCTTCGGGAGGTGCAGGATACTGCGCCCGATGCGCGGCTGGCGATCGACATCTTCTGCCGGTCGGTCGCCAAGCAGATCGCGGCGATGATCGTGAGCCTCGGCGGTATCGACCTGCTCGTCTTCAGCGGCGGCATCGGCGAGCATGACGCCGCGACCCGCGATGCGATCTGCGCCGACCTCGCCTGGGCGGGCTTGGCAGCGGGCGGCAGCGTGCGCATACGCGTCTGCGCGCCCGACGAGGAAGAGCAGATCGCGCGCGATACCGCGGCGCTGATCGCGCGCCACGGGCCGAAAGGCGGCTAAGGTCGTGCATCCGACGCACCGTGCCGGAGTGTCACTTTTGGGCGTGCGGATGGGCGGCAGCTCCGTCGCGCGGTGCGAACGGAGCCGGTGCTGCTGGCGCTGACAGTGTCAAAGAGCGGGACCGGAAATATAGCGGAAACGGTACGTGTAGGACAGGTCGTGGCGTGTGACGTACGGCGAAAAATGGTGGGCAGCGTTCGTTCGCAACGCCCCCTCTTAACGGCCGCAGTGGGGACAACTCGGCCGTTCGCGAGGATGGCGGCAACGGCCGGTCTCAGCGATACCCGGCGTTCACTCGGTAGCGCCGATCACCCTATGGGTAGGTGAGACTGGCCGATTCGAGCAGCAGAACGTGGGAGACGGTTGCGCCTTCAGATATCGGCTAAACTGCCATCCGTTAGTCCGCGCCCCGAAAGTATCAGCGGAATACCGATGGTGTTGCGGAGGCCTTGTGGCACCGTCACTTCAAGCGCGGCATCGGTCCGCTTGAATGGCAGTGGAGCGTTCGACCCCGGCACCGTCACGCGCTCAACCTCGCCGCGTCCGACTGGGTTGTTCCGGCTCCACAGCGTCAGGCGGACTATTCCGTCATCTGGCCAGCCCATGACCAGCCCATGTACATTTTCTCCCTTGCGTACATAACGCACATCGCGCGGGGTATAGGGTGATTTCGGTCCGCCTTCGGCAAACATGCCGCTATTGGGTTTGGTCGGCCCTTCGGCATGAATGCGCCACGGCCGCGTGCCATAGATCGCCTCGCCAAAGCGACCCATCCAGGCCGCGATCTCCTCGACGATCCGCTCCTCTTTCTCGTCGATAGACCCGTCGCCCCGTATCGGCACGTTGAGCAGGAGATTGCCGTTTTTCGATACCACATCGCACAGCGTGTGGATGATTGTCGCGGCGGTCTTGTAGCCATCGCGTTCATACAAGGCGCGGTCGTAATGCCAATCGCCGATGCAGGTGTCGGTCTGCCAGGGATAGGTCTCGATATGGGATTTTCCGCCGCGCTCGACATCCTCGACCAGCCCCATTCGCCGTTCGGGCGGGACCATCTTGACGTTCAACACCGCCTCAAGATTGCCATTATGCCAAGCGCGATTGGCATTGTAATAATGCGCGGCGATCTCCAGCCCGATCTGCTGGAACGGCAGATCGAAATTGTCGAAATACAGTAGGTCCGGCTGATATTTGTCGATCAACTCGCGACAGCGCAGCGCCCAGTTACGCGCGAATTCAGGGTTCTGCGCCGGGATCGCTTCGCTCCACAGCCGGTCGGTACGCTCGTGTATCTCATTGGCCTCGACAATGGTCGTCACGCCGTCGGGCAGCGGCATTACCGGCTTGGCATACAGCGTGCGCGGGTCCAGCCCGTCCCACCACTTGCCCTTGCCGTCCGCCGCCGTCAGTCGCGCCGCATCGTAGCGCTGACCGCGCATCGGTCCTTCGGGGTCATAGCCATAGGCGGTCTGAAACCAATGCCAGGTGTGTGCGCTGTGGTTCGACACGCCAAAACGCAGGCCCCGTTCGCGCGCCAGTTTCGCCCAGATGCCGATAATGTCCTTGCGCGGCCCGATCCGGGTCGAGTTCCAGGGATGGTGCGTCGAGGCATAGGTGTCGAAATTGTCGTGGTGGTTGGCCAGCGCGACGAAATACTTTGCGCCGGCGCGCTGATACAGGGCGATCAGGCGCTCCGGTTGCCACTTCTCCGCCGTCCACAGATTCTCGATTTCCATGAAACCAAATGTGCTCGGGTGGCCATATTTGGCGACATGCGCCTTGTTCGCCCGCGTGCCCTGCCGGTACATTTCACGGGCGTACCAGTCGCCTTCCTCGGGCACGCATTGCGCGCTCCAGTGAGCCCACATGCCAAACTTGGCATCGCGGAACCAGTCGGGTGCGCGATAGCCTTTAGCCAACGACGCCCAATCGGCGGTGAACGGGCCGGCGACCGGTTGTGCAAGAGCAGATGCGCTACCGCCCAATGCGCCTGCGGCCCCGGCAGCACCAAAGACGCCCAGCGTTTCGCGCCGACTGATTTTCATGATCTCTCCCGCTTCCGCAACCATCTCAAATTCTCAAATGTAAAAGCCATTTTGCACATGTGCATGTTGGCGTCTAGATGGAGTGTTGAATGTCCGCTCTCGGGGCGTATAGAAATCACCGTCGAACGGTGAAAGGTGGCGGTTGTCGTTCGTTTGCTTCGACTATGCCGAGTGGCAGCGGACGTTCATCAGCGCAGATGGGAACGGCCGGCCCTTATCCTGCGCTGCGATGCCCGCTGTATGAGCCGTATTCCCGCCCCTTCGATGACGGCGTGTGGGCTTCCCGATGCAGACCGGCCGGGGCATACCTACATACCCCCGTGCTGAGCTACGTCTGGGTTGCCGCCATTGTGAAGTGGCAGCCAACTCGGGCGTAGTCGGCATCGGTGACTCAGCTCGAACCGAACGGGTCAGGATGACCCGTGAGAATTGCAGAAGAGGAAGTAAAATGTCGTTGTTCGATTCCATACGAAGCAAACTCACGGACGCCAAAAGCGCTCTGGAGACCGAAGTCACGAAGTTCAAGAACAAGGACATCCTTGAGGCCCTGGTCGCCGCCAGCACGCTCGTCGCGGCAGCCGATGGCGTCATCGATGCCAGCGAAAAGGCAAAGATGGTTGGCGTGCTGAAGAACAGCCCGTTGACGGGCGCCTACCCGGTCGATCAGGTTATCAAATCTTTCAACGGCCATGCCGATCGCTTTGATTTCGACCTCGATGTCGGTCGCAGCGAGGCGCTGCGGGTGATTGGCAAGTTCCGCTCCAACCCGGATGTCGCGCGCATGATCGTCCGATCAGCCGTGGTTATCGGCAAGGCGGACGGCAATTTCGATCCCAGCGAAAAGAAGGCGGTCGAAATGATCGCTCGCGAACTCGGCGTCGATCCTTCCGAATTTCTGAACTGACATCTGTGCCCCGCGTCATCGTTCGTTCGCGGGGCACATCGGCCTATCCGCTGGCATTCGAGTTCGTCGTCGCCACGATCCCTGCCCAGCAGGCAGGGGTCGGTTCCGGCTGAGGGCGGAATGACGCCCTAAGCGGAGCGGCAGGGTTTGGATGGAAAGCTGCCCTTCCCGTAAAGCGCGGTTCCTTGGTATATCAGCGGCACACGACGTTCGGGAACCAGCATGAGGTCTATACATTCGGCCGTCGCCGCCGCCCTGCTGGTATCCCCAGTGCCCGCGCTTACCACTGAACTAGAGGGGCCAGCCCGTTTCTGCGGATACGCTCCAATCATCGACCTGCTCCCGGGCGAGAAGGTAACAACGTTGGAAGGGGGCATTCATAGCGGCAGCTTTCGCTGGGAAGGCCCGTTCGGCTCATTTGAGGTTCAAGGTATCGGCTGGGCATCGCCTGCGAAGGGGCGGATGTTGACCCCGCCGGCCGCCGACAAACCGGCAATATTCGCGCAGCGGCGCGTGAAAAATGGGTATGAGGTCGCGATCTGGAACGGCGCTCACGCCACTGCCTATTTCGTGTCGCAATCCCGGATGCGGTCGTCGCAAATGGCGGCGATCAAACGGGTCCGCTTGTTTCAAGAAGGACAGGAACCGAGTGGCTGCAAATTGCGAACGATCTTTGTTTGGGAGTGACGGCGCGCGAAGGATTGAAGCTCTTCTGGAAGTACAGTTGTGGTAGGCACGAGACCGGAACAGCGATAGATGGTGGGAAGCAGCCATTCCCGTATGATCAGGCTAACTCTCTCACGATCCGATCAAGCACTGTAGCCACATTTGAATAGACGCGGAGCGGCCACCTCATCTCGACGGGAACAGATGCGCCGCGAATGATCACCCCGATCGTTATCGGAGCGTTTAGGTCGCCGCGTAGCCTCATAATGTTCTCAAGAGGCGCGAGCTCGAGTGCTTCGACCTCGTCATACCTACGCTCTATACCAGGCGTAGGCCCGTCATAACTGAAGCCCAGTTCCGAGAGCGTGAGCGTCATCGAACCGTCTGCGAATTTATAGATCGGCTGCCCGAAATTCGAAGGCGGGGAAGCGGCCCATTCACCACTCCCGGCAGCGACGGCCGAGCCCAGCTTTTGCCTGATCCACCGTTCGATTTTGCCCACAATAGTGCGTCTCCTACCGCAACTTATAGGCTTACGCGTCCAACTATGGAACGACCGAAACGGGGCGCTTGCGGTCATTCGTGACCCCCTGTTTCACTCAAACCCCGTCACAATCAGGTGTGCAGCGTTAACAGCATTGTCAGCAGCATTAACACTGCGAACAACGCCACTGGGATCGACCAATATTGCATCTCGATCCAGAAAAGCTTGTGGCGGCGTGTCAGCAGTACGCGCTGACCCGTCTGGGTATCGAGCAATTCGCGCGGCGGTACGCTGTTGAGGCGCTTGCCGACATACCAGTTCGCCGCTGCACCGGCCAAAAGACCGATGTCGGCCGCAAGAACGATCAGTTGAGGGTAGCCCAGCGCTCCGAACACAAGGTCCAAGATTACCCCGACGACGATCGATACAAAGCCGACGATAAGGATCGAAAGGAACCCCAAGCCGCTCCAAACAATGAACATTCGTCACCCTGCTTATTTCAGACGGTCCTCTATGGATCGTCTGTCGGAGCTTGGCAATGAGCGCTGGAACGCCACGACTACCTGCAATTCGAACCTCCGCCGGGGCTGCTATTGGCATCTGCAATTGGGACGAAACCAGCGCTATCTCAGGGAAGGGCTACCGCGCGTACAGCCGCCCATCCCGCCGCGAAAAAGGCGCGCAGCCTTGCACAGCCACCACGCCGATAGCATCGATGACATGGACCATGACGATCACCCCGCCAGGCACCCTAAAGATGGCGAAGATCACCGGTTACGACGTTCACGCTTCGGCGGAGCATAATGTCGGCCATCTCTGCCGCCAAGCCGGCGCTCGCCGATCATTATCGCGCGCTCGATCCGACCAACAGCTTCAACCCCGGCATCGGCCAGACCTCGAAGCGGGCGCACTGGGGGTAAGGTCTCCTCTGGCCATCATCCCTCGACTTCGCTCGGGACGAACGGGGCGGGGCGGACAGGTGGGCGTCAGGCCGGGGTGAAGATCTCCGCCGGTTGCAGCGCGACGAAGCGGGCGGGGTCGATCCCGCGCGTGGCCAACCCGGCGGCGAGCCGCAGCGCCGGATCGTCGCGGGGTTCGTCGGTCAGCTTGAAGGTGCCCCAGTGGATGCCGATCGCGGCGCGGGCGTCGAGATCGGTCATGATCTGGATCGCCTCGTCGGGGTCGGTGTGCTGCGCGGCCATGAACCAGCGCGGATCATAGGCGCCGATCGGCAGCAGCGCGAGATCGGGCGCGCCGAAGCGCGCGTGGATCGCGCGGAAGATCGCGCCGGTGCCATAGCCGGTGTCGCCGGCGAAATAGACCTGCCGGCCCGCGACGCGCAGCATGAAGCCGCCCCATAATGCCATCCGCCGGTCGCGTACGCCACGCGAAGACCAGTGCAGTGCCGGCACGACATGCGCCTCGGCGCCGGGCGCGATTTCGGCGTGCTCGCCCCAGTCACGCGCGATTGTCCGCGCGGCCGGGATGTGTCGCCGCACGATCGTATCGTTGCCGAGCGGGGTGACGATCAGCGGAGCGTGGCGGGCGTGGAGCGCGCGCAGCGTGGCGACATCGAGATGGTCGTAATGGTTGTGTGACAGCAGGATCGCATCGATCGGCGGCAGCGCGTCGAGCGTCACGCCCGGCGCGGTGATCCGCTTCGGCCCGGCGAAAGCGAGCGGGCTGGCGCGCGGCGACCAGACCGGATCGGTGAGGATGTTGAGGCCGGCGATCTGGATCAGCACCGCGGCATGGCCGATCATCGTCACGCATAGCCCCGCCACGCGCGCGTCGGGGACGACCGGCGTTACCGGCAGCGTGTCCGGCCAGGGCGTGTCGGGCGCCGCGCGCCGCCAGCGCAGCACGTCGCCGAGTGAGCGATCGGTCTCCGGCTCGCCCGCGACGTTGCGGAAGCGCAGTCCGTCGAAATGATCGCTGACGGGGCCGGTATAATAGGGATTGCGCTTGGGCATTCGGAAAGCGGCCTTGGATGGAATTCAGCGTGTTCGCGGCAACAGCCGGAAATCTTTCGGATCGAGCGCGCGCTTCGCGAAGAACGCCGCGCGGACCGCGCCGTGGAAATAGTTGACGCGGTTCATCCGCATCCCGATCGCGGCGCGCCCCGGTCCGCCCGGCGATTGCTGCGGGGTGAAGGTGATCGGCGCTTCGGCCTGGAGCTTGCCGTCGACGAAGGAGCGAAAGGTCTGGCCGTCACAGCTTTGCGCGACATGATACCAAGGCCCGACGGGGAAGCGCCGCGTCGGGTCGATCAGCGTCTGTTTGTAGCCGGGGCCGGTGACGAAGGCATCGAGATACCAGCTCTGCTCGACGACGCGGATCTCGAACAACATCCGCGTCTTGCCGGTGCCCGGCGGCGCACCCGAGCCGTCATCGGCTTCGAGGTGAAACCAGCGCTGTTCGAACGCGCCGCCATCGGGGCGGAACAGCGCCTCGATGGTGAAGGCCTTCGCGCCAACCAGCGGATGACGACCGATCAGCAGCGCGTCATCGATGCCGTCGAACGCGGTCGCGCGTCCCCACGGACTATCGACGAGGGTAGGCGCGCCGACCAGCTCGACGGCCTGCCCGCCGACCGAGCGCAGCGAATCGAACTGCCACAGCTCACCGGCCGGTCTCGCCCAGGCGACGCGCGGCATCGCAAGCGTGGCCAGCGGCAGTGCGCCGCGTAAAAGATCTCGCCTGCGCATCATGTGCCTCCCGTTACCGGCTTGCTATCATCGGTGGCTCGTGCCGTGCAAATCCGTTAGCGACGCGCACCATCATGATCGACCGGGAAACCCCTGAGATGCGAAGCTTCTGGGCCGCCTTCGTACCGCCGCCGCCCGCGACTGGCTGGCGTGAGCGGATGCGCGGCGCGCTCGGCGCGGCGATCGGCATCGTGCTGATCGGGGTCGTTTCGGCGTGGTGGATGGGCGCGGCTTCGTCCGGCCTGCCGTTCCTGATCGCGCCGCTCGGCGCATCGGCGGTGTTGTTGTTTGCGGTGCCGGCCAGCCCACTCGCGCAGCCGTGGCCGATCGTCGGCGGCAATGTGATCGCCGCGCTGATCGGCGTGACGGCGGCGCGCTGGGTCGCGGAGCCGGTGGTGGCGGCCGCGCTCGCGCTGGGGATCAGCATCGCGGCGATGTCGGCGTTGCGCTGTGTCCATCCGCCGAGCGGCGCGGTTGCGCTGACGGCGGTGCTCGGCGGCAGTCACATCACGGCGGCGGGCTATGGTTTCGCACTGGAGCCGGTGCTGCTTAACTCGGTGTTGCTGACGATTGTCGCGATCCTCTTCAACACCGCGACCGGCCCTTCCTATCCGCACCGGGCGCACGCCACCGCGCGGCCCGCGCCCGACGCGCTCACCCCCGACGATTTTGACGCGGTGCTCGCCGACTATGGCGAGACGCTCGACATCGACGCGGCGGACCTGAGAGCCTTGTACGAAGACCTCCGCCGCCGAGCCTGACCATACGCCCTGCCATTAAAAAGCTGCTGACTTGTGCCACCGACTCGGCGTAGGTCCGGCAACCCGCGCTGCCGCGTGGAGCGAGACGAGAGTGATGGACGAGCAGGACGAAAAGCAGGAACCGGCGGGCGTGAAAGGCGCGCAGACGCTGATGCGCGCGCTCGATATCATGGACGAAGTGATCGCCGGACCGATCCGCGCGACCGATCTCGCGCGCAAGCTGGGGATGAGCAAGACGACCGCGCACCGGCTGGTGCAGGCGCTCGCCTCGCGCAAGTATCTGCAGGTGACGCCGACCGGCTTCGCGCTGGGGCCGAAACTGCTCCAGCTCGGCGCGTTGGCGACCGAGCAGATCAACTTCATGCATATCGCCCGACCGTTCATGGAATTGCTGTCCGAACGCACCGGCTTCTGCGTGTTCGCGGGCAAGCGTGAGGGCGACTGGTCGCGCCATCTCGACCGCGTGACCGGGCAGCAGCGGCTGCGCGTCGCGACCTCGCCGGGCGACCGCCGCCCGATCGCGGAGACCGGGATCGGCAAGGCGTTGCTGCTCGACGAGCCGGACGAGCATTGGGCCCAGCTCTACATGCAGGCGACCGGCGAACCCGCCGGCTCGGCGCGCAGCACGCGTTTCATCGAGATGATGCACACGAATCGCGAGCGCGGGCTGGTGCTTCACGACAGCGAGCTCGGCGATGGCGTCCGCTCGATCGCCGCGCCGGTGCGCGATGCGCGCGGCCAGATCTGCATCGCGATCAGCATCGCCAGCGCGGCACATTATCTGACCGAGGACACGATCGACGATCTCGCCGCGCAAGTCGCGCGCGCGGCCAATCAGGTCAGCGCGGCGATCGGCTACAAGGGCGCGAAGTAGCGGACCGTATGACGAACCTCGGCGCCGATACCGTCTGGCCGTTATGGGCTGACACTGTGGGCGGGGACGCCTTCACGGTGCAGGACGTGGCCGCGCCGCCCGAGCAAGCGGTGGTGACGGCGGTGGCGGCGCCGGTGCTGCTCGGCTTCGCGCCCGCCGTGCCCAACGGCAGGGCGATGCTGGTGCTCGGCGGTGGCGGTTATGTCGCGCTGATGGCGGGGCGCGAGGGCGTCCAGGTCGCGCGGTGGCTGACCGGCCTCGGCTACCACGCCTTCGTGCTGATCCACCGCTTTCCCGAGGCGGCGACGGGGCCGTCGGCGCCGCTCGATGACGCGCGGGAGGCGATGCGCCGTATCCGCGTGCGCGGGCTGGCGCCGGACGGGCTGGGTGTCGTTGGTCTGTCGTCGGGCGGGCATCTCGCCGCGTGCCTTGCCGCCGAATATCCGGCCGAATGGACCGAACCGCCGTCGCCCCGCGCCGCGCTGCCGACGCGGCCCGATGTGCTGGTGGTCGGCTACGGTCCGCTCTCGACCAACGCCAAGGGTCGCACGCTGCTGCCCGACAAGCCGCCGCTGCCACCTGCCGAGAAGCAAGCGATGTACGATCGGCTCCAGCCCGACACGCAGCTTCTGCCCGGACCGCCGCCGATGTTCATCGTCTATTCGGGCAACGATCCGGTGGTTCCGGTCGAGAATGCGCTGCGGCTTTATGGCGCTGTGCGCGGGGCCGGCGGGGTGGCCGATTTGCATATTTTCGGCGATGCGCCGCACGGTTTCGCGCTCGATACGCCGGGGTTGCCGGTGTCGGCTTGGCCGGAGCTATGTGAGGCGTGGCTGCGGCAGGTGGGGTTTTTGTAACCGATAAAAGCCGTTCGTCCCGAGCGAAGTCGAGGGACCGACCCGTGCGCAGGTGTCTCGACTTCGGCCCTGCGGGCCGAAGTTTATCCTGAGCGGCTGGCTTGCCAGCCAGCCGAAGGGCTCGACACGAACGGGTCGGGCCGGTGGCTCAGCGCACCATCGGCGTGGCGACGGGATTGTTGCCCCATAGCCGGTCGTAGCGCCAGCCCGACAGATCCTCGACGATCGCCGCCGCCTGTGGCGAGGATGGCGCGTCCGCGCCGCCGCGCAGATGCTCGATCTCGTCGAGCAGAACCTTGTGCGTCGCGGGCGTGAGGCGGAAGCGGGTCGAGACCAGCACGCCGACCACCAGCATCGCCAGCGTGCCGACGCCCAGCACCTCCACGATCGCCGCGATCGCCTGCGGGCTCTGCTGCGCGGATTTCGATACGAAGCCCGCCGCCTGCATCACCTGCCCGACGAGGATTACGGCGAGGGCCTGGCTCATCTTGCGCACGAAGGTCATCACACCGGCGAACGCGCCCTCGCGCCGTCGCCCGGTTACGATCTCGTCGACGTCGGCCATGTAATTGTACGTCGCCCACGGAATGTAGTTGAGCGCGCCGCGGCCCAGCCCGGCGAACACCACCGGTAGCCAGAACAGAGCGGCGGTGGCGGTGTAGCCCGCCGCATACATCACCAGGAAGATCACTACCCCGGCGGCGAAGCTCAGCGCGGCGAAGCGATAGGCGGCGGCGGGCGAGAGCCGCAGCGCGAAGTTGATCGCCAGCACCACCGCGACGAGCTGGACGATATAGGTCACGCCAACGAGATTGGCGACGATCGCGGTCGATCCGGCCAGCGCGAAGATCACGAAATAGGTGAAGGCGGCGTTGTAGATGTCCTGGCTGATATAGCCGCCGAGATACATGCCGAGGTGGAGCCGGAACGCGCGGATGCGCAGCGTCGACCACAGATTGCGGTACAAGGCGGCGAAGGCCGCAGCCAGCGTCGGACGATCGTCTGCGATATCGTCGAGGCCGGCGGCGCGCGGGCGTTCCCAGCTAAACAGGTACAGCAAGGTGGCGGCGGTCATGAACAGCGCGGAGAAGATGATGCCCATGTAGAGATAGGTATCGGGTGAATCCGGCCCGAGCCACGCGATCAGCCAGCCCGGCAGGAACGCGGCGGCGATCGCCGACATCTGGCCGATCAGGATGCGCGCGCCGGCGAACTTCGCCTTGGTGGCGTAATCGGTCGCCATTTCGGACGCGAGCGTCTCGTAGGGGATGATCTCCATTGCATAGACCATCTCGAACAGCACGTAGGTGACGAGGTAGTACCAGAAGCCTTGCCCCGCGACCCACATCACCGCGAACGAGGGCAGCAGCGGAATCGCGGCGAGGATGAAGAAGCGCCGCCGCCCGAACCGGCGGCCGAGCCATGACCGCCCGAGATTGTCGGAGAGATGCCCGATCAACGGGCTGGTGAACGCATCGAGCACGCGCGCCACGCCGAAGATGATCGTCGCCTGCGCCGCCGAAAGCCCGCAGAAGCTGGTGTAGAAGATCAATATCCAGGTGCTGACCACCGCCATCGATCCGGCGCCGAGCACGTCGTTGCCGCCATAAGCCAGATAGGTGTGAAGGCGGACGCGGCGCGGCGCCGGATCGATGGCGGTGTCGGGCACGGTTTCCACGGCGTCGCTCCCGGATCAGATATAGCTGCGCAGGAATTCGGCGAGCGCGCAGATCGCCAGGCTTTGTCCATAGGGCATCGAGGTGAGCGCGATGTCCTTGTAGAATTGCAGGGTGCTGCCCATCGCCGTGCCGAAGCTGACTTGGCGCAATTCGCCGGTGTCGTCGATATTGGCGAGCACGCCGCGCACCGCCTTGATGCCGACCGCCTCATAGTGGCGCGGCAGATAGCCCTTCCGCACCGCCTTGAGGATGCCATAGGCGAACCCTGCCGTCGCCGAGGCTTCGAGATAGCTGTCGGGATCGACGATCAGGGTGTGCCACAGGCCGGTTTCGGCGTCCTGCGTCTCGGCGAGCGTCTTCACCTGCGCGGCGAGCGTATCGATGAGGAAGGTTCGCAGTGCATCGCCCGGCGGCAGATCGAGGATCTCGATGATCTCTGGGATGGCGATCGTCACCCAGCAATTGCCGCGCGCCCACAGGGCTTCCGCATAATTGTGGCGGCCGTTGAAGTCCCACCCGTGGAACCACAGGCCGGTCTTCTTGTCGAACAGGTATTTGATGTGGATGAGGAACTGGCGCTTGGCCTCCTCGACATACTGCGGCCGGCCCAGCAGCAGCCCGATCTTGGCGAGCGGCAGCACCGACATCATCAGCGTGTCGTCCCACAATTCACCGGGATTCTCGTCATTGTAGACGATGTGCTGGAAGCCGCCGTCCTCGGTCTTGGGCAGGCCGTCGGGCGCCATCAGCCATTCCGCCCAGGTGTCGAGATAGGGGATGTAGCGCGGGTCGGGCGCATGCTCATGGAGGTAGGCGAGCGTGATGAACGGCGCCATCGTGTTGATGTTCTTGGTCGGCGTGCCCTCGGCGAAACGATCCTCGAACCATTGCTTGATGATGTCGAGCGCCTTGGCGTCGCCGGTCTGCTCGTAATAGCGCCACATGCCGAACAGGCCGACGCCGTGAGTCCATTCCCAGCCGGCCCAGCCCTTGGTGTCGATGATCCGCCCGTCCTCGAGATGGAGCAGGAATTCGCCGGTTTCGTCCTTGATGGAGAGGAGGTTGTCCATCAGCCGGTCGATCGCCGCCGTCACCTGAGTGCGCGGGATGTCGTGGGTGAGAGCGGCCAAGGGTATCTCCTGTTACTTGCGGATCGGGGCAGGGCGCGCGGCGGCCGGGAGGCCATAGTCGCGCGCCATATTACGATAGAGGTTTAGAAAGGCGGGATCGGCGTCGTAGCGGCCACCGTGATCCTCGGGCGGGGGCGGGGCGGCGTTCGGCACGGCGCCGGGCGCTTCGGCGGCGTTCGCGCCCTGGGACACGAGATTGGGCTTCGGCCCTTCGCCGGCGTTGACGCCGTTCTTGGTGAAGATCGCTTCCTGGTGCCGGGTCGGTTCCCAGATGAAACTGCCCCGGCCGCCCCGATGGCCGTGAACGAGATCGTTCAGATAGCGCTTTCGCGAGCTGTATTCGATCGCGAAGAAGCCGTGATCGGGATAGCGCTGCTCGAACGCGTCGAAGGTGCGTGCCCAATCGCCCTCGGCCGCCTGCTGGTAGCAGGAGAAGCCGGTCGCATCGAAGCGCACCCCCCGGCGCAGCACATTGTCCATCCAGTCCTGCACGATCGGCCAATGCCGGCCGAGATGGTTGTGCAGCGCGATCTTGGCACCGGGTACGGTTTCGCGGGCGGCGGCGATGCCGGCCTTCAGCAAGGCGGCGAAAGCGTCGTACCCGCCCGCGCCGGCGAGGTGCATATGCGTCCGGTCGGTGACGGCGTTTCCCGTCGGGATCGTCAGCGGCACGCGCCCGTCGGGCCACAGCATCCCGAACGTCGTCTCGTTGCCGATGATAACGAGATCGGGCGCGACGCCCGCTGCCGCCATCGCGCCGAGTGAATCGCGGGTATGCCGATGGACCGCATCGACCAGCTTGGCGAAGCTCAGCCCCGCCCATGCCGCCGGCTTGTCCTGATGCTGCGGATCGGCCCACGTATCGGAATAGTGCAGCGTCAGCGAGAGGTGGAAGCCGGCCGCCTTGATGCGCCGCGAATAGTCGATGATTTGCGCGAGGCCGCACCACGGCCTGCCGGGCTTGCCGCGCGAATAGCCGTTCGCCGGATCGACGAACAGCCGCAGCTTGATCGCGTTGAAGCCGGCATCGCGGAAGATCGCGAGCGGATCGCGTTGGACGCCCGCTTCGTAATAGGTCGCGCCCGCCGCTTCGTCTTCGGGCACCCACGAGGTGTCGGCGCCGATCAGATAGGGCCACGGCCGCGTGCCGCTCGGCGCGGAGCGCGTCGCCCCCGCGAGCAGAAGCCCGCCCGCACCGATGCCCAGCGCGCGCCGCGAGATCGCGAATGCGCTCATTTCAGCTCGGCCGGCGTTTGCGGCGCGGCGACCCTGCGGACGGGCACGCCGCCCGTCACATTGCGCAGTGTGACGAGCTTCACCGCCTCCAGCGCGTCGCCGGGTGCGCCGTCGCTGGTGACAGCGAGCGCGATGACGTTGTGGCCGTGATGATCGAGGATGCCCTCGGGGATCGGAAAGGTGCGCTGCGGGCCGACGTGCGCGATGAACTGGCCCATGTTCCAGCCGTTGACGAACAGGAGCGCGCGGTAGCGGGCGACCGATCGCGGCGTCTTCGGATCGCCGAACGAGACGGCGATCGTCGCATCCTGCCCCTTCGGCACGGCGAGGTCGAAGCCGGTGCGATACCAGGTCGTGCCGGGCTTGGCCGATGTGGCGGGGAGGGAAGCGGTTGGCCAAGTGCGATCGTCGAAGCCGGGTAGATGCCAGCCCTGCCGCTCGCCATATTGCCCACCAGTGTTGGCGGGGCCGCGCGCCGGATCGGGCAGGTCTTCGCCACCGCGCTGGCCCTGGATTCGCCACGCGATCGGAATGCCGAAGCTGCGCCCGCCCGGCGCTTCGAGTGAGGCGGAGATCAGGCCGCGCGCTTCCTTGTGGAAATCGTCGGCGTCGAGATCCCAATTGTGCCCGTTGTTGCGGACCATGACCGACAGGACATGCTCGCCCGGCGCCTGCGCGCCCGAGGGCAGCGTGAAGCGCGCGCCGCCGGTGGTGATCGGGCGGGGCAGGCCGCCGGGCAGCTCGTCCTGCCCGACGAACACGCCGTCGAGCCAGACCTGCACCAGACCCGATCCGCCGGCGCCGTAGAACAGAGCCAGCGTCTTCGCGTCGGGCGCGCCGGTGAAGTGGCCGCGATACCAGACATCGCCTTCGTGGAAGCCGTAGGAATCCATTCCCATGTTGGGCTGGCCGTCCGGGCGCGACGTGATGCTGGCGCTCGCGCGGGTATCGATCGCCTGCCAGTTGGTGTCGTCGAAGTTTGGCGCTACCTCGGGAACGCCATCGGCGGTGCGCCAAGGATCGAGCGCGGGCAAGGTCACGGCGGCGGGGCCGGCGAGGGGGCGGATCGCGGCGAGGCTGCCGGTTGGGGTCGCCTTCATCGGCACGGCGACGCCGTTCCAGCGCACCGAGCGCAAGGCTTTCGGCGCCCAAATCTCCAGCGGTGTGTCAGCGGCGACGTCGCCGGTCAGTGTGAGCGTACCGCTTTGGCTCGCCGCGGTGCGGACGAGCGCGGGGCCGCGCACCAGCACCGGACCCGCCGCGCTGTCTTGGCGCCAATAGCGCACTGCTTCTTTCTCGTCGGCGAGGATCAACGTCAGCGCTGGCCGCCCGCCGCCGGTGATCCGCACGATGGCGCGACCGTCGTGCCTATAGCCGAGCTTGAGATCGCCCGTGGCCGCGTCGAAGGCGCTGTCCGCTTTGCCTTCGAGCACGGTGACGCTCGGCGTGGAGGTGTAGCGCAGCACGGTCTCGCCCGGCTCGGCGGTGCGGCCGTAGAGAAGCAGCAGCCCGGCGTGGTCGATCGTCTGCGCGCTTTGCAGTTCGGAGGTCGAATAGACCAGCCGCTGCCCGGCGAGATCGACTCCGGCGACCAGCCACTTGGCGTCGAAGCCGTTGAGCCGCAGCGGCAGCGTGTAGCGACCGTCGGGCAGATCGGCGGTGACGGTGAAGCGATCGTCGCTCCGCGCGTTCGAGGGCTTGTGCGTCACCAGCAGGAAGCGCGCGCCGCTCTCGGGGTTTGTATTGTGGTAGACCTGAATGTTCGGCGAGGAGATCGCCACCGGCCCGGCTGGAACCATCCCGGCGAGATCGGGCACCGAGGCGATCAGCCCGCCGAGTTGCTTCAGCTCTTCAGCCTTCTCGCGAAGTTCGCGCGGTTCGGAGATCGCCGCGCCATAATCGTAGCTGGTGAACACCACTGGCGCGGGCAGCCAGCCCCAGCTCGTGCCGCCATAGCCCATGTAGAAGCTCTGGATGCCGATGCCGTTGGCGAGATTGGTGCCGTAGAACACGCGCTGGAAGCGCTTGCCGCGCTGGATGGCGTTGCAGTCGTAGCCGCCGTTCGATCCCCAATAATCGAACCAGCCGCCGCCGAATTCGGCGAGGAAGCCGGGCGTGTCGGGCGATGCCGATGCGCCGCCCTTCGCGCCGCCGGGGCCGTAGAAGCCCCAGTCGGGCGCGGCGACATCGCGCGTTGGCTTGCCCTGCACGGTGCAGGTGCCGCCGGGATAGCCGTCGAACGCATAGAGATTGTTGGGGCCGTGGACGACCTGCGCGACCGGCGAACCGTCCGGCGCCCAATAGCCGTTGCGGCCCTGATCATTGTGGAAGATCGGCACGGTGATGCCGTCCGCCCGCGCATGGGCGTAAAGATGGTCCATGTAGCGCCGCTGCGACGCGGTCGTCACCGACAGTTCGTTCTCGATCTGGTGGAGGATGACGGTGCCGCGATGCCCCTTGCCGTCACCGTTGATCTGGTGGCGGGCGATGATCGCGTCGATGCGGCTGGTCCATTCGTCGACCGCTGCGAGATATTGCGGATCGTCGGTGCGGGCCTTCGCGCGCTGGTTGACCAGCCAGCCCGGAAAGCCGCCGCGCGACAGTTCGGCGTTCACATAGGGGCCGGCGCGGGTGATGACGTAGAGGCCCTCTTCCTCGGCCATCGTCAGCAAGCGATCGATGTCGCGGATGCCGCTGAAATCGTACACGCCCTGCTTCGGGCTGTGATATCCCCAGTCGAAATAGATCGCGACGGTGTTGAAGCCGCTCGCCTTCATCTTCTGGAGAATGTCGCGCCACAGATCGGGGCTGGGCAGGCGGAAGGGGTGGAACTCGCTCGACCAGATCAGCGTGCGTTTGCCGTCGATCATCAGCGAGCGCGCATCGTAAGAGACGCGGCCGAAGCTGCGGACGGGGGCGGCGAGGTTGGCGGTCGGCCTGGCGACCTGCGCGTCGGCTGGTGGCACCAGGCAGGACACGGTCAACAAGGCGGCGAGCGCCCGGCCGGCGCGACCGAGATGCGTCTGCGATGCGCGCTTCCTCATTGCTCCCCCTCCAACCATATTATGAAATACTATTCCGTAATATGGGTAAAGCTATCGAAGCGCGGCGTCAAACATTAAGCGTGGAACAGGGGCGTTCGCACGATCGATATGCCCGGCGCGTCCGCGAAGACGAACGGTGGCCGCTGGTCCGGCGTGGCGGTCTCGGCGGTGAAGCGGTCGATGCGCAGCCGCTCGGCGTGGCGGACCCACAAGGCCCAGCACGGCAGCACGCCGAACATGCTTGGTTCGGGATAGGCGTTGGAATGGTCCTCGGGCACGCGCCGCGCATCCTCCGCCGTGCCGCCGCCGCGATAGGAGAGATGGATGCGGCTGAGTGACACATCCTCGATCCGGTGGCCGGGCAGGCCGGCGATGGCGGCGGGGAAGCGGTGGTCGATCCCGCGCGCGTCGATCTCGCTGATCTCGACGCCACGGATCGCGCCGATGGCGGTGCCGTCGGGACCGCGCCGGCGATCGCCGAGCCGCAGGAACAGCGGCGCGGTGGTCACGTCTCGCATTGTCAGCCGGCGTGCGACGACATTCTCCATCACGCCACCATCGACCGTTTCGAGCGCAAGGCCGCGACAATGGGTGAAGCTGCAATCCTCGATGCGGATGTTGCGATAGCCGCCGTTCGATTCGGTGCCGAGCTTGATCCGCCCGGTCACGCGGTCCTGATCGGGCGCGATCTGTTGGGTTTCGCGTCGGGTGCCGTCGAGCAGCGATCCCATGTCATAGCCTGACACCGCGCAGTCGCGGATCAGGATGTTTTCCGCCGCGACCGTGCGGCCGAGCGCGAAGCTGCTTTTCACGACGATGCCGTCGTCGTTGGGCGAATTGACCCGGCAGCGTTCGACGATCACGTCGCTTACGCAATCGAGATCGATCCCGTCGCGGTCGGTGTCGATCGAGACGCGGTCGATGCGCAGCCCGCGCGTGCCGGTCGCCAGAATCGCGAAATGCCCGCCCTTGAGGATCGAGAAGCCCGACAGCCGGATGTCGCGGCCGCCGCGCAACGCGATCGCCTTGTTGCCGAGGCCGATCATCCGCTTCCAGTCGGGTTCCAGCGCCGCGATCTCGCGCTCGCTCAGCCCGCGCATCGACAGCGGCCGCTCGCCGGTCTGCGCCTTCCAGCGCGCGCCGGGTCCGTCGCGGGTGAGGCCGACGCCGTGGATCAGACCGGGGCCGAGGATCGCGACTTCGGAGACGTCCTCGCCCCAGATCAGGCTGTTGTGCCAGTGGCTATGCCCGAAATCCTGATAGAGTTGCTCGACCCCGTCTTCGGGCACGTCGTAGCGACCGGCGTGGCGGGCGGGATCGGCGGCTTCGATGATCGCGCCCTTGCCGAGCAGCAGCGTGATTCGGCTTTTTAGCCGGATCGAGAAGCACAGGTAACGCCCGCGCGGTACGACGACAGTGCCGCCGCCCGCCTGCGAAGCCGCGACGATCGCGGCGTTGAACGCGCCGCTGTCGATCGCCACGCCATCGCCGCGTGCGCCGTAGTCGCGCACGTCGAAGCGGCGCGCGAGGTGGCCGGCGAACGGCAGCGCGGCGGCGGGCATCAGCGCCATGCTCGCGACCATGCCCAAGGTGAGATCGCGGCGGTTGATCAGCATCGTTTCAACTCCCCGCCGGGCGGTCGGCGTCGTGCAGCGCGCTCGCGACAATCGCAACTTCGGCCGGCGAGGGCGGGTGGTCGGGCGAGAAGTGCGGCGTGACGATGTGTGGAGCGAGTGCCGGGATGGTGGCGCGAATCCGCTCGGCGACCGCGCTGGCGAGCAGCCATGCGCCGTAATTGTCGTGGTGGGTGAGATCCGCGCCGTCGTTTGCGAAGGCGCGCGGCGCGACCTTCGGCCCGAGCGCTTCGTAGATCGCGCGGCTGTCCGCGTTGAGATCGATCAGCGGCACGTTCTGCGCCTTGGCGAGCGCGCGCACCGCCTGCGGATAGCCGCCCAGCGTGGTCTTGATGCGCCCCTGCGGATCGAACGTGCGTCGCTCGGGCGATGTCACCAGCACCGGATGCGCGCCACGCCGCCGCGCCTCGGCGATATAGGCGGCGAGATACGCCGGGTAGGTCGTGTCCGCCGCGACATAGGTCTGCGGCCATTCGGCTTTCTGGTCGTTGTGCCCGAACTGGATGAACAGCCAGTCGCCCGGCCTGATCCGCGACAGCACCTTGTCGAAGCGCAGATCGGTCAGGAAGCTCTTGAGCGTCGCGCCAGATCGCGCATGGTTGGCGACCGCGATGGTATCGTCGAGCATCGCCGGCAGCATCTGCCCCCAGCTCGCATAGGGTTCGGCGGACTGGTCGGTCACCGTGGAATCGCCGACGAGGTACAGCGTCGGGGCGATTGCCGGCGCGATTTCGACCGAGGTGACGCGCGGATCGCCGAGGAACTCCAGCGTCAGTCTGTCGTCCCAAGTGTATTCGGCGCGGTCGCGCGCGTCGATCCGCACCGCGCTTCCGCCGGGCGCATTGGGCGGCGGCGCGGGCAGGGCGGGGGTCCGAACGTCGACGAGGAAGCTGCGCGTGACGATCTGCCCGGCACGCGTCGCGACGCCCCGGAGCATCAGCCGGCGCGCTTCCGCCTTGACCGTGGTCTCGCCGGCGACATGCTGGTCGCCGAGGCGCACCGTCACGCGGTACAGCCCCTCGGGCACTGCCACGGAAAAGGCGAAGTCCGTGCGCGATCCGCCCGGTTCGACGCCGTGCCCGCCCGCCCGATAGGGTTGCCGGTCGGGCGCGCTCGCCGACAGGTCGAAATGCTGCACGCCCGCTGGCGACGCGGCGGCCAGCAGCAGGGCGAACGCGGCGCTGGCAGGCATCCGGGCATCCTCTCAGATCGTGTATTCGCAAGACCGACGGCGCGGTGAGCCGTCTTTTCGATCCCACAAATTACAGGTATTTTTCATATTTAGGGACTTTGTGCGCGTCAATGGCACTTTTCGGCTTTCCGCAGGATCAGATTTGAACCATATACATGGAATACGTTCCACAATGTAGAACATTGGGGCGATAAAGTCGAGATCAAATGGGGAGGTTTGTTATGGCGCGTGTGTTCCATAAGACATCGGCGTGGCTTCGCTGCACGTCGGGCGTGGCGCTGATGATGGCGGCGCTCCCCGCCCATGCCCAGACCTCCACCGACGACGCCAAGCCGCAACCGACCGCCACGCCGCCGTCCGATGCGGATGTGCAGGATATCGTCGTCACGGGTTTCCGCGCCTCGCTCGACAGCGCGCTCAACCTCAAGCGCACGCAGACCGCCGCAGTCGATTCGATCGTCGCCGAGGACATCGGCAAGTTCCCGGACTCGAACCTCGCCGAATCGATGCAGCGCATTCCGGGCGTCGCGCTCGCGCGCGGCGATGGCGGCGAGGGCAAGAACATCTCGGTGCGCGGACTCGGCGCGCAATTCACCCGCGTCCGCATCAACGGGATGGAAGGCGTTTCGCAGACCGGCAGTTCTGACATCTATGGCGCCGGCAACACCGGCCGCAGCTTTGACTTCAATGTCTTCCCGACCGAGATATTCTCCTCGCTGTCGGTGCGCAAGACGCCGTCGGCGGATATCGAGGAAGGGTCGCTCGGCGCGACGGTCGATCTCGCGGCGCCGCATCCGCTCGACCAGAAGGATGATTTCGTCGTCGCCGCTACCGGCCGGGCGATCTACGGTGAAATCGCCAAGCGCGCCGATCCGCGCGTGTCCGCACTGATATCGAAGAAGTTCGGAGAGGGCCGCTTCGGTATCCTCGGCTCGGTCGCCTACAACCAGCGCCACTTGCGCGAAGTCGGCTATTCGGCGGTGGATATCCTGTCTTCCAATACCAATGGCGGCTTCTGCTCGCCGATCGGCGCGCCGATCAACACCGCCGGCCAGACCCCGGCGCAGCTCGCGCTGCGCGGTGTCACGGCGACCAATTGCAGCACCAACAATCCGCGCACCGGTAGCCTTTCGGCGTACAACACGATCGTCAACGCGCGCCGGGCCGATGCCCCCAACACCGCCGGCAGTGGTGCGTTCTTCCCGCGCATCCCGCGCTACCTCAACTCGACGCAGAGCCAGGAGCGGATCGCCGGCACGCTGACGCTCCAGTTCAAGGACGGCGACGATACCGACATCTCGCTCGACCTGCTCTATTCGCGCTTCCACGTCATCCGCGACGACAATTATCTTGGGGGCATCTCGTTCGGCCGATCGGCGTCTAACGACGGCCAACCGATGACCTCGGTCACCGACCTGCAATTGTCGTCGCTCGGATCGGTGCAATATGGCGCGTTCAACGGCGTCGATATCCGCTCCGAGGGCCTGCACGCCGATTTCACCTCGTCGTTTAAACAGGCCAATCTCAACTTCATGCACCGCTTCACCGACAAGCTGAAGATCACCGGCAAGTTCGGCCTCAACCAGTCGGTGTTCGACGACTACCAGCGCATCCAGTATTTTATGGACGCGATCGATAAGAGCTTCACGCTCGATTATCGCAAGGGCGGCACCACGCCGCTGCTCGGCTTCGGGTTCGACGTCACCAATCCGGCGAATTTCAACTATGCGCCGGGCCTCGCCGACGGCACGGTGCTCGGCGGCTTCTCGCTTCAGGGCAAGCCGGCGGTGACGATCACCGACGGCTACCTCGCCGAGTTCGAGGCCGATTGGGAGATCAATGACGCGCTCACGCTGCGCGGCGGCGCGCAATATCGCCAGTCGAAGCAATCGGGCATCGACACGCGCTATTACACCGCCGACACGCTGGTGAAAGCGTTGCCCGCCGGCACGTCCCTCGCCAGCATTTCGTCGCAGATCAGCAACTTCGGGGCGTTGTGGGGCAATGGTGCGCCGGCGAGCTGGGCGACGCTCGACTGGAAGAAGCTCTACGATACCGCCAACCTCGGTGCGTCGCGGAGCTGCACCATCGAATGCGGCAGCCCCAAGCCGGTGGTGCGCGAGGAGGAGAAGAGCGCGTTCGCGATGGGCGTGTTCGATCTGACCGACGCGATCGGCTTCGGCGTGCGCGGTGATGTCGGCGTGCGTTACATCAACACGCTGCAATTCTCCTCAGGCTATGTGTCCGTCGCTAGCGCCGCTTCGCCGACTGGCGTGACCGGGCTCTACGGAGCGGTGACTCGCAGCTATGACGACTGGCTGCCGTCCGCGAACATCGTGTTCGAGCCGATCAGGAACCTGCTGCTGCGCGTGTCCGGCGCCAAGGTGATGTCGCGCCCCGAACTGGGCGTCCTCACGCCCACCAGCGGCGTCAACCCGATCACCCGTACCGGCACGGTCAACAATCCGCTGCTCGAACCGATCCGCGCGAACACGTTCGACGCCGCGGTCGAATGGTATTTCCGGCCCGGCTCGCTGCTGTCGGCGGCGTTCTTCTACAAGGACATCAAGACCTATATCCAGAGCGTGACCAGCCTGGTGCCGTATACCGATCTCGGCCTGCCCGTGGCGCTGCTCGACGGCAGCAATACCCAGCCGACCGAGTTGTTCAGCGTGACGCGGCCGGTCAACACGCCGGGCGGCAAGCTCAAGGGCGTCGAGATCAACGCGCAACTGCCGTTCACCTTCCTGCACGGTTTCCTGAGCAACTTCGGCGCGCTCGGCAATTACACCCACGTCACGTCGCGGATCAATTACTGCCTGACCAGCGTCGGTGGGGTCTGCACCGTCACCACCACCAATGATCTCGTTGGCCTGTCCAAGAACACCGCATCGGGCACGCTGTATTACGAGGACCGCACGTTCAGCATCCGCGGCACGGTCAATTATCGCGGGCCGTTCATCCGCGGCATTCCGGCTTCGGCTGGGAGCGATCTGCAAGGCAATGCGCAGACCACCTATGTCGATGCGTCCGCGTCGTACAATATCACCGAGAACTTCAAGCTCATCGTCGAAGCGCAGAACCTCACCGACCAGCAGAACCGGCTCTATATCGACAGCCAGCGCAAGGACACTTTGTACCAGACGCGGGTGGGCCGCACCTTCGCGGTCGGCGTCAACGCGCGGTTCTGACGGCGGCGCTTATCGCTTCGGCCCGTCGATGATGCGGAACTCGCCGCTGCAATGCAGCATGCTCATCAGATAGAGCATGCCGTCGAAATAGCGTTGCTCGCCGGTGGGTAGCGGCATGTCCCACAGCGCCTTGAGGAACGCCCTCGAGTTCACGCCGGGCGTCGCCGCGAAACCGCCAACGGCGGCGGCGGCGAGCATGCCGGGCGAGTGGCGGGTCGAGAGCGGCTCGCCGTCGAGCGTGTAGCGATCGGCGAAGCGATCGATGCCCTGCGCGGCGAGGAAGCCCTGTATGCGGTCGCTCAGCACGCGCTGGCGCGCGTCCTTGCCCCACCATGCGTAATCGACCGACCAGTTGCTGACGGTGCGCCAGCTATCATAGCCGAACGGATCGGGCTTGCCGTCGCGGGTCAGCATCGTCGATCCGTCGAAATGGCTTCGATCGGGCGCGAGGCCGGTCTTCGGGTTGGTGACGGTGACGAACAGCGCGCGGCTGGCGTCGGCGGCGCGCGCCCAGAAGGCGCGGTCCTCGGCCGGCCCCCAGCGCGCCCACAGTTCGTAGAAGGCGGGCAGATGATAGGAGGCATCGGTGCCCTCGACATTGGTTTCCGCGACGAAGCGCACCATCGCATGCGCCTCATCGACCATCGGCCCGACGGTGACGGCGCGCGGGCGGCGATCGGGGCGGTAGGGCGGCCAGGGCGTGCCCGCTTTCGCCGCCTCGGCCGCCGCCGCGCGGTTGTTGAGGCTCGGCCACGGCACGTCGGGTTGGACGAACGGCGCGTCGCCGGGGTGGATGCGGAACGGCGGCGTTCCCGTCAGCACCGGATGGTGGCGCATGCCGCGAAGGATGCGGTCGGCCTCGGCCTGATAATCGTAGATGCCCTTGCCGTTGCCCCAGCGCCGCGCCGCGAACAGCAAGGCCATCGCATAATATTCCTCGCCGTCAGGCGCGGCGCCGGTCGAGCGCGGCGCGCCGTCGGTCGCCATCGACCAGGCGAAATAGCCGACCGAGGGGTTCTTCGGGTCGGTGACGAGCATGTACGTCTTCGACCAGTTCCACAGCGCGTCGAACTCGCGTTTGTGGCCGAGCTGGACGGCGATCATCATGCCGTAGCTCATGCCCTCGGTGCGGGCATCGTTGTTCGCCCAGTCGGTGATATAGGCGAGCGGGCCGTCGGCATTGGCGCCGGTCTCGAAATAGACGCGCTGCTCCTGCCCATCGCCGTGGAAGAATTGCTGGAACGCGGCCTCCATCTTGGCGCGCGCCGCGCCGGGTTTGGTGCCGAGTTGCTCGGCGAAGAGATCGCGATACTGGCGCGTCTTGAACGCGCCTTTGCCGTCGCCGGGGAAATGCGTGGCCGGCGCGGGTGCTTGCGCGAATGCCGGGGTGATCGCCAGCAGGCCGGCGGCGATGGCGGCGGTCAGGATCATACCGCGCGGATTGATGGCCATTGTGCATCCCCTCTCGAACCGCCGGCATCCGCCGGTCGGCACATCATGATAGCGCAATCATACGGCGAGCAACGCGAAGCGCAATCATGCTTCCATGCAGCATCTTGGCTGATATGATATCGGTAACGGCCTGCAACGGCCGAGTCACAGGAGAGACGTGATGCGCAAGACCGGATGGATGCTGCTGGCCTGTGCCGCACTGCTTGCCAACGCGCCCCAAGACCCCGATCCGGTGCCGCCACCGACGTTCGTTTCGATCCCGCTGTGGCCGAACGGGCCGCCCGGAAAGGACACGCGCCGGGTCACGCCCGAGGTCGCGCGCGATTATTGGGTGCGCAACGTCCGCAATCCGTCGCTGCTGGCGTTCCCGGCGCTGCCCGCGCACAATAACGGCGCGGCGATCGTGGTCATTCCGGGCGGCGGGCACAAGATCCTCGTCTGGACCAATGAAGGCACCAAGGCCGCGACCGCGCTCAACCGGATGGGCATTTCGGCGTTCGTGCTCAAATACCGGCTCGCGCGCGAACCCGGCTCGCCCACTTCGATCGAGGGCGACGCCGCCGACGATGCGCGCCGCGCGGTGCGCTGGGTGCGCGCGCATGCGAAGGACTATGGCATCGATCCGGCACGCGTTGGGGTAATGGGGTTTTCGGCGGGCGGCGAACTGGTCTCGCTGATCGCCGACAATCCCGAACCGGCGGGGCGACCCAAGACCGATGCGATCGATTCGCTCTCGGCGCGGCCCGATTTTCAGGTGCTGGTGTTTCCGGGGCCGCTCGGCATACCGGGCAGCGCCGCCGCGAGCGCGCCGCCCGCGTTCATCACCGCCGGCAGCCTCGATCCGTGCTGCGCGACGCCGTCGGTCGCGCTGTACGAGCAGTTGCGCAAGGCGGGGGTGTCGGCGGAACTGCACATGTATGCCGACAGCGGCCACGCCTTCAATCTCGACGAATCGAACCGCATCGGCATTTTGCATTGGCCCGACCGGCTCAACGACTGGCTCGCCGACGGCGGCTGGCTGTCACCGCGCGCGGCGGCACGGTGATGGCTCACGCCCGTCGCGTCGCATCCAGCGTGGCGAGCCGTGCGGTTACGTCGGCGCGCGCCAGCAGCGTTTCGGTCGCGTCGGGCATGCGGCGGCGCCAGTTGGGATGCTCGTCGATCGTGCCGGGGAGGTTGGGCTGTTCGACCGCGCCGATGACATCCTCGAACGGCACGAGCGCGAGCGCGGACGGGGTCGCGCCGATGAAGGCGAGCGCGGCATCGACGGCGGGGCCTTCCGCCTGTGGGGCGGGCTGCGGTCCGTCCGCGACGCTGGCCGCCGTGAACGCGCTCCATAATTTTTCACGGTCCCCGTCGCGCGCGGCCTGATCGGCGGCTTCGTCCGCCGCCTGCGAACTGCGACCAAGCCGCCACGTCCAGTCGATGTCGCGTCCGCGCCACCAGCCCGCGACGGTGGCGAGATCGTGCGTGCCGGTCATCGCCGCCGCGTCGCGGGCGTAGCTGGCGGGGGGGCGGAAGCTGCCGTCCGCGTCCCGTTCGAACCACAAGACTCGCATGCCGAGCATCGCCTTTTCGTCCATCGCGGGGCGGAACCCCTCGGGCACGGTGCCGAGGTCTTCGCCGATCACGATCGCCCGGGCGCGGTGCGATTCGAGCGCGAGCAGGCGGAGCATGTCGTCCATCGGCATGGTCAGATACGCGCCCTCGGTGGGCGAGGCGCCCTCCGGCACTACCCACAGCCGGCGCAGCCCGAGCGCGTGATCGATGCGGATGCCGCCGGCATGGCCGATCGCGGCGCGGAGCGTCGCGATGAACGGTGCGAAGCCGGTGCGCCGCAACGCACGCGGCGCGAAAGCGGTGATGCCCCAGCCTTGCCCGTCGGGGCCGAGCGGATCGGGCGGCGCGCCGATCGACAGGCCGGTGAGCAGATCATCGGGGCGGCTCCACGCATGACTGCCGCCGGCATCCATGCCGACCGCGAGATCGGCGATCAGCCCGATCGCCATGCCTGCATCGGTGGCGGCCTGTTGTGCGGCTTGCAGGCTGCGCGCGGCGAGCCATTGCAGGAACAGGAAGAAGCCGACCTCCTCGCTGCGTTCGGCGGCGAAGCTGGCGACCGTCGCGTTGGTGGGGTCGTGATAGGCGCTCGGCCAGTCCTGCCAGCCGCGCGCTCCGGTGAGCGCGAAGAAATGTGCGTGCAGCGCATCGAAGCGGGCGTGCCGTTCGAGGTCTTCGCCGCCCTCGCGGGCGTAAGCGGCGACTTCGGCGCGGATCGCGTCGGAGCGGGCGTCATAGGCGGCGCGCAGGATGCGTAGCCGCTCGGGGATGGCATGATGCCAGTCGATCAGGTCGCCGCGCGGCGGGGCGATGGCGGATGCCCCGGCGAGCGCCGGATCGGCGTAGAGGACGTTGAGGAACGACCGGGTTGATGGCGAATAGGGGCTGAAGCGGCTGCTGTCGGCGGGAAACAGTGCGTGGACCGGGCTGATCGCGAGCGCATCGGCACCACGCGCGGCGAAGGCGCGGGCGGTGCTGGCGAGCGCGCCGAAATCGCCGAACGCAGTGGCGGACTCGTCGCGCAACGCGGCGATCTGCACCGACGGCCCCCAGATGCGCCGGCTGCCGACCGCGTCCGTGACCGAGAAACAGCGCGACGGCGCAACCGCGAGGCGGATTTCACGATCGCCGACGACGAGGCGGTGATAGCCGGGCGTGGCGATCGGCGGGATTTCCAGCCCCTTGCCGCCGGGCGTTAGCAGGGCGTCGCGGCGGCTGCCGTCCTCGAGGATCAGCTCGGCTTGCCCCGCCGCGCCGCAGCCCGGCGGGAGGGTGATCGGCCGCCCGACATCGCCGGTGACGAAGTCGCACGCGCCCGCATCGTCCGGCGCGGGATCGCCGAGCGCGGCGAGGATCGCCGTCAGTGATTCGTCGGAGACGCGCTGGGCCTGCCCCCGCGCGTCTTCCCAATCGATCTGAAGCCCGGCGGCACGGGCGCGGTCGTGGAGTGTGCTCATGGTTCGATCCACTCCTTTGCTTGGCCGTTCGTGTCAAAGCCCGATCTGCTCTTGTGTTGCGTAGGGAAACGGCTGGAAGCGGTGCCATAAATCTGTAACAGACTGAGTACGCACCCGATCGGAGCCTGCTCATCCGTCAAATCGCCGCCTTGCCGTACCGTTCAGAGGGACATGCGATCGACGCGCCGGTCCGCATCCTGCTCGTCACCTCGCGCGAAACGCGGCGCTGGGTGATTCCCAAGGGCAACCATCCGGCGGGGATGAGCGCACACGCCGCCGCCGCGCTGGAGGCGGAGGAAGAGGCTGGCGTGCAGGGGCTGATCTGCCCCGAGCCGCTCGGCTCCTATCGCTATCGCAAGAAACGCCGCAGCGGGGCGTCGCTGCTGATCGACGTCGATGTTTTCCCGCTTGCGGTGAGCAATGAACTCGCCGCGTGGAAGGAGCAGACGCAGCGCGAGCGGCGCTGGGTCAGCCTTTCCGAAGCGGCGGAGATGGTTGATGAACCGGATTTGCGTGACCTGATCCGATCTTTCGGCCAAGCGGAATTCAGGGCGGCAGCGCAGCGTACCGGCATCCTCCATGCCGTCGCCGCGCGATCGAAGGTGAGTGGCATGTTTGCGTGGTTCCAAAGGTTGCTTCCGAAGTCGGGCAATTTCTTCGATCTGTTCGAGGCGCATGCCATGACCGTCGTCGCCGGCGCGAACGCGCTGTCGCGGCTGCTCCAGGATGGCGACCGCGACCATATCCGCGAGGTGATCGAGCGCGAGCATGACGCCGACGAGATCATCCGGGAAGTGCTGACCACCGTCCGCGAGACCTTCCTGACGCCGTTCGATCGTGGTTCGATCACCAGCCTGATCGGCTCGCTCGACGATGCGATCGACGAGATGCAGGCGGCGGTGCAGGCGATCGACCTGTACGACGTGACCGTGTTCGAGCCGGAAATGAAGGACATGGCCGCGATCATCGTCGATGCGGCGCGGCTCACCGCCGAGGCGATGCCGCTGCTCCGCGATGTCGCGCGCAATGGTGTGCGGCTGCACGAACTGACCGAGCGGCTGGTGCGGATCGAGAGCCACGGCGACGATATCCACACAGCCGGGCTGAAACGTGCGTTCAAGGAGCTTGGGCCGATCGATTCCTTGCGCTTTTCGGTGCAGCGCGAGGTTTACAAGCATCTCGAACGGATCATCGACGCGTTCGAGGATGTCGCGAACGAGATCGACGGCATCGTCATCGATCACGCCTGATGTACGAGCTCGCGTTACCGCTGCTCATCGGCCTGATCCTGGTCGCACTGGCGTTCGATTTTCTCAACGGGCTGCACGATGCCGCCAATGCGATCGCCACCGTGGTCGCGACGCGGTTGCTGAAACCCGTGCATGCGGTGCTGTTCGCCGCCGCTTTCAACGGCGCCGCCTATTTCCTGACGATCACCTTTCCCGCCTTGCACAAGGTCGCCGATACGATCGGGCAGGGGCTGATCTCGCGTGATCTGATTACGCCCGGCGTGGTGTTCGGCGCGCTGGTCGGCGCGATGTTCTGGAACGTGGTGACGTGGGTGAAGGGAATCCCCTCGTCGAGCAGCCACGCGCTTGTCGGCGGGATGATCGGCGCAGGCGTCGCCCATGCCGGTGTCGGCGGTATCCAGTGGGTCGGGCTCAACAAGACGCTGATCGCGATCGTACTGTCGCCGACGCTGGGCATGATCCTCGCGATGCTCGTGATGCTGGTGACGAGCTGGCTGTTCCGCCGCGCGAGCTCGGCCGGCGCCGAGCGCAGCTTCCGCATGCTGCACCTGATCTCCTCGGGCGCCTATTCGCTGAGCCACGGGCTCAACGATGCGCAGAAGACGATGGGGATCATCACCGTGCTGCTGTATTCGACCGGCTATCTGCACGGACGCTTCGAAGTGCCGCATTGGGTGGCGGTGAGCTGCTACATCGCGATCGCGCTCGGCACGCTGAGCGGCGGCTGGAAGATCATCGAGACGATGGGGTCGCGGATCACCAAATTGTCGCAGCATCAGGGGTTCAGTGCGTCGCTGAGCGGATCGATCATCCTGTTCAGTGCGTCGTGGCTGGGCATTCCGGTATCCACCACGCACACCATCACCGGCGCGATCATCGGTGCGGGCACGGCGCGGCGCGCCTCGGCGGTGCGCTGGGGGATCGCCGGCAACGTGATGATCGCCTGGGTCATCACCATTCCCGCCTCGGCGGCGGTCGGCGCCTTGTTCTATCTGCTAACGACGTTGTTCTGAGGCGTCAGGTTGCCGCCCGTGCGCGGATCAGGACGGCCATGTTCCTGGCGAAGACGGCGGTGCTGATCCCCGGCACGGGCTGCGGATCGGGATAGGGCGAGGTATCGGTGTCGTCGCCGACATAGCTGTGTGAGAAGTCGCCTGGCACGGGTTTCTCATAGCCGTCGCGCGTGTAGATGTGGCTGGTGGTGTGCAGTGGCGTTACCCAGCGATGATCGGCATCGAGCGCGGCCAGAATCGCGGCGACCTCGTCCGGCGCAGCCGGCGCGAGCTTGCGCGGCGTTGTCTTGAGATCGCCGATCGTGATGTCGCCCAGCGTGAAATAGCGCGGCAACGGCTGGCGGCCACCGTTCAGTGCGGAGCCGGCGACGACCTCGGCGACCGGGCGCGCCGATAGCGCGGCGTGGCGCGCGCGCAGCTTCGCCACATCGGGCGAGCGGAACGAGCTGTAATGCGCGATCGTGTTGTGCGGATCGCCGTCATGATAATATTCGCCGTTGACGACATCCGAACCGCGCCGGTGAATGTACATCGGCGTGTTGGTGCCGATTTCGGTGAAGGTCGGGTAGCGCCGCTGCGGGTCGATACTGGCGGGCAGGCGGATCGAGTCGAGCCAGTCGAGCGCCTCAGGCAGACGGCGCAGGAACTTTTGATCGCCGGTTAGCTCGTAGAAATCCATCATCAGCGCGACGTTGGTGGCGGTGGTGTGCGAGACGAGCGCCTTGGGTTCGTACGTGCGCGCGCTCGCCGGTTTGAGATCGGCGACGGTATGCTGGAGGCCCCAGCCGGGCTGCGGTTGCGGTTGCTGCGCGCGCACGAAACAATCCATCGCCCGCGCGATGGGATCGAGCACGCGCGCGTCGCCGAGCGTCTGCCAGACCATCAGCAGGAAGACGATATTCTCCGCCGCGACATCGTCGTTGAAGGTGATGAACGACGTATAATCGGGCAGGCCGTGATCGTGGAACTCGTCGCGCAACGGAAAGCGCTGTGGCCAGCCGCCGACCGGATATTGGCTCGCCAGCACGAAGCCGAGAACCTTGTCGAGCGATGCGCGATAGCGCGGCTCGCGTTTCTCCAGATACATGCGCAGCATGAACTTCGCGCAATCGGCGGTGCAACTGTCGTCAAACGTCGCGTTGCCGTAATAGTGCTGGAATTCCTCGAGCCGCCAACCGTTCTTGCCGATCGTATCGTACCAACGCCGGATCGAAGCTTCGCCGGCGAGATCGAAATGATAGTTCCAGCCGCCGCTTTCGTGCTGACCGCGGATCAGCACGTCGGCCGCCGCTGCCGCGGCCCGATAGAAATAGGCGTTGCCGGTGGCGTGATAGGCGTCGAGGAAGACCTGCCCCATCAGCGGAGTGCCGGGGTTCTGTATCCAAACGCTGGTAGGGTAGGCCTGCATCTCGCCCCATTCGCGCGACCGATCGAGCAGCACCTGCCAGACGTAACCGCCCTGATGGCTGACTTTTTCGACCATGTACTTCGCCGCACCGAGCATCGCCGCATCGATCACGGCGGACGCGGGTGCCGCTTCGGCTGCGTGCGGTGCGATGGCGGCGGCGCCGAGCGCGGCGGTTCCCGTAAGCAGATCGCGGCGGGTGAGGATGGCGTGGTGCATCCAAGTCTCTCCTGGGCGGGCCGGATGGACTCCGGCTTTGGTTACCGGTGTCATTCATACGATCTCGGCGCCGGACCGCAACTATGAGAATGACGCGATGGATCGTGTCGCGCGGGTGAGATACGGTTCGCCGTGACGTTCGTTTGACCCGTGGAGACCGCAAATGGCCGATGCTGACGACAGCGCGAACAACCAGCCCGCCGGCTACGTGCCGCCCGAGGTCTGGACCTGGGATACGAGCAACGGCGGGCAGTTCGCCAATATCAACCGCCCGGTCTCCGGCGCGACGCATGAGCGTGAACTGCCGGTCGGCAAGCATCCGCTCCAGCTCTATTCGCTCGGCACGCCCAATGGCCAGAAGGTCACGATCCTGCTGGAAGAGTTGCTCGCGGCTGGCCATGCCGGTGCAGAGTATGATGCGTGGCTGATCGAGATCGGCAAGGGCGACCAGTTCGGCAGCGGCTTCGTCGCGATCAATCCCAATTCCAAAATCCCGGCGCTGGCGGATCATGCGCTCGATCCGCCGCTGCGCCTGTTCGAGAGCGGCTCGATCCTGGTCTATCTGGCCGAAAAATTCGGCGCGTTCCTGCCGGCCGAGCCGCGCGCGCGGGCCGAGACGTTCAACTGGCTGATGTGGCAGATGGGATCGGCGCCGTTCGTCGGCGGCGGCTTCGGGCATTTCTATGCCTATGCGCCGTTCAAGATCCAATATGCGATCGACCGCTATGCGATGGAGACCAAGCGGCAATTGCATGTGCTCGACACGCATCTGGCCGGTCACGTCTACCTTGTCGGGGATAGCTATACGATCGCCGATATGGCGGTTTGGCCGTGGTATGGCGGTGTGATGAACGGCGCCTATGGCGCACAGACGTTCCTGTCCGTTGCGGATTATCCCAATCTCGCGCGCTGGTCCGATCTGATCGCGGCGCGCCCGGCGGTGAAGCGCGGCCGGATCGTCAACCGCGTTATGGGTGACGTGCAGTTGCGCGAACGCCACGACGCGAGCGACTTCGACGGTTTCGATTTCGGCGCTTAGGGCGAATACGAAAACCGTCGAATATTTGTACGCGACGGTGGAACAATCGCCGTGCAATTTCGATATATATTTACGGCCTTCTGTAAATTTTTGATGCTCTTTCGATAGGATTGAAAGAGAATAAAAATGAACCGCTTGGTCGATCGGTTTGGGGGTGAGGGGGCCGGGGGGCGACAATGATTGGAAAACGGACGCCGTCTGCGAGGTTCTCTTCGAACACCCGGAACTGCTCGTGATCCAGCCGGGCGACGCGGACGACGACGACCGCGCGCTCCGGCTCGAACAGACGTCGCGCGAACTCGAAGAGCGGTATCGCTATACCATCGCGCTTAGTCCGTTGGTTGCATGGACGGCGTGGCCGAACGGCGACATCCTCGATATCGACGAACCGGGTCTGGCGCGAACCGGTCTGAGCCTGGGCGAAGTGCGCGGGCAGGGGTTCTTCGCGGCGGTTCATCCCGATGACCGCCAGAGCGTCGCGATGATGTGGCGCCGCAACGCGTCGCTGGGACATGCCATCGACAACGAGGTTCGCATGCGGATGCGCGACGGCAGCTACCGCTGGCATCGGTCTCGCGCGGCGCCGCTGAAAGACCCGTCCGGCAAGATCCTGCGCTGGTACGGCACGATCGAGGATATTCACGACCGCAAGCTGGCGGCCGACGCGATCCGGTGGGCGGCCGAGCATGACAGCCTGACCGGCATCTGGGCGCGGGCCGCGTTCCTCGCGGGATTGGAGCAGGCGGTCAGCCAAGCCGCCGACGCTGGTTCGGAAGTGGCACTCGTGCTGTTCGATCTCGACAATTTCAAACAGGTCAACGATCAGTTCGGCCACGACACGGGTGACGCATTGCTGAAGGATGTCGCCGCGCGCCTGAGCGGTGCGGCGGAGGCGCCGGCGATGGTCGGCCGGCTTGGCGGCGACGAATTCGCCTTGTTCCTCGCGCGATCCGATACGTCGCAGCTCATCGCCGCGATCGATCAGGCGGTCGCCGCGTTGGACGCACCGTTTCGCTATGACGCGGTCAGCTATCATTGCCGCAGTAGCGTCGGGGTTTCGCTGTATCCCGCAGACGGTGCCGAAAGCGACACGCTGCGCAAGAACGCCGATCTCGCGCTCTACGACGCCAAGGCCGAGGGCGGCGGCGCGCTCCGCTATTTTCGCGGTGAGTTGCGATTGCAGATGCAGCAACGGCTGTCGATGCTGTCGATCGCCCGCGATGCGCTCGATCGCGATTTGATCCTGCCCTATTACCAGCCGAAGATCGACCTTCGCACCGGGCGCATCGTTGGGTTCGAAGCGTTGTTGCGCTGGAACCACGCCGGGCGCGGCGTGCAATCGCCAGCGACGATCGCGGTCGCCTTCGACGACCCGGAACTGGCGATCGCGCTTGGCGAGCGGATGCAGGAGAAGGTGATCGCGGACGTTCGCGGGTGGTGCGAGCGTGGACTGGACTTCGGGCGGGTCGCGATCAACGCTTCGGCGATGGAGTTTCGCAACGCGGATTTCGCGATCAAGCTGATCGCGCGGCTCGCCGCCTTCGGCGTGCCGGCCACCAATATCGAACTCGAAATCACCGAGGGCGTGTTTCTCGACAACAGCGACGCGCATGTGCGGCGGATCATCACCACGCTGCGCGACGCGGGGATCACCATCGCGCTCGACGATTTCGGCACGGGCTATGCTTCGCTCGCGCATCTCAAGCAATTCCCCGTCGATGTCCTCAAGATCGACCGGTCGTTCGTCGATGCGCCATCAGCCAGCGACTGGACGATCGTTCGCGCGATCATCGGGCTGGGCAAGGGGCTTGGCATCAAGACCGTGGCCGAAGGCATCGAGACGATCGAGCGGCGGGATGCGCTGCTGAACGACGGTTGCGATTTCGGGCAGGGCTATCTCTTCAGTGCGCCAGTCCCGGCGGCGGCGGTGGCGGACCTGCTCGAAGCGGATCGCATGCGATAATTGTCTTCGGTAATTCGGCGTTATGAGACGCCGGGTCAATCTCGTCTGACTTGATCTCGATCAGTGAAGTATTTGATTTCGTTATAGAAACGACGGGAACGGACCCGTCCGCCGTGCGATCTTCCCCACTCAACACGGAGGACGCTATGGCAGACACCGACTTTCAGACCGACGACGCGCCGCTCGCCACCTCGAAGCGGTCGGGCGCCGTCGATGCGGCGACGGGCGCGCTGCTCGAACCCAAAGGCGACAGCCTTGTCGCGCGCGCGGTGACGATCAATCGTCCGGTCGCTGAACTCTACGCCTATTGGCGCGACTTCCGAAACCTCGCGACCTTCATGGACAATGTCGTCGAGGTCTCGCCGATCGACGACCGGCGTTCGCACTGGATCGTCAAGGCGCCCGGCGGTCGCACGGTGGAATGGACCGCCGTCATCACCGAGGAGCGCGAGAACCAACTGATCGCCTGGGCATCCGAGGACGGTGCCGACGTGCCCAACAGCGGCCGCATCGACTTTCGCGATGCCGGCGCGCGCGGCACGATCGTCACCGCGACGGTGCTGTACGACCCGCCGGGTGGCGCGATCGGCAAGCTGATCGCCAAGATGTTCCAGCGCGAACCCGCCATCCAGGCGCGGCGCGACCTGCGGCGATTCAAGCAACTGATGGAAACCGGCGAGATCGCGACATCGTCGCGAACCCGCCAGCAATTCGAAGAGGAGAAGGCCTGATGCGCGCACTCGCCTGGCACGGTCGGCACGACGTCCGCGTCGATACCGTCGACGATCCCGAAATCCTCAACCCGCGCGATGCGATCATCAAGGTCACCTCGACCGCGATCTGTGGCTCGGACCTGCATCTCTATGACGGCTACATTCCGACGATGCAGGCCGGCGACATCCTCGGCCATGAGTTCATGGGCGAGGTCGTCGAGGTCGGCGCGAAGTCGACCCTCAAGAAGGGCCAGCGCGTCGTCGTGCCGTTCACGATCGCGTGCGGGAGCTGCTACCATTGCGGCAAGCACCAATATTCGGCGTGCGACAACGGCTTGCCCGCCGACAACCAGGACATCGCGCAGGAGTTGTACGGCCAGCCGATGAGCGGGCTGTTCGGCTATAGTCACATGACGGGCGGCTATGCCGGCGGGCAGGCGGAATATGTCCGCGTGCCGTTCAGCGATGTCGGCCCGATCGTGATCCCCGACGGCGTTTCGGACGAGAAGGTGCTGTTTCTCTCCGACATCCTGCCGACCGGCTGGATGGCGGCCGAGAATGCCGAGATCGAACCGGGCGACACTGTCGCGGTGTGGGGCTGCGGCCCGGTCGGGCTGTTCGCGGTGCAATCGGCGTTCCTGATGGGCGCCGAGCGCGTGATCGCGATCGACCATTTCCCGCATCGTTTGGAGTTGGCCAAACGCTTCGGCGCCGAGACGATCAACTTCGAGGAAACCGCCACCTACGAAGCGCTGATGCAGATGACCGGCGGGATCGGTCCCGATGCCGTGATCGACAGCGTCGGGCTGGAGGCGCACGGCTTCTTCGCCGACAATGTGATCGACCAGATCAAGAAATCGACGTTCCTCGGCACCGATCGTCCGCATTCCATTCGTCAGGCGATCATCGCCTGCCGCAAGGGCGGACGTGTCTCGATGCCGGCGGTGTACGGCGGCTTCGTCGACAAGTTTCCGCTCGGCGCGCTGATGGAGAAGGGCCTCACGCTCAAGACCGGGCAGACCCATGTCCAGCATTACATGCCGGCGCTGCTCAACGCGATCATGGAAGGCAAGATCGAGACCGAGTTCCTGATCTCGCACCGGATGGCGCTGGAGGATGCGCCCAAGGGCTACAAGATGTTCCACGATGACCAGAATGTGGTGACGAAGGTCGTGCTCAAGCCCGATTTCGCCGCTGCCTGACGTAGCGCCCCTCCCTGAAAGCGAGGGGCTGGGGTGGGTGGGCCAATGGTCGCCGCGCCGCTCCCTCGCAGACCGACCCACCCCCGACCCCTCCCTTGTCAGGCAGGGCTATCGCATTTGAGCGAGGAGAGAAGAGAGATAGTCGTCGTGCCATCCGGCGTGTTTAAATTTTCTGCGGATGGAGAGTTTTCGGGTGTCGTGCTGGAGCAAATTGAGGGCGAGGCGTCGT
>NZ_SGIS01000100.1 GCF_004208535.1 Sphingomonas populi
CTCATCCGCTCTGTCTCAGGGCCATGCTCGAGAAGCTCGTGCAGCGCGGTCACCTGTTGGCGGCAATAGCCCGCCATCTCCGGGTGGAGCAGAGCAGGCGGCTCCTTCGCCTCGGCCACGAAGTCCTTTAGCGTTTTCTGCCTTGCCTCCAGTCTTACCACCTTGCCGTTAAGGCGATCGGTCGATGGGCCCGGCCCCAGGCGGATCATCATCTCTATCGTAGCGTCGATATCGCGCTCGAGTTTGTCGATCTCCGCGCGCGCCGGTGTGATTGCGGCACCACCCTCCATGCTGACCCGGTTCAACTCGCGCGTGAAATCGTCACAGAATGCCGCAAAGAGCGCCGGGTCCATGAGATGGCTGTGAAGCGCGGTCAGCACACGCCGCTCCAATTCATCACGGCGGATGTTGCGCCGATTGGCGCAGGTGCCCTTGTTGCGCGCGGTCGAGCAACCGAGCATATCGGCTGAGATCATCGCGTAGCCGCCACCACACTGACCGCACCGTGTGAGTCCGGACAGCAGATAGCGTGCGCGACGGCGCTCGTTGATCCGCGCTACGTCACCGCAGGCGCCGTCCGGCCTTGTGACGCGCTGTGTCCGCTGGCGCTCCTTGACCGCGGCCTACAGCGCGTCATCGACGATCTGAAGATGCGGCACTTCACGCGACAGCCACGCATCGCTTTCGTTCAGCCGGGCCTGTCGCTTTCCCGTGACCGGGTCTTTCACGAAACGTTGCAGGTTCCAAACCAGCTTGCCCACATAGAGTTCGTTATTGAGGATTCCTGTGCCCCGCTTGGGGTTGCCGTTGATCGTGCTGAAACCCCAGTCGCCACCCAACGGTGCGCGGATGCCTTCACGGTTGAGCTCGCTGGCGATCCGCTTGGCGGATTTTCCTGCGGCATAATCTTGGAGGATGCGGGTGACGACCACCGCTTCCTCGGGATTTACGGCCCTGTCGCCACGGACAGCCTCCCCGTCACCGCCGAACTGCTTCACGACGGTGTACCCATAGGAATTACCGCCACCCGACTTGCCCTGCTCAATCCGACCGCGCAGGCCGCGCCGCGTCTTGTCGGCGAGATCCTTGAGGAAGAGCGCATTCATCGTGCCCTTGAGGCCAACGTGGAGTTGGGTGACTTCGCCTTCGGACAGTGTGATGATCTTCACGTCGCCGTAGGCCATGCGCTTGAAGAGACCGGCGATGTCCTCCTGATCGCGCGAGAGCCTGTCCATCGCCTCGGCAAGGACTATCTGAAACCGGCCCTGCAGGGCATCGGCGATCATCGCCTGAATGCCCGGCCGCAGAAGTGACGCGCCCGAAATGGCGTGATCGGTATATTCCTCGATGATCCGCCAGCCTTGGCGCTCGGCATGAGCCCGACACACGCGGAGTTGGTCGGCAATCGAAGCGTCGCGCTGTGAGTCGCTCGAATATCGTGCGTAGAGGGCAACCTTCATAAGGGTTCTCCTGCTTGCCTCAGGAGCCGTCTCGGACACGCTCCTTGTCAGCGTCCGCACTATATCGGCGTGCCGCGCACCGCGCCAGAGCTCTGACAAGCTCGATCAAACGCCGGTCAGGACCGGTATCGATGGCATTTGACTGGGCGCTAATTTGGCATGGCGTTGTATCACCGGAGCCCGTCAACGGAGCGGTCGGCGTAGATTCGCGCGCACACTCCATCGCCGGATGACCGTGCTTGCTCGATCGCGCATCGGGACGATCCGGCGAGCGCATAGCTCAGCTTTTCGTAACGGCTTGCCGCATCTTCGCGAAACCGCGGTCGCTGTCGAGGAACGCGCGAAGCATATACGGGATCAGGTCCGACACGGCTTCCTTCTGGCCGTAGGCATTTTCGTACAGGGTCGCGTAGTCGGCCAAGTCAGCACTCAGATCCGGGCTGATGCTGATGGTCAGCTTAACGGGGGTGCGATCGGGGATGCGCCCGAGCTTGAGGTCTGGCATTTTTCCGGTCTCCTATGTCTTCCAGGGCGCGAGGATGAGATCCTTGTGGACGACCAGCCGCACGGTCGCGCCCGGCCGGATCGTGATTGTCGGCTGGATGCTGAGGTTGCGCGACGTGAGTTGATCGCCGGCGCGCGAAACATTTTGCTGGGTGGATTCCCGGATCGCCTGGACGAGGTCGCTTTCCCCCGTAACCGTCAATTGCGAGCCGACGCCGAGCAAAGTGGATAACGCAACGCCCTTGAGCAGTGCCGAAGTGTGGAAGTCGACTTGGTCCTGGAGTCCGGCATAGCCCGACGCATCGGTCGCCGGGACATTGTCGATCGTCAGCGAGCTGCCATCGGGCAGCATGATCCGCTGCCAGACGATCAACGCGCGCTTCTGCCCGAATGCCACGACGCTGTCGTAGCTGCCGATCAGCCGCGATCCTTGCGGAATGAGAAGGATGCGACCGGTGGGACTGTCGAACACCTGGGCCGTTACCTGCGCCGTCACCAGACCGGGCAGGTCGGAACGAAGCCCAGTAATCAGGCTGGCGGAGATGACGCTCCCCGCCGAGAGCAGATAGGGCGATGGCGCCGCTGTCAGCGTGTGCGGATTGACATCGTCCGAACGGTCGAGCGTGCCAACGAACTGCGCCTTGCGGCCCTGCGCGTTCGGATCATGATCGGGGCTCAGCGCCGGACTTGCCTCTGGCGTCGGGATCGGCGCTGGCGTGCCCGTCGCGTCCGGGACATTCGGTGCCGAAGTGGCAGTGCGCCCCTGCACCAGCACGCCGGACTCGCGCGCGGCCTTGAGTTCGGCGAGTTGGCGCTCGCGTTCCTGCGCCGCTTGGCTGTTCGATGGATCGCTGCCCGTGCCGGTTTCCATCGCCATCCGGCGCTGGCTCTCGAGGATCGGTCGGCCAAGGTCTCCGGGTAATGGCGGTCCAAGTTTCGGCGCGTCACCATAAGTCGCGGGCAGTCCACTCAGGGCATCGGCTGATGGCCGATTGCTCGGTTCAGACAATTCCTGACGATCGCCAACGGCGCTGAACACGCGCGGCTTGAGCGCGATCCAGGCCACCGCCATCAGGCTGACCGACCCAAGCGCGGCAATGGCGATGATGACACCCCGTCGAAACCGGATCGCGCGGGCGGGTTTGCTCCGAATGGCAAAGGTCTCGGGATCGACCTTCGGCGCGGGCGTGATGACGTCTTCGCTCATGAGTGCTTGCCCGTCCGCGAGGCGCCGCTTTCGGCGACGCGGCTGATGCGGACGATCTGCTGCTTTTTGGTGCCGAGCCTGAGTTCGGCGACATCGAAGATGCGATCGATGACGTAGAAGCGACCGCGGACGCGGTAGTTGGCGAGCTCCGCCTCTCCGCCCGCACCAACGATGAAGAACGGCGGCGCCTCCCCAACCACGATGCTCGCCGGAAATTCGACGAACGTCTGCCGGCCGTCGTCGAAGGCGCGCAAGGGCCCGCCATGCGGCCTGGTCACCGCTGATGGCGTAGTTGAAATGAAGGGTATCGACCGATAGCCTCTCCGAAACCGGCGCTGCCGCCGCGGCCTGCTCGGCAGCTCGGCGCAGTGCGATCAACTGATCCGCCGGATAGGTCCACGACAGCGCCGCCATCGCGGTGCGCGCAGTGGCGGTAAGCTGGACGTGATAGCTCCGCCGGTCGGTGGTGACGACGAGGTTGGTGGCGAGACCCGAAGCAAAAGGCTTCACCAGGATATGCGTGCGTTTCTCCGTGCCACTGCCGCTCGTCGTGTCGCCGATGACCCAGCGCACGGTGTCGCCCGCAGCAACGGCGACGAGGCTTTCGCCGGGCTGGAGGGCGATGTCCGTCACCGCGCCCGGCGCGGTGTAGACCTGGTAGATCGCGCCATCAGTAAAGGGAAAGACCTGCACGGCGTTCACGAACCCCTGCGCCTGAGGTTGCTGCGTCGCCGCCCTGTTGGCAGCGGCGAAGCGCACCACGTTGGGGTTGATCGGACGTTTAATGCGGACGCGATTGATTGGGGACTTCGAAGCCGGTGCGTTGGCGGGCGCGGCGACAGGAGGCGGCACCTTCGGAGACGCGACGAACTGGCCGGATGCTGGAGCGGTCGCGAGGGCGATAGCCGAAACGGCAAGGATGAAGGTCATTGGTGTGACTCCGAGGCGGGCTGCGCGGGCGCAGCGAGATTGGGATCAAGGGGCGTGTCCGCAGCAGAGTTGGCCGCTGCTGGCGCCCCAGGAACCGGGGGCGCGGATCGTCGTGGCGGCGTCGGCGGATCAAGCTCGCGGCTCCAATCGACCGCATCGACATAGACGCCGAGTGGATTCCGGCGGAGCGTATCGGCGTCGCTCGGTGGCTTGATCACGATCGTGAGGATCGCGGTCCAGCGCGACGTTCCCGCCTCGGTGCCACGCTCATAGGCGGTCTCGGTCCACTTGACCTGAAACGAGCGGTCCGATGCTCGCACCACGCT
>NZ_SGIS01000101.1 GCF_004208535.1 Sphingomonas populi
CGACGTGCAGGGTGATTTGGCCGGTATTTTGTCGATTGCGTCGAACGCAAAAAACCCCGCCGTTTTACGGGCAGGGTGTTTGCAAGTATCGTTGGTTGCGGGGACAGGATTTGAACCTGTGACCTTCAGGTTATGAGCCTGACGAGCTACCGGGCTGCTCCACCCCGCGCCAAGGTGTGCCCGCTGTTGGGCGGGGTATGAGACATGTGAATGGGTTCTGATATCGAGTGTATTCCCGTGCGCTCACCGGCTGCAATGCCTGGCGACGACCTACTCTTCCATCGCTTAAGCGATAGTACCATTGGCGCAGTCTGGTTTCACGGCCGAGTTCGGGATGGGATCGGGTGGGGCACAGACGCTATAGCCACCAGGCAATGGAGCCGGTGAACGCATGGGATGTGTTCTCGTAAAATCGATGCACGCTTTATACTGTGAAGGTGTTTGTATCAGGCGTTGCAAATGATCATCCGCGCGTCTTTGACACATGCTGGTTTGACCCAGGATTGTCATTGATGGCGGGACTCTCAAGCGCGAATAGAGCAATTAGTATCGGTTAGCTCCATGCGTTACCGCACTTCTACATCCGATCTATCAACGTGATGGTCTTTCACGGCTCTATGAAATCTTATCTCGAGGGAGGCTTCCCGCTTAGATGCTTTCAGCGGTTATCCCGTCCATACATAGCTACCCTGCTGCGCTCTTGGCAGAACGACAGGTACACCAGAGGTATGTTCAACCCGGTCCTCTCGTACTAGGGTCAACTCCTCTCAAATTTCGACGCCCACGGCAGATAGGGACCAAACTGTCTCGCGACGTTCTGAACCCAGCTCACGTACCACTTTAATTGGCGAACAGCCAAACCCTTGGGACCTGCTCCAGCCCCAGGATGTGATGAGCCGACATCGAGGTGCCAAACAACCCCGTCGATATGAGCTCTTGGGGGTTATCAGCCTGTTATCCCCGGCGTACCTTTTATCCGTTGAGCGATGGCCCTTCCACGAGGGACCACCGGATCACTATGACCGACTTTCGTCTCTGCTCGACTTGTCAGTCTCGCAGTCAGGCGGGCTTATGCCATTGCACTCTAACAGACGGTTTCCAACCGTCCTGAGCCCACCATCGCGCGCCTCCGTTACTCTTTAGGAGGCGACCGCCCCAGTCAAACTACCCGCCACAGAGGGTCCCTGATCCAGTTTCATGGATCGAGGTTAGACATCAGAAAACAACAGGGTGGTATTTCACCTATGGCTCCACATCATCTGGCGACGATGCTTCAAAGCCTCCCACCTATGCTACACAGTTCTTTCCTAATGCCACTCTGAAGCTGCAGTAAAGGTGCACGGGGTCTTTCCGTCTAACCGCGGGAACCCCGCATCTTCACGGGGAATTCAATTTCGCTGAGCATGTCCTGGAGACAGTGGGGAAGTCGTTACGCCATTCGTGCAGGTCGGAACTTACCCGACAAGGAATTTCGCTACCTTAGGACCGTTATAGTTACGGCCGCCGTTTACCTGGGCTTCATTTCAGAGCTTGCACTCCTCCACTTAACCTTCAGGCACCGGGCAGGCGTCAGGCCCTATACGTCGTCTTGAAGCCGACTTAGCAGAGCCCTGTGTTTTTGCTAAACAGTCGCTACCCCCTGGCCTGTGCCCCCTCATAATGCTTGCGCAATGTGAGGGCCTCCTTCTTCCGAAGGTACGGAGGCAATTTGCCGAGTTCCTTCAGGACACTTCTCTCAAGCGCCTTGGTATACTCTACCTGACCACCTGTGTCGGTTTCGGGTACGGTCTATACGGTGGGGCTATTTCCTGGAACCTCTTCGAAGCCCTCCCAATCCAATAAGGGAGAACAACACACGAGATCCGTCACACACCACCAGGCCCACGAATATTAACGTGGTTCCCATCGACTACCCCCTTCGGGCTCGTCTTAGGGGCCGGCTCACCCTGCGCGGATTAGCCTTGCGCAGGAACCCTTGGTCTTTCGGCGAGAGGGCATCTCACCCTCTTTATCGCTACTCATGTCTGCATTCGCACTTCCGATACCTCCACGGTCCATTACCAGACCGCTTCACAGGCGTACGGAACGCTCCGCTACCGCGTGGGAATAAATCCCACACCCTAAGCTTCGGTGCATCACTTTAGCCCCGTTACATCTTCGCCGCAGAACCTCTTATTTAGACCAGTGAGCTGTTACGCTTTCTTTAAAGGATGGCTGCTTCTAAGCCAACCTCCTGGTTGTTTTGGAAGTTCCACATGCTTTCCCACTTAGTGATGACTTGGGGACCTTAGCTGTAGGTCAGGGCTGTTTCCCTTTTGACGACGGACCTTAGCACCCGCCGTCTGTCTCCCGGATATCACTCCTAGGTATTCGGAGTTTGGTTAGAGTTGGTAGGTCTCGCGACCCCCGCATCCATCCAGTGCTCTACCCCCTAGGGTGTCCATCCGAGGCACTACCTCAATAGTTTTCGCGGAGAACCAGCTATTTCCCGGCTTGATTGGCCTTTCACCCCTAAACACAACTCATCCGGTAACTTTTCAACGTTAATCGGTTCGGACCTCCAGTGCATGTTACTGCACCTTCATCCTGGTCATGCCTAGATCGCCGGGTTTCGGGTCTAATACACCAAACTCTGTCGCCCTATTCAGACTCGCTTTCGCTGCGCCTACACCTAACGGCTTAAGCTTGCTTGGTACATTAAGTCACAGACCCATTATGCAAGAGGTACGCTGTCAGGGCTCAAGACCCCTCCAACTGCTTGTAGGCAATCCGTTTCAGGTACTGTTTCACTCCCCTCATCGGGGTGCTTTTCACCTTTCCCTCACGGTACTAGTTCACTATCGGTCGCATACGAGTATTTAGGCTTAGAGGGTGGTCCCCCTATGTTCAGACAGGATTACACGTGTCCCGCCCTACTCATGTCCCGATATCTCACTTTCGCATACGGGGCTGTCACCCGCTATGGCCACTCTTTCCAAAGTGTTCTGCTAGTTGAATATCAGGCACTGGCCTGGTCCGCGTTCGCTCGCCACTACTAACGGAATCTCGGTTGATGTCTTTTCCTCCAGCTACTGAGATGTTTCAGTTCGCCGGGTTCGCTTCACGAAGGCTATTTTATTCACCTATGTGATACCGCACTCCATTTAGCCCAACTGTGATTACTCACAGCAGAGTTAAACGGGATGGGTGGGTTTCCCCATTCGGAAATCTCTGGGTCACAGGTTGCTCACACCTCACCAAAGCTTATCGCAGCGTGCCACGTCCTTCATCGCCTGTATGCGCCAAGGCATCCACGAATTGCCCTTACCTCACGCTTGAGAGTCCGCACCACCAATGACAACGCTGGGTTGATCGTTAGACCAACCAAAACTCGGCAGAGCAGCATAGCCAAAGTATCTTGGTGCGGATGATTAAAATGCTCAGCCTGATATTAGCAGCGCATGGTCTGGCCTTGCGATCCAGAAGGCGAACCTTCCAAACCTCTCGTCCAAAACCAAACGCCGTATTCACGGCATCGATTTTAAGAACCCATTCACAATGTCAAATAGGAGAGCGTCATACGCTCTCGGTATCGCCAACACCTCGTAAGGTGCGGCAAACTGATGTCTTCATCATCTGGAATATCTTGGGGGCGAGGTCACGCTGACCACTGCGCCGTCAGTCGCAGCAAAGCTGCGCCTTATGGCGCGCTTCGCAGCGCTGGCCGGCTTTGACGAAGTGCGCTGCAAGCTTTGCTTGCCGCGTCTCTTCGTCTGCAGCTTGGTGGAGCCTATCGGGATCGAACCGATGACCTGATGCTTGCAAAGCAACCGCTCTCCCAGCTGAGCTAAGGCCCCATCAAAGTCGTGGTGGGCCGAGTAAGAGTTGAACTTACGACCTCACGCTTATCAGGCGTGCGCTCTAACCACCTGAGCTACCGGCCCAATACCGTGCCCGCGCATGCCCGTCAGTCGCAGCAAAGCTGCGCCTCGATGGGCGCGCTTCGCAGCGCTGGCCGAGCTTGCCGCTGTGCAAAATAGCTCACGCTATTTTGTCTCAGCGGCTGCGCTGATTTCCAGAAGATGAAGGGACATGAGGACGGCGGCAAAATGTTCTTTGGAATGGAGGAAGCTCTTCTCCTGATCGAAACCAGAAGCGCTTTCCGCCGATATCCTTAGAAAGGAGGTGATCCAGCCGCAGGTTCCCCT
>NZ_SGIS01000102.1 GCF_004208535.1 Sphingomonas populi
CCCGCGTTCCCGCACCAGCTTCACCGCCTCGAGCTTGAACTCGCGGCTGAACTTCCGTCGTTGCATCTCCATCCTCCGGTTCCAAAAACACCTTATCTCGGTGTCCACGGAAGCGGCAGCAGCTCAGAGGGCTTATCGAGGCGCTGGCTTGGTTTCCGTCCACCACCAGTGCAACGCGCGCCAAATCTCTTCGCGAGTTTCAGCTTTATCGAGCGACCGCGCGGCGTCGTCGCGTCTCCAGCCCTCTTGAAGATCGCGCGACAAGTCTTTTGCATGACACCTCAACGCTACCGCTTTGGCCTCGGCGAAAAGCTGCCGCTGCGGACCGTGCGGGCCTTCCATCAGCGCTTTGCGCGACATCGCGTCGCCCACCATGCTGTAAAGATCGCTCATGTCGCGACGTTCCGAAGCCGATAGATCGGTTTTCAGGTGAAGGTTAGAATCGTAAAACATGCGTATTAATTCCTGAATAGGTCCGTCCGATCGATGATAGATTTTCGTCGGAGGTTCAAAGTTGGTAAGATGAACGTCGCTCCGACGTTAGTTCGCCCAATCAAGGCCCATGTGCCACGCGCGATCGACGGCAGCGTGACGCTCTTCATATTCGGGCGCGCCGATTTTGAGCTTGTGGATCGTCATGACGGGGTGAGTGGGCAGCGAAACCGAGCCGTCCAGTAGGCCGGGGTAGACATTAGTGATCCAACTGGACAAGTGCGCCGCTGCGGCCTCACGCTCGCGCTTGGGAAGATGCTTCAATAGCGCCAACGGATTGGCGTCGAAGTTTGGCGAGGTGTCTTCGTCAAAAGAGGGAAAGCCGTTTTTGTCATAGACCATCCGATCGATGCCAAAGGCGTGGCGTAGGGCTGGTTCCGCCTCTACCTCTTCGCGGGTGCGCTTGCCATCGTAGTGATACCACAACGCGAGATAGATCACGCGACGCGGGCGGTTATCGCCAGAGCGCCAAAGCACCTTGTAGTCGCCGCGCCAGTCCGCGTAGGTTGGATCGAGTGGGCCAAGAATATTGAACTTGCCTTGGTCGTCATAGAGATCGATTTTCATAGCATTCTGGATCATGTTCGAGGTTTCCGTAGTAGAGTGGAGAGCAACCGTTGCCCGCCTCATTCCCAACATCTACAGGACCGAACTTCTCGTCCGCATTATCTTTTTTGCAGTTCGAGAAAGAAACCGAACTGTGCAAAATAATATTGCAAAGCGGTCAGCGAGTGTGCTCGCGAGATTCATAACGGAATTGTGCGGCTGGCGCTGAAACGAAAAGAGCGGGGGCTTATCCAGCCACCCGCTCAATCGAGGAACGCGTCTACTACAACACAAAGTATTTATACATGACTAGCGATGATCGGCACAATATCTATCGCGCATATACGCCGATTATGCCCAGACCACTCTGATGGCGTTGCCGTTTTGGAGATAGTTAAACCGAATAGTTCGGTAAATGGTTTTGCCATCCGCATCCGGTACATCGGCGATGACGAGATCGGTAAACGCTAACCCGCCGACCGTTACAGCGGCGGGCGTGCCCCAAGCGACGGGGTAGGCGAGGTAGGGGAAGCGCCCGCCCGTGCAATCGTATGTGATCGACTTCGCAAAGCTGGTGGCGGGTTCGCTATTGCCGAGCGCGGCAATGTCGATCGCGGTGAGCGCCGGTTTAGACGATACGCCCCAATATCGATACTGGGGCGCTAAATCGATCTTCGCCGCGAACGCATCACGATCGGCCTGCGTGGCGAAGGTGAGGATGATTTGATTATGATCGGTGGTCACCAGTGATGATGTTGCGCCAGCCGCCATAGCGGCAACTACGAGCGGGGTGAGCTTGCCGCTATCATCAAGGAAGGGCATCGTGATTGTATTAGACATAAAGGTATTTAGGTCGCGGTTTGCATCCGTCCCCGCTTGAAAAATCCGACATTCGCTGGCGACCATACTGTACCGTTGACGGTCTTAATGTCGCGCGCGTTGAGCCACCCGGCAATCTCAACATACGATATCGCGCCGTCCGCGATAGCATCCGCGACAAGGCTGGCGAGCTTCACAAGATGCGCTTCGCGATCCACTTCGAAGGTTCGCCGAAAGCGTGACACGTTCACTCCCGTCCAAGCTGCACCTTTCTCGGTGCGATGTCCGCGCTCGTTGAGCCAATCCGCGATCTCTGCATTGCTGATCGCACCATCTGCGCGAGCATCGGCGATGAGCTTGGCGAACCGTTCGTCACGGCGCTGGCGATCCTCGGGTGAGATTGGCCCGATAATGCGGCTCAAGCTTGCGGTTGACCATTTCTCGCCTTGCGGTGGCTTGTGGCCTCTTTGATCGAGATATTGACCGATCTCGGAGAGTAGCAGGCACCCTTGCTCTCGTGCTTGCGCTATGAGGGGTAAAACAGCGGCAACGCGTGCCTCGCGCTTCGCTCGCGCCTTCGCCGATACCACCGCCTTCACCTCAGCCGAGTGGCCGGTGCGAGGGAGCTTCGGAGCCGGAGAGGGCTTGCGTGGTGCTCGTGCGGCCTTCGCGGGCTTCCTTGGCGCTTTCAGGAGTTTCATGGGAGCGTTCGCCTTCACGATCTCCGCATAGGTGAGCCGATCGCGCGCCGACGCCCTCATGGCGATCTTGGCGACGATCGCGCCAGTCGGTGCGGGCGTGCTGGCGGAGATCGCGCCAGAGGGAATGATTTGCATGTTGGCCTTTATCCTTCCGCCGACGATCTCACCGGGGAGGATGCGTGAGCGGGCGGGGAGTTGGAAGCGGTCGAGTTCATCAAGTAGCGCGAGAAAGCGGGGAGATGCCTCGATGGTTTCCATAGAGTATTTATAGCACAATCGGGGTTGCTCGCATAAATATCAGATGAGCAACATCAACGGAACAAACATCTCGGCACCAGTGGTGCCCAACTCAACTCTTGATAGTTACCCGAGTCATCTTAGTGCGTATGGCAAGGGTGGGTGGAAGTCTGCCGCTACTGTCGCGGAACGGAACGCTATACCTGCCGCGCGGCTTGAAGAAGGCGCCATCGTCTATGTGGTTGCCGAACGGACGCCTTACATTTTTGTAGGCGGTGCTTGGGTGGAATGGGTTAGCGGCGACGCACTTGCAGCCCAGATTCAAGAGGCTCTTGATGAACAGTCGATCATGTGGGCGGCAAATTTCATCAACTTGGAAGCAGCGGTAGTCAAGCGCTGGAACGAGGATTGGGGAAAGACGGCGAAGTAAGGCCCGTGAACGACCTTATCAGTCGTTCAACGGGCTGTTTGGGGTGCGATCAAAATAGATCGCGTCGGTTCCATGTCGAGCCGTAAAGGCCTTTTACAGGCTTCATTGGTACAACCATGACGGTAAGGCAACTTGGGCTGTATGGTTCCGGCTTCGGCTTCCGCTTGATACGGAGAGTGGCGGCGATGATGTCAGAGAGCTTTGGCACGTTGATTGTCCTTTAAAATGTCATAATCGACCACCGGTGTGTATCGCCGGAAGGAATTCATTTGAAGGAAAATCTCGACAACCACACTGATAGCAATATTAGCGGTTGACACGTTCTTTATATCTCGACCGAAATCTGGGTCGATCAAGAACTATCCTCTATAACCGCCTGCGTAGCTTCTGAAAGCGCGACGTGGAAAGGGGCGGCACGATTGAGCCGGGGCGCGCAAATGCGCTGTGTGAGGCTCCTCGGGGAGGTAATGGGCACCTTTGGCGGCACGGTCGCGGAAGCGCCGTTGAAGCTTGGCCATCTGTTTGAGGTAGGCGGGTGCGTCAACATCGAAGGAGGGCGCTTCATCCCGGTTCGCTCGACCGCTTAGAGCTTAAACTTTCAACGCGATTACCTCACCTCGCTATCTAGTGGATTGATCGTGACGGATGAGTCCTTTTGAGGATTCCGCCTAGCGCTGCATTGTGCGACCAAGGGGTATGCGTAGCGGTATCACCTTCGTCGTCACGGCACCGGATCGGGCGCGGCTTGAGG
>NZ_SGIS01000103.1 GCF_004208535.1 Sphingomonas populi
CTTTGATCCGGTCCCATTGATCATCCCGAAGCGCATCGCAATCCATCGCTGATCTCCAAAAATCAGCCTTGAATCCGATTTCAGAGCAATTGGGAATCCCTAACCCTTAAATCGTCACCACGCCCTAGGATCGCACGCGAGCTGAGGGTCGCCGACGATTCAGATAGCTGAACTGACGTGAGCCCCCCCGTCCAAGGAGGCCTTGTATAATGCCAGAAATGTAATTATGTTTTTGGCATGTCGATGCGCTTTACGTGGAACGCCGCGAAGGCCGAGAGCAATCTGAAGAAGCACAAAGTCAGCTTCGAGACCGCAGCGCGGGCGTTCGCTGATCCATTCGCCTTGAGCGAGCAGGATCGAATAGAAGGTGGCGAACAGCGCTGGCAAACCCTCGGCCTCGTGGAAGGGCATCTCCTTCTCCTCGTGGCCCACACCGTCGCCGAAGAGGGCGACAATGATGAATATGTTGAGGTCATCCACATCATCTCGGCCCGGCGAGCCGAACGGACGGAAAGGAAGCGGTATGAAGAAGAACGGCGATGACATCGTTCGCTTCGAACTTGATCCGGGCAATCTGCCCCCGTTAAGCGAGGCGCAGAAAGCCGAGCTGGCTGCATTGGAAGCGATTCCGGATAGCGAGATCGATTATAGCGACGCGCCGGCGTTGCCCGAGGAGTTCTGGCAGAACGCCCAGCGCGGCCGCTTTTATAAGCCGATCAAGCAGCAGGTGACTGCCCGTCTCGATGCCGACGTGCTTGCCTGGCTGAAGTCAGCCGGCAAGGGCTATCAGGCTCGAATGAATGCGATCCTACGCCGAGAGATGTTGGCGGCCGTGAAACAGCGGCGTCGCGCTTAAGATGCCTATCGAAACCGTTCGTCCTGATCGTGGCTGACCACGATAAGTGTATTTTCTCGGTCGAAGGGGCGATGGTGGATGGTCGCCCAATCCGACGAATTGGATGCATTGCGCAGCCCTGCTCGAGGTGCTTCGTTCGCGGTATGAGATCAGCGTGCGTATGCTCTCCGCCGATCAAATGGTCGCACCAGGACATGCCTAAAAGGGCAACGGTCTTGCTGGCCGGCGCTGCATGGGAGGGGGCCACCGATGGATCCGCAGATTAAGGACTGGCTCCCACCCGTGATCGGCCTAGCCGGTGGCCTCGTCGCGGGCTTGATTGCCGCAATGTCGGCCGTGATCGGCAAGGAAAACAAGATCAGCGAGTTTCGCCAAGCCTGGATCGACGCGCAACGTATCGACCTCGCTACTTTGACGGCCGAGGCCGTCGCCTACGCCGGCGAAATTGAATCCTCAAAGAAGGTTGAACGTCTTGCCGCGTTCGACGCCGCGCATGCCCGCATTGAGCTCCGCGAAAACCCCGAAGAGGAGGAATGGACTGCCGTGCGCGCCGAGCTCGACGCCCTCCGCGAGGACATGTTGAAGCCGGTGCCCGAGACCGTCGCGTTGCGGGATCGACGAATGACGATCCTCGAAGCGGCACGGCTACCGCTCAAGGCCAACTGGACAATCGTCAAGACGGGGGAGCCCTGGTTTCGTCGTTTCAAGAACGCGATCATTGTCGCGATCGTTGCTGCCGTGACGATCGGTGTAACGGTCGCGTTGTGGCTAGGCCCAACGGGGCTCTCTATGCGTCCGGCAGCTTCGGTTGTCGCACCCGAGCCGGCCACGGCGCTCGGCGCCGACAAGACGGCGCTGCCCCGGAGCGTACCGCACCGCCCATAGGGGCTCGGCCGATAGCGCCGTAAGACGACAAGCGGGCCGCTCAGAGCGGCTCCGCATGTTGGGGAAGAGCCCGATGCTCTTTTCGCTCCCACGTTTCGATCAGGAAGAGCGCCAGCGAACTGGCGGCGTTCAGGGCCAGGCGCGCAATTCGGGGGTCGATCCGGCGGAAGCCCTTTTCGCGCCCGTGCGCGTCACCGCCGTGCGTCCGCAACGCACCAATCCCCTTGGCGACGGAGGTAAGGCCGCTCAACGTCTGACGAATGTCAGCCTCTATCTCCGCCGGCAGGTCGGATCGCCCTGGTGAGAGCCCGAGCGGGTCTTGAACCGCGCGGATGAGACCGTCGATATCCTTCTTCGCCGGTAGAGGCAGTTTGAGTTCGACCAAGATCGAGCGGCACACGGCTTCGATCTTCGATCAAGGAGCAGGCCGCGGTAACCGCATCCTCGGGGTCGGCATCCAGATTCGGGAGAGCCCGCGCGATTTCGATCTGGACGGTATCAAAATCCAGCGTCGTGACCTTGGCGATGAAGGGCTCGACGATAGAACCAGATCCCCGACGCTCAGTGAGAACTGCTTTGCCGCTGACCACCACCACGGCGAGACCGTCGGCCGCCAGCGCGGCGTTGATATGCTCGCGCACGGCCGTCGCTTTTTCGGGTTCGGCCAGATATTCACGCGGATCGCATACCTTCTCGATGATGCGCGTGATGTAGGTGTCGCCCTGACCGTCAAAATGGTGAGCGCTTTGCCTTAGAAAATCGGTCGTTGCCGGAACCCGAGAGCTGTTCCCAATGCGCATATCTAGCCCACAATCGAGAAAGAACTGCTCGATCTTCGGACCCGATCGGTAAATCCCGATGGAGGGCGCGTTGTCATTGCCGGCGCCACCGGTGATGGTATCGACGAGCGCTTTGATCACGAACGGAGAAAATTTCGGACTCATGGCTTCGCGGCCAGCAGTGTCAAAACGGTTTGCTTCCCGTCCATCCACGCGGCTGCGACCTGGCTGCGCCACGCGATCATGTCGTGGATCCGCTGATAGTCGTCGGCCAGATTGCGTGTAAAAATCGGCTCGTGATGGGCGATGCGATTGCGCAGATGTCGGATGGCGCGCAGATCTGCGTAAGCGGTTGCGCGACACTGCGCGATCTGGCCGTGCGGTGCGCCGGGGAAGCAAGCATGAAAGTGGGGGTTCCAAATGCGGCCGTCCTGGCCGGCGGTAAAAATGTGCTCCCAGAACGCGAACTTCAGTTCCGCTATGATCTTCCCGGTCGTCGGCAAAGCCGTCGCGCAAGCCTGGAGATCCCGTGCCGCATTGTATCGGAACTGGCCCTTCGGACGAGGCAGGCTGCGAATAAACCCATTATTCCACGGCCAATTGGCTCCGTGTACCCGTTCGATCGCCTCGGCTACTCCGTTGCGGATCGCCACTTCGCAGACCTGCAGCGGCACAATCATGGCCGATGACACGTCCAGGTTCCATTCGTAAAGGGCAAGCGCACGCTCATGATCGTTTCCCATGGCCTGGAGGTAGGTCGCGAAGCGAGCGGCTGAGATGACGAACGGTAGCTCTTGAATTTCGGCCTGGGAGAAGGGCAAGGGTAGTTCCTAGTGATCGCGATATTGACGGCGGCGGCAAGATCGCTATATCACCTCCATCGGCTTTGAGAACGCGGGCTAACGCCTCCCCTCATCGTCAAAGGATATATCAAAGGCCCGCCGAAAGGCGGGCCTTTTCTTTTGCCTAGGTTAGACCAGCGCGCGCCTTCGCAAAACTCTTTTCAAACAGGTGACCTCTAAACCGGTTCTTTCATCGACCGCGATCGGTCGAGTGCGGCTTTGCAAAGGATACGCATGCCCAGTGTTTTCATAGCCGAGTCGGTCAGCGCGGAAGACTTCTATGACGGCCGTGTCGATGGGCACGCCGCCAACGAGGTGATAAAAATCCGCGGTCTCAAGGCCGCGTACCGTGTAACCCTCACTAGGGCGTGGTGACGATTTAACTATCTCAGCCATATAGCGATGGCTGCGAGTTTGACGAAGCCCATGAAGTTGGCGAGCAGCTTGTCGTATCGGGTTGCCACCCGTCGGAACTGCTTGAGTTTGGC
>NZ_SGIS01000104.1 GCF_004208535.1 Sphingomonas populi
GGGCGGGTGTCCAGGCGAACGCAACTTCCGGCGCGTACAACGATCCGAAGCACGCTTGCGGGTCTTCATCGCAACCTCCTTGTTCAGGGTGTTGCGACGACCGGTTGAATCCGCCTTGGCTGCCCTGATCGGAGTGATGCAGCAGCGCGTCCGGCTTGCCACGCCGCCAGATCGCCATGACCAACGCGTCGGTGACGAGTTGCGCCGTCATCGTGTCGCTCATCGACCAGCCGACAACGCGCCGCGAGAACAGGTCGATCACGGCTGCGACGTAGAGCCATCCCTCCGCGGTCCAGATGTAGGTGAAGTCGGCCACCCATTTCCGGTTCGGCGCATCGGCGCTGAACTGGCGATCGAGCACATTGCCGGCAATGGCTGACCGCTCGCCGCTATCCTTGGGCAAGCCACGACGTCGGGGCCGTGCTTTCAACCCGTGGAACCGCATCAGCCGCTCGATGCGATGAAGGCCACATGACAGGCCTTCGGCCAGGAGATCGTGCCAGACACAGCGCGCGCCATAGGTCCGATCGCTGGCGATGAAGCTGGCGCGGATCTTCGCGCTGAACGCCTCGTCGCTGGATGAGCGCGCGCTCGGCGCGCGTGACAGCCAGGCGTGAAAGCCACTGCGCGAGACCCCGAGCACCTCGCAAATCCACGATACCGGCCAGATCCCCCGGTGCTTCGCGATGAAGGCGAACCTCATATCGAGTCCTTCGCGGAGTAGGCCGCCGCTTTCCTAAGAAACAGCCGCCTCAGGCTCGGCCGGTAATTCGTGCAGGGAGAAGCCGAACGCCTTGGCGCGACGCTGGAGATTTCCGATCACCCGGCTGCGGTACCGTTCCTCATACAGCGTGGCGCCGGGATCATCATACTTCATGCCATGGCGCAGGCTGTTGTAGAACAGGACGGCGATTTTGCGGGCTGTCGCGGTCACCGCCTTGGCCTTTCCTGCGCGCGCCGACAGTCTGCGGTAAAAGGCGCCGAGCGCCGTGTCGCTCCGCCCTATGGTGGTGGCTGCCAGGCGCAGAAGTGCTGCAGCCCGGCTCGATGACCGCCGCGTTTTCGATGATAACAATTTACCGCCCGATATTTTGTTGCCCGGCGCGAGGCACAGCCAAGAAGTAAAATGCTTCGAGCTGGGCCATGCCGCGAGATCCGTGCCGCACTCACCGACGAGCTTGAGCGCCAACGAGGGGCCGATTCCGTGGATCTGTGTCAGGTCCACGCCCAGCACACGATACAGCGCGGAACGGACCTCGAAGTCAGGTGTGTTCGCCTGCCTGGTTTTGGTCCGGACTTTGGGAAGGCGACAGATATCGTGGCCCTTGCCGATCTCAAGCGCCTTGAGCGCGATCTCCAGCTTGCGATCACATTCAAGGATTTTGGTCTGGTAAAAATCGTACAGGGCCAGAGACTGGCAAAGCGCGAAGATGTGCTCATCCCGCCAGTTCCCCGAGAGGGCGGCCCTGATTTTGTCGACGGACGCATGACAGCGGATGTCGCGCATTTCCGCCAGCGTGTTGGGCTTGCGCTCCCCTGCCACAATGGCCCTGATGATCCGCATGCCGGTTACGCCGGTAATATCCGAGACGACGTGATGAAGTTGTACATTCATCTCCATCAGCGCCTTCTGCATGTGCTGGATGTGAGATGCAGTATATTCGATCAGTCGCTCGCGTTGTCGTAAATAGGCACGCAACGTTGCCACACCCGCCTCGGGGCGGAAGCTGGCGCGCAACAGCCCGTAACTGTGAAGGCGCTGCAACCATGCCGCATCGCTGACATCCGTTTTGCGGCCCGGTACGTTCTTGGCGTATCGCGCATTGACCAGGATAACGTGAAAGCCGTGCTCCTCCAGCACTTCATAAGCCGGAATCCAGTAAACACCGGTGGATTCCATCGCCACGCTCGTGACGCCGCATGCTTTGAACCAGCGTGCCATATCGTGCAGGTCGCCGGTGAATGTGCCAAATGCCCGCACCGGATTATCATCTGTGTTCGGATTTACGGCCGCCATGTGCATGGTCGAGCCGATGTCGATGGCGGCAGCGCCGGGGTTGACCATCGCCAACGCATCCGCACTTTGTGATTTTGCTCCTGTCATTTCACGTCCTCCTTCAAACGGGTGCGAATTCCGACCGAAGCCGGCCAGGGATTCCGACGGGAAGCCGGCCACCATTCCGACGTGAAGCCGGCCGGGTTACCGATCTGAAGCCGGCCAGCGTTCCGACGCGAAGCCGGCCACCTGGCGGTAGCGGCGAAGGCGACTGTGCAGGTCAGCAACTGCGGCGAAGAGTGCCGTCCTTTGAAATGAGGACGGGAAAGCTCGATGCCAGCCAGAAGGACGCTGACCATGCGACACTTACGGCGTATTTTGCGCCTCCATCACGAAGGCGCATCGGCGCGGCAGATCGTGCGAGCCGTGGGTATTGCGCGCAGCACGCTCCAGGACGCGCTGACGCGAGCATCGAAGGCGGGGTTATCGTGGCCGCTACCCGACGAGATGACGGACGCGGAGTTGGAGGGGCGGTTGTTCGCGCGCTCCGGTGCCGGCTCTGGGGCCGGCAAGGGCACGCGCAAGCATCCGGAGCCGGACTGGGCCGAGCTGTCCCGGGAGCTGCGACGCCCCGCGGTGTCGATGACGATCTTGTGGGAGGAGTATCGCAAGGTCTGGCCCGAAGGGTACGGATATTCCCGATTTTGCGAGCTTTTGAGGGCATTTCAGCAGCGTTTGTCGCCGGTGATGCGCCAGCATCATATCGCTGGCGACAAGCTGTTCGTTGACTATTCGGGTAAGCGCTTGGGAATCCATGATGCGCTGACCGGCGAGGTCCGGATGGCGGAGATCTTCGTCGCGGTGCTCGGCGCGTCGAATTACACGTTCGCGGAGGCGACCTGGTCGCAGACACTGCCCGACTGGATCGGGTCCCACGTCCGGCTATTTCGTCACATTGGCGGCGTTCCGCGGTTGCTGGTGCCCGACGATCTCAAGAGCGGGGTGAACAAGGCTTCCTTCTACGACCCTGAGATCAACCGCAGCTATGGCAGGATGACCGCGCATTACGACGTCGGCGTGCTTCCGGCGCGACCGTTGAAACCCCGCGACAAGGCTCCCGTTGAAGCTGGGGTACGCTTTGCCCAAAGCTATATCCTGGGCCGGCTGCGCAACCAGACCTTCTTCTCGCTGGACGAAGCCAATGCGGCCATCGCCATCGTAGTGACGGATATGAACACGCGGCCGATGCGCAAGCTCGGCGTCAGCCGCGCCGACCTGCTGGAAAGCCTCGAGCGTCCAGCGTTGAAGGCGTTACCGGAGAAGGACTATGAATATGCCGAGTGGAAGCTCGTCCGTGTCGGACTGGATTATCATGTCGAGATCGATAGTTTTTATTATTCGGTCCCCCATGCACTGATCCGTCAGCAGGTCGACGCGCGCATCACATCGGGTACGATTGAACTCTTCCACAAAGGCCAGCGGGTCGCAGCCCATCAACGCCGCTATGGCGGCGCGACGCGCCACGGCACCCAATTGGATCATATGCCGTCCAAACACCGGCACTATGCCGAGTGGTCACCGGAACGCTTCCAGCGCTGGGCCGCGCAGATCGGTCCCGAAACCGAAGGCTTGGTCATCGCCATTCTGGCCCGACGCCCTCACCCGGAGCAGGGTTTTCGCA
>NZ_SGIS01000105.1 GCF_004208535.1 Sphingomonas populi
TCCTGGCGCGCTGGATATGCTTGAGCGAACCGTTTCGATCGGCGACCACCGACGCCAACCGCGCAGCATCTTCAGAGTTTACGATCACACATACGATCTGGGACATCCCGCCAGACTCGCACGAAACTAACCGATTGTGAATCACCTGATTGGGTCAGTGCACTAGAGATGATACGGACCGTGCTGGAGGAGACTCCGTGGCCGGTGATCACAAACCGCTACTGCCGTTTGGACTCTCCTCATGAACCTTGAGCTCGCGCGTTGACCGGTCAAAATATTTGATATATAAATCAATATAACGCAAACATTCGGCACGTGCCCCGTTTCGCCGCTAGAAGTGCGGTACATCGGGTTGCTCGCATCGCTTCCAAAGATGTGAGCATCATATTTGGCGGGAAGAAACGATGAAACGGAGGTGCCGCAGCTTTATCTCGATGGCGACCTTCTACCAACGATGCCAGCTTCGGCCGGGTTCAACCAGATCTCGCCTTTCGTCGGCGCCGCCTTCCGACCTTGGGTAGTCTGCTGTTGCAAGCCTATGCGAGGTTGTCGCTAGGGGGGAGCTGTTACCGCCCGAATATGACGGCCAAACTGCGATAGTGCCGAAGGCTTCACAAGGCGAAATGGAAAGAGTCGCATTATGGATATCAAAAAGCAACTTCTGCCCCCGACCCAATTCATCAAAGATTTGGGACCAATTTTTCAGGTCGCCTATGTAGAAGTCGATTTCGAAAAGGCAGTTTCGAGTTGGAGTGCTCTCGGCGTCGGCCCCTTCTTTGTGGCTGACCATGTCAAGGTGCCCTATGATTATCAGGGGCGAAACCTTGAGGCGGAACTCACGCTTGCATTTTCCTACTGGGGCGACATGCAGATCGAAATCATTCAACAGCATGATGATCTGCCGTCTGTCTATCGCAAATGGATGGATGGCTCGCAGTCAGGAATTCATCACGTCTGCATCCTGGTCGATGATATCGCTGACATCCGCGAACGGTGCACTGGCGCAGGGCTGCGCATCGATCAGCAGATGAGTACGGCGTCCGCCGACGTCATCTATACTCAAATGCCACATGACGGCTCCCATTTTGTCGAATTTGCTCAATATGCACCAGGTACCGGAGCGCTTTTCCAACGAATTAAAGACGAATGCGCAAAGTGGGATGGGACCAATCCCATCCGCTCGTTGAGCGAGTTCATCTAACGGCTTTATTGGAAGCTATGCTGTTTTGCGGCTGTGGCTGCTCGGGCCGCATCATAATGTGGCTGGCAGGCATGTGCGGAGATTAAGGGCGCTGAGCCCGGTTGGTTGGCTGAGCTGATCGTCAGGCCCTTGCCTTGCCGCGGGCAAATGTCTGAAGACGGGCAGTGTCTCTGGGCGACAGGAAGTGCCTCCAGGCAAGCTCCATGGGATCGGCGGATTTATCTGCCTCCCCCTTGAAGACGGTGCAATTCGATCAAGGCCAGGTGGTCACAATAATATTGCTTGAGGTGCCGAAAGGTCGGCGGCAACCGCTGCTTCGCCGACCGCAAGAGGGCTCAAGCAGCGAGAAGGGTACAAATGTCAGAGGAATACCGTCAAGCCTATGACCGCAGCATCAAGCGGTCCGAAGCGTTCTGGATGGAGGCGGCGGACGCCGTCAGCTGGACGAAGCCACCGACCATCGCCTACTCCCAGGAGGATGGCTGGTTCGCGGATGGTGAGCTCAACACATGCTACAATGCTGTTGACCGTCATGTCGGGGCTGGGCGGGGTGACAATGCGGCTCTGATTTATGAAAGTGCTTATACGGGTGCGTCCGAGAGCTTAACCTATGCGGGCCTGCTGGAGGCCGTCTCAAAAACCGCGGGTATGCTGCAGGGGCTTGGCGTCGAGAAGGGCGACCGGGTCATTATCTACATGCCGATGATACCCGAAGCGGTCTTCGCCATGCTGGCATGCGCCCGCATCGGTGCGATCCACTCGGTCGTTTTCGGCGGATTCGCCCCTCCGGAATTGGCCAAGCGGATCGATGACGCCAAGCCCCGCGTGCTGTTGACCGCATCCTGCGGCATAGAGGGAAAGCGTGTCATTCCCTACAAGCCGCTCTTGGATGAGGCTCGGAAGATCGCCGAGCATGAGGTCGATCATGTGGTAGTCGTGCAAAGACTGGTGCACCAGGCCCAGATATCTGGACCGAATGAACATGACTGGGCGACGCATCTAAAAGATGCGTCGCTCGCGCCCTGTGTGCCGCTCCGGTCGTCAGACCCGCTTTATATACTCTATACCTCGGGAACGACGGGCACCCCCAAAGGTGTGGTCCGCGACAATGGCGGACATGCGGTCGCGCTCACCTGGAGCCTTGCCAATATCTACGGTTTCAAACCTGGCGACACATTTTGGGCGGCTTCGGACGTGGGATGGATCGTTGGGCACAGCTATATCGTCTATGGACCCTTATTGGCCGGCGGCACCACCGTCCTCTATGAGGGTAAGCCCGTAGGGACGCCCGACGCCGGTGCGTTCTGGCGAATGGTAACACGACATAGCGTCGATATCCTTTTCACGGCACCGACCGCGCTAAGGGCCATCCGTAAGGAGGACCCCGAAGCGCAATATCTGAAGTTAATCGGCATTGGCGGCGTGCGGGCAATCTTCCTCGCGGGCGAACGTGCGGACCCGGACACGCTCGCATGGGCGGAGAGGGTGACTGGGCTGCCGGTCATCGATCACTGGTGGCAGACAGAATTGGGCTGGCCAGCCGTTGCGACCTGTCTCGGCCTCGGCGACCTGAGACGCAGGCATGGCAGCGCGGGCTTCCCGGTTCCCGGCTACCGATTTGCGATACTCGGAGAGGATGGGCACGAGGTTGGAGCCGGAAGTACGGGCGCGGTGGCGATCCGCATGCCGTTGCCGCCAGGCTGCTATCGGACGCTGTGGAACAACCCCGCCGGCTACGCAAGGTCCTTCGCCACTTTCGACGGACACTATGAAACGGGCGACGCCGGCCACATCGACCAAGATGGTTTCCTCTGCGTGATGGGCCGGACCGACGACATCATCAACGTGGCCGGCCATCGCCTTTCCACCGGTCAGATGGAACAGATCGTCGCCGCCCATCCGGCCGTGGCCGAATGCGCCGTGATCGGCGCCGACGATGCACTCAAGGGCATGGTTCCGATCGGCTTTGCCGTGACCAAGTCCGGCCCACAATTCGGTGCCGAGTTGGCGGATCAGATTATCCAGCGCGTTCGCGACGAGCTAGGCCCCGTGGCGGCGCTGAGGACTGTCCACATTGTTCGCGCCCTGCCGAAGACGAGATCAGGCAAGATACTTCGGGCTTCGCTGCGCAAGCTGGTCAATGGTGAGCCGGTGGAGACGCCGGCAACGATCGAGGATGGCGGCGTCCTCGACGAGCTGAAAGGCCTCTTTCAAACCAAGTCAGACAGTGGCTAGAGCGGTTTCCGCGCTTTCTGAATCATTGAGGATCCACACGGACGGCGTTTTCTGATTCTGGGCGGGGGTCGTCAATCGGCACAGTGTGTTACTATATCGATACACATTGGGGACCATGAGGAAGTGTGGGGCATCGGTAGCGAAGTAGGCGTCGGCACGCTATGCAGGGCTGGTGGCCGGTCCTACGAAATCGATCCAAATCGCCGCTGAACCGGAGGCTGCGGAGCCAGGCGCG
>NZ_SGIS01000106.1 GCF_004208535.1 Sphingomonas populi
ATGCCTGGGCCCGGTGCCGATCGTGAGCCCGTAACTTCATCTTATCGGGGGGCAGCCACCCGACTAGGCCTTCGAACATCGCCACCGCATTTCGTGGCCACCGCTCCCGCGATTACGTCATGTTCGTTCAATCATTGTTGCGCCGACTGCGCCGACTTTCGTGTTTCCACACAGCCTCGCCCATTAGCGGACATTCACGGCAGGTCCCCCAACGCTGTTCATGCAAGTTCAATCCGGCCGACCGTCGCATCGCTTGCCAGAAGCGGCCCAGGTTCCAATACGGCTACTCGTCCATCCATAGTGCCAATCGCTAAGGCGTACCCGTTCGCAGAAAGCGAGAATATCACCGTCGGCTGTGCGCCGATCGTTACTCTACCTGCGGCTCTGACCGCTCCCGTAATGGCGTCAATCAGCCTCAGGGTTCCGTCGAGGAAGGCGGCGGCGATGATACCAAGACTTTCTACATAGACGATTGCGCTACTTGCAGCCGTCGTAGGGTGTCGCCACAGTTCACGATCTGCATTGAGGGACTTGCGATATATGAAGCCAATGATCGGCGCGGACGGATTGGGATCGTAATGCTTTCCGGCGAGCACGATCCCGGCTCCTGCCGAATCGTCCAGGAAGCATCCGTAACACTCCATTGCATGGCTAGCCTGGCTTCCATCCTGGTCGAGAACAGGCCAAAGGCTCTCGACATTGCCGTGAGCGTCGAGGCGGCACAAGCGCTTCCGCTCATGCCCATCCGGCGGCGTGGCTTGAAGGAAGTAGTTCGCAGGAGCACCGTCTATTCCCACAAAATGATTAAAACAGTCGTAGTGCCCAAGATTGATCGGTACTCCGACTCCGGTCGCGACATCAATGAGAAGATCTGAACTAGCCGATCCGCGGTGGTGCCGAACCAATCGACCGAGCACAGTGCCGTTCGACGATCCCGTGAAGCTGTACGATCCTGCGTATGTTCCGAGTTCGACGAGAGCCCCGTCTTGGATCGCTAAGAGGCGCGACGACACCTCGCTATCGCTCCGAATCCTGCGTTGGGCGACATGAATGAGCGGGGGCTCCGAAGAGACTATGGCAGCGCCGTAACCGTCACCTTCGACGTAAGATAATTTGGTGCCTGTCAGATCATCGATTTGAAGTAGACACTCGTTAGAAACAGACGCGATCTTGTCATCGCCTAGCCATGATAGGTCCCATATTGCGCTACGCTCGATTAGCTTGGGTACTTTGAGCCAAGCGGCAACGCTCTTGTGCGCATCCTTCTTGGATTCGTCCGCAGCGAAGAGTATTTTGAGTTTGTCATCTCCTAGCCTTGCGGCGGGATCGAGCACAAACTCGGAGCGAGCGACATTCCAGTCGGCTATCGTGTTCGCGCCATAGAAGCGCGTGAAGGCGTCGTCTTCTTGCCCATTCGGATCGCCCCCCCACTCCTCATCCCAAGGCCGCACGATCAGATCGAGCGTCGCCCCTTCGGGATCGAAGTTTACCCAGACGACCTCCGGAATTTGTGAAACCGGCTCGCGCCAACTGTTCTCCGTCCAGTTCCAGAGGAGCAGTTCACCCTCGAACATCCAGCCCCCGTCATAGGTGCCGGTGGCAATTGCCACGACCGGCTCTCGAGGATGGAAGCTGACCCAATTTATTGGCAGCCGAACGTTGTCAAACCAGGCAAATGGCACCTGCTGATCCGGCCGATGTAAGGAAAGCCGATGCCGCAGTTTGTGGCCAGCATATGCTGCGCGAGCCGGCGGGTTGGTAAGCAGCGGAAATGCGCTTGCGACGGCAAGGATGGATCTGTCCTTGTTCACGAACGCACCGGTGATATGCCCGCTGCCTGGCACAGTCGGCGATGAAATAATCAACGAGATCGATCTCCGGTGTCGCTTTTAGACCTTGCTAAGTTACCACGTGACACTTCTTCCGCAATGTCCGCTGCCCACCACTTTCCCCCGTCCGCACTTGCGATCAGCGCCGGGTCAAAACGGCGTGTCGGCAGTCGCCCCAAAGCCGGTCATTGAACGACGGATCGACTTCGCAAAGGAGGCGCGGGAATATCCGATGGACTAGCGTTTTCGCCAAGGCCGTATCCCCAAACACACCGGCGCTGTTTGCTACACATGTATGCCAAGTCGATAATCGCCGCAGCTCGCCTGTATGCGGCGCAGCTCAGAGACGCGTTTGCGAATAAGTATAGAGGTTGCGGGGGCGTTAAAGCAACTCGTGCACGCCGCAGGTAGGCCTTAAGGTCATTTTCATGGACCACGGTGCGCCGCATTATTATATAATTAGTATCACGCGCCGCTATAGGTATGTAGTACCCCGGCTCCCCCGCTGGGTAGTCGCGGCTCATCCATGCTGATGGCTTTGTGCAAGCCGTTGTTGGATGTGTGCGCGCTGCCGCTTGGCACTGCACCGAAAATACGAAAGTAAGTGCGGCAGCGACTACGAGACGGGGGAAGAGGTACATTGTCGATATTGTGCATCACAGAAGCGAGAAAGCAATCGTCCTTTCCCTGAGGCTTTGCCCAAAGCGGACCTTCTCGAATCCACCAATTTTCCCGTCACCGCTGACGATCGGCGTCGGGCCAAAGCGGCCCGTCGGCAGTCGCCCAAGAGCGGCCGCTTGTCGCTGCGCAGCCACGCCCCGGATTGCGGACGTTGCGCGCACCTGCGAGATACCTCGCATGAGCAAACTCACTCTGAGCTACAGGTTCGATGCGAGCTTCTTCGACATGAGCCTGACCCGCGACGACTTCGGCTATCTCTCCGTCCACGTCGAGACAGATCGCATCTCCGCGAAGGGGGGCTTCTGGGTTCAGTGGCAAGATGTGAAGGAGTTCGGCGAAGCCCTAGGCTTGTTTCCGATTGGTGAGAACCAACCCGTCGTCGCACAGTGGGGCTTTGATATGCAGGAGGGCGACGATCTCAAGCTCCGTTTGGAAGTTGTACCGGCTGACAAGCGGGGGAACCTATTTTTAAAATTTGAAGTTGCTGACGACGATGAGCCAGAAGATCGAGCGCGAGGTCGATTTTTGATGAACTATCCGGACGTAGATGCTTTCCGGCGTGAGATTGCAAGACTGATGAAGAACGAGGTCGAAGAGGCCGTCCTGAACGGGCGATAATGCCGTAGAGAACCGAGACCATCGTCGCCGACAGCGGACGTTCCGCAATCCACCACCTCCGGTCATTCTTAGCGGAATGAGGTTCATGAATAGAGGACAGATCGGAGAGAGAAAGGCCCCAGTGCCCCGGAATGACTGACATAGGGGCGCACGTCCGACCAGGCGCTTTTCCGACCTGATCAATCTTTAGAGTCCTCGGTGAGGAGAAACCCCTCCGACTTCAGTCGGATACTGGCTTCAGCCATCGACTCGGCCGATAGCGTGTAACCTCGGAAAAAAGAGACAGCCCGTAGGGCGTTGAGTCTCTTTTTT
>NZ_SGIS01000107.1 GCF_004208535.1 Sphingomonas populi
CCAAACTCAAGCAGTTCCGACGGGTGGCAACCCGATACGACAAGCTGCTCGCCAACTTCATGGGCTTCGTCAAACTCGCAGCCATCGCTATATGGCTGAGATAGTTAAATCGTCACCACGCCCTAGGACTGCACGAGGGAAATTTCGCGCGCTATCAAATCCGTCCCTCGGAATTCATCGCTTGGCGTGAGGCCTGGAATCCAAACTGAGCACTGCCTGCCGCGAACAGAGAAGAGGCGATCTGCCGGCCGCCCGCGTCAATCCTTGAACCCAGCAGGTCGCGCTGAAAGTTCTGCATCCATGCCGACAGCGTTCGGATGCCGCCGCAGAGATCCTCGAAAGACCGAAATGGGTCCGGCATCGTTCAGTCGCCAATCGCGACGCAACCGACCGTGGTCGGTAACAGCCTGTGACTTGTAGTTGCATTGCGGCCGCACTGCAGTCGGGCTGAGCGACCTTGGGATTGGTGTCCCCCGATTGCCATCCTCTATCACCAGACGGGTTCTCCCGCCGACGCACCAATTCATCGATCTTGAAGGCTCCCCAAGCTGAGGAGTCTATCCGTGCGTATTCATTCCGCCTCTCCAGGCAAATATCTGATCGCAGGCGCGCTCGGCGCTGGCAGCGTCGGCTCGCTCGTCATGGGCCTGACCATGACCGCGACACCCGCGCGGGCGCAGTTCACCGTGTTCGATCCGAGCAACTACAGCCAGAACCTGCTGACTGCCGCGCGCACCCTCCAGCAGATCAACAACCAGATCCAGTCGCTCCAGAACGAAGCGAACATGCTTATCAACCAGGCGAAGAATCTGACCCGGATCGACTTCCCGGAGCTGCAGGCGCTCAAGCAGACGCTGCAGCAGGTCGACCAGTTGATGGGCCAGGCGCAAGGCATCCAGTTTCGCGTTTCCGGTCTCGACCAGCAGTTCCGCCAGCTTTTCCCGCAAAGCTTCTCGTCCGCGCTGCGGACCAACGATCAGGTCATCGCTGCCCGCACGCGGCTCGACACCGCGATGTCCGCCTACCAGCATACCATGACCGTACAGGCGCAGGTCGCTGAGAATGTTGCGTCGGACACGCAGACGTTGGCATCGCTCGTTGCCAAAAGCCAAGGCGCCGAGGGATCGCTGCAGGTCAGCCAAGCCACCAACCAGTTACTCGCGCTGACCGCCAAGCAGCAGTTCCAAATCCAGACCATGATGGCCGCGCAATATCGTGCCGAGACGATCGAGCGTGCGCGGCTAGCGCAGGCCCAGATCGACGCGCAGGCCGCTACACGCAAGTTCCTCGGTTCCGGCACCGCCTACACCCCCCGTTAGGCGCACCGGAGGGCGGGGTGGGAAGATGCACCCCACGCATCTTCACCTCCCCCTGCCCCGCCCGACGGCCTCTCTCATTTCGCAGGACATGGCCTCGTGAACGATCTCAACGTCATCGACCGCTTTATGCAGGCGTTCATCACCTACATCGACGCCGGGTTCGGGCTGCTCGGCGGTGATGTCCGCTTTCTGACCGTAACCCTGATCGGCATCGACATCACGCTGGCCGGACTGTTCTGGGCTCTTGGCGGCGACGACAATGTCATGGGCCGGTTCATCAAGAAGATCCTGTACGTCGGGGCGTTCGCGTTCATCCTGAACAGCTTCTCTACGCTCTCCAACATCATATTTCGCTCCTTTGCCCAGGCCGGCCTGACTGCCGGCGGCGGCACGCTGACGGCGGCCGATCTCCTGAAACCCGGCCGCTTGGCGGGCACCGGCTTCTCGGCGGCGTGGCCGCTCCTTCAGCAAGTCTCACAACTGATGGGGTTCACAACCTTCTTCGACAATTTCCTGACGATCGCGGTGCTGCTGTTTGCGTGGGCGGTCGTGATCATCACCTTCTTCATCCTTGCCGTGCAGATGTTCGTGACCATCGTCGAGTTCAAGCTGACCTCGCTGGCCGGTTTCATCCTGGTGCCGTTCTCGCTGTGGAACCGCACCAGCTTCCTCGCCGAACGCGTGCTCGGCAATGTCGTGTCGTCCGGTATCAAGGTCATGGTGCTCGCCGTGATCGTCGGCATCGGCTCGAACTTCTTCACCGAGTTCACTGCGGCGCTGCAGGGGCATGAGCCGGATATCGGCCAGGCGATGAGCCTGATGCTCGCCAGCCTCACGATCTTCGGCCTCGGCATATTCGGTCCCAGCATCGCATCCGGCCTTGTCGCTGGTGCGCCACAGCTCGGCGCCGGCGCGGCGCTCGGCACCACGGCCGGCGCGGCGGGCATCACTATGCTCGCGGGCGGCGCTGCCGTCGGTGGCGCGAGCGCGCTTGGTGGTGCCGTGCTTGGCGCTGTCCGCGCCGGCACGTCGATGGGATCTGCTGCATCGACCGCGTACAACCTTGGCAAGGAGGCCGCACCGGCCCCGACCATCACGGCCGGCCTCGGCGGTGTCGCGCGGGCCGCAGGCAACGCCGCGCGTGAACGCGCCTCCAGCGTGCTCGGCCTCGGCGAAGCCGCCTCCCAGGGCCGCGCCGCCGCATGGAATGCGTTCCATCGCACCAGCAGCGGCGATCCCGCGCAAAGCCCCGGCAGCGACAGTGTTCCCGCATGGGCACGCGCCATGCACGGCCAACAGACCGCTCGTCATCACCGCCAGGTCGCGCTGCACGCCATCCAGCAGGGTGACCGCGGCGGCGCCTCCGCCACCCCCGACATCAAGGAAAGGGACTGATCGATGATCTTCAAACGGACTGTCCAGCGATATGGACGAACCCCGCAAGCTGAAACGCCCTATCAACGCGCCGGCCAGGTCTGGGACGAGCGGATCGGGTCCGCTCGCGTGCAAGCGCGCAACTGGCGACTGATGGCGTTCGGCTGTCTCGCGTTGACCGGCTGCCTTTCGTCCGGCCTGATGTGGCAATCGTCTCAAAGCCGCGTCACGCCCTATGTCGTCGAGGTCGATCGGCTCGGTGAGGCTCGCGCCGTCACCAAGGCCGAGGCCAGCTATCATCCGACCGATCCGCAGATTGCATGGCATGTGTCGCGCTTCATCGCGAACGTCCGTGGCCGTTCGCTCGATCCTGTGCTCGTTCGCCAGGACTGGCTCGAGGCCTATGATTTCACGACCAAGCGCGGCAGCCAGTTTCTTGGCGACTACGCACGGGCCGCCGACCCTTTCGCCAGTATCGGCGAGCGGACCGTGTCGGTGCAGGTCACTAGCGTGGTGCGAGCATCGGACCGCTCGTTTCAGGTCAAGTGGACCGAGACCGCCTATGAGCGTGGCACCGAGGCGGGAACGTCGCGCTGGACCGCGATCCTCACGATCGTGATCAAGCCACCGAGCG
>NZ_SGIS01000108.1 GCF_004208535.1 Sphingomonas populi
CCGCCATCAACCGCTTCATAAAAGAGCATAATCAGGAACCGAAGCCGTTCGTCTGGAAGGCCAATCCCGATCAGATTATCGCAGCCGTCAGGCGCGGGCATCAAACGTTGGAATCAATCCACTAGGTGAGAGATGTCCACGATTGGCCATCGTAGGTGCCGATGAGTTTATAATCGTAGTCCTCAAGTGAAGATCGATATTCGTAGATCATGCCGGGTGACAAGAACATGCCGTGGATTTTAAAATGTCCGGGAACCTGTCCGTCTTGCCTTCCGAAATAACCGAAATCGACCTGTCCATCGTATCGCACGGCAAACTGGTAAGTCTCTCCATGAGCATCAAGCCATTCGCCATAATACGAAAGGCCGCTGCAGCTTTTGATCACGCCATTGATGGTTTCGAAGGGAATATCAATGATCAAAGTTTGCCCTTCGTCTCGAAAACGGCAGCGTTTAATTTCCAACCCCATTCTCCCTTTATTCACAAATTAGATACGGCGTTCATGGTCATCTGATAAGTGTGCTGCGCTTGGGATCAACGAAAGCCGAAGCATTCTGCCAAAAGGCTTCGTCGATCACGGCCCCGCTCTGGCGGGAAATCATTTCCAGCAAGATCGCGTTTTGCTTCGTGACGATGACAAGGCTTTGCTTGATCGAGGCGAGCATCACCAGAACCGCAACTACGATCCCCAATGATATGGCCGAGCCTACGAGATAGAATAAGGCGAACGATCCGGAATCCATGAGCTTATCTCCCCTGTAGGGCAGGTTGGCGCGGTGGCCGTGAGATGGCAAGCCGGTAATGCGTATTCGGCGGGCTGATTAGGCCCGCCGAACAGTAGGGTCGAATTAAGCTTTCGGCGCCCCATCATGCCGCCTGAATGACCAGACGAGTAGCGACAAGCTCTTGAAACATGAACTTGTGCCATAAAGGATTGCAGAAACAATAGGTGTAAGAGTAATAACAGTAGTAATAATCATCGTATCTCCTTCAAAGCCGCTGAAATGTAGCGGCAAGCGAGAGATCGCACGATCAAGCGCGCGGCACAACGGCTAGTGTAATGCGAAGTATTAGAGCTATTGTCCCACGTGTTGTTATGCACGGTCACGCTGTGCCGATCTCCACCGAGCGGGCCGGGATAGCTTCGCTCTATATAGTAGCAGGCAGTGGTTCGCCGGTTCGATAACCGTGAGATTGCCTGTCACCCAGACTCTTTCAGGGTTAAGTCAACGGGTTCGCGTCAGGCGATACGTGCGAGGAGATTTTTGACCGAAGTCGCGTGCCATTTGCCGCCGCGTGGCGTCCGGATCGTGCGGGCGTTCAAAGCCGTGGCGATCCCGCTCAAACTGGTGATGCCCGTGGATCGAACGTCCGCGATCACTGGCGCGAGATCGAGTGCGTGAGCATCGGCGTTGCCGGTGATCGTCGTGAGGGCTGCTGTATTGCCCTTGGAAGCCCTACGGAGCGCCGCTGCGCCATTGGGGTTGCCAAGCTTGGTTCCGCGCGCCTTCGCCGCCTGTAGGGCCTCTTTCGTCCTTGTAGAGGTTGCTTCGCGCTCTTGTTGAGCGATGAGGGCCATGATGCCGATCGTGAGATTGTTAGCGTCTGGCATGTCGGCGCAAATGAAACGCACGCCAGCATCTTTGAGGGTCATGAGGAAAGCAGCATTGCGGCTCAAGCGATCGAGCTTGGCAATCACCAGCGTTGCCCCTGTCACCTTCGCATGATGAAGCGCCTTGATCAGTTCGGGGCGATCGTCGCGCTTGCCGGATTCGATCTCCGTGTAGGTTGCAAGAGGCTCGCATTGGCGTGTCGCGCAGAACGCCTCAATCGACGCACGTTGAGCTTCAAGGCCAAGGCCGGAGCGCCCTTGACGCTCGGTTGATACGCGAAGGTAGTTGATCGTTCTCATACAACCCCCTTGTGGATGTGTGAGAACCAAGCGGCGTCGCCTTTCCGCTCGAAATCCGCGACAACGAAGACGATGCCGTGCCAAAAATCGACTGCCACGGAGTAGCCGCCCTTGCAGTAGTCGCGGCACCACTGCTCCAAAGCGGCCTTCACCTCGTGTTTGCGTGTGATTGGCTTGATAGTAGCCACCTTGTCTGCATCGAACATGATGCGGCAAGTTGCCCACTTTGGCTGATCGGGAATGTTCCGCATACGCCATCATCCCACGTCCAACATAATAGCGCAACGCCCGTTAGGCCATTTTATAAGCCGTCGCTTTCGGGCGGAAGGTTGATCACCACGCTTGCATGATCGACCTGCACACGCTCCCCGAACTCGGCACGATTGCGCTGCGCGATGTTGGCGTTGATCGTCTTGATCACGAGGCTATCACGGTACGTGTCACCAGTGCTGATCGAGCAACCGAGAGCGATATCGAGACGCTCATCAGCAAGCGTGTGCTGCCCTTGCGCTTGTGCCCGTTTAATACGCTGATCGAGCGCCTCATCTGCCTCACGCCAGTTCCAAAGCGTCGTAACACGGGGCAGATGAGTGTCTTTGAGGATCGACGTGAGAGTTTCGCCACCACGGAGCCTGTCAACGATCTCCTCGATCATTTCAACGGTACGGATCGAGCTTGAACCGGGTTTCAGGCCCTCAATTTGGCGCCTACGGTTGCTCATATCCTTAATCGACTGCTTGCCCATCGCGGCAAGGGTGATCGGGCTGATTTTGGCAAGCTCTGCGATGGTCTGTGTGCCATCAAGGGGCGGGAGAGAGGGGGTTGGAACTTCCATATCTGTATTTACTTGAAATGACTGTTCACATATCTGTATTCAAGCAGTCGTTATTACTAAATGTGCCGTGAAAATCGGAGCGGGGAACATTAATGTTGAGCTTATTACCGTGGGGAGTGATGCTCACATTGATCGCTGGGTTGGCAGTGTATTTTTATAAAAATAACATTACCTACGATATTGTAACAATAGACACTCGAATAGATGACGAAAATCCGGTAATAAAAGTCACCGATCGCTACGGGTACGTGGTGTTTGAGAGAATCGAACTGAAAAATAATGGATTTAAGAGCTTTGATAACGTAGAATTATATCTTAAAATATCTTCGGAGCCGTTCAAGATCAAATTTACTAACGCTTCATCCGTCCCAGTTCATGCTAGAGCATTTTTCGATCAAAAAGCATCATATCCGCAGTGAGCGAAGTAGTTTTTGCACTCTGCGGGGGTGAATTCGTCGATAGATTGGCCGATAATGCGCCAGAGGTCATCAACCGTTCTGGCG
>NZ_SGIS01000109.1 GCF_004208535.1 Sphingomonas populi
CCTCAAGCCGCGCCCGATCCGGTGCCGTGACGACGAAGGTGATACCGCTACGCATACCCCTTGGTCGCACAATGCAGCGCTAGGCGGAATCCTCAAAAGGACTCATCCGTCACGATCAATCCACTAGGTGCTTTTTCCGGGCTTGCCCATTCAATAGAGATGATATTGTGCCGCGCGAACCGAACTTCGGCCCCAGCTTTCAGCGTCGTTGTTGGCTCGCTTGGATGATTATCGAGCACGCCGATTAGCTCGTCGCCTCGGACATCTTCGACAATCACCCACATCCGTTCAGCGGCCCACTTTTCGGTTTCGTGGGGATATTCAAACGTAAGTTTGACGAGATCACCTTTTGCGACTGCGGTGATCTCGACCGCGTTTGGTAGGAAAAAAGTATAGGGTGCACTCTCTGCGATGGGACGCGGATCGGTAAGCTCGTAAATCGGCGTGGGTTCTGTTGTCATCCGCGCCTATCCTAACGAACAGATTTTGACCGGCAAGCGGCTGCTTTCGGCTCGCCCGCCGAGGTGCGCGAACGGCAGCATCTGGGGCGACTGCTGCCGGGCAGTTTCCCCGCCCGAAGTTGCCGGTCGGCTTCACGCAGGGCGACCGCGCTTTCGCGGTCAGAAGGCGGGAAACTGGTGGAAAACGGACAGGCCGCTCCCTACCGCTAATCCTCAAAGACAGACAGGTCAGACCGGATACCAAACTCATCGATGATATCTGTTCGAGCGCCAAACGACACTAACAGCTCGGCCATTTCCTTGTTCTTGTTAGCTATGGCCCAATGCAGGGCCGTCTGCCCCATATCCCCAAGGGCATTGGGGTCAATTCCCGCATTCAGGAGCCACGAAACCGCCTCAACATCCTCGGCGATGGCAGCCATGTGGAGTGCCGCATCTCCATCGGCATCTCGGAAAATCAAGGGGTCGCCGGGAATCTTCGTCGCATTGTCATCATACGTCGCATAGTCGTCGTAGCGATAGTTCAGCTTCGCGATTTGCTCCGCTGAGAGTGGGCTCATGGTTCGATACTCCGACTTCACGCAGCTATGGCCGACTTCGGGTTCATGCCGGACAACCACAGCCGTCCGCAAGTGAGCCGCTTGCCGTCATTCCTCTAGGGCAAGGACGCTGACGAACCCTTCGGCCCAGTGATCCTGATCGAGAGGATAGGCGTCAATCTGGAAGCCTGATGGGTGATCCCAAAATCCCGGCTGATCCGGGAGGCGGGTCACAGCCGCAGCGGCGGCCTCATAGGAGGGGTAGACTCCGATCAGCTTGGCGTCGTCACCATACTCATCATCTGTCCGAACGTGATGCAGCACAAAAACCGAGTCCATCTGACAACAATGGCCGTCCGAATAAACGTCTGCAACCGAGCGACCACAGGAAGGTCGGGAACGGCAATAACTGGGCGCTTCCTGCCGAAATCGCTGCCCAAGCGCTACCGTGAATCTGTGTCCGAATAATGCACAGGGGTCTCTATGTAGATTTCTGTTCCGTTGCTACCCAAAGCCCACCTTTGGCTCGTCGTTCACGCAGGATCGATGCGCTAATTGATCCTGCGGCAAGGTTCCGTACTGATCGGATCGCCCGCATCATCCTAGTCGATTCGTTTATGGGCAAGCACTGGAGTTTTGGATAGCAATCTCCCGATTTTACCGGTGAGGGGATCGGCCATGAATGTCGGGGAATTGAATGCCAGCACCATTGGCGCCAGCGGCATTGGAGGCGGCGGCCATGCGGCCATTGACCGCGGGACAGCGTCCGCACTCGACGACACTGTCCACGCCGCGCGCACCGGATCGCCCGTTGAGCAGGGCAATGCCCTTCGCACGCTCGATGCGACCACGGGCAGCCGTCAAGCCAGTGATGCCGCAGTGAGTGGCGATGTAGAAGCCTGCACCGTTGAGGTGCGCTTCAAGCCGGTAATCGGCCCTACGAACCATGCCTTCATCGTCACCACCGACGCGAACTCGACGAACTACTTCCGCGGTGGCCCGCAGGCAAACAACACCGGCATGAACAGCCCGCCGAGCTCAAGCAGCGGGGGCGGGCAGGCACCGTACGAGCCGGGCTTCGGCATCTACGGCCCTATCGTTACGGAGTACGGAGCCTATCGCCCTGGCACGGTGGATTGGACGACGGAGCCTTCAGGCCGACAGACAGTGGCTACGATCCCGGGCAACTGCGACAGGATCGAGACAAACTTCGCACGACACATGGACGATATCGAAGCGGCCCGCATCAACTACGAACCGCTCTCGGCAAACAGCAACTCGACCGTGCGTGAAGCGCTTGAACGGGGTGGCTACCCTGACGTTTCACCCGTAGTGTGGGCGCCAGCATGGGACGCCCAGTTAGCCAATCCGCATTGAGCACGCTGGCAAAGCCGCTCTGTGTTGCAATGCTCGCCGGCATAGCGGCTGCAACCGTCGCCTGCGCGCAGAAAAAGGAGCAGGCAATGGCGTCCGAACAAGCGATCGGAGCGCAGATCGCAGAGAAGCTCCCTAGGGGCACACCCGCGAGTGCAGTGGAGGCCTGGCTTGCTAGCCAGAGTCTCACGCATTCGGGCCTGATCGATAACGCCGAACTAGCTCACATGGGCGGCGATGCCGCGACGTATGAGATCAAGGCGTTAGTCTCTGGCTCTGCCAAGCCGGCGCTGGTTCGCACGGACACGCAACTGACCTTTGTGTTTGATCGCGAGCGCCGTTTGATCAGAAGTCAGGTAGCGCCCGTTCACACCGGCCTCTAACTGTAGCGGCTTGCAATGATGACCGCCCAGAACTGCAATAAGACGCCTTTCGCGCTCGGCTTATATGAGACGTTCGCGATCGGCCGACGCACGTTTATTGAGACGCAAATCACATTCGGTGCGACGGACGCGAGATATTCGGCACGCGGCGCGGGATCGCGGACACGGCGATTGGCATCCTCGTATGGTCGATCCTTCCGGGCCTCGTCGCGCGCGAGGTCGCGCCGGCGAGTTGGCAATGGCCCGAGTGCATGGCGGCGCGGACGCTCGACATGCCGATGTGGGAAGGCGCGCGCCGACTAGTGGATTGATCGTGACGGATGAGTCCTTTTGAGGATTCCGCCTAGCGCTGCATTGTGCGACCAAGGGGTATGCGTAGCGGTATCACCTTCGTCGTCACGGCACCGGATCGGGCGCGGCTTGAGG
>NZ_SGIS01000011.1 GCF_004208535.1 Sphingomonas populi
CGCTGCTGGCGAATGACCAACGCTATCTGCTCAGCTCGCGCGAGCGCATTTTCGGCTATGGCTATACCGACTCCGCCGAACTGTTGGGGGATGTTCTGGCAGGCAGGGCAGATTTCCTGCGCCGCCTCACAGTGCCGTCCGGCGAGGGGCTGGCGGGGCGTTGGGACAATGTGACGGGGGGGCTGACGATAGCGCTGGTTCCGGGTGGCAAGCTCGAAGTCCAGATCAACACCAACGAGCCGGTCACCGCGCGATGGGTTTGCGACATTCAAAGCATCGGCCGGCCGGTCGGCGGCGTGCTCGAGATCACGTCCGAGGAGGACGGCTCTACGCTCAGACTGACGCGGATCGGGCAAACGTTGAAGGTCCAGGCCGAGGCACCAGCGGGTAAAGCGACTTGGACGCCGGGATATTGCGGGCTGAACGGCTCTGTGGACGGCGATTACTTTTCGATGAAGCCGCGTCCCGGCAAGGGGTGACTGCGCGAACGTTCCACATCGGATCACCTTCTTGGATGTCAGCGCCTTATCGCCGCAGCCAAAGGCCGAGATGGTGGATAAGGCGCCACTCACCGGCTGTGCGGACGAGATAGACCTTCACCTCGTCACCCACCTGCGGGGTCAGCCGCAGCGTGTTGGTCCCGCCGAGCCAGGAATTGGGTACGACGACGTTGCGTTCACCGGTGAAGCGCAGGTTTCTCTCACCCGACGCAAGCCGGCCCTTCTCGATCGTTCCACCTGAAATTAGCGCGCGGCCGCACGATCATCGCCTGCGGGACCATGAGGAAGTGTGGGGCATCGGTAGCGAAGTAGGCGTCGGCACGCTATGCAGGGCTGGTGGCCGGTCCTACGAAATCGATCCAAATCGCCGCTGAACCGGAGGCTGCGGAGCCAGGCGCGCCCGGAGTCGTACAGGTTAAAGTCTGGCTGTTGGGGATCAGTCCGATGGTATGGCGGAGAGTGCAAATCTCCGACGGCGCCACCTTGCGCGAACTGCACGGTGTGATCCAGGTGGCGATGGGATGGGAGGGCATTCACCTTTATCAGTTTCGTCTGCGCTCCCGGTGCTGTGGCTCGTGGGAACTGTGTGCCTCTTCGCCGGACGTGACGCTGGCATCGCTGAAACAGTGGACCAGGCGCGGAGCTCATCTGTTGCTGCAAACGCGCACCCGTACCCTCGACGGCACGCTTCGACCTTTGTTCGAGCGATGGTATCCGGGCTTGGCAAATGACAATTTCAGCGACACCGCCTCTGGGCAGATCGCCGCAGCGTGAATGCCCGACTGTCCGCAGTTCGGAAGCGCAAAGAGAGCGCTGAGCTTTCATGATTAGGTCTTCAGACCGAAGCTGCCGATCGGATTCATACAGATGCAGTCGATCGATGCGAGCCCGGCCACCGTTCGGAGACAGTAGGTTTGGTCAGAAAATATGTGACCGATGCTTTTTTGAGAAAGGCGCGATGCCGCAGCGGCTACCGACGGCCCGCCTCCAAAGCGTTTCCGCGTTCGTGCTTCAAACCCGATTTACGAAAAGGGAGTGGGGCCACGGCAAGGGGCCACGAAGTTTGCTGCGGCGCAGCATCGGCAGGAAAATCAACTGGTTAGGGCGTCATTGCGATTCCCTTCACCTCGCAACTAGTGTTTACGTGAAGACTTACTCAAGTCGAAAGCGACGATTGCCGCAAGCTTCGCCTCGACTTTAATTCGCACGCCCCGCCCGGCTGGCAGTAGATTAAACGCGCTTGCGCCGCTTGCACGTTATGCTTGCTTCTGGAATTCGCCTTTAATTACCTTCCCGCCCGCCCGAAGCTGATCGAGATGGTCTGACCACCACTGCGCCATCTTCACACGCTCGGCCCAATGTGCGCCGCGGTGGTAGGCAGCCCGCACTTTGTCGCGTTCCCCGTGCGCGAGCGCGCGCTCGATCGCGTCGGGATGCCAAAGGCCACACTCGTTCAGCAGCGTGCTCGCCATTGCGCGGAACCCATGGCTGGTCATTTCATCATGCTCGTAGCCCATCCGCCTGAGCGCCGTGTTGAGGGTATTTTCGCAGATCGAACGCTTGGTCGTGTGCAACGCGGGAAACAGGAAATCGCTGGATCGACTAACCGATCGCAATTCCTGCAGCAGATAGAGCGACTGGCGCGAGAGCGGCACCGCGTGGGCCTGCTTCATCTTCATGCGTTCAGCCGGGATGCGCCAGACCTTGTCGGCAAAATCGATCTCGCTCCAGAGCGCTTGGCGCAGCTCTCCGGGCCGCAGGAAGACGTGAGGAGCCAGGCGCAGAGCAAAGAGCGTCTCCGGCCGTCCGCTGTAATCCTCAATCGCGCGCAGAAGTTCACCGACCTTGATCGGGTCGACGATCGCTGCGTGATGTTTGACGCGTGGCACGGTAAGCGCGCCGCGCAGGATGTCTGCAGGATTGCGATCGACACGAAGGGTCGCAAAGCCATACCGAAACACACGACCCGCGAAGGACCGTAGCCTCAGCGCCGTTTCGTGATGACCGCGGCGTTCGACGCGCTTCAGCACGTCAAGCAGTTCATGTGGGGTGACGGCAGCGATCGGGCGCTTTGCCAGAGCATCCAGCAACTCGAGAAACCACCGTGCCTTCTTCACGGTGGCGGGCGATTTCCCCTCCCGCTCCATCTTCTGGATGAACTCCTCGGCGACCAGCCCGAAGGTCGTCGCCGCCGCAAGTTCATCCTTGATGCGGCGCTGCCGCTTTTCCTCGACCGGATCGATCCCATCCTCAAGTTCGGCGCGCAGCGCGTCCCGCTTTTTGCGGGCATCCTTCAGCGTCACATCCGGGAAGCTGCCAAGCGACATTTTGCGCTCGACGCCGAACACCTTGTAGCGGAACCGCCACAGAAGCGCGCCAGTCGGCTGCACCAAAAGGAACAGCCCATCGGAGTCGGGAACCTTGAACGGACGCGCTGCGGGCTGCAGCGCACGAATCTGGACGGTCGTCAGCACGGTGGACCACGCCTCCTCAAAATCTCGTGGTCCACCGATTCGTGGTCCACTTTGAGTGATCCTTAGCGGAACAAAGTGAGATTTCGCGGGATCAACAGGAGGCAATATATCGCAGTTTTCTGCGGTTTTCTACAATGTTCTCAATATGTACTGGTGCCGCTTACAGGACTCGAACCTGTGACCCCCGCATTACGAATGCGATGCTCTACCAACTGAGCTAAAGCGGCATCTTCGCGGCCGGCGATAGGGATCGTCGGTCGTGAGGCCGGGCGCTTATCAGGCGGAATGTTGCGTGGCAAGCGCAGGATAGCGCAAAATCGCACGCCGCGCCGATTTACGCGGCGTTTACCAAGGCGGATGCACAACCGCTCGAGAAACGGGATTCGATGGCGAATCGCGCAAAGGGTCGAATGGCGCATGGATGATGTTTGCGGGCTCGAGGCCGACCGGAACGGAGCGGGGGATATCGACACCCGCGCTGGCGATGTCGATGAGCCGCAGTTCGATATCGGCACTGATGAGCGGCGCATGCATGTGCGTGCCTACAACCATTGGGTCTCGCTGTTGCGTGGGCGTGCCTATCCGGCGATCGCCGATCTGGACCCCGCTGGTATCGCCGATTTCGAATCGAATGGTGTGCTGCTCGATTTCTCGGCAGGTGTCGAAAATCCCGCGATTTCGTTCGTCGGCCAGGCCTTGCGCGAGGAATGCGCGATCGACGCGTCCATCACGCACATCTCGCAAGTGCCGAGCCGTTCCCTGCTGTCGCGGCTTACCGACCATTATCTCCAAATCATCGCCAATACCGCGCCGATCGGGTTCGAGGCCGAATTCGTCAACGCGCGCGGGCACAACACGCTGTACCGTGGCATCCTGATGCCGTTCTCCGCGCACGGCGAGTCGATCGACTTCATCTACGGCGTCATCAACTGGAAAGAGTTGGTCGACCACGCGACGCAGGCGAGGCTCGATACCGAACTCGCCGTAGCGGTTCGCGGTGGGCCGACGAGTGGCGCGGCGCTCGCCTGGGCCGATGGGCCGAGCGGTGCGCTCGACGCCGATCCGGTCCTGCCGATCGCTTCGAGCGCCACGACGGTGCTCGATCACCTCGCGCTTGCGCGTGAGAGCGCCGAAGCGGTGCGGGTTGCCGAGGCGAAGGCACGCGATGCGCTCTACCGTGCGCTTGATCGTGCCTATGCGTTCGCGGCCGCGGCGAATGCCGATCCGCGCGGCTATGAGGCCTTGCTGGAAGACGCTGGCGTCCCGCTTCATCTGCACGCGCCGATGGCGTCAGTGGTCCAGCTCGTCTTCGGCATCGACTATGACGGAGCCCGGCTGACCGACTATGCAGCGGTGCTCGCCTACGCACATCGCAGCGGCGTCGCCACCGAAGGGCTGCGAGCTTTTCTCGAACAGGCCAAAGATGGTATCGACGGCATCGTCAACGCGGAGCGCGGTGCGCGCGCTGATCCGTCCTGAACCATGCGACGAAATACGCGGGCAACGTGTTTGGTGAAGCGATGCCCGATATCGTTCGGGACGCACCAGACGTATCCGTGCTGCTTAATCGAGCAATCCGCCAGGCGAGTGCCCGATTTTTTCGCATAAGGTGACCCGCTATAGGGTGCCGCAACCAAATCCGCGCCCTATAGAGTTCGCACACGAACACGCATGGGACGAGGCATGGCAAAGACGATGCAGAAATCGCTGGCGGAGGCGCTCGCCGCCCGGTTGACCAAGAGCGCGCTGCCCGGCGAGTTGCAGGGATTCGACAAGGCAGCGTGCAAGGAGGCTGCGGCGTTCGTCGCGATGACGGGCGCGAAGCGGCGCCCCGGCACGCCGGTGCTCGCACTGGAGCCGCTCGCCGCGACCGATCCGCGCCGCCGCATGCGCCTCTCCATCGTCAACGACGACATGCCGTTCCTGGTCGATTCGATCGCGGCGGTGATCGGCGCGCATGACGTCGCGATTGATCGGATCATCCATCCCGTGATCGGCGCGACGCGCGATGCCGAGGGCAATCTCACCGCGATCGGCGATGCCGGAGCGGGTGGCACGTCGGAATCGATGATCTATCTCGAACTGGAACGCGCCGACGCGCGCGACCGGCGCGAGCTGATCGCCGCGCTCGAACACAGCCTCGCCGACGTGCGCGCGGCGGTGCAGGACTGGGACGCGTTACAGGCGGCAATGGCCGCCGATGCGGAAACGCTCGGCGACAGTGAGGGCGGGGCGCTGCTCCGCTGGTTCCTCGATCGCAACTTCACCTTGCTCGCGCATGAGCTGTGGCACGACGGATTGGTCTCCGCGCTCGGCATCGCGCGTAATGGCCATGCCGTGCCGATTCTCGCGGAAACCTCGCGCGACCTGGCGATGGCGTGGTTCGCGAAGGGCGGCGAGGCGCCGCTGCTGCTCAAGTCCAACCAGATTTCGGCGGTCCATCGGCAGGTGCCGCTGGATCTCGCGCTGGTGCCGGTTGTGAGCGATGGCAAGGTGGTCGGCCTCTCGATCCATGCCGGGTTGTGGACGAGCGGCGCGGTTGCATCGTCGCCGCAGGACGTGCCGGTGCTGCGCACGCGCCTGGCCGCGCTGGAGAAGAAGTTCGGCTTCGATCCCAGGGGCCATGCCGGCAAGGCGCTGACCCATGCGCTCGCCTCGTTGCCGCACGACCTCGCGACCGGGTTCGCGCCCGAGGCGCTTGAGGAGCTCGCGCTCACCGCCATGTCGCTCGCCGACCGGCCGCGGCCCAAGCTGGTGCTGGTGCGCAGCATCCTCGGCCGGCATCTGTTCGCGTTCGTATGGCTGCCGCGTGACGACCTCACCACCGGGCGGCGCGTCGCGATTGGCGAACTGCTGATCGAGGCGGCGAACGGCAGCCTGCTCAACTGGGCGATCGCGATGGACGGCGTGACCGCGCTGATGCGCTATACGCTCGATCTGCGCGGCGCGGGGGTGATGCCCGATGCCGCCGCGCTCGACGCACGGATCGCGCGGATGGTGCGCGGCTGGGCGCCGGCGGTCGAGGCTGCGCTCGGCGAACAGGTCGAGCCGGCACGCGCGACTCGGCTGGCGCTGCGCTATGCGGCGAGCTTCCCGCAAGGGTATCGCAACGCCAAACCGCCCGAGGAAGCGGCGAGCGATATCGTCCGCCTTGCGCGACTGGAAACGCCCGACGCGCGATCGGTCCGGCTGTACCGCGATGCCGCCGGCGCGCTTCGGCTCAACATCTACCGGCAGGGCGGTGCGCTGGCCTTGTCCGACGCGGTGCCGGTGCTGGAGAATTTCGGCTTCCGTGTGATCGAGGAGCAGCCCACCGCACTCACCGACGAGGGGCGGAGCTTCGTTCACGAGTTCCTCGTCGAGACGGCGGGCGATCCGCTGGCCGGGGATGTCGCGGTGCTGGAGGAGGCGATCCGCGCCGTGCTGGAGGGCGCGGCCGAGAATGACGCGTTCAACCGACTGATCGTCGAGGCGGGTGTCGCGCCGCGCTCGGTGGTGCTGCTGCGAGCCTGGTTCCGCTATCTGCGCCAGGCCGGGCTGACCTATGGCCTCGCCACCGTGTCGGATGCGCTGCGGCGCGCGCCCAAGGTCGCGGCGGCGCTGATCGAACGCTTCGACGCCGCGCATGACCCCGCGCGCAAGCGGCGCGACGTTGCCGCCGCCGACGCCGCGATCGAGCACGGCCTTGATGCTGTCTCGGCGATCGACGACGATCGCATCCTGCGCGCGCTGCGCAGCGTGATCGCCGCGACGTTGCGTACCAACGCCTTTGCCCCCGCCGGGCAGGCGGCGCTTGCGTTCAAGCTCGACAGCCATGCCATTCCGGGCCTGCCCGCGCCGCTGCCGTGGCGCGAGATTTGGGTCTATTCGCCGCGCATCGAGGGCATTCACCTTCGCGCCGGCCCGGTCGCGCGCGGTGGTCTGCGCTGGTCCGACCGGCGGGATGACTTCCGTACCGAAATCCTTGGGCTGATGAAGGCGCAGCGCGTCAAAAATGCGGTGATCGTGCCGACTGGCGCGAAGGGCGGCTTCTACCCCAAGCAACTGCCCGCGCCATCGAACCGCGACGCGTGGCTGGCCGAGGGGACCGAGAGCTACCGCGTGTTCATCCGCGCGCTGCTCTCCGTCACCGACAATATCGTCGAGGGCGCGGTGACGCACCCCGCCGATGTCGTCGTGCATGACGGTGACGATCCCTATTTCGTCGTCGCCGCCGACAAGGGCACCGCGACCTTCTCCGACGTCGCCAATGCGATCGCGATCGAACATGGCTTCTGGCTGGGCGACGCCTTCGCCAGCGGCGGGTCGGTCGGTTACGATCACAAGGCGATGGCGATCACCGCCAAGGGCGCTTGGGTGTCGGTGCAGCGCCACTTTGCCGAGAAGGGCGTCGACGTGCAGACTCAGCCGATCCGGGTGGTCGGCTGCGGCGATATGTCGGGCGACGTGTTCGGCAACGGCATGCTGCTGTCCAAGACGCTCAAGATCGTCGCGGCGTTCGACCACCGCCACATCTTCCTCGATCCCGATCCCGATCCGGCGGCAAGCTGGGACGAGCGCGCGCGCATGTTCGCGTTGCCGCGCTCGTCCTGGGCGGATTATGACGCGAAGCTGATATCCAAGGGCGGCGGCGTTTTCCCGCGCACCGACAAGGTCATCAAGCTCTCCAAGCAGGTGCGCGCGGTGCTGGGCATCGACGCGGCGGAGATGGAGCCGGGGGCGCTGATTTCCGCGATCCTGAAAGCGCCGGTTGATCTGCTCTGGTTCGGCGGCATCGGCACCTATGTGAAGGCCGCCGCTGAGAACAACATCCAGGTCGGCGATCCCGCCAACGACCGGCTGCGCGTCGATGCCGAACAGGTCCGCGCGACGGCGATCGGCGAGGGTGCCAACCTCGGCGTGACGCAAGCCGCGCGCATCGCCTTCGCGCTGAAAGGCGGGCGGATCAACACCGACTTCATCGACAATTCGGCGGGGGTCGATTGCTCGGATAATGAGGTCAACATCAAGATCGCGCTCAACCGCGAGATGATCGCGGGGCGGCTCGCCTATGAGAAGCGCAATACTTTGCTCGCCTCGATGACCGACGATGTCGCGCATATCGTGCTGGAGGATAACCGCCTCCAGACGCTGGCGCTGTCGATCGCGGAAGGTGCGGGGCCGCGCGACGTGCCGAGCTATGTGCGGCTGATCGAGATTTTCGAGGCCGGCGGCACCCTCGATCGCGCGGTCGAGGGGCTGGCGGCGAACGACATCCTCCTGCGCCGTGCGCAGGAAGGGCTTGGGCTGGCCCGGCCCGAACTGGCGGTGCTGCTGGCGACCGCCAAGCTCGCGCTGCAAGCGGCGATCGAACATGGCACGCTCGGCCAGGATGCTGATCTCGCGCCCGATCTCCACGCCGCCTTCCCGCCGGCGATGCGCAAGAAGTACAAGGCCGCGATCGACCAGCACCGGCTGCGTGGCGAGATCGTCGCGACCAAGCTCGCCAATCGCATCATTAACCGGCTCGGCATGCTTCATCCGTTCGAACTGGCCGAGGAGGAGGGCGCGGCGCTCGCCGACATCGCCGCGATGTTCGTGGTTGCCGAGCGGCTGTTCGACCTGCCGACGTTGTGGGCGGAGATCGAGACGGCAGTGATGCCTGAGGCGGCCCGCATCGCCTTGTTCGACGAGGTTGCGGTGGCGACGCGCTCGCACATCGCCGATCTGCTCCGCGTGACGAAGAGCGGCACTGGACCTGGCGCGGTGATGGCGCGGATCGGCGCGGGGATCGTCCAGCTCGATCGCGAGACCAAGGCGCTGTTGCTGGAGGAAGCGAGTAGCCAGAGCGCGCGCATCGCCGCCAATCTCGAAGCGGTCGGCGCGCCGCGCGCGCTCGCGCAGAAGGTGGTGCGGCTGTTCGAACTCGATGGCGCGGTCGGGCTTGCCGATCTCGGCCAGCGCGTCGGACTCGACGAGATCGTGCTGACGCGCGCGTTCACCCGGCTCGGGCAGGCGCTCGGACTCGACTGGGCACAGGCCAATGCCGCGCGCATCGCGTCGAGCGATCCGTGGGAGCGGCTGCTGATCGCGGGCCTCGCGCGCGATTTCCAGCAATTGCGGCTGGAGTTCCTCGCACGCGGTGCCGAAGGCGCCAAGGCGGCTGATCCGCAGGCACGCGTCGAGAGCTGGCTTGCGGACAACGCCAGCCGGGTCGCACAATTCCGTGCCGGCATCGATCGTGCGCGCAGCACGCCCGCGCCGAGCGCGGCGATGCTCGCGCAGATCGCCGGGCAGGCGCGGGTGTTGCTCGGGCGGTAGGCGGGGGCGGGCGCGCGCGCCGCCCTGCCGATCACTCCCACCGTTCGCACTGAGCTTGTCGAAGTGCGTGTCAGGAGCGGAACGTTTGCGGCACGCACTCGACAAGCTCAGGACGAACGGTGGAAGTAGATAATCTTCCCAATCCGTCCGCGCACAAAAAGGGCGCCCGGATCGCTCCGGGCGCCCTTTCTTATCTCAAGCGCGCCGCGGGCAAAGCCCGCGTCGTCGGTCGCCGCTTGCGCGGCGCCGGCCGGGCTGAGGCGTGCGCCCTTGGGGCGCACCGGCGCGGAGCGTTGCTCCGCGCCTCGCCTCAGCCGCTGTAGTACATGTCGAACTCGACCGGGCTGGGTGCCATTTCCCAGCGATACACTTCCGGCCACTTCAGCTCGATATAGGCGTCGATCTGGTCCTGCGTGAACACGCCGCCCTTGAGCAGGAAATCGTGGTCGGCGATCAGGCTCTCGAGCGCTTCGCGCAGCGAGCCGCAGACGGTCGGGACGAGCGACAGCTCGGCCGGCGGCAGATCGTACAGGTTCTTGTCCATCGCCTCGCCGGGATGGATCTTGTTCTGGATGCCGTCGATGCCGGCCATCAGCAGCGCCGAGGTGCCGAGGTACGAGTTGGCGAGCGGATCGGGGAAACGGAACTCGACGCGCTTCGCCTTGGTGCCGGCACCATACGGAATGCGGCACGATGCCGAACGGTTGCGCGCCGAATAGGCGAGCAGCACAGGGGCCTCGAAGCCCGGCACCAGCCGCTTGTAGCTGTTGGTGGTCGGGTTGGTGAAGGCGTTGATCGCCTTGGCGTGCTTGATGACGCCGCCGATGAAGTACAGGCAGGTGTCCGAGAGACCCGCATAGCCGTTGCCGGCGAAGGTGTTCTCGCCCTTGTTCCAGATCGACATGTGCGTGTGCATGCCCGAACCGTTATCAGCCTTGATCGGCTTGGGCATGAACGTTGCGGTTTTGCCGTAGGCCTGCGCGACCATTTTGACGACATACTTGTAGATCTGGATGCGGTCGCAGGTCTCGACCAGCTTGCCGAAGGTGAGGCCCAGTTCGTGCTGGCCACCGGCGACCTCGTGATGGTGCTTGTCCATCGGCAGGCCCATTTCCATCAGCGTCGAGACCATCTCGGCGCGGATGTCGGTGGTGACATCGACCGGGCCGACCGGGAAATAGCCGCCCTTGGCGCGCGGACGGTGGCCGAGGTTGCCGCTCTCATAGGTCGTGCCGGTGTTGGTCGGCAGTTCGACGTCGTCGAGCTTGTAGTAGCTCGAAGCATAGGTGTTATCGAATTCGACGCTGTCGAACATGAAGAATTCGGGTTCGGGGCCGACATAGATGGTGTCGCCGAGGCCGGTTTCCTTGAGATACGCTTCGGCGCGCTTGGCGGTCGAACGCGGATCACGCGTGTAGAGCGAACCGTCCGAAGGCTCGACGATGTCGCAAACGATGATGAGCATCGGCGTCGCGCTGAACGGGTCGACATAGACTGCATCGAGATCCGGCTTGAGGATCATGTCGGACTCGTTGATTTCCTTCCAGCCCTCGATCGAGGAGCCGTCGAACATCAGGCCGTCGGTCAGTTCATTCTCGCCGATCACGTTCGCGCACATCGTCAGGTGATGCCACGCGCCCTTGGTATCGGTGAAGCGGACATCGACCCACTCGATCTCCTGGTCCTTGATCATCTTCAGGACGTCGTTTGCGGAATTTGCCATATGCCCCAACCCTTTCTGGTTCGCTCAAAGTCCGGCTCGGCCGGAGAATCACTGTTGCTCCCGGAAGAGCATTGCCTGTCACATTATGCTGCGGCGCGTCAAACCGCGTTCGTCACACCGCATCCTCGTTGCGTTCGCCGGTGCGGATGCGCAGCACCGTTTCGACGGGAATCACGAAGATCTTGCCGTCGCCGATCCGGCCGGTCTGCGCTGCGGCGGCGATCGCCTCGACCACGCGGTCGGCGATGCCGTCTTCCACCACCACTTCGAGTTTCACTTTCGGCAGAAAATCCACGACATATTCGGCGCCGCGATACAATTCGGTATGGCCCTTCTGGCGGCCGAACCCCTTGGCCTCGGTCACGGTGATGCCCGACACGCCGACTTCGTGGAGCGCTTCCTTCACCTCATCGAGTTTGAACGGCTTGATGATCGCCTCGATCTTTTTCACGTAAACGCCCCCGGTTTGTAAACGGCACAACACCCGCGCCGCGCCTTACAACAAACGTGCCATCCGCACGCGCGGCCTGCAACCTCACAAAGCGGCGGTGAGATGCGTTGCGAATGCCTAACGCACGCGCAGTAGGGCGAGAGGTGCCGTATTTTGTGGCAGCCAAGATATGCCGCGAGCGGCCCAACACCGATCGTCACCCCAGCGCATGCTGGGCGACGAATATTGCGACGTTGCGGAAAAGCGGTAGTCGTCGGGACGCCTCAATAGGGCGGGCGATCAAAGCCTTTGGGGCTGCCGGTGAAGATTTCGCAGCCGTCCTCGGTGATGCCGATCGAATGCTCGAACTGCGCCGACAGCGAGCGGTCGCGCGTCACCGCCGTCCAGCCGTCGTCGAGCAGTTTCACGTCGGGGCGGCCGATGTTGATCATCGGTTCGATCGTGAAGATCATGCCCGGCTTCAACTCCGGCCCGGTGCCGGGGCGACCGACATGGACGACCTCGGGCGCATCGTGGAACATCTTGCCGACGCCGTGGCCGCAGAAATCGCGCACCACGCCGTAGCGGTGGCTCTCGGCATGGCGCTGGATGACATGACCGATGTCGCCGAGATACTTGCCCGGCTTGGCCTGCTCGATGCCGAGCATCAGGCATTCATAAGTGACATCGACGAGCCGCTTGGCTTTGATCGGCACGTCGCCGATCAGGTACATGCGGCTGGTGTCGCCGTGCCAGCCATCGACCAGCGGCGTCACATCGACGTTGACGATGTCGCCCGATTTGAGCGTCTTGTCGCCGGGGATGCCGTGGCAGACGACATGGTTGATCGAGATGCAGCACGAATGCGCATAGCCGCGATAGCCCAAGGTCGCCGGCACCGCGCCATGATCGAGCGTGAAGGTGCGGACCAGATCATCGATCTCGCCGGTCGTCACGCCCGGCACCATGTGCGGCACGATCAGGTCGAGCGTCTCGGCGGCGAGGCGACCAGCGCGGCGCATGCCTTCGAATGCCTCGGGGCCATGCAGCTTGATCGCGCCGGTGCGGCCGGTGTCCGAGTCGGCGGTGACGGTGATGTAGTCGGTCATCATCTTGATATAGCGACAACAGGCAGGCTTTGCGAGATCGGCCGGCACAGGCTATGCGCTTGTCCATGAACGAGCGCATCTGGACGGCCGCGCTGGCGGTGATCGGCGACGAAATCCTGTCCGGCCGGACGCAGGACAAGAATGTCGCGCAACTCGCGAGCTGGCTCAACGTGCAGGGCATCCGCCTCGCCGAGGTGCGGATCGTGCCCGACAAGACCGAGGCGATCGTCGAGGCGGTCAATATCTTGCGCGCGCGCAACGATTATCTGTTCACCACGGGCGGCATCGGCCCGACGCACGATGACATCACCGTCGATGCGATCGCCGCCGCTTTGGGGGTGGGGGTGGTGTATCATCCCGAGGCGCTTGCGGTGCTCGACGCCTATTACGCGACACGCGGCGGGCTGACCGAGCCGCGCAAGCGCATGGCGCGCGTGCCCGACGGGGCGGGGCTGATCGAGAACCGCATGTCGGGCGCGCCCGGCATCCATGTCGAGAACATCTACGTGATGGCCGGTGTACCGCACATCACTGCGGGCATGCTCGATGCGCTGACCGGCACGCTCGAAGGCGGGCGTCCGGTCGTGGCGGGGACGATCGGTTGCTGGGTGGCCGAAAGCGAGATCGCCGATCTGCTTGGCGCGACGGAGCGCGCGTTTCCGGGCGTGTCGATCGGCAGCTATCCATTCTTCCGTGATGGCCGCACCGGCGCGAATTTCGTCGTGCGCGCGACGGACGCGGTGCTGGTCGACACCTGTCTCGCCGAACTGAACGCGCGGCTGGAGGCGCTTGGGCACGCGGTGGTGGCGGGCGGCATCTAGGCAACGGCCACGCTCCCGCCACGTTGGGGCGCAAGCGCCATGTGTCGGCCTGGAGTATGCGTGTCTGTGTTCTGGCGGGTGTTCGGCGGCACGCCCAATCCGCGCAACGGCGATGGCCTTCCCGACGGGCGAATCGCCTATGCGATCTTCCCCGGCAATGGCCGCGACGCCGCGATCGACTGGCCGATCGACCATGCTGCGCTCGATCGCGAAGCGAAGGCGCGGCTCGACGCGGCGGGCGGGGCGGGGGTGCTGAGCGCCTGCGTGGGAAAGGCATCGCCGCTCCCGTCGTGGGCATCAGCGACACGCACCGGTTCGAACAGGGCCGCTGACAGTGTTCCGCCCTCAAAGGGGCAGTCGCCTGGCGCATCCGCATGCAGTGGACGCCGCGCAGCGCGAGTGCCGAGCGACGCGCGCAAACGCATTGACCTGCGCCCGAAGACGGTGCAACTGACGACGCGATGCGGGTGTAGCTCAATGGTAGAGCAGAAGCTTCCCAAGCTTACGACGAGGGTTCGATTCCCTTCACCCGCTCCATTTTCCGATCTCAGGACATCCCCCAGAGATTTGTAAACCGCAGAAATCTGCGGTATTTTTCGGGTCATCCGGCTCGTGACCGCTCGCCCCGTCCCATGAAAGCGCAAGCGCAGGTTGGGCCTTTTTTCGAGAATTTCGGGCCTTATATCAGACGGGATCTGAATAGTCAGGATCCCGCTTTCGTTCACTTGCCCGTATGCAGCGGCGCGCGAATCATGCGCATTTCCCCAAAGATACCGCAATATTCCGGCTTGAAGTCCGGCTCCGGGTTATAGAGATTGGGAAAGCGTGTGCAGACCTTGTCAAGCACGATGGCCAGAATCATCCGGGCCAGGCGGTTGCCGAGGCAAAAATGTGTGCCGGTTCCGAATGTCGTGATGTCCCGCGCCTTGCGATGAATGTCGAACTTCAACGGATCGGGATATTTGATGGGGTCGTAATTCGCGGCCTGCGGCGAGACGAGAACCGGCGTGCCCTTGGCAATCAGGGTGCCGCCCAATTCGGTATCGCAGGTGGCAAACCGGACAAAGGTATACAAGCCCGATGTCTGGTAACGAAGGCATTCCTCCACCGCGTCGGGAATCAAAGAGCGATCGGCGATGATCTCATCGAACTGGCCCCGGTGTTTGCACAGGTTGGTCAACATGGCGGCGGCGACCGCAGCCGTGGTGCCCTGTCCACCGGACAGGGTGGCCAAGAGATTAGCGACAATTTCCTCATGTGTGATCAGTCCGGCCTCGTCCATGCGCTTGACCAGTCCGGTGAACAGATCGTTCTCGCGGGGGTGGGCGCGGCGCTCTTCGAGGATCGCGTTGATCGTATTTACTACGCCGATGAAGGATTGGTTGAAATCAGGCGACCGCGCCTGCCCTGGTTTGATGTTGGAATCGACTTCCAGTTCATGCTGCAACCGACGAAAGGCAGCCTGGTGCTCAGGGTTCGTAATGCCAAGCGTACCTTCAATAAGGATTCGCTCGATCAGTCTGTACGAAAAGTCTTGATAGGCATCGAACGGACCGCCTAGCGCCTCGACTTCATCGAGCATTTTTTCGATAATCTGTTCGGCTGATTGGCGCAGTTGCTTGATCGCTTTGGGGCCGAAATATGGATCAAAGGCAGCGCGAACACGATCGTGATCTTTACCATCCTGAGCACCGATATGCATTGCGCCGTCGGCGTAGTCGAATCGCTCATATCCGGGCTGTTTGGGAATCTCCGAGGAGAAACGGGCGGCATCGATGTGGACCGTGCGAAGGTCAGCATGGCGGCCGACGACAACGTGAACGATCCCCTCGTTGACGACGTAGAACGGGCGTCGCTGGCCCCATTCGGCAAAAATGCCATCGCGAGCATGGTTTCGCAAGTAATCGCCGCCCAGGTCGATATCGACAACATTATCCGGGTCCAAGGCAATCAATTCTTTTGCGCTCGCCATAATATTATCCCCACCGTAAAGTTCTATCGAACGCGGTTTTTTATGATTTGCGCTCAGTTGTTTAGTTTAAGAAACATAATTGATCTTCCGCCAATGTGCGGGCGTGGCCTTTGTGCGGCGTCATTATGCGTGGGTTCCGCTGGCCGGACAATAAGCCGAGCGCCATTAATTCCGACAGCGCGTCAAACTTTGCGTCGGATCAGGTCGGTCCGATCATGGCGGTAGTGCCCCGGGCGAGGTGTAGGAAGCTCGTTCGTAGAGGTGAAGTGCGCGACGCTGAAGGGCGACGGCGCAATGTTGGCGCTATTCGGCCACCGCAAGGGCGCCTTCCGTGACCTGGCCGCCAGCGTGACGCGCATGGAGACTCTCTCGCCCAAGGGCCGCATCGACAGGGAATGCGTCAATGCCGAGATCGTGCGCCTGCAGCGGCTGTGGTCGGCGCAGACCGACGATGGGCGGGCATCCCTGCCGAAATCCTGGACGCAGCCGCGCTCGCCGAAATCGACCCGTTCGATCGCGTCCGGTTTGCCGAGACGGTTCACATATGCCGCGCGAATTCTTCCCCTCGCCGGTTGTGCAGGTGATCCAGAAGGACGCTTTCGAGCGCAAGGGCCTGCGCCAGATGCTGCTCGAGCCGGAGTTGCTGGCGACGATCGAAGCGGACGTGAACCTTGTCGCCGATCTCGTCGCGCTGCGCGGGGTGATGCCGGAGAAAACCAAGGAAACCGCCCGGATTGTCATCGCCAAGGTCGAGGCGGAACTGATGGAGCGGCTCGAACGCCGCACCGCCGACGCGATCCGGGGTGCGCTCGAGCGCTCGCGGCGCACCAATCGCCCGCGCTTCGCCGATATCGACTGGCCGCGTACGATCCGCGCCAACTTGCACCACTATCAGGCCGAGCACCGCACGGTGGTGCCCGAGCGGCTGATCGGCTTCCTGCGCCAGCAGCGCCGCATCGTCGATCTCGACGAGGTCGTGCTCTGTGTCGACCAGTCGGGCTCGATGGCGACCTCGGTGGTCTATGCCTCGATCTTCGCGGCGGTAATGGCGTCGCTGCCGGTGGTCACGACCAAGCTGGTGTGCTTCGACACCGCCATCGTCGACCTGACCGAAGAACTGGCCGATCCGGTCGAAGTGCTGTTCGGCGTCCAGCTCGGCAGCGGATCGCGACATCAAGCTGATCCGCTCGGACGCATAGAAGCGCCGGACGGCACCGCGCGCACGGCGTTGCGGTGCGTTTGGGTGCGGCGGTGGGCCGTGTGCCCATCGACGTTGCGCGGCTCGCGGATCGGCAGATGCCCAATTTGCATTGGTGCTGTGCCGGTTTCAGATTTGTCCTTCTCAGAACCTCTCCTACAACCCGATCAAATTAAAAAAAGAAATCGGGAGAGAATCTTGACCATGCGGAGCAAGCGCGCGCGCGGACGGCGCCACGGCCTTCTACTGCTTTCGACGGCGTGTGCGGCCGCGTTCCTGGCGGCGATGCCAGCGATGGCGCAGGAGCGGACCACCGCCCCGGCGCAGCCCGCAGCTCCCGCGGCCGACCCCGGAGCGGGGCTCGATCGCGGCCAGATCGAGGATATCATCGTCACGGCGCGCCGGCGTGAGGAAAGCGCGCAGGGCACGCCGCTGTCGATCAGCGCGATTTCCAGCGATCAACTCCAGCAGCTCAACATCGTTCGCATCGAAGGCATTAGCCAGCTCGCACCAAGCCTGCGCGTCACGCAGGCGAGCGGCAGTGGCAACGCGCCCGCTATCTATATCCGCGGCATCGGCACGCTTTCGACCGCCCTCTATGTCGAGCCCGCAGTCGGGATCTATGTCGATGGCGTGTATACGCCGCGCCCGAGCGGCAACACCTTCGACTTGCCCGACATCGCCAGTGTCGAGGTGCTGCGCGGGCCACAGGGCACGCTGTTCGGCCGCAACACCACAGGCGGCGCGATCCTGCTTTCGACGCGCAACCCGACGCCCGAATTCGGTATCAAGGCCGATTTTTCCTACGGTTCGTACAATGAGATCATCGCCTCGTCAGTCGTGCAGCTTGGTCGCATCGGCACTTCGCCCTTCATGGCCAAGGTATCGGCCCAGGTGCATTCGCGTGACGGCTGGGTGGAAGCGCCGGGCTATTCGCCGGCGAAATGGGGCGGTGCGCTCGACAGCTTCGGCGTCGGTGGCGCGATCCGGGGCGAGATGGGCGATTTCACGCTCGATCTTCGCGGCCGCTATAACGATCTGATTTCCTACACCGGCTGGGAGGCCCTGGCAGGCACCACAGTCGGGCGCGCCTATTTCGGCAATGCGGGCGTCGCCAACAATCGCCCGTTCCCGATCGGCGTCGGCCCGCGCGACTATAGCTATCGCGATCCCCGCAGCGACGGCAAATCGCAGGTCAAGACCTGGGGCGGCGTGCTGACGGCACAATATGATTTCAGCAAGGCGCTCCAGATCAAGTCGATCACGGGCTATAATAAAATCGACCAGAATCTGCGCGGCAATCTCGGCGGCGGTTCGACGCTGGGCGTCGTCGCAAATCCGGTTGTCCCCGGAAAGTTCATCGAGCCAGTGACGCCGCACGTCACGCCCAACAATCCCGGCACCCAGAAGCAGTTCACCGAAGAAGTTCAATTGCTCGGTGATGTCGGCGACTTCAACTATCTGGTCGGCCTCTATTATTACGACGAGAAGGTCGATGAGACGATCACCACGATCCTCAATTCGCCGCTCTCGGCAACCACCGCGATCCGCCTCAATCGCAGCACCAGCTATTCGATCGATTCGACCTCGCTCGCCGGCTTCGCCCAGATCGGCTGGAAGCCGTCCTTCGCGGGCGGCAAGCTCGAACTGGTCGGCGGCATCCGCTATACCGAGGACAAGAAGACGCTGGCCTCGCGGTCGGTATCGACAACCACCACCACGACGACGCTGACTCAGGCGCGCAGCGACAAATGGGACAATGTCGGTTGGATGGGATCAATCAGCTATCAAGCGTTGCCCGGAGTGCTGCTCTATGGCCGTGCCTCCTCGGCGTATCGCTCGGGCGGGTATAACGCGCCGACGGTCGGCGCACCGCCGTTCGGCCCGGAAACCGCGCGCAGTTACGAACTGGGCTTCAAGAGCGATCTGTTCGATCGGCACGTCCGCTTCAACGCCGCAGTTTACCAGACCGATTATGACGACCTCCAGGTCAATGGCTATAACATCTCGACCAACACCAACCAGCTAACCAATGCCGGCAAGGCGCGCTATCGCGGCTTCGAGGTCGAGGCGCAGGCGGGGCTGGGCGGGTTTCGGATTGACGGTAATGTCGGCTATGTCGATCCGCACTACAGCGAATACATCATCGCCGTGGGCGGGGCGCCGACCAACGTTGCGGATCAGGCGGCATTCGCCAACGTACCCAACTGGACGTATCATGTCGGCGGGCAATATGCGCTCGAGACGGCGTCAGCGGGTAAATTCACGCTGCGCGGCGATTTCACCGGCAAGGGCAATTCGCCGACCTATTCGCTGATATCGCAGGCACCCAACACCGCGCAGGTCCCGCTCTACGGCGTCGAGTCCAACGTCAGCCTGCGTCTCCTCTGGGACGGCACGGTCCGGGGCCGAAAGCTGCGGGCCCAGGTCTTCGTCGAGAATTTGACCAACAATCGCTATCTGACCTTCGTCACCGATTTCGGCGCGATCATGTCAGGCGTCTACAACCGTCCGCGCTATTTCGGAGCCTCGGTTGGGATCGATTTCTGATCGAGCTGCCAAAGCAAAAGGGTGCGTCCGGCGATCAGTCGCTGGGCGCGCTTTGGCGTCTCGACGGCAAGGTGGCGGTGGTAACGGGCGCGGCGGCAGGGATCGGCCGGGCCGTGGCCCGGCACCTCGCCGATGCCGGGGCCCGGACGATCCCGATCGATCGCCGGACGATCGAGGGCGCCGGGGCGCTAGCGATCACCGCCGACGTCTCGGACTGGGGAGGACTCGAACGCGCGGTGTCCGCGACCTTTGCCAGCATGCCGCCCGATATCCTGGTCAATGCCGCCGGCCTGTTCCCGTCGCGCGGCGTGCTCGATCTCGACGAAGCGCATTGGGACCTGCTGCTCGACGTCAATCTGAAGGGGGCGCTGCGGATGTCGCAGCTCGCCGCCCGGGCAATGATCAAGGCGGGCAAGAGCGGCGCGATCGTCAATATCGGCTCGGTCCAGGCAAACCGTCCGACCGCAGGCAAGGCCGCCTACGCCGCGTCGAAGGCCGGGCTGGAGGCGATCACCCGCGTGCTGGCGCGTGAGCTCGCCGATTCGGCGATTCGCGTCAACGCCGTCGCGCCCGGCCCGGTGCTTACCGAAGCCGCGATCGTGCGAATCGCCGAGATCGAAGCCTCCGGTGGTGCCTTTCCGCCGCGGGACAGCCGCGGCATGCCGGGCCGACCCGACGAAATCGCCCGCGTTGTCCATTTCCTCGCCAGCCCGGCTGCGTCGTTCGTGACCGGCGCGGTATGGTTGGCCGATGGCGGATCAACGCTGGATTGAGGGTGGCGCCGCTCCGGCGTCCGAACGAACCGCTTAATGATGCAGCTTCGGCACCGCAGAAATGCCCGATTGGAAACGGCCATTGCGCGAGGGCGATGCTAGCCTGCAGGATAGCTGGATAATAAAGACAGAGAGGATTGCACGTATGGCCACGATCTCGGTCTTCGCCCAGCACCCGCCGGTAACGTCGCCGGCGGCGGAATTGCCTGCGTGGCGCCGGATCCTGATCATCGTCATCCTGCTGACCGGCGGGATCAAATCGGCGCTCGCCTTCACCACGGTCGTGCCCGCGCTGCAGTTGATCGCACAGGAATATAGCGGGACCGGCGATGCGGTGCTCAGCGCGCAATTCGTCGTGACGCTCGCGCCGATCGGCATGGCGCTGGCCGGGTTGCTGGCCGGTGCGATCGTCTCCTCGACCAATTTGCGCGGCATGATGTTCGGCAGCCTTGCCGTCTGCACCATCGCCGGGCTGCTGCAGCTCATCCCGATGAACTATTATCTGCTGCTCGCCAGCCGCTTCGTGCTCGGCTTCAGCGCAGTGCTGGCCGATGTCGCGATGACGAGCATCCTCGCCGCGCAATTTGGCGGGGCGTTTCGTTCGAAGCTGATCGGTTATCGTCAGGCGATGTCGTCGATCGGCACGGTCTCGACGATGCTGCTGGCAGGCTGGCTGGCGCAGAAATATGGCTGGCGCGCGCCCGGCATCATGTTCCTGCTGCCGGGGGTCATGCTTGCGGCGGCGATCTTCGCGTTCGACAAGCCGATCACGCTCGAGCGCCAGGTTGCGGCCGCCGGCGAGCGCTTCTCGATCTGGCAGCTATGGCCGCTGCTGCTGCTGTCGCTGGTGATGTCGATCGGCCACACCATGCCCTCGTTCCAGATGCCGTTCCTGCTGCGCGAGAATGGCATCACCAGCGCGGTGCTGGTGTCGCGGGTGCCGGCATTGAGCTCGGCGATTTCGATCCTCGCGGCCTTCGCCTTCGGCTTCGTCTATGCGCGACTCGGCGCCTGGACGCTGGTGATTTCGGCGACCTTGATGGGCGCCGCCTTTATCGGCGCCGGGCTCGCGCCCAGCTACGAGTTCATCCTGTTCTGCGTGGTCATTGAGGGAATCGGCGCGGGCTGGACGATACCGTTCTTCCTCAACCGGGTTCTCGACAAGGCCAGCCCTGCGCAGCGCAATTACGGGATCGGCATCGTCCAGTCTTCGCTGTTCCTGGGCCATTTCCTCAATCCGATCCTCACCGCGCCGGTGCGCCTCAACTTCGGCATCCACGGCACGTTCGTTGCTGTCGGCGGAGCGCTGGTGCTGGTGGCGGTCCTGATCGCAGCATGGACGATCGCGATGCGCGGGGGGCGCCGCAGCATTTAAAATAGACGGCTTTTAAGGGCCAAACGGCGTGTTCGCCGCATTGACCCTTATTACGCGCAACGCTAACATATAAAAGATAGCAATGTAGGAGCTTGGATATGCCTTTAGGAAGTTCGCGGCTGATCTCGGCCGACAGCCATTTCAACGAACCCGGTGACCTGTTCATCAAGCGCGTCGCCGAGAAATTCAAAGCCCGCGCGCCGCGCATGGAGAGCTTCCCGGAAGGGGATGGCTGGATCTTCGAAGGACTCGATGGACCGCGCAATTTCGGCTGGAACGCCTGCGCCGGACTGCCGCCCGAAGAGACCAAGGCGTGGATGCGCTTCGACGATATGCGCAAGGGTGGCTGGGACCCGGCCGAGCGCCTCAAGGAGCAGGATCGCGACGGCGTCACCGCCGAGGTGATGTATCCGACTCCGTCAATCCAGGCCGCCATCGCCTTGGTCGAGGACGAGGAATTTCATCTCGCCTTGGTCCGCGCCTATAACGATTGGGTCTCCGAGTATGTCGCGCACGACCCGGCACGGTTCTGCGGGCTGGTGTTCTTGCCCAATCGCGGCGGCGTAAAGGTCGCGGTCGACGAGATGAACCGCGTGCTCGGCCGTCCCGGCATGCGCGCGGTAATGGCGCAGGCCTATCCGACCGGCACCACGGTAATGACCGACGAGCACGACTATCTGTGGGCGGCGATCCACGAGCGTGACGTCAGCTTCAACATCCATGTTGCGCTCGGCATCTACAAGCCGAGCCCGCACAAAGCGAAACTGCCCGGCTATGGCCGCTTCTTCGATGCGCCCAACCGTTGCATCGAATTCATCTTCAACGGCGTGTTCGATCGTTATCCGAACCTCAAGGTCGCCTTCGCCGAAGTCGATTTCGGGTGGGTACCCTATGTGAAGGAGCAGATCGACAACAACTACCAGCGGCTTGAGAAGGTCAACCAGTTCGGTCTCGAACGGCTGCCGTCCGAGTATATCGATGAGCATTTCTACTTCGGCTACATGACCGACAGCTTCGGGCTCAACAATCTCAACTATATGAACCCCGAGCGGGTTTTGTGGTCGACCGACTATCCGCACATCAGCGCCGATTATCCCTATAGCTGGCGCACGATTCAGGCATCGATGTCCGGCGTGCCGGGTCCGGTGAAGGCGGCGATCCTCCACGAGAATGCGGCGAAGCTGTATGGCTTCCCCGCCGTTTCGGCCCAGGTCGAAAGCCGCCCGGCGCTCGCTGCCGAGTAAGGCAATCCTGTCGATCCGTGCAGGCCGTGGGGACGGTGCTGCACGGATTGGCTTCGCGCGGTGGCGCGACTGAAGGAAGACCATGATTGACAAGAGGATGTCGGTCGACGCGATCGTCGATCAGCTCCGCGATGGCATGACCATCGCGATCGGCGGCTGGGCGACGCGGCGCAAGCCGATGGCACTGGTCCGCGCGATCGCTCGCTCCGATCTCAAGGACCTGACCGTGATCGCTTATGGCGGCCCGGACGTCGGCATGCTGGCAGCGTGCGGCAAGCTGCGCCGCGTGATCTTCGCCTTCGTCTCGATGGACCAGATTCCGATCGAGCCGCATTTCAAGGCCGCGCGTCAGGCGGGCCTGGACGTGTGGGAAATGGACGAGGGCATGCTCCATTGGGGCCTGCGCGCCGCAGCGATGCATCTGCCCTTCCTGCCGACCCGCGTCGGCATCGGCACCGCGATCGCCGAGGATCCGCGCTTCAAAACGATTACCAGCCCTTACGGCGATGGCGAGACATTGATCGCAATGCCTGCGATCAAACCGGATGTGGCGTTGCTCCACGTCCATCGCAGCGACGAGAAGGGCAATGTCCTGACCCTGTCGCCCGATCCCTTTTTCGACGAACTGATGGCGCGTGCTGCGGACAAGACCTTCGTGACGGCCGAGCAGATCGTGTCCACCGCCCAGCTCGATCTGCCCGCCAACGCCCGCTACCATCTGGTAGAGCGCCCATTGATCGCCGGTGTCGCCGAAGCGCCGTTCGGCGCGCATCCGACCAGTGCCGCGCCCGACTATCAGCTCGATCTCGCACATCTGCGTAGCTACGCCGCCGCCGAAGGCGAGGCGTGGGACGCCTATCGCGATCGCTACGTCGCCGTAGACGCGCCATCCTATCTGGCAGCGGTGGGAGGTGCCGATGCGCTCCGCGCCATTGCCGTGCCGATCTATTGAGGAGCGGCGCATGACCGACACCCAAGCCACGCTCGCCGAACTGCTGATCGCCGCCTGCGCAGACGTGTGGCGCGACGATCCCGAATGGCTCGCAACCGGCATCACCCCGATCCCGCGGCTGGGCGCGAGCCTGGCCAAGCTGACGTTCAATCCGAGGCTGATGATCACCGATGCCGAGAACATGTTTCTTGAGACGCCGGCACCGATCGGCCCGCGCGATTCTACGCCGACCGCCGAGGGCTGGGCGCCCTATGCCCGGACCTTCGACAATTTGTGGGGCGGGCGCCGGCACGCATTGGTCGCGCCGGTGCAGATCGATCGCTTCGGCCAGACCAATATCAGCGTGATCGGCGATCATGCCGCGCCCAAGGCGGCGTTGCTCGGCGCGCGCGGCTTTCCGGGCAACAGTATCTCGCATCCGAACAGCTATTTCGTGCCGCAGCACAGCAAGCGCGCCCTGGTCGCGGGCGAAGTCGATTTCGTCTGCTCGGTGGGCTATAATCCAGCGCGCTGGCCCGACGGCCGCAAGCCACACCGGCTCGAGCTGCGCCGGATCGTCACCAATTTGTGCGTGATGGACTTTGGCGGGCCGGACCATGCCATCCGATTGGTCTCGCTGCATCCCGGCGTCGGATTGGACGAAGTGCGCGACAATACCGGATTTGAGGTGCTCACCGAGGGCGAGGTGCCCGAGACGGCGCTGCCCGATGCGGAGGCTTTGGCGATCATTCGCCGGCTCGACCCGCACGATATCCGGGCGACTTTGCTGAAGGGAAATCCGTCCGCCGTTCGCGCTGCGTGATGGCTCGCGGGCCTGCGATGTCGTGAAAGCACCAGTGCCGTGTTGCGACGCTATCGCCTGCAAGGTTGACGCCCGCCAAGTTTATAATGATTGATAGTTCAAACACCGGAGAGGATCAGCAATGCGCGCGGGCACGCCGGAAGCGGCGGACATCGTCTACGAGACCGACGAACCGGTCCTCTACGAGGTTCGCGAGGGCGTCGCCTGGGTGACGATGTGCCGCGAGCGCTACAACAATGCGCAGAACAGCCAGATGACCTATGCGCTCGACGATGCCTTCCGCCGCGCGGTCGACGATCCCGAGGTCAAGGCGATCGTGCTCGGCGGCGCGGGCAAGCATTTCTCTGCCGGACACGACATCGGCACGCCCGGCCGGGATCTGGCGCGCAGCTTTCCGCGCGCGCATCTGCTGCCCGACCATGTCGGCCGGCCGGGTGCCGAACTGCTCTACACCCGTGAGCAGGAAGTCTATCTCGGCATGTGCCGGCGCTGGCGCGACATTCCCAAGCCGACCATCGCGATGGTGCAGGGCGCGTGCATTGCGGGCGGGCTGATGCTCGCCTGGGTCTGCGACCTGATCGTCGCGTCCGACGACGCCTTCTTCCAGGACCCGGTGTCGCGGATGATGGGCATTCCCGGCGTTGAATATTTCGCGCATGGCTTCGAACTGCCGCCGCGCGTCGCTAAGGAATTCCTGCTGCTCGGTGAGCGGATGCCGGCCGAACGGGCCTATAGCTTCGGCATGGTCAACAAGGTCGTGTCGCGCGCCGAACTGGCGCAGGCGACCGCCGAGATGGCCGCGAAGCTCGCGGTGCAGGCCTCGCTCGGGATGTGGCTGACCAAGCAGGCGATCCATCAAGTCGAGGACCTGCGCGGCAAGCGCAGCGCGATGGATGCCGTGTTCCACATGCACCATTTCGCCCATGCCCAGAACGATCTGATCACCGGCAATGCGCTGGGCGGTGTCACCGGCAAGAGCGCCGCCGCCGACAACAAGAAGACCGACGGATGAGCGATCCGCTCGCCACGCCGCTGACCGCCATGCTCGGATGCAGGCTGCCGGTGATCCAGACCGCGATGGGCTGGGTTGCCGAACCGGTGCTCGTCGCGGCGACGGCGGAGGCGGGCGGGTTCGGATTCCTCGGCGCAGCGGTGATGGCACCTGCCGAGGCGGCGGCGAAGATCGCCGAGGTGCGCCGGTCGACCGCGCTGCCTTTCGGGGTGAACTTTCATATGTTCCAGCCCGGCGCGCCGGAACTGGTCGATATCATCCTCGCCAATCGCGAGCAGGTGGCGGCGGTCAGTTTCGGTCGCGGGCCGGATGCGCGGATGATCGCGCGGTTCCGCGATGCCGGCATTCGCTGCGTGCCGACCGTGGGGGCGGTCAAGCATGCGCGCAAGATGGCGGGCCTAGGAGTCGACATGCTGGTGGTGCAGGGCGGCGAGGGCGGCGGGCATACCGGCTCGGTGGCGACGTCGGTGCTGCTGCCGCAGGTGCTCGACACGGTCGATCTGCCGGTCGTGGCGGCGGGCGGGTTCGCCGACGGGCGCGGGCTGGCGGCGGCGCTGGCGTATGGCGCGGCCGGTATTGCGATGGGCACGCGCTTCCTGATGACCCGCGAGAGTCCGGTGCCGGCGGCAGTGAAGCATTATTATGTCAGCGCAGGGACCGACGATATCGTCGTCACCGATGAAGTCGATGGCATGCCGCAACGCATGATCCGCAATGCCGGACTGGCGCGGATCGCCGGGCGCGGGCCGATCGGATCGTGGCTGTCGGCACTGTCTGCGGGCTTCGCGATGAAGAAGGCCACCGGGGCCTCTTGGTCGCAAGTGCTGAAGACGGCGCAGGGGATGCACAGCCACGGCGGGCTGAGCCGGTCGCAGGCGATGCGCGCCGCTGCGGCGCCGGCGCTGATCCAGCGCGCGGTGGTGGACGGCGATGCCGAGGGCGGGCTGATGGCGACTGGCCAGGTTGCCGGCCGGATCGACGATCTGCCAAGCGTCGCGGACCTGCTTGCCGCGATCGAGCGGGAGGCCCGCGCGCGGATCGCTGCACTGACCGCCGCCCCTACGCGCCAGAGAAAGATAGCCTGATGCCGGTATTGACCCGCGTCGCCGATCGCATCGGCGAGATCATCCTCGATCATCCCCCGGTCAACGCGCTCGACAGCGCCGGCTGGAACGAAGTGCCTGACATCGTCACCGCGATGGGCCGCGATCCAGAGGTGCGCTGCGTGCTGATTCGCGGCGAGGGGCGGGGCTTTTGTGGCGGCGTCGATATCAAGGAGATGCAAGCGCATCCCGAGCGGATCGTCGCGCTCAATCGCGGTAATTACCGCACCTTCCAGGCGGTCCGCGCGTGCGAGGTGCCGGTGGTGAGCGCGGTCCACGGCTTCATCATCGGCTCGGGCATCGGCATTTGCGGTGCCTCGGACGTGGTGATCGCCGCCGAGGACGCCTATTTCTCGCTGCCCGAGGTCGATCGCGGTGCAATGGGCGGGGCGAGCCATCTGATGCGGATGTTCCCGCTCCAGAAGGTGCGCGCGGCGTTCTTCACCGGGGGGCGGATCGACGCCGCCGAAGCCTATCGGCTCGGCGCTGTGGAGAAAGTGGTGCCGCGCGCGGCTTTGGTCGAGGAGGCGCGGGCGTTCTGCGCGGTGATCGCGTCGAAGAGCCGCAAGGCGCTGACCACCGCCAAGGAGGCGCTGAACGGCATCGAGCCGCGTGACGTCGATCACGGATATCGCTTCGAACAGGGCTTCACGCTCGAAATGTACCTTCACGAGGACAGCCAGCGCGCCCGCGACGCCTTCGTCCAAACCGGTAAGACGGCGGACTATTGAGCATGGACCTGCGCTACACCCCCGCCGAACGGGCCTTCCGCGCCGAAGTACGCCAATGGCTGTCCGACCATGTGCCCGCCGAGCCGTTTCCCGATTTCGATTCCTCGGTCGAAGGGTTCGAAGCGCACCGACAATGGGAACGGACGCTGCATGCCGGGGGCTGGGGCATGGTCACCTGGCCGGTCGAATATGGCGGGCGCGGGCTCGACCTGATCCGCTGGCTGATCTTCGAGGAGGAATATTACCGCGCTGGCGCGCCGCTGCGCGTCAACCAGAACGGCATCTTCCTGCTCGGCCCTACCCTGATCGACTATGGCACGCCTGAACAGAAAGCGCGCTTCCTGCCGGCCATGGCGGCGGGCGACGAGATTTGGGCGCAGGCCTGGTCCGAACCCAGCGCGGGCAGCGACCTGGCGGGCGTAAGATCGACACTGGGGCGCGATGGCGACACCTACGTGCTGTCGGGCCACAAGATCTGGTCGTCGCGGGCGGTGCATGCCGATTGGGCGTTCGGCCTGTTCCGCGAGCCCGGCTCGGAGCGCCACAAGGGGCTGTCGCTGGTGTTCTTCCCGCTCGACGCGGCGGGCGTGACGGTGCAGCCGATCGCGCGGCTCGACGGCAAGCCGGTATTCGCCGAACTCTTCCTTGATGAGGTGCGCGTGCCCGTGGCCAACCGGCTCGGCGAGGAAGGGCAGGGCTGGTCGGTGTGCATGTCCACCGCCGGCTTCGAGCGCGGGCTGATGCTGCGCAGTCCGGCACGGTTCCAGGTGGCGGCGGCGAAGCTGGTCGAACTCTATCGCGGCCGCGCCGACAGCGTCGAGCCCGAGATACGGGCGCGCGTGCTCCAGGCCTGGATGGACGCCGACGCGTATGCGCTATCGATCTATGCCACCGCCAGCCGATTGATGGCGGGCGGCACGATCGGCCCGGAGACAAGCACCAACAAGATCTTCTGGTCCGAGCTCGACCTCGACCTGCACAAGACCGCGCTGGCAATCCTCGGTGCCGAGGCCGAACTGACCGGCGCCGCGCCTGACGCTTCGGTGGATATCGGCGACTGGCTCGACGGCTATATTTTCTCGCTGGCCGGCCCGATCTATGCCGGCGCGAACGAGATCCAGCGCAACATCATCGCCGAGCGCATGCTCGGCATGCCGAGGTAGCCGCAATGGATTTCCGCCTTAGCGACGAGCAGCAAATGCTGGCCGAGATGGTCGGCCAGATGCTGGCCGAGACCTGCACCGGCGCGGACCTGCGGCGGCTCTTGGACGGCGGCGAACCGCGTGATGCGGCGCGCTGGGAGCAGATCGTGGCGCTGGGCCTGCCGGGCACGATGGCGCCGGAGACGGCGGGCGGCAGCGGGCTGGGTGCAGTCGAGATGGCGCTGATCGCCACCGCTTGCGGTTACGCCGCATTGCCCGAGCCGCTGGTCGAGCATGCCGGCGTCGCGGTGCCCCTGCTGGCGGCGGCGGGGATCGATCTTGGCCCGGCGCTATCCGGTTCGACCGTGGCGGTCGGGCATCCCGTCAATCCCTTCGTCGCGGATGCCGACACGGCGGACGCGCTGCTGCTCGCCGACCGCGACGCCGTGCATCTGGTGCCGCGCGAGCAGGTGACGCTGGTCCATCAGCCCAGCATCGATCCCTTCCGCCGGCTGTTCCGCGTCGAATGGGCGGCGTCGCCGCAAACCCGGATTGGCGTCGGCGCGCTCTGGCAGGAAACGCTCGATCGCGGCGCGCTGTCCGCAGCGGCCCAATTGCTCGGGCTGGCGCAGCGCTCTGTCGATCTCTCCGTGGCCTATGCCAGCGACCGGCAGCAGTTCGGCAAGCCGATCGGGTCGTTTCAGGCGGTCAAGCATCACCTCGCCAATGCCCAGGTCAAGATCGAGTTCGCCCGCCCGGTGATCCTCGCCGCCGCCGCGATGCCGCCGTCGCCGCTTGCCCGGGCGCGGATCAGCCACGCCAAGCTCGCCGCCACCGCCGCTGCCGAGACCGCAACCCATGCCGCAGTGCAGGTCCACGGCGCGATGGGCTATTCGTGGGAAGTCGATGTGCATTTCCTGCTCAAGCGCAGCCTTGCGCTCGCCCAGGCCTGGGGCACGCCGGCGTTCCACCGCGCCCGCGTCGCCGAGCATGTGCTGTCGGCCCCGCTCGGTGCCGACCGCACCTTCGATGCCGGCCAGATCGAGGAGATCCACCGTGAAGCCGCTTGAGGTCGCGCGCAGCCTGGGGGCCGATCCCGATGTCGCGGCGCGCTATCGTGCCAGCGGCTGGTGGAGCGAGCGGACCTTGTCCGATCGCGTTGCCGACCTCGCGGCGACGCGCGCCGAGCAGGCCGCCTGGATCACCCCGCAAGGCCGCTTTACCTGGGGCGCCTATGACCGCGCCGCGACGCGGATCGCTGCGCTGATCTCGGCCAGGGGCCTCCTGCCTGGCGCCCGGGTCGCGGTGCTGCTGCCGGATGGCCCGGCGGTGCATGCCGCATTGCTGGGGGTGGAGCGGGCCGGGATGGTCGCGGTCGGCATCGGCGCGCGCGCCGGCATCGCCGAGATCGCGCATCTGCTCAAGCGCACAGGCGCCACGCTGATCCTCGCGCACGAGGCGATGCGCGATTGCACCTTGCCCGAGCTGGTCGCGGCAGTTCGCGCGCAGGGCGCGCCGCTCGCGGACTGGCTGGTCGTCCCCGACCTGATCGCCTTTCGCAACTGGAGCGCCGGCGAGACGCCCGATCATCCGCCGTTCGCGCCTGGCGACCCTGACACGCTGTTCCTGATCAACTCGACCTCGGGCACCACCGGCATGCCCAAATGCGTGATGCACACGCAGAATCGCTGGTTCTATTTCCACCAGCTCGCTGCTCAGGCGGGCCGCTTCGGTGAGGACGAGATCTTCATGGGCGCGGTGCCGGCGCCGTTCGGCTTCGGGCTGTGGACCTCGCATTTCTCGCCGACGATCCTGGGCTGCCCGACGGTGCTGCTGCCCAAGTTCGATGCCGGCACTGCGCTCGACATGATCGAGCGCGAGCGGGTGACGGTTTTGTGCTGCGTCTCGACCCAATTCATCATGCTGCTCAACGAGCAGGCGGAGCGGCCGCGCGATCTTTCCTCGCTGCGATCGATGTTCACCGGCGGCGAGGCGGTGCCCTATCGCCGCGCCGCCGAGTTCGAGGACGTGACCGGGGCTGCGGTGCTGCAATTCTACGGCTCGAACGAGACCGGCGCTCTCAGCCGCACCACCGCATCGGACACCCGCGACCGGCGGCTGAACACGGCTGGCCGCGTCATCCCCGAAATGGAGGTCCGTTTGTTTGATCCGGCCACGGGCGTCGAGGTCGAGGGCAGGGGCCAGCCCGGCTGCCGTGGCCCGGCGACGTGCCTCGGCTATTGGGACGATGACGAGGCCAATGCCAAGCTCTTCACGTCCGATGGCTGGATGCTGATGGGCGACATCGTCGAGGTGGACGACGAGGCGTATCTGCGCGTTGTCGGCCGCACATCCGAATTCATCATCCGTGGCGGCAAAAATCTGTCGGCGCCGGCGATCGAGGCGGAGGTGGCGACGCATCCGGCGGTCGCATTGGTCGCCGCCGTGGCTGCGCCCGACGCCGTGTTCGGCGAGCGCGTCTGCGTCTACGTCTCGCCCCGGCCCAACCAGCAGGTGACGCTGGAGGGGATTACCGCCCATCTTCATGCGCGCGGCGTGTCGCGCGAATGGTTTCCCGAATATCTCGTCCTGATGGACGATCTGCCGCGCTCGTCGGGCGGCAAGGTCGCCAAGGGCGAACTCACCGCAGACGCGAAGAAGCGTTGGGCGGTGCCGGCATGACCTACCAGAACCTCAAGCTGACGTATAACGGCCGCACTGCCCGCGTAACCCTCGCGCGGGGCGACAAGCTCAACCCGCTCGACTGGTCGACGGTCAAGGACTTGAAGGCCGCCGTCGCCGAGATCGAGGCCACGCCCGGCATCGACTTCGTGCTGCTGACGGGGGAGGGGCGCAGCTTCTCAGCAGGCGGCGACCTCGACGGCTATATCCGCCTCTACCGCGAGCCGACCGAGTTCCAGGCGTTCCTAGAGGATTTCTTCGAGATGCTGACCGGCATCGAGAAGGCGCGGGCGATCTGGATCGCGGTGGTGAACGGCGTGTGCGTGGCGGGTGGCATCGAGCTGCTGCTTGCGTGCGACATGGCGATCGCCGCCGAGAGCGCGAAGATCGGCGACGGGCACCTCAATTTCGGCCAACTGCCCGGCGCTGGCGGATCGCAGCGGCTGCCGCGCGCGATCGGGCTTCTGCGCGCCAAGCATCTGATGCTGACTGGCGAATTGCTCGATGCGCGCACCAGCGAACGCTGGGGGCTGGTGACCAGGGTCGTGCCCGATGCCGAACTGATCGCTGCGGCGGAAGCCTGGATCGAGCGCATGTCCAGCAAGAGCCCGGTCGGCCTGGCCGGGGCCAAGCGGCTCGCCAATCTCACGCTCGATACGACGTATGCGGAGGGCCTGCGCGAAGAGATCGCCTTCGTCCATCGCTACGCCACCACCGAGCCGGATGCGACCGAAGGCCTTGTCGCGTTCAAAGAGAAGCGCGCTCCGCGCTTTGGCAAGGAAAACCGCGCGCCCCGCTTCGGCACGCGAAAGGAAGATTGAAACCCATGTTCAAGCTGCGCGACAAATATGCGATCGCCGGGATCGGCAACACCGATTACACCAAAGCCTCGGGCCGGACGGTGCGGAGCCTGGCGACCGAGGCGTGCCTCAAGGCGATCGAGGATGCCGGGCTGACCGTCGCCGATATCGACGGCATCGTCAGCTTCAACTTCAACGACAGCGCTCCCGCGATCGGCGTGGCGACCGAGATGGGCATCGAGAATGCGGGCTACGCAGTCGATTACGCCGCAGGCGGCAACGGCGCCAACCTGATCACGCTGGCGGCCACTGCCGCGATCGAGGCGGGGCTGGCCAAGACCGTCGTCTGCTTCCGCGCAATGAACGGCCGCTCGGGCTTCCGCTTGGGCGGCGGGCGCGATCTCTCGGCTTATGGCGTGACGCAATATACCGCGCCGCTCGGCTGGATCACCTATCCGCAGGCGATGGCGATGTGGGCACGCCGCCACATGATCGATTACGGCACCACCGAGGAGCATTGGGCGGAGATCGCCACCACCTTCCGCGACAATGCCGTGATCAACGAGCGCGCAATGCAGCGCACGCCGATGAGCAAGGACGACTATTACAATTCGCGCTTCATCGTCGATCCGTTTCGCATGTACGATATCTGTCTGGAGAGCGATGGCGCCTGCGCGGTCGTGATCACCGCGGCCGAGCACGCCCGCGATCTCAAGCAGAAGCCGGTCTATATCATGGGCGGTGCCTATGGCGGCGGGCCGACCCAGGGCGACGATCTGTTCGACGCGATCCGTTGGCCGAGCCATTCGCACAATTGTTTCAAGTACCTCGCCGACGATCTGTGGGGCAGCGCCGGCATCGGGCCCGAGGATGTCGACGTCGCCGAGATCTACGACTGCTTCACCTACAGCGTGCTGATGGCGTTGGAAGGCCTCGGCTTCTGCAAGGAAGGCGAGGGCGGTCCCTTCGTGATGGGCGGACGCATCGCCCGGGGCGGCGCGCTGCCGCTCAATACCCACGGCGGGTTGCTGTCCGAGGCGTATATCCACGGCTTCAACCATGTGATCGAGGCGGTCGAGCAACTGCGCGGCACATCCGGCGCGCGCCAGATTCAGGGCGCTGAGATCGCCCTCACCACTGCCGGCGCGATGACCTGCGGCAGCGCCATGATCCTGAGGAACTGAGATGCAATCTCCCTATAATAAGCCGCTGCCGGTTCCCGATTCCGAGAGCACGCCGTTCTGGGACGGCATGCGCGAGGGCAAGTTGGTGCTCCAGCGCTGCGCCTCGAGTGGGGATTACCTCTTCCCGCCGGTGACCTTCTGCCCCGGCTCGCTCGAACGGCCCGAATGGGTGGCGGCGAGCGGCAAAGGGACGGTGTTTAGCTGGATCACCGTCCGCCATCCGGTGCCGCGCGATATCTATGCCGGCGACGTGCCCTATGTCGTCGCGATCGTCGCGCTCGACGAAGGCTGCCGCATGACCGGCAATCTCGTCGGCTGCACGCCCGAAGCGGTGCGCGCGGGGATGCCGGTCGAGATCGTGTTCAACCGCGTCACGCCGGAGATCACCCTGCCGGCATTCCGCCCAGTCGGAGACTGAGCGATGGCGTCGCCACCGATCGCCGATCCCTTCGCGGCATCACCGCTGCTGCGCCGCTTCAGTGAGGCGACGCGCGCGGAACTGGAGGCGCATCAACTCCGCAAGGTGCAGGCGTTGTGCCATCGGCTTTATGCCAAGAGCGACTATTACCGGGCGAAGATGGACGAAGGCGGGTTGGCGAACGGCGAGGTCGATAGCCTCGATCGTTTCGCCAAGGCGTTCGGCACATCGACCAAGGCCGATTTCCTCAAGGACCAGCAGGCCGCGCCACCCTTCGGTACGCGACTGGGCGTCGATCGCGGGGAGGTCGTGCATATCAGCATGACCAGCGGCACCTCGGGCCAGGGCCAGGAAATCTACGGCCGGACCCAGCGCGACGTCCACATGCTCGGCTATCTGCATGCCTTGCCCTGGTACATGGCCGGGCTGCGCAAGGGCGATACCGCGATCAACTGCGTGCCCGCCGGCGGGATGACCACCGGCGGCTGGGGCCCGGGCGAGGCGGTCCGCGTCTTGGGTGCCACCGGCTTCCATGTCGGCGGGGCAACCTCGACCGAGTCCAAGATCGATCTGATGCTCAAGCTGGGCGGCATCCACTTCATCTACGCGTCGACCAATTATCTCCACACGCTGACCGAGGCCCTGCTGGCGCGCGGCATCGTCCCGCGCGAGGCGTTTCCGGGGATGCACGGGCTGTTCATCGCTGCGGAGGGCTACCCGCTCGAATGGGCGGCGAAGATCGAGGAGCATTGGGGCTGCCGGCTGCAGGAAGGTTATGGCAGCACACAGCTCAACGGCTTCGGCGCCTCGACCGGATCGGGGGGGGTGTTCCGCGACAATGGCGAACGCGGCCTGCTGCGATTGTTCGAGTGGGAGCATCTGGTCGAAATCCTCGACCCGGAAACCGGTGCGCCGGTGTTGCCCGGCGAGTTGGGCGAGATGGTGGTGACCAATCTCTCGGTCGAGGGCAGCCCGGCGGTGCGTTTTCGCACCGGCGACGCGGCGCGCTTCGTGCCGTGGCAGGAATGCGGCGGCGGGGCGTGGAACGCGATCGAGTGCGGCACGATCGGCCGCTTCGACGATATGATGAAGATCCGCGGCAACAATATCTGGCCGTCCATGTTCGACGCCGCCGTCTTCGCGCACCCACAGGTCGGCGAATATAAGGGCCGCGTCTACACGCGCGACGGCAAGACCGAGGTCGAGGTGAAGATCGCCGTCGCCGAGCATCAGGCCGGCCTGTCGGCAGAGGAGCGTGCGAGGCTGGTCCAGTCGGTGCGCGCGGCGATCAAGCAACGCAGCAACATGTGGGTCGAGGTCTGCGAAGTGCCGCGCGCCGAGTTCCAGGGCTTCGCCTACAAAGCGCGGCGCTGGAGCGACGAGCGGCAGGACGGATATCGGCTGTGAGGGGAACCGCGATGCCTGAAGCCGAAGGCACGATACTGGCGGAGATGCTGGCGCTGGCGGATCGGTTGGCCGAGAGCGAGGATGCGCTGATGGCGGGGCAATACGCGCACCTGCGCGCGCGCATCGCCGCGCTGATCGAAGTGCGGTCCTTCGCCGACGGGTCGGACGCGGCGTGAGCGGGGTTCAGCGCTTCGCGCTCGATGGGCAGGTCGCGGTCGTCACCGGCGGCGGCGGCGGGCTGGGTTCGGCCGGAGCGCGGGCGCTGGCCGAGGCCGGAGCGGACATCGCGTTGATCGCCCGCAATCGCGCCAAGCTGGAAGACGCGGCCGGTTTGGTCGAGGAGACCGGCCGCCGCGCGCTGATCGTCGAAGCCGATGTCTCGGACGCGGCCGGCATGGTCGCCGCTGCGGAGCAGGTCGCGGCGGCGTTCGGACGAGTCGACATACTTTTCAACAATGCCGGAATCACCAATCCGCAAACCGTGCTCGACGTCGATCCGCGAGAGTTCCTCCGCGTCCTCGAAGTCAATGTCGCCGGCGCCTTCCACGTCATCCGCGCTTTCGCGCCCAGCATGATCGAGCACGGCTATGGCCGGATCATCAACATGGGATCGATCCTGTCGGGTCGCGGCATGGCGAACCGCGCCGCGTACTGCGCGTCCAAGGCCGGTCTCGCCAATCTCGGGGCGGCCTGCGCCTTCGAGTTCGGCGGCGACGGCATCACCGTCAACACGCTCGGCGCCACCGTCATCGTCACCGATCTCAACCGCGAGCTCGTCCGCACCCAGCCTGAGCTGTATGCGCGGATCGTCCAGCGCACCCCGCTCGGCCGCCTCGGCGAGACCGAAGATGTGATGGGTGCGCTGCTCTTCCTTGCCTCTCCCGCGTCCGGCTTCATCACCGGGCAGACTCTGTTCGTGGACGGCGGCTACACCGCCGGCTGAAAGGTCGAGACCCCATGACGACATCCCTCAAGACTCTGTTCGACCTCACCGGCCGCACCGCACTTGTCACCGGCGGCTCGCGCGGGCTCGGCCTGACCATGGCCGAGGCGCTCGGCGAATTCGGCGCGAAGGTTATCGTCACCGCGCGCAAGCAGGCCGAGCTCGACGAAGCCGTGGCGCATCTCCAGGCGCTCGGCATCGATGCCAGCGCCATCGCTGCCGATGTCGGCAAGCCCGAGGAAGCCGCACGCATCGTCGAGATCGTGAAGGCGGCGGGCGGCCGCATCGACATCCTCGTCAACAACGCCGGCACCTCCTGGGGCGCCAAGACCGAGGAAATGCCGCTCGACGGCTGGAACAAGCTGATGGCGGTCAACCTGACCGGCCCATTCCTGATGGCTCAGGCGATCGCGCGCGCCTTCATGATCCCCGCCGGCTGGGGCAAGATCATCAACATCGCCTCGGTCGAGGGCCTGCTTGGCCACCACCCCCGGATGATCGGCACGATCGCCTATAACGCCAGCAAGGGCGGCCTGATCACCTTCACCCGGGCGCTCGCCGCCGAATGGGGCGGGCTGGGGATCACCGTCAATGCGCTGGCGCCGGGCTATTTCCCGTCGAAGCTGACCGGCTACGTCATCGACAAGCATGGCGACCAGCTCCGCGACGACACTCCGCGCGGCCAGCTCGGCACCGACGACGATCTCAAAGGCGCCGTGCTGCTGCTCGCATCCGACGCCGGCGCGCACATCACCGGCCAGGTGCTGGCGGTCGACGGCGGCGCTTCGATCATCTGAATCACAGGGGGGATAAAGCAGGAACGCCCCCAAGCCCTTCCATCCGCAAGTGTGCGGCTATTTTCCCGCCAGTTCGTCCAGAACCCGCGTGAACCGCGCCTCCGCTGCCTTTGTGAAGGCGGGATGCGTCAGGATCTTCGCCAATCCTGCGGTGGCCCCGGCAAAGGCGATCTCGGCAACGCGTTCCGGCGAAATCGAATCGGCGGGGGCGGTCCGGTTGGGATTGTCATGTGCAAAGATGCCGGTCGCGACTGCCCCCGGCATCAGCAGCGACGCGCCGACGCGGGTTCCGGCCAGTTCCGAAGCCAAGGCTTCGACGATCGGCCACAATGCGTATTTGGTGGCGCAATAGGCCGCGAGATCCGGCGCGGTGGTCATCGATGCGGTCGAGCCGGTCACGACGGCGCAGGCCGGTTCGCCATGCTCGATCATCGTCGGGACGAAGGCCTGGAGCGCGATGACCGTGCCGATCAGGTTGACGTCGAACAAGCCGCGCCACTGGTCCAGTGGCGTTCGCAGGACCGATCCCATGCGCAGCATCCCGGCATTGGCAAAGAGCAGCGTCACCGGCGCAAGCCGCTGCGCCGCGTCGGCAAACCCGGCCATCGCCGACGGATCGGTCACGTCCAACAGGTGCAGCGCATGCGGCACGCTCGCGGCGACCAAATCGCCGCGCAGCCGCTTCAGGCCGGCGGCGTCCCGGTCGCACGCGGCCACCGCCATGCCCTGGCGCGCGGCGTGACGCGCGAGTGCGGCCCCGATGCCCGAGGCGGCGCCGGTGATCACCGCCGTCCGCCCCGCGCGCACCGGCCCTGCCGCCGCACTCACCGGAAATGCGGGATCACATGCGTGCCAATCTTGCGCAGCGTCTCAAGCTGCGCCCATTGCGGCACGGTGCCCATGTTGGTCATGAACAGGATTTCGTCGGCGCCTGCGGCGGCGAGCTGTTCGACATAATCGATGCAGTCGGCGACGCTGCCATAAGCGTTCTTGGCGCTGAGGATGCCCGAACTCGGGCGCCGACCGCCCTCGTCGGGGCGCAGGTCCATCGTGATCGTCTCGGAGGCGAGCTTGGTGGTGATGATGGTGTCGGTGCCTGCCTCGACCAGTTCATCGCCCCAGCTATCGGGATCGGGGCGCGGGCCGCCGCCATACCAATAATTGAGCGATTCGTAGAAATAGCGCTGACCGCGAATGCCAATCTTGCGGGCCTGCTCGACATCGTCGAGCACGATCGTCGGGCACAGCGCGGCGAGATGCTGAATCGGGCGACAGCCGACCTGATCGGCGACGTCGCGCGTCGCCCAGGCGTCGCGATAGATTTTGTTCTTCTTGGCCACTTCCTCCGGCCCGCCAAAGCCAAGGACCAGCGCGCCCAGCCCGCGCTGGCCGGCGCGCCCCAGCGTGTCGAGATTGGTGCATGCCATATACATTGGCGGGTGCGGTTGCTGGTAGGGCTTGGGATGGATCGGCCGCAGCGGGATCGTGATATGCGGGCCGTTATGCTCGATCTCGTCGTTCACGAACATCTTGGGGATCAGGTACATCGCCTCGTCGATGATCGGCTGCAATTCCTTCAGGTCATAGCCATAGGCGCCGGCCTCCTGCTGGCTACCGCCCTTGCCGACGCCGAAATGGACGCGCCCCTTGGAGAGGATGTCGAGCGTGGCGACGCGCTCCGCCACCTTGATCGGGTGGTTCATCGCCGGCATCAGGCAGACTACGCCGTGGCCGATGCCGATCCGGTTGGTCTTGCCCGCGATATAGGCAAGGAATGTCTCGGGCGCGCTCATATGGGCATAATGGGTGAGCGAGGTGTGCTCGACGCTCCACACCACGTCGAAGCCGAGTTGCTCGGCGAGCAATGCCTGCTCGACCAGCTCGTCGAAGACCTGGCGCTCGCCACGCGGCGACGCATCGACGATCTGCGCCTCGAAGATCAGGGAAAAACGCATTGAAGAGAACTCTCTAGTCGGGGGCTGTTGTCGCGTTCGACCCTCGACTTGGGTGCCTCCTCTTTCAAATGCCGTTTCGCGGCGCGACCGTTTGCCTACGGGCATCGCTGCCGCCTTTTGGTGCCCGAATGTGATCGCTCGCATCGATAGTGGGCACTCGACCCCTTCGCCCGGCGAGGCATACCCGCAGCATCACACACGCTCGCAAAAGAGGAACGGGACATGGGCAGCGCGATCAAAATCGTTGGCATCGGCGGAACCGCCCGGCAGGATTCGAGCAGCGAACGGGTGGTACGCTGCGCGCTGGCGGCCGCTGCCGCGCAAGGCGCCGAGATCGAGCTGTTCGACGGGCCGTTCCTGGCGAGCCTGCCGCTTTATATTCCCGACCGCACCGAGCGGACCACGGACGAGCGGCGCTTCGTCGCGGCGGTACGGGGCTGCGATGGCATCATCGTCGGCTCGCCCGGCTATCATGGCAGCCTGTCAGGCCCGATCAAGAACGTGCTCGATCTGCTCGAAGACCTGGCCCGCGACGAGCGGCCCTATCTCGAAGGGCGCGCCTTCGGCTCGATCGTCACCGCCTATGGCTGGCAGGCGTGCGGCACCACCTTGGTGGCGATGCGATCGATCGCGCATGCGCTGCGCGCCTGGCCCACGCCGTTCGGCGCGGCGGTCAACGCGTCGGTGCCGGTGTTCGACGAGAAGGGCGATTGCCTCGATGCCAAGACCGCCGAGCAGCTCGCCATTGTCGGCAGGCAGGTAACCGAGTTCGCGCACTGGCGGCGAGCCGGCCTCGCCGCCTGATGCTGCGTGGCGACGTGGCTGATCGCCCATCGGCAATAGAGGGGGCAGGGGCGGGGCGATAGACGATCACAACCCGCGGCGCATGCGCCGGCAACCAGGAAATCCGATGCGCGAAGCCCTTATCGTCTCCACCGCCCGCACTCCGATCGGCAAGGCCTATCGCGGCGCTTATAACGATGCCGAGGCGCCCTTGCTCTCGGGCCATGCCGTTGCCGAGGCGGTGCGCCGCGCCGGCATTGATCCGGCGCGGGTCGAAGACGTCATCATCGGCTGCGCGGCGCAGCAGGGCACGCAGGGCTATAACATCGGTCGTCTGACTGCGGCGGCGGCGGGGCTGCCAGTGAGCGTTGCCGGCATGTCGGTCGACCGGCAATGCGCCTCGGGCCTGATGGCGATCGCGACCGCCGCCAAGCAGATCGTGCAGGACGGGATGGAGGTCGCGATCGGCGGCGGCGTCGAGTCGATCAGCCTCACCCAGAACGCTCACAAGAACGGCTATCGCGCCCAGTCGCGGGCGGTGACCGCGCATAGCCCGCACATGTATGTAGCGATGCTCGAAACCGCCGAACTGGTCGCCGAACGCTATGGCGTCAGCCGCGAGGCGCAGGACGCCTATGCGCTGCAGAGCCAGCAGCGCACCGCCGCAGCCTATGCTGCCGGCCGCTACGCCGCCGAGTTGGCGCCGCTGACCACCCGCATGCTCGTCACCGACAAGGCCAGCGGCGAAACCAGCGAACGAGACATCACGCTCGACCGCGACGAGGGCTTCCGCGCCGATACCACGATCGCGGGGCTGTCGAGCCTCAAGCCGGTCTGGCCCGGCGGCGATCTGGCCGGGCCGGGCAGGTTCGTGACCGCCGGCAATGCCAGCCAGTTGTCTGATGGCGCTGCCGCCTGCCTGCTGGTCGAGGCCGGGGTCGCCGCGCGCGAGGGGCTGACCCCGCTCGGCGCCTATCGCGGCATGGCGGTGGTTGGCTGCCCGCCCGAGGAAATGGGGATCGGCCCGATCTACGCGGTGCCGCGGCTGCTCGAACGAAGCGGCCTCACGGTCGACGATATCGGCCTGTGGGAATTGAACGAGGCGTTCGCCGCGCAGGTGCTGCCATGCCGTGACCGGCTCGGTATTCCCGACGATCGGCTCAACGTCGATGGCGGCGCGATCGCGATCGGGCACCCGTTCGGCATGTCGGGCGCGCGGATGGTCGGCCATGCGCTGATCGAGGGCAAGCGGCGCGGCGTCAAATATGTCGTCGTAACGATGTGCGTCGGCGGCGGCATGGGCGCCGCCGGCCTGTTCGAGGTGCTGTGATGGCCAGCCTCGCGCCAACCCCGTTGCCGCATTCGTTCCTCGCCAGCCCCGAGGAGATTATCGACGAGGCGCGCAACGGCCGCATGTTCATCCTCGTCGACGACGAGGACCGCGAGAATGAAGGCGATCTGATCATCCCCGCCCAGATGGCGACTCCGGCCGCAATCAATTTCATGGCGATGCATGGCCGCGGGCTGGTGTGCCTGGCGCTGGCGAAATCGCGCGTCGATCAGCTCGGGCTAGAATTGATGAGCCGCCACAACGGCACCCAGTTCGAGACCGCGTTCACGGTCTCGATCGAGGCGCGCGACGGGGTGACCACGGGCATCTCGGCGGGCGATCGCGCGCGGACGATCGCGGTGGCGATCGATGCCGGCAAGGGCGTCGAGCATCTCGTCACGCCCGGCCATGTCTTCCCGCTGATCGCGCGCGAGGGCGGCGTGCTGGTGCGCGCCGGGCATACCGAGGCTGCGGTCGATGTCGCGCGGCTGGCGGGCCTCAATCCGTCGGGCGTGATCTGCGAGATCTTGAACGATGATGGGACGATGGCCCGGCTGGACGATCTGATCCCCTTCGCGCGGAACCACCAGCTCAAGATCGGCACGATCCGCGATCTGATCGCCTATCGCCGCCACTACGACCATCTCGTCGAGCGCCGCGCCGAAATGCAGTTCAAAAGCCGCTGGGGCGCCGATTGGCGCATCGTCTCCTATTGCAACACGGTGACCGGCAGCGAAGTGGTCGCCTTGGTAAAGGGCGTCCTTGATCCGACCGCGCCGGTGCTGGTGCGGATGCACGTCCATTCGCCGCTCGCTGACCTGTTTGCGGAGGAGAATAGCCGCTCGGGGATGCTCGACCGGGCAATGATGGCGATCGCCGAGGCGGGCAGCGGCGTCGTCGTGGTGCTGAGCTCGCCCGCCCCGGATCTGGTCGCGTGCATCATCCGCGCCCGCAGCGACGGCCGCGAAGAGAGCGGCGGGCGCAAGGTCGCGCTGCGCGAATACGGCATTGGCGCGCAGATCCTCACTGATCTTGGCATCCATCGCATCGTTCTGCTGAGCAACAGCGACACCAATTATGTCGGCCTGGACGGTTACGGGATCGAGCTTGTCGATCAACGGCCGCTGACACACGACAACTAACCTTGCAATCTTAGATATGATGTGGCGTAATCGCCAAAAGCAAAATCAAGGAGAGGCTATGACCGACATTCTCATCCAGGGGGGCACCGTCGTCGATGGCACCGGCGCCGCCGCTTACGCCGCCGATGTGCGCGTCAAGGACGGCGTGATTGCGGAGATCGCTTCGGGCTTGGCGGCGGTGGCCGGCGAGCGGGTGGTAGACGCCGCAGGCTGCATCGTCTCGCCGGGCTTTATCGAGCCGCACACGCATATGGATGCGGTGATGTGGTGGCAGCCCAGCCTTGATCCGCTTCCCGGGTACGGCGTCAGCACGGTGGTGATCGGCAATTGCGGCTTCACCGCTGCGCCCGTCCACAAGGACCCCGAAGTGCGGATGGAGATGGTCAAGATCTTCTCCTTCTTCGAGGAAGTGGCCGAGAAGCCGTTCCTTGAGATGCTGCCCTGGGATTGGAACACCTGGTCCGAATATCGCGCCTCGATGGAGGCCAAATGCAAGACCTCGACCAACGTTGCGGGCTATGCCGGGCACATCGCCATCCGTCTCGCGGTGATGGGCATGGCCGCCTGGGAGCGCGCGGCGACGCCCGACGAGGTCCGCAAGATGTGCGCGTTGCTCGAGGATGCGATCGATGCCGGCGCGCTCGGTATGTCGTCCAATTTGATGGATCATGACAGCAAGGATCGCCCGGTCCCCAGCCTGGTCGCCGACGATGCCGAATGGTCGGCGCTGATCGGCGTCCTCGCCAGCCGCCCCGGCAGCCAACTCCAGGTTATCCTCGACACGTTCTTCAAGCTGCGCGCGCCGGAACAAATGGAACGTCTGGGCAACCTTTGCCGCGATCGCGGCGTGCGCGTCCAGATGGCCGGCGCCGGCGGGCTGCTGCGCTTCCAGGATTCGATCCGAGAGAAGATGTGGGAGATTACTGCCCAGCAGAAGGCCGAGGGCTTGGATTTCTGGCCGAGCTTCGCGCATGTGCCGCCGACCACCGCGCTCAACTTCTTCAGCAGCTCGTCCTTCGCCCAGGCCAATGAATATGTCTGGCACGAAGTCGTCCAGGCCGAGACCGAGGAAGCCAAGCTTGCAATGCTGCGCGATCCCGAGTTCCGCGCCCGCGCCCGCGAAAGCTGGGACAACAAGGCATTCAAGCAGTCGCTGGTCGCCAATCCCCACATGATGCTGCTGATGGATTCCGAGACCGGGGTCGGCCCGCTCGGCCTGAACCTCAAGGACTTGGCCGAGCAGCGCGGCGTGCATCCCTCCGATGCACTGGCCGATTGGGTGCTCGCCAACGGCGTGCAATCGATCATCAGCCGCGTACCGCATCCGATGGCCTATGAACAGACGATCGAGATGCTCAAGGACAGCAAGACCGTCGCCAACATCTCCGATGCCGGCGCGCATGGCCAGATGCTGTGCGGGGGCGGCGAGAACATCCTGTTGCTCACCCAGTTCGTCAAGAACAACGACCTGACCTTGGAAGAGGCGATCCACGTCCAGACCGGCAAGCAGGCCGAGCATTTCAACTTCGCCGATCGCGGCGTGCTCAAGCCGGGCTATCGCGCCGATATCGCCGTATTCAACCTCGACGAGATCGAGCCGCGGCCGCTGCGGCGATCGTTCGACGTCCCCGACGGGAAGGGCGGCTTCACCTGGCGCTTCACCCGCGATGCGGCCCCGATGCGCCTTACTTTGGTCAATGGCGTGCCGACCTTCGAGAATGGCGCATTCACCGGCGCATTGCCGGGCGAATTCGTCAGCCCGGTGATCACCAGGGCCGAAGCGGCGGCAGCGTGAAGGATACCGTCATGAATGAAGACGATCTGCCTTACCTTCAACGCGGGCGCCAGACGGTCGAGACGACGAGCAGCGTGCTCATCAGCTCGTCCAAATATCTGAACGACTATCGCATCCGCGAATGGGTCACGAGCCAGTCGCTTAGACGCAACGGGCGCGACTATCCGCCGACCTACGGCATTCCGATGCTGATCGAGGCAGTGCGCGAGGTGCAGGACCACGAGCGCATCGAGACCTTGTTCAACGCGGCGCGCCAGGACTGGCCCGCGTTCGACAGGTGGCTCGACGATCGTTGGCTGGCACGGCTGACGCGCGAGGACATGAAATCGTGCCCCGAAGGATCGGTTGGCGGACTCTGGTATAAGCAATTGGTCGGTGCCGGCATGCAGGTCGACATCATCCCGACCTTCGAGCCGCGCTCAAGCTTCGAATATTTCTTCCTGCGCGGCGTGCAGATCCACGACATCATGCACATTCTAAGCGGCGGCGGGTTCGACGCGCTGGGCGAAATCATGCCGGCGTTCCTGAAATACGGGAATCTCTTCAGGCATTTCACGCCCGAATTGGCGGGGCTGCTCAACGTCCAGAATACGCTGCTGACGATACCGATGTTCATGCGCGGCCCGCTCCATTATCCAGAGCTGTTCGTGCAGATGTGGGACCTGGCGCATTATGCGATGAAGCTCGGCCAGGATTCGGATGCGCTGTTCCTGCCGCGCTACGAGGAATGGCTCGATCTGCCGCTGGAAGAGGCGCGCGCCAAGTTCGGCGTTCGGGGCGCGAAGACGATCGACACCTCGCGCGAATCCGATGTCTTCGACCAGCGGATCGCATCGCTCAACCCGGAGCCACAGGCGGCGGCCGCGGAATAGATTACCCCTCGGGCGCAACCTTGGGATGGAAGGCGAGGGGCTTCGGCTCCCTCGCCTTTTTCGCGTCACCAGCCCTCGATGTCCGCCAATCCGATTTCCTCTACCGTCGCCAGCGCCTTGGCCAGCGAGTCGGGCTCGGCGGGCAGGCGTGGTGGGCGGGGATAGCCACCGGCCAGGCCGAAATGATCGAGCAACGCCTTGGTCACGCGGATGCCGCCATTGCCATAGAGCGCCATGAACAGGCGCATCAACCGGCCCCATCGATCGAGGAACAGGGCGTTATCGCCTGCCTTCGCGGCTGCGATCACGCTCATGCACAGCCGTGGCGCGATATTGCCCTCGGACGAGAGGAACCCCTGCGCGCCGAAGGCCAGCGCCATCGGCGCCTGGTGCGGGCCGCCGACGCAGATGTCGATCCGCTCGCCCAGCGCATTGGCCAGCGTTCGCAGATAGCCGGGGTCCTGGTGGCTGACGTTGAGCCCGATCAGTTGCTTGTGGCGGGCGAACAATTCGATGATCACCTGCGGCGGGATGACATAGCCGACCGACTGGTGGGTTGAGAGCACGGACGGCATATCGCTGTTCGACAGGACCTCGTCGAAATAGGCGTCGAGTTCGCGCGGTGTCGGCGCATGGCCATGGCCGACATCGAGCGAATAGACCTGCGCCGCATCGACGCCGGCGCGCGACGCGGTTTCGAGGAATTCGATCATCTGCTTTGCGGTACGCGGCTCGACCCCCATCGCCCGGATCGGGGCTTGCCCCTTCAGCTCTTCGACCGCGATCGCCAACAGCCGGGCGGTTTCGTCGTGCGTCAGCGTATAGCCTTCGCCGCTGCCCCCGCCGCCGACATAGACGCCGACCCCGGCTTCGCCCAGCTTGCGCAGGTGACGCCGTAATGCCGCCTCGTCGATCGCGCCGTCTTCGGTGAAGGGTGTAATGCTGATCGTGAAGGTCTGGTAACGCGAAACATCGGGGTTCATCCGTCTCTCCTGGCGTATTTTCTGGTCGAGTGGCTGGACTTGCAAAGATTTAGTGCGCGCCTATTGCAAAAAGGTCGAATGCGATAAGGCCGAGGGGGCGATGTGAGCGAGGTCACGAAGAAGCGGCGATTGCGCCAGCCGAGGGTGGCGGAGATCGTTGCCTCCAGCCTGCGTTCGCGCATTCTGTCGGGCGCACTGGCCGATGGCGACATGCTGCCCAAGCAGGAGGACCTGCTCGCCGAATTCGGCGTCAGCCCGCCGTGCATCCGCGAGGCGTTCCGCATTCTCGAGACCGAGGGGTTGGTCACCGTGATCCGCGGCAATGTCGGCGGCGCGGTGGTCCATGTGCCTCATCCGGGCACCGCCGCCTATATGCTGGGCCTGGTGCTGGAGGCGCGCGCGGTCTCGCTCTACGATCTGCTCAACGGGATGCGGCTGCTCGAGCCGGCCTGCGCCGCCGAGGCAGCGCTTCGTCCCGATCGCGAGACGACGGTGCTGCCCAAGCTGCGCGCCAATATCGATGCGAGCATGGCGGCGATCGACGACCCCAAGACGTTCATCGTGCTGGCCCGCGATTTTCACACCGAACTGGTCAGCAATTGCGGCAACGAGACGATGAGCCTGGTCGTCGGGGCGCTCGAGCGGCTGTGGTCGGCGCAGGTCGAAGTGCTGGCGGTCGATCGCTCGGTTCATGGCAGCTTCTCCGATCGCTCCGTGCGGCTGTCGCTGCAGCGCGAGCATGAGCGGATCTATCGCGCGATCGAAGAAGGCGATGCGCCGAGCGCCGAGCGCGCGATTCGCGAGCATTTTTCGGGCGGAATCGGCGAGCGGCGGCATGGCTTCGATACCGGCGTGACGATCAAGGCCGAGATGCTGCGGGCCTGAGCGGATCAGAGCGTCAGCCAGCGCGCGATGTCTTCCGGTTTTGCGCGCGGGCGGGGCGGGGCTGTCTCGGCAACGCTTCCAACCAGCACGACTCCGGCGACCTTCTGACCCTCGTCCAGGCCGAGCAGCGCAGTCGCTTGGGCGTCGTAGGCATGCCAGCCGGTCAACCAATTGGCGCCATAGCCCAAAGCGTGCGCGCCGTTGAGCAGGTTCATGCACACCGCCCCGGCGGACAAGATTTGCTCCCATTCGGGAACCTTGTGGCCAGGTGCAGCGGCGGAGACGACGACCACCACCAATGGCGCCGACGCCAATTTGCGCGTGCTGACGCGGACCTTGGCGGCGTCCTCCCGCGTCTCGGCCAGCGCGAGAAGCCGCTCGACCCAGCGGTCCTTGGCGTCGCCCGCGATCAGCACCAGCCGCCACGGGTTCAGCCGGCCATGATCGGGCACGCGCAGCGCGATTTCGACCAGGCGATCGATCTCGGCGCGACTCGGCCCCGGCGTCACCAACGCATCGGGCATCGGCGAACGGCGCAGTGCCAGGATATCGGCAGCGGATAGATCGGATAGGGTGGGTGCTGTCGATGCCATGCGATATTCTCCCCCGTGCGGTGCGACCCTGTCGTCGCATCCCCGTTTGACGATCGTAGCTGAATGGTCTAACATTTAAAAGATAGCACATATAACAAGTGTGCAATTTAAGGAGAGGTTTGGATGAAAGCTGCCATTCGGTTTACCGATGTGTTGCTGGGCCAGCCGGTCGAGCTTGACGAGCGCGCCGACAGCGGCGCCTCGCTGGCAGAGCGCGCCTGTTCGATGGTCCGCCAATGGTCGGGCGCTGCGACGGCGTCGCTGGTGTCGATGCATCCCCAAGACGAGCGCTTTGCTCCCGATCGGGTCGCCGGCCGGGTGATGGCGCGGCATCTCGATGGCAGCAATCGCGCCGATGTCGAAATTCTGATGCGCGCGCAGGATCGCTGCGCCAGGGCCGTCGTCCGTGTGGCGCTCGGGTGAGCGGGCCGCGCCGGAACACCGGCCTGCGGCCTCGGCAAACACCATAGCGGCGAGCATGTCTGGCTCGCTTTCCTCCTCGGTCCCGCGCGAGGTGGCGACCCTGCGCACGCTGCGCATCGCCAAGCATTTCCCGTTCTTCCTCGCCGTTGCAGAAGAGCAGAACCTTCACCGCGCCGCCGAACGCCTCAATATTGCGCAATCGGCCTTGTCGCGCCGCATCGCCGATCTCGAGCGCGAACTGGGCGGTATCGAATTGTTCGAGCGCCAGGCGCGGGGCGTGGCGATCACGCCGGCCGGCGAGACGCTGGCGCATGATGTGCGGCGTATCCTGTTGTCGATCGAGGAGGCGCGCCGCAACGTCCGCCGCATGGCCGAGGGGGATACCGGCACGTTGCGGGTTTCCTTCTCCGAGGCGATGTTGCGGCGGCCGGTGCTGCCGGCGGTGCTGCGCGAGTTCCGCACGGTGCATCCCGAAGTGGAATTGCGCGCCTATCCGTTGACCTCGGACGCGCAGCGGAGCCGTCTCCTTGCCGAAGAGATCGATGTGGCCTTCGTCATCGACGAGGCGACCGACCGCGATCAGTTCGAAACGCTCGCCGTCGGATGCGACAAGTTCGTACTGGTATTGCCTGCGGACCATCCGCTCGCGGTCAAAGAAATGGTATCGCTGCAGGACATTGCCGCCGAGCCCTTGTTGTGGCCGGCGCGGCATACCTCGCCGCGGCTGTTCGACCGGATGATCGCGGCGTTCGATGCCCAGGGGATTTCGCCCAACATCGCCGTCGAAGTTTCCGCGGTCGATATCGGTTACGAACTTACGGCAGCCGGCATCGGGCTGGGCATCGTCACCGCTGCCCGCGCGGATCGCACCCCGCCGGGCGTGGTGCTGCGCGACCTCGCCGACCTCGATCTGCCGCTGCCGCTCAGCATGCTGTGGTCGAAGAACGGCACCTCGCCGCTGATTCGGCGGTTCGTGGAGATGGTCCAGCAGCGCCTGAAGGAGACCGAGGGCTAGCGTCCCGTTAACGGGTGTCGGATGGCGCCGTGCGGGCGCTTGCGAACGCACCCGCGATCAAGCCGCCGATCGCATCGATTTCGCGGTTGGCGGCGGAGAGCAGGTCGATCAGCGTGCAGAAGCCGTGCGCCATCCCCGGATGGTCGCGCAGCCTGACCGCCACGCCTGCCGCGCGCAGCCGGGCGGCATACGCCAGCCCCTCGTCGTGCAGCGGATCGCAGCCGCCGAGCACGACGATCGCTTCGGGCAGGCCGGCCAGATCGGCTAAAAGGGGCACCGCTTCGGGATTGGCTCGGTCGGCTACGGGAACATAGTGGTTCCAGAACCAGCGCATGTCCTCGGTCGAAATCAAATAGTCGCCGCGGCCAAATTGGGCGTAGGACGGTCGTTCGAAATCGGGCGATAATACCGGATATAGCAGGACCTGGAGATCGATGTGCGGCCCCCGGTGATCGCGTGCGCGGATCGCGAGCGCGGCGGCGAGGTTCCCCCCCGCGCTGTCGCCCATCACGGCGACCGGCCCCGCGCCGGCCAGCGCCAGCAGCGCCGTCCAGGCGTCGTCCAGCGGGCCGGGAAAGGGGTGTTCGGGGGCGAGGCGATAGTCGACGCTGACCACCTCCGCGCCGGTGACAAAAGCGAGTTGGCGGCAGACGGGGTCGAAAGCGTCGAGCGTGCCGAACACCCAGCCGCCGCCGTGGAGATAGAGGATCAGGCCGTGCGCGGTGGCGCCGGCGACGTAACGGCGCGCAGGGACGGCGCCGTGCGGAGCGGGGATCGAGAAATCCTCGATCCGCGCGACCTTTGCGCCGCGGTCCGGGGGCAATGCCGCCTGCGATTGCGCGAAGGTGCGGCGCACGTCGGCCACCGTCCCCGCGCTGAAGCCGGGCAGGTTCAGCGCATTGCGGCGATCGAGCATCGCCTGCATTTCGGGATCGAGCGGTCCCATCCGGCCTCCTGACGTGACCCCGACGATGCTCGGCACATGCCCTCGCGCGCAATTGCCCAATTGCGATGCCTTCGATGAGGCCTTGGTATTCGACGCTTCGCGAGCCTGCGGCCTATGGCGTGGACCTTGGGAACGGAGTGGAATGAGCGAATATCTGATCGCGCGCGAGGAACTGGAGTTCCTCCTCTGGGACTGGCTGGACCTTGCGGAGGATTGCGGCGATGCGATCGACCGCGAGAGCGCCGACGCGATCCTCGACCTTTCCGCGCGGCTCGCCGCCAGCGCCTTCCTGCCCCATTACAAGACGGCCGACCGCATCGAGCCGTATCAGAATGAGAGCGGCGTCCTTGCGCTGCCCGAGATCGGCGCGGCGCTGCGCGAATATGCTGCGCTGGGCCTGTTCTCGGCGAGCTTTCCGCCCGAACTGCGCGGGTTGGGCCTGCCCAGCCTGCTCGCCAATGCCTCTTTTGCGCAATTCCTCGCGGCGAACGTGTCCACCGCCGCTTATGTGATGCTGACGACGGCCAATGCGCGGCTGCTGGCGGCGTTCGGCAATCCGGCGCAGATCGAGCAGTTCGCGCTGCCGCAGATCGAGGGGCGGTGGTTCGGCACCATGTGCCTGTCCGAACCGCAGGCAGGATCGAATTTGGGCGATGTCGCGACGCGCGCCGTGGCGGACGGCGAAGATGCGCTGGGCGAGCGCTATCGCTTGACCGGCAACAAGATGTGGATCTCGGGTGGCGACCATGATCTGAGCGAGAATATCGTCCACCTCGTGCTCGCCAAGGTGGCCGCGCCGGGCGCGCCGCCGGCGGAGGGGACGCGCGGGCTCTCGCTGTTCGTGGTGCCCAAGATACTGCCCTCGGGCGAGCGCAATGACGTCGCCGTGGCGGGGCTCAACCACAAGATGGGCTATCGCGGCACGACCAACTGCCTGCTCAATCTGGGCGAAGGCGAGGGGGCGATCGGCTGGATCGTCGGCCCGCCGGGGCAAGGCCTGCCGCAGATGTTCAAGATGATGAACGAGGCGCGGATCGGCGTGGCTTTGGGCGCGGCGGCGCTCGGCTATCGCGGCTATCGCCATGCGCTGGTCTATGCCCGCGAGCGGACGCAGGGACGGCCGTTTGGCGCGGGCGGCGGACCTTCGCAGGCGATCATCGGCCATCCCGATGTGCGCGATATGCTGCTTGCCGCCAAATGCTATGCCGAGGGCGCGCTGGCGTTGGTGCTCTATTGCGCCAAGCTGGTCGATCGCGCCGAAGAGGATGTCGAGGCCGAGGCGCTGCTGGGGCTGCTGACGCCGATAGCCAAGACCTGGGCGTCCGAATATGGGCTGGCGGCGAACGACATCGCGATCCAGGTTCATGGCGGCTACGGCTATACGCGCGACTTCGACGTCGAGCAGCTCTGGCGCGACAATCGGCTGAACACGATCCACGAGGGCACCACCGGCATCCAGGCGCTCGACCTGGTGGGGCGCAAGCTGCGCGACGGCGCGGCGCTGGCGCTCCTGCGCGGGCGGATCGCACAGACGGCGATTGCTGCCGCTGCGCTGCCAACGCTTGCCGGGCACGCGTTGGTGCTCGATGCCTGGTGGCAGCGGATCGCGGACGCGGTCGAAACGCTTCGCGATGCCGGGCCGGGAGGGATGGCAGCCAACGCCACCGCGCTGCTGCGCGCGTTCGGGCATGGCGTGGTGGGCTGGCAGTGGCTGGACCGGGCCTTGCTCAGCGTCGATGCGCCCGAGGATGCGTTCCGTAGCGGCAAGCTATGGGCCTGCCGCTATTTCTTCGAGCGAGAGTTGCCAAAAATCGATGCATGGCTGCGCCCGATCGCGGCGGGCAGCGATATCGGCGCTGCGGTTCCGGCCGAATTTCTGTGAGTAGGGAGAGTAAGAGAATGCGGATCGATCTGAGCGGCCGTGTGGCGATCGTGACCGGCGCGGGCGGCGGCCTGGGCCGGGCGCACGCGCTGCTGCTGGCGAAGCGCGGCGCCAAGGTGGTCGTCAACGATCTTGGCGGTGCTCGCGACGGCAGCGGCGGCAGCGCGACCATGGCCGAACGGGTGGTCGAGGAGATCCGCCAGGCCGGCGGCGAGGCGATCGCCAACGGCGCCAATGTGACCGAATTCGACGAGGTGCGCGCGATGGTCGACCAGGCGATGTCCGCCTGGGGCCGCATCGACATTCTGGTCAACAATGCCGGCATTCTGCGCGACCGCACCTTCGCCAAGCAGGATCTGAGCGATTTCCGCACCGTGATCGACGTGCATCTGATGGGAACGGTCCATTGCACCAAGGCTGTGTGGGACATCATGATCGCACAGGGCTTCGGACGGGTCCTGATGACGACCTCGTCGTCGGGGCTCTACGGCAATTTCGGCCAGTCGCAGTACGGCGCGGCCAAGATGGGGCTGGTCGGGCTGATGAAGACGCTGAGCCAGGAGGGGCGGAAATATGACATCCGCGTCAACGCGCTGGCACCGTCTGCGGCGACCCGGATGACAGCGGACATCATGAGCGAAGCGGAGCTGGTTGCGCTCGATCCGGGGCGGGTGTCACCGGGGATGCTGGCGCTGGTGTGCGACGATGCGCCGACGGGCACGATCCTGTGCGCGGGCGCGGGCAGCTTCGAAATCGCGCACATCACGCTCACCAAGGGGCTATATGTCGGCGCGGGCGAGGACGCGGCGGAGCAGGTGCTGGCCGGGCTCGACCGGATCGCCGACCGCAGCGGCGAGATGGTGCCGCCGACCGGGCCGGAGCAGCCGCGCCACGAATTGTCGCGGGTGCCCGGGTTAATGCTCGCTGCCGCCAATGGCTGAGGCGCTGGCCGGCGTCCGGGCCGAGCATCGTTTCGACGAGGCAGCGCTGCTGCGGTGGATGGAGAATCATGTTACCGGGTTCGATGGACCACTGGCGGTCGAGCAGTTCTCGGGCGGCCAATCCAACCCGACCTATCGCCTGCGCACGACCGAGCGCGATTACGTGCTGCGCCGCAAGCCGCCGGGCATCTTGCTCAAAGGCGCGCATGCAGTGGATCGCGAATATCGGGTGATCTCGGCCTTGCACGCCACCGGCTTTCCGGTGCCGCGCCCGTTCGGTCTGTGCCTGGACGAAAGCGTGATCGGCACGATCTTCTACGTGATGGAGATGGTGGAGGGCCGCAATTTCTGGGACACGGCGTTCCCCGAGGTCTCGCGCGAAGAACGGCCCGCCTATTTCGACGCGATGAACGCGACGATCGCGCGGCTACACGCGATCGATCCTTCGGCAATCGGACTCGGGGATTTCGGGCGGCCGGGTAATTATTTCGAGCGCCAGGTGGGGCGCTGGTCGCGGCAGTATCTGGAAGACGCCGACGCTGGCCGGGTGCCGGCGATGGACGCGCTGATCGAGTGGCTGCCCGCCAATATTCCGCCCGGCGACGACGTCAGCATCGTCCACGGCGATTTCCGCTGCGACAATATGCTGTTCCACCCCACCGAGCCGAGGGTGATCGCGGTGCTCGACTGGGAGCTGTCGACGCTCGGGCATCCGCTGGCCGATTTCGCCTACCATTTGATGATATACCGGATGCCGCCGGGCTTTTCGACCGGGCTGGCCGGGCTCGATTTGCCGGCACGGAACATCCCGAGCGAAGAACACTATATCGCCGATTATTGCCGCCGGACGAACCGCGACGGGATCGAGCGGCTGGATTTCCACCTCGCGTTCAGCCTGTTCCGGCTGGGCGCGATCATCCACGGCATCAAGGGGCGGATGATCCGCGGCACCGCGTCGTCGCCCAATGCCGCAGCGGCGGTGGAGCAGCTCGAACGGATCGCCGAACTCGCGCTGGCACAGACAAGAGGCTGATCGATGGATTTTACCTATTCGGAACGCCAGACGCACTGGCTGGAGCGCGTGCGCGCCTTCATGGCGGCCCACGTCACCCCTGCCGAGGCACGCTATCATGCCGAGATTGCCGAGGGTCCGACGCGGTGGCGCGTGCTGCCGGTGATCGAGGAACTCAAGGCCAAGGCGAAGGTCGAGGGGTTGTGGAACCTGTTCTTGCCACCGGCCGCGCATGACGAGGGCGGCTATCGCGGGGCGGGGCTGACCAACCTCGAATATGCGCCCTGCGCGGAGGAGATGGGTCGGATTCCCTGGGCGTCTGAGGTGTTCAACTGTTCCGCCCCCGACACCGGCAACATGGAGGTGCTCCACCGCTATGGCACCGCCGAGCAGAAGGCGCGCTGGCTCACGCCGCTGATGGCTGGCGAAATCCGCTCGGCCTTCGCGATGACCGAGCCGGGGGTGGCGAGTTCCGACGCGACCAATATCGAGACGCGGATCGATCGGCAGGGCGACGATTATGTGATCAACGGCAAGAAATGGTGGATTTCGGGCGCGGGCGATCCGCGCTGCAAGCTGCTGATCGTGCTGGGGGTCAGCAACCCCGATGCCGAGCGGCACGCGCGGCACAGCCAGATCTTCGTGCCGGTGGATGCGCCGGGGGTGACGATCGGGCGGGCGCTGCCCGTGTTCGGCTATGACGATGCGCCCCACGGCCATTGCGAGGTGATCTTCGACAATGCGCGGGTGCCTGCCGAGAACATCGTGCTGGGGGAGGGCCGGGGCTTCGAGGTTGCGCAAGGGCGGCTTGGGCCTGGCCGTATCCACCATTGCATGCGCGCGATCGGGCTTGCCGAGATGGCGCTGGACGCGATGGTCGTGCGGCTGCTGAGCCGCGAAGCGTTCGGTAAGACGATCGCCGACCAATCGATCTGGGAGCAGCGTGTCGCCGAGGCGCGAACCGAGATCGAGATGACGCGTCTGCTGTGCCTCAAGGCTGCGGACATGATGGATAAGGTCGGCAACAAGGTCGCCCAGCGCGAGATCGCGATGATCAAGGTCGCCGGCCCCCGGCTGGCGCTCAAGGTGATCGACGACGCGATCCAGGCGCATGGCGGGGCGGGGGTGTGCAGCGATTTCCCGCTTGCCGCCGCCTATGCGCTGGCGCGGACGCTGCGCCTGGCCGACGGACCGGACGAGGTCCACAACCGGGCAATCGCTCGGCTCGAATATCGGCGCTTCAAGGAGAGCGTGCGTGGCTGAGATCAAACGTCTGGCAAGCAATCCGCGGATGAGCGGCGCCGTGGTGCATGGAGGCGTGGTCTCGCTGTCGGGACAAGTGGCGATCGATCATCGCGGCGGCGCGGCGGCGGACCAGATTCGCGAAGTGCTCGAGCGGATCGACCTGTTGTTGGCGGAAGCGGGGACCGACCGATCGCGGCTGCTGACCGCCAACCTTTATCTCACCGATATCGGTTCACTGCCTGCACTCAACATCGCCTGGGACCGCTGGGTCGTACCCGGCTGCGCGCCGACGCGGACGACGATCCAGACCGCCCTGGCGTCGCCGGATTACGCGCTGGAGATCGCCGTCACCGCTGCGGTGAACTGAGCATTTCGCTTGCCAGTGCGCCGAGCCGGGCGACGCCTTGGCGCGCGGGCTCGGACGGAATCATCGAGAAGCTGAGACGCATCGTGTTGCGTTCGGCGGGGATGCCGCGCGGGTAGAAAGCGGCACCGGCGATGGCGGAGACACCGTGCTCGGCAAGGGCGCGCTGGGTAAGGCGCGTTGCGTCGAGGTGCTTGGGGAGTTCGACCCACACGTAGAGTCCGCCTTCGGGCCGGGTCCAGCGGACGCCAGCAGGCATATGCTCCGCCAGCGCTTCCAGCATCGAATCGCGGCGTCCGCGATAGGCCGCGCAGGCGGTCGCGGTCGAATCCGCCAAATGATGCTGAACCACATCGAGCAGCAGCATCTGGTTGAGCGCGCTGGTGGCGAGGTCGCTGGCCTGCTTGATCAGCACAAGCTTGCGGATCACCGCCGCAGGCCCGGCGATCCAGCCAATGCGGAGCGACGGGGCGATCGTTTTGGAGAAGGTGCCGGTGTAGAGCACGGGCACGTCCTCGATGCTACCGTGGCGGGCACAGGCCAGCGCGAGCAGCGACTGGATCGGCTGGCCGTCATAGCGGAGGCGCTCGTAGCAACCGTCCTCGAGGATCGCCATGCCGCTGGCATCGGCCATGTCGAGCAAGTCCTCGCGCTCGGCGAGCGACATGGTGGTGCCGGTGGGGTTGCGGAAATCTGGACCGGCATAGCAGAATTTCACGCCGGTCGGATCGCCGCCGGCGAGGCCGACATAGTTGGGTTCATAAGCGTCGAATGCGCGCAGCGCGCCGATGAAGCTGGGGATCTCCACCATCGCCCGGTCGACCGGGGAGAGCAGCAATTTCGCGACGAAATCGAGGCCTTGCTGCGATCCGCTGGTGATCAGGATATTCTCGACACCGCAGGGGGCGCCGATGCCTGTCATGTAGTCGGCAATCCAGGCGCGAAGCGGCCCATGCCCTTCGCTTGGCGAATATTGAAGCGCGGTGCGGGCGAGGGTGGGGTTGCTCCAGATGCGGTCCGACGCGGCGGCGACCGCAGCGTAAGGGAAGATATCGGGATCGGGCAGGCCGCCGCCGAGGTGGATGATCTCCTTTGCGGCGAGCAGCTTCATCCGCTCGCGGATGTCGGAGGCGACCACATCGCGCATTCGTGACGCATAGAGAGCGTGCCAGTCCGTCATCCAATCCTCCGTCTCAAGCGGCCAGCACCACCGGCATATGCTTGATGCCGCCGACGAAGTTGGAGCGCAGGCGATCGATCGGGCCGGCCAATTCCATGCCGGGAAAGCGCGTCAGCAATTCGCTCAGCACCGCGCGCAACTCGATCCGGGCGAGATCGTTGCCGAGGCAGCTATGACGGCCGAAGCCGAAGGTTAGGTGCCGATTGGGACGGCGCGCGAGGTCCAGCGTGAACGGGGCGTCGAACACGCTCTCGTCGCGATTGGCGGATGGGTAGAACAGGACGACCTTCTCGCCCTGGCGCACGGTCTGGCCGCCTATCTCGATGTCGCGCGTGGCGGTGCGGGCCATATAGACGATCGGGGTTACCCAGCGCAGCAATTCCTCGACCGCCGTCGGCATCAACGCCGGATCGGCGGTGAGTGCGGCCCTGGCTTCGGGATTTTCGATCAAGGCGAGCATCGCGCCGCTGGTGGCGTTGCGGGTGGTCTCGTTGCCGGCGATGGCGAGCAGGAAACAGAAGCCGAGAATCTCGCGATCGCTCAGCGGGGTCCCGTCGATCCGCGCCTCGACCAGCAGGCTGACCAAGTCCTCGCGCGGCGCGGCGCGGCGCGCGGCGATGAAGCGCGCGAAATAGCCGAACATCGCCTGCTGCGCGGCGACGATCGCCTCACGGGGGGTATCGACGTCCCCATATTCGGGGTCTTCGCTGCCGATCACGGCGTTGCTCCAGAGATACATCTGGTCGCGGTCCTCGCCTGGCACGCCGAGCAATTCGAGGATCACGTCGAGCGGCAGGCGCATCGCGATCGCCTCGACGAAATCGATCCGGCCGTCGCCCTCGGCGGTACGCACCCGCGCTGCTGCGACCTCGTCGGCGATCTCGCGGCAGCGCGCGATGATATGCGCTTCCAGCGCGCGCATCACGCTGGGCTTGAATCGGTCGCGCAGGACCATGCGGCTCTTGTGATGTTCGGGCGGGTCCATGGTGAGCAGCAACGGCACGCGCGGCGCATCCGCCGCTACGATCTGGTCCTTGCGCAGGATGGTGACCCCGGGTGCGTTGATGAAGCTGTCGCTGTCCTTTCCAATCGCGGTGATGTGCTCGTAGCGGGTGATTGCCCAGAACGGTTCGCGAATGCCGTCGTCGTGCCAGGCGACCGGCGTGTCGCGCCGCATCTTGGCCCAGATGTCGTGGGGATAGCCATGACGCGCGAAGCCATCAGGATCGAAACAGGCGTGGTCGGCCAGCGGACGCGCGGTTGCCATGCTAAGGACTCCTTAAATGAACGATCGTTTACTAGCATCGCCAACAGGAGTCTGCTAGCCGGAAATGCGATGAGAAAAGTGCGAACGCGCATGGCACCCGACGAGCGGCGGGCAGTTATCCTGGCGGCGGCGGCGGCTATGTTCCAGGAGCGTGGGTATGCGGCGTCGAGTATCGATGCCATCGCCGCAGCCGCAGGAATCAGCGGTCCGGGAATCTACCGCTATTTCGCGCGCAAGACCGAATTGCTGGTCACCCTGTTGGAAGGCGCGGCGCGGACCGCGATGGGGGAGATTGCGGATGCGGTGGCGGGGGCAGGGGAAGGCGAGCGACTGGGCGCAATGGCCGACGCGTTGGCGCGCCACGCACAGCGGGAAGGCGCTGTGATCGGGCTATTGCAATCGACCGTGGCGGAGATGGAACCGGCCGACCGCGCGCGGCTGGACGAGATCCGTTCGCGACTTGTCGCGCAGCTCGCCGAGCTGCTCCTCACCGAGCGAGCGGAGTTGAACGCCGCCGAAGCGCAACTTCATGTCGAAGCGGCTCTGGGCTTAATCGGGCAGTGGGCACGGCGACCCGACCCGCAACATACAATACGGTTCCGCCGGCTGCTTCTGGCGATCCTCGGAGCGTAACCTCGATATCAGCACGCGACATATGTCTTGCCGAACGGGTCCCGGTCGCCAAGCGGCCGGACCGCATTGCGCCCAATGCACGAAGCCGCTGCGCGCCAGTGGCATTCGGACTGCTGCGGCGAGCGTTCGACCATATCCTTGAAGGGTGCAATCAGGGTTCGGGAGCCGCCTGATGCTTATCGGGTGTGTGAATCGAGGATCGAGTTAGTCTATATCGTTGATCTTACGTCAATCACACGCTTTCCCGTGGAGGAGCGAGGATGTTCGTCCCAGTCCCTATCCTGATTCTCATCGGGCTGGTCTTCTTGCTGATGACCGCCCGAATCCTGAGCACGTCACGCCGCACCGATCCTTTGCTTGGTAGCCCGAAGTCGGTGTATCAGCCGGAGACGCCAGCCGCCCCGCTGACCACCTTGCCGCCCGAAATCGCAGAGCAGGTGCGTGCTTTGCTTGCAGCGGGCCGCAAGCTGGAGGCGGTCAAAATTGCCCGAGAAGCAACCCGTCTCGGGTTGCAGGAGTGCAAAGACCTGGTTGAGGCGCTTGCATGATCCGAAGCCGCAGCCGCATCAATCGCGACGTCGAGCTGCGGTGAATGCGACAAGCGGCCCGGAGCCGAGCCGCCGACACTAGAAAGACGTCGGTCATCTACACTCGTGAGAAAAGCTACGCGTTGAGATCCGCGAACCGGCCCCCGTCGGCGGCGAGGCGCTCGATCAGTGGGGCCGGCGCCCAGGCCCAGCCGTTGCGACGGGTGGCATAGTCGCGCAGCCGCGCGAGGAGCGGCGATGCGCCGATAAGGTCTGCCTGGAATAACGGGCCGCCGCGTTCGCGGGCAAAGCCATATCCGTTGAGGTACACGACATCGACGTCCACCGGGCGATAGGCGATGCCTTCGCCAACGATACGCGCACCCTCGTTGATGAGCGCGAGCAGGCAGCGATCGACGATCTCCTCGTCGGCAATAGCGCGCCGTTCCAATCCGATCTCGCGTGAGTATTCGACGATGAGCGCAGCAACGTGGGGATCGGGTGTCGCGGTGCGACCGTCAGGATAGGCGTAGATGCCCTTTCCGGTCTTTTGTCCGAAACGGCCGAGTGCGCAAATTCGGTCGATCACGCCCGAATAGGGCCGGTCAGGTTGCTCCACCCCACGGCGCTTGCGGATTGACCAGCCGATATCCTGACCGACCAGATCCATCGTCCGGCACGGCCCCATCGCCATGCCCCAGCGTTCCAGCGCGCCGTCGATCTGTTCGGGCAGCGCGCCTTCTTCCAGCAGCAGCCACGTCTGCCGCAGATATTCTTCGAACATGCGATTGCCGATGAAGCCGTCGCAGACACCCGAAACGACGCTGATCTTGCCGACGCGTTTGCCGAAGGCCATCGCCGTCGCCAGAACATCGGGGGCGGTGCGATCGGTTCGCACCACTTCCAGCAGCCGCATGATGTTCGCGGGCGAAAAAAAGTGGAGGCCGACCAGCCGTGACGGATCGGCGATCAGGTTCGCCATCGCATCGAGATTGAGCGTGGACGTGTTGCTGGCAAGAATCGCGTCGGGCCGGGTGATCGCGTCGAGCGCCGAAAAGACCTGCTGCTTGACGGCCATGTCCTCGAACACCGCCTCGATCACGAGATCCGCCTCGGCGAGCGCTTCGAGCGCGGTCGCGGCGGTAAAGGCGCCGATCCGTGCGTCGGCGACCGATTGTTCGATACGGCCTTTCTCCACATCACGCGTGATCGTCTTGCGGATCGTCGTTTCGGCGCGGGCAAGCGCGTCGTTGCCGCGCTCGACCATCGTGACCGGAAACCCGGCGTTAAGCAGCGCGATCGTGATCCCGGTTCCCATCAGCCCGCCGCCGACGACACCGACCTTGCCGATTGCGCGTGCCCGTACATCAGGGGTGAGGCCGGGGATGCGCGCCACCGCGCGTTCCCCGATAAAGGCGTGGCGCAACCCGCGCGATGCCTCGGACCGCATCAGCGCTCCAAATGCCGAGGCCTCCCCCGCCAGCCCGGTTTCCAGATCGTCGCTGAGCGAGGAGACGCAATCCAGGATGCGCGCTGGCGCGGCGTTCAACCCGGTGCGCTGGCCGACCCGGTGCAGGCTGACCGCATCCGCGACATCACCCGGCACCGCGAGCGAACCGGTCCGCCGCAGCGCAGGCGGTGCCGCCGCCGTCACCGCAAGCGCGGCCTCGACGATGTCACCATCGACGACCGCATCGACCAGCCCCAGTGCTTTGGCGCGCTCGGCCGTGATCGGCTTGCCGGACAGCATCATGTCGAGCGCGGGGCCTGCGCCGATCAGCCGTGGCAGGCGTTGCGTGCCGCCCCCACCGGGGAGCAGTCCCAATGTCACTTCGGGCAGGCCGAAGCGCGTGCCCCCCTGCGCGACGCGGTAATGGCCCGCGAGCGCGAGTTCCAGGCCGCCACCCAGCGCCATGCCGTGGATCGCCATAATGACCGGGGTGTCGCACGCCTCGACCATGTTCATCAGGTCGCGCAACGCATCGACCCGCTCCGGGTCGCCGTCGAAATCCGTAATATCGGCGCCACCGCAGAACATGCGACCCGCCCCCGCCACAATGATCGCAGTGCAGGCCGGGTCGGCTGCGGCGTCGCGGATCGCCGCGTCGAGGAGGCCGACGAAGCCGTTACCAATCGACAGCGCGTTCACCGCACCATTGGCGAACCGGATTACAGTCGTGGCGCCCGACCGAGACACTTCGACCGACATCCTCTCGTCTCCCTTTGCTCAGAATGCTGCGGCGTCGAGCGCCATGATCGATGTCTCACCGGCGGCGATGCTCGCGGCGAGGCCGCGCGCCTGCGGCAGCACGCGCTGCGCGAAGAAATTGGCGACGATCGGCTTCGCGCGGTGCAGAGGCGTGTCGCCCCCCGCTGCCGCCGCCGCCATGCGCGCCCACATCCAGCCAAGGCAAACCAATGCGAACAGCCGAAGATACTCAACCCCCGCCGCGCCGATCGCGTCGACGCTCGCCCCGTGCAACGTCACCGTGGATTCGCGCAGCAATTCCAACGCCTCGCGGGTTGCCTCGGCGATCTGGACCGCCTGTGCCGTTTCGCTCGCCTGATCGAGATCCGTGGCGATCAGATCGAAGAATCCGGTCGCGACCGCGCCACCGGCGAGCGCCAGCTTGCGGCCGACCAAATCCAGCGCCTGGACGCCGTTCGTGCCTTCGTAGATCTGCGCAATCCTTGCATCCCGGACATATTGCTCCATGCCCCATTCGCGGATGTAGCCGTGGCCGCCGAACACCTGCTGCGCCTGCACCGCGCTCTCGAATCCGAGATCGGTGAAGGCAGCCTTGATGACGGGCGTGAGAAGCGCAACGTGCGAATCCGCCTCGGCGCGCACGCGCGCATCGGCATGGCTGCGCGCGCGATCGGCCTGCAGGGCCGTCCAACCAGCCAAAGCGCGACCGCCCTCGACGAAGCTGCGGATGCCGAGCAGCATCCGGCGAACGTCCGCATGTTCGATGATCGCCACCGGTCCTGACGACCCTTCCGCGCCGCGACCCTGCAGGCGCTGCTGCGCGTAGGCAGCCGCTTGCTGATACGCAGCGCCGGCAAGGCCGAGCCCCTGGATGCCGACCATTAACCGCGCGGCGTTCATCATCGTGAACATGGCAGCGAGGCCGCGATTGGGCTCTCCGACCATCCAGCCGGTTGCCTCGTCATAGTTTATGACGCAGGTCGGCTGCGCGTGAATGCCCATCTTCTTTTCGAGCGCACCGACCGACAGCGTGTTGCGGACCGTGAAGCCGCCCGCCGCGTCGGGGAGGAACTTGGGCACGAGGAACAGGCTTATTCCCTTCACCCCGGGGGGGGCATCGGGCAGCCGGGCGAGGACCAGATGCACGATGTTCCCACCGAAATCGTGATCGCCCGACGAGATGAAAATCTTGGTTCCGGTCACCGCATAGCTGCGGCCGCCGGTCTCGACCGCCTTCGTCTTTAACAACGACAGATCCGTGCCGGCGCCGCTTTCGGTCAGCGCCATAACGCCGGTCCAAGCACCGCTGACCAGAGGTTCGAGGTAGATCGCCTTCAGATCATCGGATGCGTGGTGCGCGATTGCTTCCGTGGCGCTGCGCGTTAGGCCAGGGAACAGACCGAACGACACGTTGGAAGCCGAGATCATCTCGTCGAGCCAGAGCTGAAGCACGTAGGGAAGGCCTTGGCCGCCATGAGCCGGATCGGCGGACAAAGCGGTCCATCCGGCATCAGCAAAGTCGCGATATGCAAGTGCGAGGCCGGGTGGCGTATGCACCGTACCGTCAACGAGCTGGCAGCCGACCTCATCGCCATCCCGGTTGATGGGATGCAGCCGCTCGGCGCACATTCGGCCAGCCTCTTCGAGCACCGTGACGGCGAAATCGGTATCTACGGATTTGTGGAGCTCGTCCATAACCGCGTCGAAGCCGAGCACCTCGCCAAGCAGAAAGCGGTAATCTTCCGTTGGCGGTGTGTAGCCCTGCATCGCAAACCTCGGCGTTGATGGTGACAAGAAGATACACCAAACATCTGTTACAGTCAAATGCGTACGGCGGGCCGGCATGCCACCGACGCTCAGTCGTGTTTGAAAATAGCCAGGATCTGCGTCGCGATTTCGTCGCGTGACAGCCGCCCCGGTCGATACCAATCGGAGACAGAATTTAACTGCGAAAGCAATAGGTTGCGATAAATTGCGCGGTCGAATTCGGGAGCGAGGGGCAGTGCTTCGACCAGCTCTCGGAACTGGTCTTCGAAAGCGTCACGGCGGGCGATAAGCTGCTGCCGAACCGCAGGAGGCACTTCCCGAAAGTCGTTCATCATTGGCAGGGTCAAAGACTCTGGATCGAGCTGAATCTCGAGCAATGCCGCGCATGCTGCGTGCAGCTTCTCCCACGGATCGCTCCGGGTCGCGACGTGGCGCGCAATCCGCCTCGCCGCATCGTCGAGCGCGGCATTATGAAGCTCTACGAACAGCGCGTCCTTCGAGCGGATATGATGATAGAGCGACCCACCCATAACTCCGGCTTGCTCGCCGATGTCTCGCATCGATGTCCCGCGATATCCCTTCGCTGCAAACAGGCGGGCGGCAATCTCAAGTATCTGGCGACGGCGCGGACGCGTCGTTTCCTCAAGGAGAGCCGCAGGCTGATCGGAAGGTGCGTCGGTCATCCCTTATCCGCTAACACACGCGGGGGATGGTCGGAATGCCTTCCGCCGCTATGCTGGCGAGCGGCGCCTCGACCAAGCGATGGAAAGCTCTCCAAGGGCAGGCTCACTTAGGGAGACCATGAGGAAGTGTGGGGCATCGACGCTGCGGCGATCTGCCCGAAGGCCCTGTCGCTCCAATTGTCGCTTGCCAGGCTAAATCTGTAGGACCATATTTTCGCTGCAGTGCGGCATTTCTATTATGTAAACCTGTTGTAGGCGCATTGTGATTCTCTTCACTGCGGTAAATCAGCTTTTTTATCGTTGAAGATTTTTTGCTAAGAGGTTGGGATGTTCCAATCGCTTACCGCTCGGATCGCCGCACTGGGTGCTATTATCGTGGTCGCCTTGCTTACGCTGGCGTGGCTGCTTGCCGGGGCGTCGGCGGAGACTCGCGAAAATTTCCGGTGGGTTACCCATTCGGGCGACGTAATCGGATCGATGAGGACGGCGCTCATCGATTTGCGCGAAGCCGAATCGGGGCAGCGCGGCTTCGTCCTGACGGGTAACAATACTTTCGTCGGATCGTTCGAACGGCATATTTCCGATGCACACCGGGCGATCGCGCGTGTGGTGGGGACGACGACGGACAATCCCGTTCAGAATGCTCGCGCGCGTGAGTTGCTCAGGCTGATGGATCAGCGCGCGGTCGGGCTGCGGTCGATCCTCAAGATCGCCCGGCAAGGCGGTTTGGACCAAGCCCGCGCCGTAGTGGCCAGCGGGCACGGTCTCGAACTGATGAATGCGATCTCGTTGCTCGCCGACGGGTTTCTGGAGGAGGAGCGCTCGCTTCGGGATTCCCGAATCGCGGTGGCGGGCGAGCGGCTTACCCGATTGCAGAGACTGGCATTGGTCGGCGGGTCGCTACTGTCGCTGCTGGTCGTGCTGGTGTCGGCGCTGGTCATTCGCGGCATCCGCCGCCCGGTCGATGTCATCCGCGATGCGATGACCGCTCTGGGCCGGGGCGATCACGACGTGCGGATCACCGCTGCGATGGGATCTCGCGAGTTCGGACAACTTGCCGACGGCTACAACCGGATGGCCGATCGGCTCGAAGCCGCCATCGCCGATCAGGGCCGTAGCGAGCGCGACCTCAAGATCGCCAATGACGAGCTGTTGCGCAACAGTGATGCCTTGCAGGACCGCGGCGAAGCGATCGAGTTGCTCGGCGGCATGGCGCATCGCATGCAGGCGGCGCGCACCGATGATGAACTGGGGCAGGTGATCCGGGTGTTCGTTCCGCTCGTGCTGCCGGGGATCGCGGGCGCGCTCTACGCCCACAACAACTCGCGCAACATGCTGCTCCCGATCGCCGGCTGGGGCGGGCTGGCGCCAGAGCGCGAGGGCTTCGCGCCGAACCAATGCTGGGCATTACGACGCGGGCAGAGCCATTTCGTCAGCGCGCCGGGCAGCGATATCGTCTGCGCGCATGTCGCGGATGCGGAGATGATCTACCATTGCGAGCCGCTGCTGGCGGGCGGCGAGGTGATCGGAACGCTCTGTCTGCTCGGCGCGGTGACCACCGAGAATCGCTTCCGCTTGACCGTCATGGCCGAGAATATCGCCTCGGCGCTCGTCAACCATCGTCTCCAGCGCGACTTGCGCGAGCAGACGATCCGCGACCCGCTGACCGGGTTGTTCAACCGCCGCTATATGGAGGAAGCGCTCTCGCTCGAAATCGCCCGCGCGCGTCGATCAGGCGCGCCGCTCAGTGTCGTCATGTGCGACGTCGATCATTTCAAGCGCTTCAACGACGAGTTCGGGCACGACGCAGGCGACACCGTGTTGCAGGCGGTCGCCACGGAAATGCAGAGCCGCTTCCGCGATGGGGATCTCGTCTGTCGTTTCGGCGGCGAGGAGTTCACCATCATCGCGCCGGGCACCACCGCCGAGGCGCTTGCCGGGCGGGTCGAATCGGTCCGTCAGGCGATTTCCGAGATCAGCTTGCGCCAGGGTGGGCGGCTGCTCGGCAGCACCAGCATGTCCTTCGGCATCGCGACCTGGGACGCCAGCATGAACAACGACGGATCGTCGCTCGTCCAGCTCGCCGATGCCGCCCTGTATCGCGCCAAGCGCGACGGGCGTAACCGCACGGCGATAGAACCGACCGAGGAGGCGTGATTCACGCTCCGGTGCTCACCTAACCGCCATGCCGTTGGTAATAGGTCGCGAGCACGTCGAACGCCTGCTTGCGCTGCCCGGTCTCGGAGATCAGCCCCTTGCGGTTCCAGCCTTGCTGGAAATCGGGATTCTGCCGGCGGGGCGACCGAAAATCCTTCAGAATCCAGGGTGACAGGCCGCGCAGCGTCGGAACCTTGTCGGCCATTTGCAGCGTGTAGCGGTAATAATCGGCCTGAAAATCTTCGGAGAACTTTTGGCTTTTGATCGGATCGTGGAAGCCCGCCCGCGCATCCGCGCCCAGTTCGGAGAAGATCAGCGGCTTGTTCGCCGGCACCCGCCATTCGCTGGTGGGGAGATCGGTCAGCCGGTCCTGCGTGTACCAGCCGTTATAGGTGTTGATCGCCATGACATCGAGCACATCGGCCAACGGGTCGGCGAGCGTCATGACGGGATGATCCGCCGTCTTCGACCGTTCGACGAGCAACGCGGCGCTGACGAGGCGTGTGTCGTCGAGCCGGCGGACATCCGCGACCAGCGTCCGCAGGAATGCGTTGCGCGCGTCGGTAACGGGGGTTTCGTTGGCCACGCTCCAGATCGCCACCGATGCCCGGTTGCGATCGCGCCGGATGTTTTCGGCCAGCATGGTTCGCGCGCGCGCCAGCGTATCGGGGTTGGACCAGGCGACGCGCCAGTAGACGGGGATTTCGCTCCACACCAGCAGGCCCATTTCGTCCGCCAGCCGCAGCGTCACATCCGAATGCGGGTAATGCGCGAGGCGAACGAAGTTGCCGTGAAGTCCGTCCTTGATCTCGCCGAGCAAGGCGCGGGCGGCGGCGGTCGTCATCGCGCGCGTCGGATCGACCCCGAGTTCCTCTTCGTGCATCGAGATGCCACGCAGGAAAATCGGCTTGCCGTTAAGCAGGATGTCCGCGCCACGCACCGCGATCGTGCGGAAGCCGATACGGTCCTGCCAGCTATCCTCGCCCGCAACGACACCGACGTCGTACAGTTTCGGCCGGTCGGGAGACCAGCGGACGAGCGCACGCGGCGCGGTCATCGTCGCACGCCAATCGCCATTCGCGTCGGTTACGCCGGCGCGATCGAGTTTAAGCTCGGCGATGCGGAGATGCACGGGGCGGTTCGCGGCCTGTGGACCATCGAGATGGACATCGACGGCCAGCCGCCCGTCGCCCAGCAATCGCACCCAGGCGTCATCCACATAGGTATCTGGGGTCGTGATGAGGCGGATCGGCCGGGTGATGCCGCCGTAATTCTCCCAATCGGTGACGGCGGGCGGCACCGTCGTATCGCTCGCCTCGGAATCGACGCCAACGGTGATCTGGTTGTCGCCGTCGCGCAGCAACTTCGTCACGTCGAAGGCGAAGGGCGTGAAGCCGCCTTCATGGCGGCCGACCTGCTGGCCGTTGAGGTACACAATTGTCGCATAGTTCGCCGCGCCGAAGCGCAGGAAAGTGCGGCCCTGTCGCCGCGGTGGCGCGGCGAAGGTCCGTTGATACCACATCAGCCCCTGATAGTGGCGCAGCTCCGGGGCTTCCGTCAGCCAGGAGGAGGGGAGGGTCGTGATCGGCGAATGGCCGAGGTCGAACTCGTAGAGCACGCGGTTGTCGGAGGCCATCGCCGCGCGCGGATCGATGTCGCGCCAGCGTTGCTGGCCGACATCAGGCGCCTCGCCGTGAAACCCGGCGATGCCCGAGCGGAACGGATCGATCGAATAATGCCACGGCCCCGACAGGTCGGTGCCCGCCCTCAAATCGCCGGCGGCAAGCACCGGCGTGGGTGTCGGTGCGGGAGAGGCGTCCTGGGCGGCGAGCGGCGCGAAGGCTATCGCGATCGGCATCGTCAAGCCAAGCATGTGGAACAGCGGTTTCATGCGTCTCTCCCGTCCCGTCACGATGCGGGCTTGTGTTCGAACATCATGCCAGTCGCCTTGCTCGGCTGGAAGCCCTTCCAGACGGTCGCGGTCGGCGCGCCGGGGCTGAAGGCGGCGATGCGGCCGCGCGGAAGGCCGGGCCAGGTGCCGGCATCCGAAGCGGGCACCAGCCCATCGAGGAAGCCCGTCTTGGTCGCATCGTCTTTCACGTAGCGGTCGAGAAAGGCGGTGATGAAATGCGCCTGCACCGCCAGCAGCCGGTCCTTGCGCCAGACGGCATCCTCCAGCCAGTCGATGTCCCAGAAGGTGCGGCGCATCTCGGGCGGCGCGCCGCTCAACGCGATGCTGTGGCCGGCTTCCTTGAAGGTCAGCAGGTAGCGGGAGGCGTGGACCTGTTGATCGAACGCGGTGCGGACGCCGGGATCATAGCCGACGACATGATCCTGACTGCCGACGATGAACAGGGTGGGGGCGGTGATTGTCGCCACGCCCGATCCTGCCCATATCGCCTTGTCCTGAAGGCGCACCGCCGGCGCGATCGCCACCACCGCCTTGAGATGCGCGACCTTGAGCCGGTCCGCGTTCGCGCCGCCCGTCGCATAAGGCGCAAGCACTCCGCGCGTCGCGCCGCCAAGCCACGGATCGAGCGGCGCGCCCGCCGCCGTGAGGACGCCGTAGCCGCCCATCGAATAGCCGATTAACGCGGTGCGATCCGGGTCGACGGCCGCGAAGGGGGCCTGCCCGGCGCGGGCGCGCCGCTGTACCTCCGCCGCGACGAAGGCGATGTCGAGCGGCCGCCGGGCGAGCGGACCAGCGAACGCGCTCCGGTCACTGATCGGCGGGTCGCGAAAGGCGGGGGCGACGACGATATAGCCCTTGCTCGCCAGGTTCTCGCCCAGCCACGCCAACAGTTCGGGCGCGTTGCCGTAGCCATGCGCGAGGATGACGAGCGGGAAACGCCCGTTGCTGTCCGGCGCGCCCGGTGTCGCGATGCCCGGGATCGTGAACGGCACATCGGCGCCGGTCTCGCCCGAAAGCGCCGTGTGGTACATCGTACCGGGGCCGGCGCTCGTCGCAGGATACCAGATTTTGAGCGGAAGGTGCCGGTCTTCCACGAGTGGCCGGTCGGCGCCCTTGAGCGGGTTCGGCTGATCGGGCTGAACCAGTTCGAGGTCGGCGACCCCGACCGGATAGGCGCCGAGCCGGGCGAGTTCGGGCGCATCCACCCCCGGCCGCGCCGGGGGTTCGGCCCCCGGCGCGGCACCGATCAGCGCCGCTGCGGCCGCAATCGCCATCAGCGCCCTTGTTGATGTCCGCATGTCAGCCCCGGCTCAAAAGTTCAGCGCCAGCCGCACGCCGCCATAGCGACGGAAGTCGCGTGGCAGCAGCGCCTGGGTTGCGATCTGAGGGCTACCGTTAGGGCTGAAGTTGGCTGAGGTGTTGACCAGCGAGCTGTAATATTGCTGATCGAACAGGTTGTTGACGAAGCCGACGATTTCCCAGCGGCGATCCTCGTCCCGGACGCCGAGGCCGACGTTGACGATGTGGAAGGCGGGCTGGAAAGTCTCGGGATCGCGGGCGGCATAATAGAGGCTGCTTTGATACTGCCAGTTCACCTGGGCCACGCCGCGCAGGGTATCGGTCAGTCGGGGCGAATAGTCCGCGTTGACGTTGAACTTCCACTCTGGCGCCTGCGGGACGCGGGTGCCCGTGAGGTTCTGGCGCATGGGCGTGCCGGTGCAACCCAGCGCCGGCGTCTGTAGCGGATAGCACTGCGCCGCCGCGAACGAGGTGTATTTGGCGTCGAGGTATGTCACCGAGGCGCCGAGCGTGAAATCGCTGGCGAGAGTCGCCGAACCTTCGAACTCGATGCCCTTGGTGTTGAGGCCGCCGACGTTGGTAAGGCGGAAGTTCGACGTTCCGTTGATCGTCTCGATCGTCTGCGCCTGAAGGTTGTCATAATCGGTATCGAACAAGGTGACATTGAGCGTGAGCCGACGCCCGAAGAACTGCGTGCGCAGGCCAAGCTCCTTGTCGCGTGAACGCTCAGGGCGGATCGGCCCGGCCTGCGCGCGGCCCTGGTTGAAGCCGGTGGTCAGATCATAGGTCTGGCCCTTGTACCCGGTCGAATAGGTGAAGAAGCCGCTGACCGTCGGCGTGAATTCGTAGCGGACGCTGCCGCGATACGTGCCGGCGGTGTCATAGGCCTTGCCGCTGAACGCCGCATTGCCCGCCGCATGATCGACGAAGGTGTACGATACGCGCTCGTTCTGCACGCGTCCGCCGCCGGTCAGCGTCAGTCCCGGATACACCGTCCAGTCCGCCTGAACGAAGCCGGCGACCTGTCGCGACTTCGAGGAGGCGTCCCAGTTCGCGATCGAGAAATTCGGTCCGCGAACGAAGGCGCGTGAGAAGGCGTTGGTCGCCGCATAGGCGCCCACCGTATAGCGGAACGGCTTGTCGCCAGGTGACTGGAGCCGAAGTTCCTGCGTAAACTGCTCCGAATCGAACGAGCCGATCTGATTGTTGTTGCCGAACGTCGTCGTCGAAGATGTGTCATCCTGATCGAGATAATCGTCGAGGTGATAGCGATCATAAGACGAGATCGAGATGAGGTTCATGTCGCCGAACACCCCGAACTCGCCGCGCAGATAGCCGCCACCGCCCTGATATTTGGTGCGTGAGTCGAAGTTGTTGCTGATGTCCTGATTATCCGGGCTGATCGTCACACCGGGAAAGACCGTCGCCGGATCGAGCGTGGCGACCCCACGCAGCCGCGCGCCGGGCGCGACATGGATGAACGGCCGACCGACATCGGTGTTACCGTTGACGTAGTTGAGCGACAGCGTGATCGCAGCGTCGTCGGTCGGTTTCCAGCGCAGCTTGCCCCGGACGTTCACCGCTTCGCGACCGCTGACCTGCTTGTCGTTGAAGACGTTGTGGACGTTGCCATCCCAGAAATTATATGCCGCCGAGAAGACGTAGCCGACATCCGGCGACAGCGGGCCGGAGACGCTGACATTGGCGCCACGTTCCTGATCGGTCGTCACCACGGCGTTGGCGCGCACATGCAACGTGTCGGTCGGATCGCGCGTGATGAGGTTGACGAGGCCAGCCGAAGCCGACTTGCCGTATAGCGTGCTCTGCGGCCCGCGCAGCACCTCGATCCGCTCGATGTCGGGCAGGTCGGTGAACGCGCGCGCGGTGAGCGGCACCGGCACTTCATCGACCAGCACCGCGACGCTCGATTCGACGCCGATGCCGAACGCGAGCGTGCCGACGCCGCGCAGCGAGATGTTGGAATTCTGCGGCTGCTCGGCCGGGCGCACGATCAGCGACGGCGCGATCTTGCCGAGATCCGCGAAGTTCCGCACGCCCGCGACGGCGAGCTGGGCCGGCGCGATGACCGAGACGGCGAGCGGCACGCTCTGGATGTTCTCCGCGCGCTTGTTGGCGGTGACGATGATGTCGCCGACCGCAACCTCATCCACAGGTGTGGCCGGCGCAGTCGCGGTATCGGCGCGCGGGGTGGCGTCCGGCGCGGTCTGGGCGAGTGCCGGTGGCGCGCCCAGGGCCAGGATCGCGGCGATGGCGGCGCTCGAAACGTTGGTACGATAGGTCAACATAGTCCCCTCCTCATGATGCCGCGCGATTCACTGTCGGCGGCGTGGTTGTGAATGATCGATCAGGTCGTTGGGTCAGTGCGGATGGTCTCTCGGCGGTATTGTCAGGAGCACGCCATCGCGGCCGTCGATGGTCACGCGCTCGCCCTTGCCGCCGTTGACCAGCAGCGTTCGAGCCTCGCCCGGCGGAAGCAGTAGCGCCATGCGGTCATCGCCGATCGTGCCTGGACCTTCACGGCTAAGCGTCACGTCGATCTGCGTGGCGTCGGCGCTGCCGCTCAGGCACCATCGGTCGATCGGGCCGTCGCCGTCGCCGGCGTCCTCAAGCGCGTCACAGGCAAAGGCACCCGCCTGTGGCGGAAACAGCCACAGGCCGCGCCGGTAGGGCTGGGGGCGCCAGCCGCCGACCGCAAGATCGACGAGCATCGCCGAACCTTCCCGCGCGAGGAGCGGTGGCGGGCCGTCCGGCGGCGCGTCCAGCGTGATCTCTTGTCCGCCGGTGACTCTCATGCCGGTCCAGACGTCAATCCAGTCCGCGCCCGCAGGCGGCCGCACACTCCGCATCGTCACACCCGGCTCGCACACCAGCGGCACCAGCAGGGACGTCCCAAGCAGATGATCGTCGCTCTCCGCCCAGCAGCACGCGTCATCAGGAAAGGCGAGCCAGGTCGGCCGCACCATCGGCTCGTACTCGGCGTGGTAACGGTGGAGCAGATCGTACAGGAACGGCAGCAGTGTCTGGCGCAGTGCCATCAACCGCCGGATCGCGGGCAGCACTTGCGGGTGCATCCACGGCTCGTTCACGGTGCGGTCGTCGTTCCAACTGTGGATGCTGAAGCGCGGCATCAGCACGCCCGCCTGCATCCACCGCACCAGCAGTTCGGGCGAGGGCGCCGGCCCCGAAAAACCACCGATATCGTGCCCGCTGTTCGACACGCCCGACAGCGCGAGGCCGATCGACTGGCGCGCATTGTAGCGGATCGTCTTCCATTCGGTGCGGTTGTCGCCGCTCCACGTCTGGGCGTAGCGGTGCAGCCCCGCCGTCCCCGACCGCGTCACCACATAGGGGCGGCGATCGGGTCGGGCTTCCCGCTGCGCCCGGCGCGAGGCGCGAGTCATCAGCATCGGCTGGACGGGCCGCATCGCCGCCGCCGCGCGCGGCGTGCCGAAGCCGGCGAAGCGCGCGCGGGCGTCCCACAGCTCATATTCGTTATTGTCGTTCCAGCTCGCCTCGATGCCGGTGTCGAGCAGCGCGGTCGTGACTTGGTCGCGCCACCAGCGCGCCGCCTCGGGCTTGGTGAAATCGATATAACTGCCGACTTCGTCCCAGAATTGCGCCTCGACCGGCGCTCCGTCCGCATCCGAGACGAACAGGCCGGCGGCGGCGACCTCATCATAGCGCGGGTGGCTGCGCAGCAAGACGGGTTTTATGTTGGGGACGAGGCGCACCCCCGCGTCCGCATAGGACGCCACGAACGCCGCCGGATCGGGGAATTTGTCCCGGTTCCAGTGGAAGACGTAGCGTTTGTCGCCGATCGAGGTGTAGCCCGACGACAGATGGAACGAGGTGCAGCCGAGATCATGCTCGGCGCATTTTGCGAGGAAGCCCGCCATTTGCGCCGACGCATCGGGCGCGTCGGTGTACGACATCGTCGAACCCGAATAGCCGAGCGACCAAAGCGGCATCAGCGCCGGGCGGCCGGTCAGCCATGTGAACCGGCGCGTTACCGTAAGCGGATCGGGACCGGCGATCATCCACAGATCGAGGTCGCCGGTGTCGGCCACGACATGGCGGTAAAGGCCATGATAATTGTCGAGCTCGCGGCCGAGATCGACCGTCACGTCGGCGACGCTGTCATAGAACGCGCCGTGGCAGCGCCCCGCCGCGTCCGCGACCAGCAGATAGGGGATCGATTTGTAGAGCGGGTCGCCATGCTCCGCGTCGAAGCCCATCGGATCGAGATTGGTCAGCCGAAACCGTCGGCCGGCACGATCGACGTCGCCGGTGCGATCACCGAGACCAAAGAACCGGTCACCGGGTTGGCGAGCGACGTAATGATGCGCGCGACCGTCCCACCAGCCGAAGTCATAGGCCTGGGTGGGACGATCGGCGGCCATTGCCGCCCAGGCGTCGCCGTCGCGCTGTTCCCAGGTGCAATGCAGGCCGTGCAACCGGATCGTCAGCCGCAGCCGCGTCGTCTCGATCCGCAACATGCCGTCGTGATCTTCGATGTCGGCGTCCGGGCAGGAGAAATCCTCGACGCTCATCCGGTCGCGTCCCGGTTCGGCGATGTCATCGGCGCCCGGTGCTATCGCCCAGCTTGGCGGGCTGGTGACGGCGCCGGTCGGCAGCAGGAGAAGGCGCATCACATCGTCTTCGAGGACGAACAGATGGGCGATCGCTCCCGTATCGGCGGTCAGCGTGACGCGGCCGCGCGCGCGCTCGGTGAGCGAGAAGCGCGGCGGATCGGACAGGGTGGCGCGTTTCATCGCACGGTCTCCGGTAAACGAAGCTGCTTCATGCCGAGCAGCAGGACGGCGGCGCCGATCAGATCGAACACCGACAAGGCGGCGAACAGCGGGGCGTAGCCGATCGTGTCGGCAAGCTGCCCGATCAGCAGCGAGAACAGCAGACCGCCCAGCCAGCCCGCCTGACCGATGAAGCCGTTGGCGGTGCCCACCTCCTCCGGGGTGAAGACGTCGGCGGACAGCGTATTGATAAGGACGGACAGCATCTGGTGCGCAAAGCCGCCGACGCAGAACAACGCGATGGCGAGATACGGGCTAACCGCGAGGCCGATGCACCCCGGCGCGATCATCAGCACAGCGGCGAGCACCACGCCGGCGACGCGCGACGGCACCAGCCGCAACCCCGCACGGCGCATCAGGAAGGGGGAGAGATAGCCGCCCAGCACGCCGCCAAGATCGGCGGCGAGGAACGGCAGCCAGGCGAACAAGGCGATCTGCTTCAGGTCCATGCCGCGCTCGGTCGCGAGGTACAGCGGAATCCAGAAGCTGAACGTCTGCCACGCCGGCTCGGCCAGAAAACGCGGGATCGCGATGATCCAGAAGCGCGACGTGCGAACGATCTCGCCTGCGCTCGCGGGGCGCGACGGCGTTGCCGGCCGATCGGCCGCGATCAGCGCGCGTTCGTCTTCGGTGATGGCGGGATGCTGGCCGGGCGGACGATAGAACACCCACCACGCCGCCGCCCAGACCAGCCCGATCGCGCCGGTGACCGCAAACGCGACACGCCAGTTCGCCCACAGCGACACCGCGACAACGAGCGGCGGGGCGATCAGCGCGCCAAGCGACGTACCGGCGTTGAACCATCCCACCGCGACCGACCGCTCACGCGCCGGAAACCATTCGGCGATGGCCTTGATGCCCGACGGCACGGCGGCGGATTCGGCCAGGCCCAGCAGCCCGCGAAACAGCGCGAGGCTGATCCAGCCGAACGCCAGCGCGTGCAGCATGTTGGCCAATGACCAAGCCACGCCGAACAAAGCGAAGCCGGCGCGCAGACCGAAACGATCGACGATGAACCCCGCGACTGGCTGCATCACCGTATAGGCAAACTGGAACGCGCCGACGACATAGCTATATTGCTGCGTCGTCATCGCGAGACGGACCTTGAGCTCGGGCGCGAGCACGCCCAGCGAGTTGCGGGCGAGGTAATTGGCCACCGTACCTGCGCAGATCAATGCCACGATCCACCAGCGAAGATGCCGCACACGCCCCAAGTCCGTCTCCCTTTCCTTCAATCCAACCGCCGGTTCTTTTTTTGACCGGTCGTTCAGGCGCCAATGTCAGCCGGTTCAATCAACCTCTGTTTCGATCACATGCACACCCGCCGCCGCACAGGCGGCGGCAAGCTCCGCGTCGTCGAGCCGGTCGGTGACGAAGTGATCGATCGCATCCAGCCCGGCGATCCGCACCGGCGCGGCCCGGCCGAACTTGGTTCGATCGACACCCAGGATGACGCTGCGGGCCTGTGCGATGATCGTCTGTGCGACGCGCACCTCATCGACGTCGAAATCCAGCAGAGTCCCGTCGGGATCGACCGCCGACGCGCCGATCAGCGCGATATCGACCTTGAACGCGCGGACGAAATCCATCGCCAGCGCGCCGACGATCGCGCGGTCGCCCCGGCGCACCCTGCCGCCGGCCGCGATCACCTCGATCGACGGCTGATCGACCAGAATATCGACGACGTTGAAATTGTTGGTGACGACGAGCAGATCGCGATGATCGACCAGCGCGCGGGCCATCGCTTCAGTCGTCGTGCCGATGTTGATGAACAGGCTGGCGCCGTTGGGAACGATCCGCGCCACGGCTGCGGCGATCCCCGCCTTGGCGTCGGCCGCGACCTGACGTCGCGCGTCGTGATCGAGATTGTCGACCCCGGAGGTGACCACCGCCCCGCCATGTACGCGCGACAGCATCGAGCGGCTGGCGAGCATGTTGAGATCACGCCGCACTGTCTGCGGTGTCACGCCGAGTTGTGTCGCCAGCAGCTCGACCGACACGCTGCCGGTCTGGCGCGCGAGTTCGAGGATGCGGCGGTGCCGCCGCACGACGATATCATCGGTATCGATGGCGCTCATGCCGCGACGCTCCGCAGGTCGGAACGGGTCGCGAGCAAAGCGTCGATGCGCGACGCCGTCTCGGCCGGTACGTGCAGGCCGAGCTTCGAGCGGCGGAACAGGATGTCCTCCGCCGTGCGTGCCCATTCGGCGCGGACGAGATAGTCGATCTCCGCTTCGTGCAGGCCACCGCCCAGATCGGCGCCGAGCGCGGCAGGATTCGCCGCCGGGCCGAGGATTTCGGCGATGCGGGTGCCATAAGCGCGCGCGAGCCGCCGCAGCAGCGGGCGCGGAAAGTTCGGCCGCTCCGCCTCGGCGGCAGACAGGAACCGTTCGAAATCCCCGCCCGGCATCGCGCCGCCGGGGAGCGCCGCGCCGGCGGTCCAGGCGGGGCCGGTGGCGGGCAGGAACCGGGCGAGCTCGCCCAATGCGTGCTCGGCGAGTTTACGATAGGTGGTGATCTTGCCACCGAAAATGCTCAGCATCGGTGCCTTCCCCGGACCGGCGTCGAGATCGAGCACATAGTCGCGGGTCACTGCCGATGCGCTGCCCTTGCGATCGTCGTAGAGCGGGCGGATACCCGCATAGCTCCACACGACATCGCTCGGGGTGAGCTGGTGGACGAAATAGCGGTTGGCGGTTTCGAGGATATAGGCAGTCTCGTCCGCGTCGATCGCGGCTTTCGCGGGCGCGCCCTCCCAGGGCTGATCGGTCGTGCCCAGCAGCGTGAAGCGCCCTTCATAGGGAATGGCGAAGACGATCCGCCGGTCGGCATTCTGGAGCATGAAGGCATGATCGCCCTCGTAAAGCCTCGGAACGACGACATGGCTGCCTTTGATCAGGCGGACACCGCGCTCGCTTTTCGCGCCCGCCGCACGACCGATCACATCCGCCACCCAGGGGCCGGCTGCGTTGACCAGCGCGCGGGCCCGCACGCGGCGTTCGCCCACCGCATCGGCGATCGTCGCGGTCCAGCCATCGGCCTCGCGCGCCGCCGCGACGAGGCGGGTGCGCGTCAGGATCGTCGCCCCGCGTTCGGCCGCGTCGAGCGCGTTCAGCACCACCAGCCGGCTGTCTTCCACCCAGCAATCCGAATAGACGAACGCACGGCCATTCCGCGCCGACAGTCCGGCGCCATAGGGCGTCTGGTCGAGCCGCACCGTCTTGGTGCCCGGCAGCTCGTCGCGTCCGCCGAGGTGATCGTACAGGAACAGTCCGGCGCGGACCTGCCAGGCGGGCCGGGGCGAATGGGTTTGCGGCAGCACGAAGCGAAGCGGCCAGATGATATGCGGCGCCATCTTCCACAGCCGCTCACGCTCGATCAGCGCCTCGCGCACCAGCCGAAATTCGCCATATTCGAGGTATCGCAGCCCGCCGTGGATCAGCTTGGTCGATGCGGAGGAGGTGTGTCCGGCGAGATCGTCCTGCTCGACCAGCAGCACCGACACGCCACGGCCAGCCGCATCGCGCGCGATGCCGGCACCATTGATGCCGCCGCCGACGACCAGAAGGTCGACCATCTCCCCTTGCGCTATGCCGGCACCATTGATGCCGCCGCCGACGACCAGAAGGTCGACCATCTCCCCTTGCGCTATGCCCGACGTCATCGGTTCGCTTGCTCCCGTTGCGACTCGCTATACCCTAAGAAACCTCGATGTGAAAGCGTTGACGCGCGAACGAAAATGATAAATCGTGAAAGCGAAAACGAACGAACGGGAGAGCGATGATGGCGGGCACGCATATTCTGGCGATCGACCAAGGGACGACGTCGACGCGCAGCCTGATTTTCGATTCCCAGGCAAAGCGCGTTGCCGCCGCCCAGCGCGAGTTCGAACAACTCTATCCCGAGCCAGGGTGGGTCGAGCACGACCCGGAGGTGATCTGGCGAGACACGCTCGCGACCGCGCGCGAGGCGATCGCGACGAGCGGCCTGCGCGCCGCCGACATCGCCGCGATCGGCATAACCAACCAGCGCGAAACCACGTTGGTGTGGGATCGCCGCACCGGCGAGACGATTCATCATGCGATCGTCTGGCAGGACCGGCGCACCGCCGAACGCTGCCAGCAATTGAAGGCGGCGGGCGCCGAGCCGATGGTGCGCGAACGCACTGGATTGTTGCTCGATCCGTACTTCTCGGGAACCAAGCTCGCGTGGATTCTCGATCATGTTCCGGGTGCCCGCGCGCGCGCCGAACGTGGCGAGCTTGCTTTCGGTACGATCGACAGCTTCCTGCTGTGGCGTCTGACCGGCGGGCAGGTGCATGCGACCGACGTCACCAACGCCGCGCGCACGCTGCTGTTCGACATTCGCCGGGGGTGTTGGGATGCGGAACTGTGTCGGCTGCTCGACGTGCCGATGGCGCTGTTGCCGGAGGTGCATGACAACGCGCATCTGTACGGGGTGACCGCGCCGGATCTGTTCGATGCGGCTATCCCGATCGCGGGCATGGCGGGCGATCAGCAAGCGGCTTTGTTCGGCCAGGCCTGTTTCACGCGCGGCAGCGCCAAATCGACCTATGGCACCGGCTGCTTCATGCTGCTCAACACCGGCGAGGAGGCGCTGCGATCAGCCAATCGGCTGCTGACCACGCCTGCCTACCGGCTCGGCGGCCGCACCACCTATGCGCTGGAAGGCTCGATCTTCGCGGCGGGGGCGGCGGTGAAGTGGCTGCGCGACGGGCTGGGCGTCATCACCCACGCCAGCCAGAGTCACGATATGGCGACGCAAGTGCCCGACAGCCACGGCGTTTACATGGTCCCGGCGTTCGTCGGGCTTGGCGCGCCGCATTGGGACCCCGACGCGCGCGCCTCGATCCACGGTCTCACCTTCGGCGCGGGCGCCGCGCACCTCGCCCGTGCCGCGCTGGAGGCGGTCGGATACCAGACGCTGGACCTGATCGAGGCGATGGTCGCCGACGGGGGCGCGCGGCCGGCTGCGATGCGCGTGGATGGCGGCATGGCCGCGAACGACTGGCTTGGGCAGTTCCTGGCCGATTTGCTCGAAATGCCGGTCGAGCGTCCGGGCGATCTCGAGACGACGGCGCGTGGCGCCGCGTTCCTTGCCGGGCTCGCGGTCGGATTATGGTCGGACCTGCCGGAGCTTGCGGCGCTCTGGTCTCGCGCGCGGTGTTTCATGCCAGCGATGGCACAGGACAAGCGCGACGTGCTGGTCGCCGGTTGGCACGACGCGCTTCGGCGCACCTTGAGCGCTTCGCATTTCGCAGGGGAGTAAAGTCGCACTTTGGGGGGAGCATCGGCCTACCACGATCGCGGTTCACGCTTTCGATTGAGTCGGGGCGGGGGGTGACGCGGGCGCGGCCAAGCGCTATCGGCGCGCACCATGATAAAGCACGCCCTTTCCGTCTCGCGCGAAGCCGATTTCGCCGCCTGGTATCAGACCGTCATCACCGAGGCCGACATGGCCGAGGAATCTGGGGTGCGCGGCTGCATGGTGATTCGCCCGTGGGGCTATGGCATCTGGGAGCGGATGCAGCGGCTGCTCGACGATCGCATCAAGGCGACGGGGCATGAGAATTGCTATTTCCCGCTGTTCATCCCGCTCTCGTACTTCGAGAAGGAGGCCGAGCATGTCGACGGCTTCGCCAAGGAGATGGCGGTCGTCACGCATCACCGGCTGATTTCGGACGGCAAGGGTGGCCTGATCCCCGATCCGTCCGCCAAGCTGGAGGAGCCGCTGGTGGTGCGGCCGACCTCCGAGACGGTGATCGGCACCGCCTTCGCGCGCTGGGTGCAGTCTTGGCGCGATCTGCCGGTGCTCATCAACCAATGGGCGAACGTGGTGCGCTGGGAAATGCGTACGCGCATGTTCCTGCGCACCGCCGAGTTCCTGTGGCAGGAAGGCCATACCGCGCACGCCAGCGAAGCCGAGGCGCGCGAGGAAACGCTGCGCATGCTCGAAGTCTATCGCGAGTTCGCCGAGGATTGCGTCGCGCTGCCGGTGATTGCCGGCGAGAAGCCCGAGAACGAGCGCTTCCCCGGCGCGGTCGCGACCTATTCGATCGAGGCGATGATGCAGGACGGCAAGGCGCTCCAGGCGGGCACTTCGCACTTCCTCGGCACCAATTTTTCCAAGGCCCAGAACATCACCTTCCAGAATGCGGAAGGTCAGGTCGAACTGGCGCACACGACGAGCTGGGGCGTGTCGACGCGGATGATCGGCGGGCTTATCATGGTCCACGGCGACGATGACGGTCTGCGCGTGCCGCCCCGCGTGGCGCCGTGGCAGGTGGTGATCGTGCCGATGCTGCGCGACCAGCCCGAAGATGCGGCGATCGTCGACTATTGCAAGGCGCTCCGCGCTGAACTGGGCGCGCTGACCGCGCTCGGCGAGCCGGTGCGCGCGTTGCTCGATCTCAAGGCGGTCAAGGCCGCGACCAAGCGCTGGGGCTGGGTGAAGAAGGGCGCGCCGATCGTGATCGAGGTCGGCGGGCGCGACGTGGCGGGCGGCAACGTCTCGGTGATCCGCCGCGACCGGCTGTACCGCGAAGATGGCAAGCTCGACAGCGCGGTGGTGGCGAAGGGCGATTTCGTTGCCGGTGCAGCGGCGATGCTGGCCGAGATCCAGCAGGCGCTCTACGCCGATGCCAAGGCGCGGCTCGATGCCAACATCGTGCGCGACGTGACCGATTTCGCGGGCGTCGAGGCGTTCTTCGCGGAAGGGGTGAAGAACCCCGGCTTCCTCGAAGTGCAATGGTCGAAGCCGACCGGCGCCGCGTTGGACAAGGTCGTCGAGCGTTTGAAAGCGCTCAAGCTGACGCTCCGCAACGTTCCCGCCGATGCCGCGCCGGTCGATGGCGTGTGCGTGTTCACCGGCGACGCGGCGGTGGAGCGGGTGATCGTGGGGCGCTCTTACTGATGCACCGTCGCCCCGGCGCAGGCCGGGGCCGCTGCGTGTTGCGCGTACCGACCACCCCAAACAAACCGGCCCCGGCCTGCGCCGGGGCGACGTGTAGGGCTTTTGCCTACGCCTTCAAGAAAGTGTGTCGGACCTCGGGGTAGCGCCGACATGCGCCAGGCCGCGCGACTCGGCGAGTTTCACTTGCCGGTGGCGCTCGGCGAGGTTCGCGCGTTTGGTGGCATCACGCGTGCCGTGGCAGGCAGGGCAGCTTACGCCTTCCTCATAGAGAGGCGACGCCCGATCCTCACGGCTGACCGGCATTCGGCACGCGCGGCATAGTGCATGGCTGCCCGGTGCAAGACTGTGGCCGACCGCGACGCGTTCGTCGAACACGAAGCATTCGCCCTCCCAGCGGCTCTCGGCGGCGGGCACCTCCTCGAGATATTTGAGGATGCCGCCATGCAGGTGGAACACCGAGTCGAACCCCTGCGCCTTGACGAACGCCGTCGCCTTTTCGCAGCGGATGCCGCCGGTGCAGAACATCGCGATCGTCTTGCCGGCGAGCTCGCTTTGATGGTCCCGGAACCAGCCGGGGAAATCGCTGAAGCTGTCAGTGCCGGGGTCGATCGCGCCCGCGAAGCTGCCGACGCGCACTTCGTAAGCGTTGCGGGTGTCGATCACCACGGTGTCGGGGCGTGCGATCAGCGCGTTCCACTCGGCGGGTGCGACGTAGGTGCCGACGTCTTCGAGCGGATCGATCTCGGGTTCGCCCATCGTCACGATCTCGCGCTTGAGCCGCACCTTGAGCCGGTGGAACGGCATTTCGGCGGCGTGCGAATATTTGATCTCGGCTTCCGCGCAGCCGGGCAGGGCTCGGATCGCCGCGACGACGTCGTCGATCGCGGCGTCGCTGCCCGCGATCGTGCCGTTGATCCCTTCGCGGGCGAGCAATAACGTGCCCTTCACGCCAAGCCGCGCGCAGAGATCGTACAGCGGTGCGCGCAGTGCTGCGGGATCGTCGAATCGGGCGAATCGATACAGTGCGGCGACGCGGACGGGCAGGGGGGTATTCATCGCCCGCTCGCTAGAATAGATTGCCCGGTGCCGTCAAAGATACCGTCGCCCCCGCGCAGGCCAGGCCGCTGAGTATAGGCCGATCGTTGGGCAACGCTGTGCAACGGCGCAGGCCGGGGCGACGCACGTATCCGTCCACGGCATTGACCGTATTCGACTCCCCCTGTATAGGCGCCGCTGCTCGCATGAGGACTAACGTTCTCGTGCGGGTGCTTGAACATTGCTGGATGCATTCAGGGCCAGGGGGAATCACTCGATTCCCGAAGGCCCTTTTGTATTCCCCAAATTGTTCGGGGGGGCGTTATGGCTCCAGCAAAGTAACCAATATTCCAAGGTGAAGAGATTCATGCCGACGATCAACCAGTTGGTCCGCAAGGGCCGCGATCCGCAGAAGGCCAAGTCCAAGGTTCCTGCGATGGAAGCCAATCCCCAGAAGCGCGGCGTTTGCACGCGCGTCTACACGACGACCCCGAAGAAGCCGAACTCGGCTCTGCGCAAGGTGGCCAAGGTCCGCCTGACCAACCAGCGCGAAGTCATCAGCTACATCCCGGGCGAGGGCCACAACCTGCAGGAGCACTCGGTCGTGCTGATCCGTGGCGGTCGTGTTCGCGATCTTCCCGGCGTGCGCTACCACGTTCTGCGCGGTGTGCTCGATACGCAGGGCGTCAAGGACCGCAAGCAGTCGCGTTCGAAGTACGGCGCCAAGCGTCCTAAGTAATTAGCCAGAGTAAGCCCCGGACGTGTTCCGGACCGGCTGAAGCACAGACAAGGAATTTGAAATGGCACGTCGTCGCAGGCCCGAAAAGCGGGTCATCCTGCCCGATCCCCAGTACGGGGACGAGGTTCTCTCCAAGTTCATGAACAGCGTCATGCTGGACGGCAAGAAGTCCGTCGCCGAAGGGATCGTCTACACCGCGCTCGCCACCGTCGAGCAGCGTGCGAAGAAGGACCCGATCGGCGTGTTCCACGACGCGCTGGCGAACGTGAAGCCGGGCATCGAGGTCCGCAGCCGCCGCGTCGGCGGTGCGACCTATCAGGTGCCGGTCGAGGTTCGCCCCGAGCGTGCGCAGGCACTGGCGATCCGTTGGCTGATCACCGCGGCGCGCTCGCGCAGCGAGAACACCATGTCGGCGCGCCTCTCGGGCGAACTGCTCGACGCTTCGAACAACCGTGGCAACGCGGTGAAGAAGCGCGAAGACACGCACCGTATGGCGGAGGCCAACCGCGCCTTCTCGCACTACCGCTGGTAAGCCTATCGGTCATGGCAGGTTTGTAAGACCTGTCGTGATCCCTTATATGGGTGGCGAGACCGGGAGGTTTCGCCCCCACATTTGTATTCCACCGTCCGCGTCGAGCCGCTATCGCGCGGCGTGGCGTGTCCGGGAACCCTCCCGCCGCCCGTTTTTACCGCCGTCCAGGCACCCAGGAGTGACGCATCATGGCCCGCAGCCATCCGCTCGACCGCTATCGCAACATTGGCATCATGGCGCATATCGACGCCGGCAAGACGACGACGACCGAGCGCATCCTCTATTACACCGGCAAGTCCTACAAGATCGGCGAAGTGCATGAAGGCACCGCGACGATGGACTGGATGGTCCAGGAGCAGGAGCGCGGCATCACGATCACGTCGGCTGCAACCACCTGCAAGTGGCGTGCTGAAGACGGCAAGGGCGAAGAGCACCTCATCAACATCATCGACACGCCGGGCCACGTCGATTTCACGATCGAAGTCGAGCGTTCGCTGCGCGTGCTCGACGGCGCGGTCGCGTGCTTCGACGGCGTTGCCGGTGTCGAGCCGCAGTCCGAGACGGTGTGGCGCCAGGCGGAAAAGTACAAGGTTCCGCGGATGTGCTTCGTCAACAAGCTCGACCGTACCGGCGCCTCGTTCGTTCGCTGCGTCGACATGATCAAGGATCGTCTCGGTGCGCGTCCGGCGGTGCTGTACCTCCCGATCGGCCTCGAGGGGGACTTCAAGGGCCTGATCGATCTGGTCAACAACCGCGCGATCGTGTGGCTCGAAGAATCGCTTGGCGCGAAGTTCGAGTACAAGGACATTCCGGCCGAGTACGCCGATGCCGCCGCGACCGCGCGTTCCGAGCTGATCGAGATGGCGGTCGAGCAGGACGACGAGCTGATGGAAGCCTATCTCGAAGGCAACGAGCCGAGCGCGGCCGACCTGAAGAAGCTGATCCGCAAGGGCACGCTGAACTTCTCGTTCGTCCCCGTCACCTGCGGTTCGGCGTTCAAGAACAAGGGCGTGCAGCCGCTGCTCGACGCCGTCGTCGACTATCTGCCGAGCCCGCTCGACGTTCCCGCCATTCAGGGCCTCAAGCTCGACGGCGAGACGCAGGACGAGCGTCCTTCGTCGGACGAGGCGCCTTTCTCGGCACTGGCGTTCAAGATCATGAACGATCCGTTCGTCGGCACGCTGACCTTCGCGCGCATCTATTCGGGCAAGCTCGAGACCGCTTCGACCGTCATCAACTCGGTGAAGGACAAGAAGGAAAAGGTCGGTCGCATGCTGCTGATGCATGCGAACGAGCGTGAGGACATCCAGGTGGCCTATGCCGGCGACATCGTCGCGCTGGCGGGCCTAAAGGACACGACCACCGGTGACACGCTCTGCGCGTCGTCGGCGCCGATCATCCTTGAGCGGATGGAATTCCCCGAGCCGGTGATCGAGCTGTCGGTGGAGCCGAAGACCAAGGCCGACCAGGAGAAGATGGGCGTCGCGCTCAACCGTCTCGCGCGCGAAGATCCGTCGTTCCGCGTGTCGTCGGACGCCGAGAGCGGCCAGACGATCATCAAGGGCATGGGCGAGCTTCACCTCGAAATCCTCGTCGATCGCATGAAGCGCGAGTTCAAGGTCGAGGCCAATGTCGGCGCGCCGCAGGTGGCGTATCGCGAATATCTCGGCAAGCCGGTCGATGTGGATTACACCCACAAGAAGCAGTCGGGCGGCACCGGTCAGTTCGGTCGCGTGAAGGTTAAGGTCACGCCGGGCGAGCGCGGTTCGGGCATCATCTTCAAGGATGAGATCAAGGGCGGTAACATTCCGAAGGAATATATCCCCGCGATCGAGAAGGGCTTCCGCGAAACGGCGGCCACGGGCTCGCTGGTCGGCTTCCCGATCATCGATTTCGAGATCCTGTTGTATGACGGTGCCTACCATGACGTCGATTCGTCGGCGTTGGCGTTCGAAATCACCGGTCGCGCAGCGATGCGCGAAGTAGCCCAGAAGGCCGGCATCAAGCTGCTCGAGCCGATCATGAAGGTCGAAGTCGTCACCCCCGAGGATTATCTCGGCGACGTCATCGGCGACATGAACAGCCGTCGTGGCCAGATTCAGGGCACCGACAGCCGCGGCAACGCGCAGACTGTCGAGGCGATGGTGCCGCTGGCGAACATGTTCGGCTACGTGAACGCGCTCCGCTCGTTCAGCCAGGGCCGGGCACAGTACAGCATGCAGTTCTCGCATTATGACGAAGTCCCCGCGAACGTGGCGGACGAAGTCAAGGCGAAGCTGGCCTGACGCGGGCCGGCACGCGGCGCTCAGGCCCGCGTGCCGATCCACAAGGCGCTTGACGTTGCATGCTGATGCACGCAGGGCTGGCGCAATTCAATTTGAGCCGCTATGGGGCCGCTTTCGCGCGGCAATCCCGGCACGGAAACGATCAATTAAGGTAGGGAATCATGGCTAAAGCAAAGTTCGAGCGGACTAAGCCGCATCTCAACATCGGCACCATCGGTCACGTCGATCATGGTAAGACCTCGCTGACCGCAGCGATCACGAAGGTTCTGGCCGAGACCGGCGGCGCCACGTTCACCAGCTATGCCAACATCGACAAGGCTCCCGAAGAGCGCGAGCGCGGCATCACGATCTCGACCGCACACGTCGAGTATGAGACGCTGGCACGTCACTACGCGCACGTCGATTGCCCGGGCCACGCCGATTATGTGAAGAACATGATCACCGGCGCGGCGCAGATGGACGGCGCGATCCTCGTCGTTTCGGCGACCGACGGCCCGATGCCGCAGACCCGCGAGCACATCCTGCTCGCCCGCCAGGTCGGCGTGCCGACGATGGTGGTGTTCATGAACAAGGTCGATCTGGTCGACGACGCCGAGATCCTCGAGCTCGTCGAGCTCGAAATCCGCGAGCTGCTCTCGTCTTATGATTTCGACGGCGACAACATCCCCGTCATTCCGGGTTCGGCTGTTGCCGCGCTGAACGACGTCACGCCTGAGATCGGCCACGACGCCGTGCTCAAGCTGATGGAAGCGGTCGATACCTACCTACCGCAGCCCGAGCGTCCGCTCGACAAGCCGTTCATGATGCCGATCGAAGACGTGTTCTCGATCTCGGGTCGCGGTACGGTCGTCACCGGCCGCGTCGAGACCGGCATCGTCAAGGTTGGCGAGGAAGTCGAGATCGTCGGTATTCACCCGGCAGTCCGTAAGACCACCGTCACCGGCGTCGAAATGTTCCGCAAGCTGCTCGATCAGGGCCAGGCAGGCGACAACATCGGCGCGCTGATCCGCGGCGTCGGCCGTGAAGAGGTCGAGCGTGGCCAGGTGCTCTGCAAGCCCGGCTCGATCAAGCCGCACACCGACTTCTCGTCGGAAGTGTACGTGCTGTCGAAGGACGAGGGTGGCCGTCACACGCCGTTCTTCGCCAACTATCGTCCGCAGTTCTACTTCCGCACCACGGACGTGACCGGCACCGTCGAGCTGCCTGAGGGCACCGAGATGGTCATGCCTGGCGACAACATCGCGCTCGGCGTGAAGCTGATCGCACCGATCGCTATGGACGTGGGCCAGCGCTTCACGATCCGCGAGGGTGGTCGTACGGTTGGTTCGGGTATCGTCAGCGGTATCACGAAGTAATCTTACGCTAAAAAAAGTTAGCCGCCCGTGCCTCTCCAGAGGCGCGGGCGGTTGCTTTTTGTAGGAGGCCGCTGTAATGGCCCGCCTCCGGTTTTGAACTGAACAACCAGCGGTGGCCCCCGAGGCCGTCATCCCGTCGCAAGCCGGGATCTTTTGGTGGAGCGCATGGCGCTTCACCGCGAGAGACCCCAGCGTTCGCTGGGGTGACGATCTTGGGCAAAGTCACCCCGCTCTTTCGCATTGGTAGGGTACATGGACAGCAACATCCGCATTCGCCTTAAGGCGTTCGATCATCGCGTGCTCGATCAGGCTGCCGGCGACATCGCCGACACCGCCCGCCGCACCGGCGCACTCATCCGTGGCCCGATTCCTTTGCCGACTCACATCGACAAGTTCACGGTCAACCGCGGCCCGCACATCGACAAGAAGTCGCGCGAGCAGTTCGAGACGCGTACCTACAAGCGCCTGCTCGACATCGTGCAGCCGACCCCGCAGACGGTGGACGCGCTGATGAAGCTCGATCTCGCTGCTGGTGTTGACGTTGAGATCAAGCTCGCGTAAACGCGCCGCTCCAAGAGATTCGGCCCCGTAACCGGGGCAGATAGGGATACCGCCGGACTTGTCCGGGTCTGCGTCCCCCGACATGCTTCCTGCCTTCAGGAAGCGCCAGCCCGGGTCGGGGCCGACGCAGTATAAATGTTTTCGGGTTGAGCACGCACGCTACGGAATCGTCCGTGGCGTGCCTCTGTTATGGAAAGGGATCAGATCATGCGCACTGGCGTGATCGCGAAGAAATTGGGGATGACGCGTCTGTTCCAGGACGATGGCCGGCATGTGCCGGTAACCGTTCTGCAGCTCGACAATCTCCAGGTCGTGGCCGTTCGCGAGGCCGATCGTGATGGGTATGTCGCCGTCCAGTTGGGCGCCGGCGTTGCCAAAGCAAAGAATGTCGCCAAGCCGCAGCGCGGGCACTTCGGCAAGGCCGAAGTCGAGCCCAAGGCGATCGTCCGTGAATTCCGTGTCGCCGAGGATGCTGTCCTCGAAGTCGGCGCCGAGATTTCGGCCGATCACTATGTCGCCGGCCAGATCGTCGACGTTCAGGGCTATACGCAGGGCAAGGGCTTCCAGGGCGGCATGAAGCGCTGGGGCTTCGGCGGTTTGCGCGCGACGCACGGCGTTTCGGTTTCGCACCGTTCGCTCGGTTCTACCGGCCAGCGTCAGGATCCGGGCAAGGTCTTCAAGAACAAGAAGATGGCCGGCCACATGGGTGACGCGCAGCGCACCCAGCAGAACCTCGAGATCGTTTCGACCGACGTCGAGCGCGGCCTGATCTTCGTCAAGGGCTCGGTGCCCGGCTCGAAGGGCGGCTGGCTGCTCGTCAAGGACGCGGTCAAGATCGCACGTCCCGAGGCTGCTCCGTACCCCGCCGGCCTCAAAGCCGCTCAGAACAACAACGATGCGCCCGCAGAGACGCCCGCCGAGACGGTGGACGACGCAGCGGCCACCGACGGCCAGGAGGGCTGATCGTGAAGGTTAAGCTTCAATCCTTCGCCGATACCGCGGACAGCGATATCGAGCTCAACGACGAGGTCTTCGGCCTCGATCCGCGCGGCGACATCCTGCACCGCGTCGTCACCTGGCAGCTCGAAAAGCGCCGTGCGACCGCAAGCGGCACGCGTGAGCGTGCCGATGTTGCCCGCACCGGCAAGAAGTTCGGTCGCCAGAAGGGCGGCGGTACGGCGCGTCACGGCGATCGCCGCGCTCCGATCTTCGTCGGTGGTGGTAAGGCGCACGGTCAGCGGACCCGCGACTTCAATCCGTCGCTGAACAAGAAGATCCGCGCGCTTGGTCTCAAGATGGCGCTCAGCAGCCACGCCAAGGCTGGCTCGCTGGTCATTCTCGACAGCCTCGCGGTTTCCGAGGGCAAGACCAAGACGCTGATCGCCGACTGGGCCAAGCTCGGCACCGGCAAGACCGCGCTGGTCATCGACGGTGACACGGTCGAGACGACGTTCGTTCTCGCAGCGGGCAACCTCTCGACGATCAACGTGATGCCGGCCGCCGGCGCCAACGTCTACGACATTCTGAAGCACGACACGCTGGTTCTCACCCGCGCTGCCGTTGAAAAGCTGGAGGCGCGCTTCAATGGCTAAGAAGCAGAAGGGCGATATCGCGGTCCGTCATTACGACGTGATCGTTGCGCCGCACATCACCGAAAAGGCGACCCTGCTCTCCGAGCACAACGCCGTCGTGTTCAAGGTTGCGAACGACGCCACCAAGCCTGAAATCAAGGCTGCGGTCGAGGCGCTGTTCGGGGTGAACGTCACTGGCGTGAACACCATTGTCCAGAAGGGCAAGACCAAGAAGTGGAAGGGCGCGGATTACACGCGCTCGGACGTCAAGAAAGCGATCGTTACGTTGAAGGACGGACAGTCCATCGACGTGACGACGGGGATCTGATCCGATGGCATTGAAGCATTATAACCCGACGAGCCCGGCGCGCCGTGGCCTCATCCTGGTCGACCGTTCCGGCCTGCACAAGGGCGGCCCCGTCAAGGCGCTGACCGAAGGCAAGCGCAAGACCGGTGGCCGCAACAACAAGGGCCATGTCACGTCGCGCGGCATCGCCGGCGGCCACAAGCAGCGCTATCGTATCATCGATTTCAAGCGCCGCCTGTGGGATGTCGAGGGTACGGTCGAGCGGATCGAATATGATCCCAACCGCACCGCGTTCATCGCGCTCGTCAACTACGCCGCTGATGCCGAAGGCAAGGTCGTTCAGGCTTACATCATCGCTCCGCAGCGTCTCGCTGTCGGCGACAAGGTGATCGCCGGCAAGAAGACCGACGTGAAGCCCGGCAACGCGATGGAGCTCGGCCAGATCCCGGTCGGAACGATCGTCCACAACGTCGAGATGAAGCCCGGCAAGGGTGGTCAGCTCGCACGGTCGGCCGGCACCTATGTGCAGGTCGTCGGTCGCGACAAGGGCATGGTGATGGTTCGCCTCAATTCGGGCGAGCAGCGCTATATCCACGCAGGCTGCATGGCGACGATCGGTGCGGTGTCGAACCCCGACAACGGCAACACCAACCTCGCCAAGGCCGGCCGCAACCGCTGGTTGGGCAAGCGCCCGCTGACGCGCGGCGTCGCCAAGAACCCGGTCGACCATCCGCACGGCGGTGGTGAAGGCCGGACCTCGGGCGGCCGTCATCCGGTCACGCCTTGGGGCAAGCCGACGAAGGGTGCGCGCACCCGTCACAACAAGTCGACGGATAAGATGATCATCCGTTCGCGTCATTCGACGAAGAGGAAGGGCTAAGATGGCTCGCTCAGTCTGGAAGGGTCCGTTCGTGGACCTTCATCTGCTGAAGAAGGCAGAAACCGCGCAGGACACCAACGCGCGTGGTGCGATCAAGACCTGGTCGCGTCGCTCGACGATCCTGCCGCAGTTCGTCGGCCTCACGTTCAGCGTCTATAATGGCCGCAAGTTCGTGCCGGTCTCCGTCAACGAAGACATGGTGGGCATGAAGCTCGGCGAGTTCGCGCCGACGCGCTATTTCCCCGGCCATGCCGCGGACAAGAAGGGCAAGCGCTGATGTCGAAGCCGAAATCCCCCCGCAAGGTCGGTGAGAAAGAAGCTCTCTCCGTCGGTACGCAGATCCGTGGTTCCGCGCAGAAGCTCGGCCTCGTCGCCGCGCTCATTCGCGGCAAGAAGGTCGGCGATGCGATGAACATCCTGCAGTTTTCGACCAAGGGCATGGCCATCGACGCGCGCAAGGTGCTGGCTTCGGCCATCGCCAACGCCGAGAACAACCATAACCTCGATGTCGACGCGCTCGTCGTTCACGAGGCTTCGGTTGGCAAGTCGATCGTGATGAAGCGGTTCGCCACGCGCGGCCGCGGCAAGTCGACCCGCATCCTCAAGCCGTTCAGCCGTCTGCGCATCGTCGTGCGCGAGCAGGAAGAAGCATAATGGGTCAGAAATCGAACCCGATCGGTCTGCGCCTGCAGATCAACCGCACCTGGGATAGCCGCTGGTACGCGGAGGGCGCCGATTACGGCCGTCTTCTCCTCGAAGATCTGCGGATGCGCCAGTTCATCATGAAGTCGCTGCCGCAGGCGGCGATCTCCAAGGTGGTGATCGAGCGTCCGGCCAAGCTGTGCCGCGTGTCGATCTATGCCGCCCGTCCGGGCGTCATCATCGGAAAGAAGGGCGCGGACATCGAGAAGCTTCGCAAGAAGCTCGGCGCGATGACCACGTCTGACGTGTCGCTGAACATCGTCGAGATCCGCAAGCCGGAAGTTGATTCGAAGCTCGTCGCGCAGGGCATCGCCGATCAGCTCGAGCGTCGTATCGCATTCCGCCGCGCCATGAAGCGTGCGGTGCAGTCGGCGATGCGGCTCGGTGCCGAAGGTATTCGGATCAACTGCGGTGGCCGTCTCGGCGGCGCCGAGATCGCGCGGACCGAATGGTATCGCGAGGGCCGGGTGCCGCTTCACACACTGCGCGCGAACGTCGATTATGCCGAAGCGCAGGCGCACACCGCCTATGGCGTGTGCGGCGTCAAGGTGTGGATCTTCAAGGGTGAGATCCTCGGCCACGACCCGCTCGCGCAGGAGCGCATCATGATGGAGGCTCAGACCTCCGGCGTGCGCCCGGCGCGCGACGACCGTCGCTAAGGACTGAATCATGCTGCAACCGAAAAAGACCAAGTTCCGCAAGGCCTTCAAGGGCCGCATCCACGGTGACGCCAAGGGTGGTTCCACGCTCAACTTCGGGTCGTATGGCCTGAAGGCGATGGAGCCGGACCGGCTCACCGCCCGCCAGATCGAAGCGGCCCGCCGCGCGATCACGCGTCACATCAAGCGCCAGGGGCGTTTGTGGATTCGCGTGTTCCCGGACGTGCCGGTCTCGGGCAAGCCCGCCGAAGTCCGCATGGGCTCGGGTAAGGGTTCGCCGGAATTCTGGGCGGCGCGCGTCAAGCCCGGCCGCATTCTGTTCGAACTGGACGGCGTGCCCGGCGACATTGCTGCAGTGGCGTTCAGCCGCGCGGCGATGAAGCTGCCGATCAAGGTTAAGGTCGTCGCCCGTCTCGGCGACACCTCGCATCTGGGAGTCGTGTAATATGGCACGGATCGACGATTTGAAGGCGAAGTCCGAGGACCAACTGTCCGAGGAACTCGGCAACCTGAAGCGCGAGGCGTTCAACCTCCGTTTCCAGGCGGCGACCAACCAGCTCGAAAAGCCGAGCCGGGTTCGCGAAGTCCGCCGTGACATCGCCCGTATCAAGACGCTGCAGACCGCTCGCTCGCGCGACGCGGCTGCCAAGTAAGGATTTAGACATGCCGAAGCGCGTGCTGACGGGGCTGATCGTCTCGGACAAGGGCGACAAGACGGTGGTCGTGAACGTGGAGCGCAAGGTCAAGCACGCGCTCTACGGCAAGATCATCCGCCGTTCGAAGAAGTATCACGCCCATGACGAGGCGAACGAGTACAAGCAGGGTGAAACCGTGCGGATCGAAGAGACCGCGCCGATTTCCCGGCTGAAGACCTGGAAGGTGATCGATCGGGTTAACACCCATGCGACGCCGGAGCGGGTCGACGTCGACGCGTAAGCGTCACTTTTAGGCGGGGTCCGGTCGGAATCGGCCCCATATGAGAAGGAAGCGGATCTATGATCCAGATGCAGTCCAATCTCGAGGTCGCTGACAACAGCGGCGCGAAGCGGGTCATGTGCATCAAGGTGCTTGGGGGTTCCAAGCGTCGGGTTGCAGGCGTCGGCGACATCATCGTCGTCAGCGTGAAGGAGGCCGCACCGCGCGGCCGTGTCAAGAAGGGCGACGTGCATCGTGCCGTCATCGTGCGCACTGCGAAGGACATTCGCCGCGCCGACGGTTCGGTGATCCGCTTCGACGGCAACGCTGCGGTGCTGGTCAACAAGAACGAGGAGCCGATCGGCACCCGTATCTTTGGCCCAGTCGTGCGCGAACTGCGCGGCAAGAAGCACATGAAGATCATCTCGCTCGCGCCGGAGGTGCTGTAATGGCCGCCGCAAAGATCAAGAAGGGTGACCGCGTGATCGTCCTGTCCGGCAAGGACAAGGGCCGCACCGGCGAAGTGACGCAGGCGTTCCCGAAGGACGGCAAGGTCGTCGTCTCGGGCATCAACGTCCACGTCCGCCACACCAAGCCGACCCAGGGCGACCCGCAGGGCGGCCTGAAGCGTTCGGAAGCGCCGCTCGACGTTTCGAACGTCGCGCACGTTACCGCCGACGGCAAGCCGACGCGCGTCCGTTTCGAGACGCAGGACGGCAAGAAGGTCCGCGTCGCCGTCAAGACCGGGGAGAAGATCAGTGGCTGATGCCTATAAGCCCCGGATGAAGGGCATCTATGACGACAAGATCGTCAAGGCGATGACCGAGAAGTTCGGCTACAAGAACGCGATGGAAGTTCCGCGCATCGACAAGATCGTCCTGAACATGGGCGTTGGCGAAGCGACGCAGGACAAGAAGAAGGTCGACAAGGCGGCTACCGAAATGGAGCTGATCGCCGGCCAGAAGCCCGTCGTCACCAAGGCGAAGAAGTCGATCGCGCAGTTCAAGCTGCGTGAAGGCATGCCGATCGGCGTGAAGGTCACGCTGCGTCGCGAGCGCATGTACGAGTTCCTCGATCGCTTCATCACGATCGCCCTGCCGCGCGTCCGCGATTTCCGTGGGCTGAACGACAAGAGCTTCGACGGACGCGGCAACTATGCCTGCGGCCTGAAGGAGCAGTTGATCTTCCCGGAAATCAGCTACGACCAGGTCGATCAGATCCGTGGCATGGACGTGATCGTCGCGACGACCGCGAAGACCGACGACGAGGCGCGCGAGCTGCTCCGTCTGTTCGGTTTCCCGTTCCCGATTGAAGCCGACGCAGAAAAGAAGGCGGCATAAGATGGCAAAGCTGAGTTCGATCAACAAGAACGAGCGCCGTAAGCTGCTCGTCAAGAAGTACGCCGGCCGCTATGCGAAGCTGAAGGCGATCGCCGCCGACGCGACGCTCGATGATGGCGAGCGCATGATCGCGCGCCTGAAGATGGCCGAGATTCCGCGCAACGGCAATCCGACGCGCATTCGCAACCGGTGCGAGCTGACGGGTCGTCCCCGCGCTTACTACCGCAAGTTCCGCCTCTGCCGCGTGCAGCTTCGCGATCTGGCCAACAAGGGCATGATCCCGGGCGTCACGAAGTCGAGCTGGTAAGGATCACGAGATGGCATTGACCGATCCCCTGGGTGATATGCTCACCCGCATCCGCAACGGCCAGCGCGCGCGCAAGGACTCGGTCCTGACGCCGGGCTCCAAGTTGCGTGTCCGCGTGCTCGACGTGCTCCAGCGCGAAGGCTACATTCGTGGCTATAGCGAAGAGCAGATGGGCCCTGCGGCCGGCATCCGCATCGAGCTGAAGTATTTCGAGGGTCAGCCCGCGATCAAGCATGTCGCGCGCGTCTCCAAGCCGGGCCGCCGCGTCTATTCGGGTTCGACCGAACTGCCGCGGGTCATGAACGGCCTCGGCATCACGATCGTTTCGACGCCGAAGGGTGTTCTGTCAGACGCGGAAGCGCGCGAGCAGAACGTCGGCGGCGAAGTGCTGGCGGAGGTATTCTGATGAGCCGCATCGGTAAAAAGCCGGTCGCGATCCCAAGCGGTGTTACCGCGACGATCGACGGCGGCAAGCTCAACGTGAAGGGGCCTAAGGGCACCCTCCACCTCGCGCTTCGTGAAGAGATCACCTACACGCTCGAGGACGACGGCATTTCGGTGCAGCCGGCCAATGACAGCAAGGCGGCGCGTGCCTTCTGGGGCATGCAGCGCACGATGGTGCAGAACCTCGTCACCGGCGTGACGACGGGCTTCACCAAGAAGCTGCTGATCAACGGCGTGGGTTACCGCGCCGCCGCGCAGGGCAAGGTGCTCAACCTGAAGCTCGGCTACAGCCATGACGTCAACATCGACGTGCCCGAGGGTCTTGAGGTCAAGACCCCGGACAACACGACGGTCGAGATTTCGGGTGCCGACAAGCAGAAGGTCGGCCAGCTCGCCGCAGAGGTCCGTCGCTGGCGTAAGCCCGAGCCGTACAAGGGCAAGGGCATCAAGTACGACGGCGAGTTCATCTTCCGCAAGGAAGGGAAAAAGAAGTAATGTCGACCAAGGGTATGTCTCTCTTCGAGAAGCGGCGTCGCCGCAACCGTTCCGCGCTTCGTGCGCGCAGCGGAGGCCGGCCGCGCCTTTCGGTGCATCGCTCGGGCAAGCACATCTACGCGCAGGTGATCGACGATGCGGAAGGCCGCACCATCGCTTCTGCCTCGACGTTGGAAAAGGACGTGCGCGGCACGTCCGGCGCCAACATCGACGCTGCGACGGCAGTCGGCACGCGGCTCGCCGAGGCGGCGAAGGCCGCTGGCGTGACGCAGGTCGTGTTCGATCGCGGCGGCTTCCTGTTCCACGGACGCGTCAAGGCGCTGGCGACTGCCGCGCGTGAAGCCGGATTGGAGTTTTAAGAATGGCTGACGAAATCCCCCAGACCGGCGCTCCGGTCGAGGCCGGCAGCGCTCCTGCCGGTGATGCGCCGCAGAACCGTGGTCCGCGTGGCGGCCGTGGTCGTGGCGGCCCTCCGGGCGGTGGCAACAACCGTGGCGGTCGCGACAATCGCGGCGGTCGCGATAACCGTGGCCGTGGCGGCCCCGGTGGCGCCGACGACGGTGGCGAAGAGCTGATCGAGAAGCTGGTTCACATCAACCGCGTCTCGAAGACGGTGAAGGGCGGCAAGCGCTTCGGCTTCGCGGCGCTCGTCGTCGTCGGTGACGGCAAGGGCCGGGTCGGCTTCGGTCATGGCAAGGCGCGCGAAGTGCCGGAAGCCATCTCGAAGGCGACGGCCGCTGCCAAGAAGGCGATGGTCCGCGTTCCGCTCAAGGAAGGCCGCACGCTGCACCATGACGGCAACGGTCACTTCGGTGCCGGTCTCGTCACGCTGCGTTCGGCGCCGCAGGGCACCGGCATCATCGCGGGTGGCCCGATGCGCGCCGTCTTCGAATCGCTCGGCGTTGCCGACGTGGTGACGAAGTCGGTCGGCACGTCCAACCCGTACAACATGATCCGCGCAACCTTCGAGGCGCTGACCTCGCAGACCAGCCCCAAGGCTGTCGCGCAGCGTCGTGGCAAGAAGATCGCCGATCTGCTGGGCCGTGGCGGTTCACAGACCGCCGAGGCTGATGCCGCGGCTGTGGTGGAGTAAGACACGATGGCAACCATCAAGATCACGCAGACCGGCTCGCCGATCCGCCGCGAGAAGGATCAGCGCGCGACGCTGATCGGTCTCGGCCTCAACAAGATGCACAAGACGCGCGAACTGGAAGATACCCCCGAGGTTCGGGGCATGATCCGAAAGGTCGCGCATATGGTGAAGATCGAAGCGTAAGCTTCCCTCTGCATCGACAATAGGGAAGGGCCGTCACATCCGTGGCGGCCTTTTCTGTGTAAGGCTGCGGTGTTCTTCGCGGCCCAGAAACAGCGTGACAAAGGCGGTGCGTCTCGTTAGACGCTCCGCCTTCTATTCCATCAGCGCGACAAAAGCGAAAGCGAGTGCATCCCATGAAGTTGAACGAAATCCGCGACAACGCGGGCGCCCGTAAGTCGAAAATGCGTGTCGGCCGTGGTATCGGTTCCGGCAAGGGCAAGACCGCCGGACGCGGCCAAAAGGGCCAGAAGAGCCGTGAGGGCGTCAGCATCGCCGGCTTCGAAGGCGGCCAGATGCCGCTCCACATGCGTCTGCCGAAGCGCGGCTTCAACAACATCTTCGCCAAGGATTATGCCGAGGTGAACCTCGGCGCAATCCAGAAGGCGGTCGACGCCGGCAAGATCGCCGCTGGCGCATCGCTCGATCACGAGTCGCTCAAGGCCGCTGGCCTCGCGCGCGGTGGCAAGGATGGCGTCCGTTTGCTCGGCAAGGGCGAACTGACCACCTCGCTGACCTTCACCGTCGCTGGCGCGTCGAAGGGCGCGATCGAAGCAGTCGAGAAGGCTGGCGGTTCGGTTTCGGTGATCGCGGTCGTTCCCGCCGCTGAGAAGGCTGCCGCTAAGAAGGGCGTCAAGTACCGCGAGCGCAAGGCCGACAAGGCCGCCAAGATCGCCGCCAACGCGTGATCTTTATGCCCCGTCGCGGCCAAACGCGACGGGGCGAACGTGGCGCGGGAACGCTCCCGACCACAATCGCGCTAGGCAACCCCAAACGCATGACTATATGAGCGGCGGGGCGGTTAAACGCTTTCCGCCGCTTTTGTTTCCTACGACCGTAGTTCGGGACGATTTCCAGCATGGCATCCGCAGCCGACCAGATGGCATCCAGCATCAGCCTGTCGAAGTTCGCACAGGCGACCGATCTCAAGAAGCGCCTTTGGTTCACGATCGGCGCGCTGATCGTTTTCCGGCTGCTCAGCTATGTGCCGCTGCCGGGCATCGACCCGACCGCGCTCAGCCAGCTCTCGCAATCGACGAGCGGCGGCGTGCTCGATTTCTTCAATGCGTTTTCGGGCGGCTCGCTCAAGCGCATGAGTCTGACCGCGCTCGGCGTGATGCCCTACATCACCGCCTCGATCGTGATCCAGCTCGCCACCTCGCTGTCGCCGACGCTGGCGGCGATCAAGAAGGAAGGCGAGAGCGGGCGCAAGCGCCTCAACCAATACACCCGCTACGGCACGGTCGCGCTGACGGCGGTGCAGGGCTATTTCATCGCGGTTGGCTTGGAGACGCTCGGCGCCAACCAGGGCGTTCAGGCGGTGGTCGATCCCGGCATGATGTTCCGCGTCGCCGCGGTTATCTCGCTGATCGGCGGCACGATGTTCCTGATGTGGATTGGTGAGCAGATCACCAGCCGGGGCATCGGCAACGGCATGTCGCTCATCATCATGGCCGGCATCGTCGCCAACCTGCCGACCACGCTGTACAATCTGTTCGAGGGTGGCCGGTCGGGCAATCTCGACGGCTTCCGCATCGTCGGCATCATCGTCGCGGTGGTAGGGCTGGTGTTGTTCATCTGCTTCATGGAGCGCGCCCAGCGCCGCATCCTGATCCAATACCCCAAGCGCCAGACCCAGCGCGGCATGCAGGCCGATCGCAGCCATCTGCCGCTCAAGATCAACACCGCCGGCGTGATCCCGCCGATCTTCGCCTCGTCGCTACTGCTGATGCCGCTGACGATCATGCAGTTCGCCGGCAAGCGCGTCGAGGGCAATAGCTGGTGGAGCGACGTCATCCTGACGCTCAACCAGTATCTCCAGCACGGTTCGCCGGTCTACATGCTGCTCTATGGCGCGGGCATCATCTTCTTCTCGTTCTTCTACACCGCGGTTGTGTTCAACCCCGAGGAGACGGCGGACAATCTGAAGCGCTACGGTGGTTTCATTCCCGGCATCCGGCCCGGCAAAAACACCGAAATCTATTTCGATTATGTGCTGACGCGCATCACCGTGATCGGTGCGGGCTATCTGGCGATCATCTGTCTGCTGCCCGAAGAGCTCGTGTCGATGCTCCAGATTCCCTTTTATCTGGGCGGGACCAGCCTGCTGATCGTGGTGAACGTGACGATGGACACGGTGACTCAGATCCAGAGCCACTTGCTTGCGCATCAATATGGCGATCTAATCAAGAAATCGAAGCTGAAGGGCGGCCGCCTGCGTTAAGCGGGGCGGGGTAGAGAATAGGGGACGGACACTCGTGAACATCATTCTGCTTGGCCCGCCGGGAGCGGGCAAGGGCACGCAAGCGAGCCGGCTTGAGACGACGCGCGGGATGGTGCAATTGTCGACGGGCGACATGCTCCGCGCGGCGCGCAAGGCCGATACGCCGCTTGGGGCTCAGGTTGCGGCAGTGATGGACTCGGGCGCGCTCGTCTCCGACGAGATCGTCTCGGCGCTGATCGACGACAAGCTCGGCACGCTGTCGCCCGATCAGGGCACGATCTTCGACGGCTATCCGCGCACCGCAGCGCAGGCCGAATCGCTCGACGCGATCCTCGCGCAGCATGGCCGCAAGCTCGATACGGTGATCGAACTCGACGTGAACGAGGATGCGCTCGTTGAGCGGATCGTCGGTCGCTACACCTGCGCCAAATGCAGTGCGGGCTATCACGATCATTTCAAGCAGCCCGCCGTGGCCGGGGTGTGCGACGTGTGCGGCTCGACCGAGTTCAAGCGCCGCCCCGACGACAATGAAGAGACCGTCCGCACCCGCATGGCCGAATATCGCGCCAAGACGCTGCCGATCCTGCCGCTCTACGAAGCGCGTGGCATCGTCGCCAAGGTCGATGGCATGGCCGATATCGACGACGTGAGCGCGCAGATCGCCGGCGTGCTCGACCGATAACGGCCGGCACTTGCCAACCGGGCGTTAGAACGCGCGCGACCCGGCTGCGCCTTCGGTCGTCAGCAGGAACTGCGGATCGGATGATGTAGCCGGGCGCTCGGGAAAGTGCCTGTCCCATTTGCCGTGCTGCCGCGACGCGATCGCGAAGGTGTAGACCGCTGCGTTCGGTTCCTGCGTCCACGAGAGATACAACAGCTCGAACCCCTCTTCTTCGAACAGCCGCGTGGTCGATTGCGGCGAGAACCGCCAGTAATCGCCGTAATCGGCATGTTGCGGCTGGAGCCACGGCAGCACGATGATGACGATGTCGGACGACATCGCGCAGAGGTTGTGGAACGCGCGTCGGAAGTCCCAGATGTGTTCCAGCGTCGTGTGGTTGAAGACGGTGGCGAACTTCCCAGACAAATCGGGCGGCAGATCGGCCTCCAGATCGAGAAAGATCTCATTGTCCGCGCCCTGCAGCGTGCCCTGATCGGTTCCGTAGTTGGTGATGCTCCACGACGAGGCCGAAGGGAAATAGCTTCGGTAAAAGCCGCCCTCCTTGTCGCGATCCTCCCATGCACTCACGTTGACCGCAGCGCCTCCGAACAAAGGTGCGAAACGGCGCAACTCCGCGTTCGACCAGCGCCTCGGCACGCTGAACGCGGCCGATGCGGAATCGCGCGGCAACAATCCGGCTCGGCGTGCGACATGTCGAACGATGGACGTAACGCCTGTCATGGCAAGCTTCCTCTCCTGCGTGGTATCAGAGGCGGCTACAGCGGCCGGGCCGGCGTGTCCGGCGGTTCTTCATCCGATCCGGTGGCAACGGCCACATGACAGCTTCGTCATCCTCGCTTCACCGAATCGCGCCCGCACTGCCGTTAGAAGCTTGGCATGGCTAATGTGCTTTGGCCGATACCATTTCCGAGATCGGCGTCCGCACTCCCGGGGGCGCCGTTGGCCGGCGGAAGGTTATCTTTCCGCCGGCCTCAATCCGTTCTAGGCTAGAGGGCCCGTCTGGAATGTCGCAGCCCATGACCCGCAAGATCCTGATCGTCGAAGATGACGCCGCCACCGCCGCCTATCTGGCCAAGGGGCTGGGCGAGGCCGGCTTCTCGATCGAGACTGCGGTCGACGGGCGCGACGGGCTGTTCCTCGCCAGTGAGGGCATTTTCGATCTCGTCATCGCCGATCGGATGTTGCCGGGGCTCGACGGTTTGGCGATGATCGGTGCGATCCGCGCGGCGGGCATCCGCACGCCGGTGCTGATGCTCTCCGCGCTGGCGACGGTCGATGACCGCATCGACGGGCTGAAAGCGGGTGCCGACGATTATCTCTGCAAGCCGTTCTCCTTTGCCGAACTGTTCGCGCGGATCGAAGCGCTGCTGCGCCGGGTCGATCTCGCGGTATCCAAGAACCAGGTGACCAAGCTCAGCGTCGGCGATCTCGAGATCGACCTGCTCGCGCGCACGGTGACGCGCGAGGGGCGGGCTATCCCGCTTGGCGCGCGCGAATTCAACCTGCTCGAATATCTCGCGCGCCATGCCGGGCAGGTGGTGACGCGCACGATGATGCTGGAGAAGATCTGGAACTACCATTTCGATCCGGGCTCGAACGTGGTCGATGTCCATATCGGGCGGCTGAGACGCAAGATCGAGGATGGCTTCCGCGCGCCGATCCTGCATACCGTGCGCGGTGCCGGATATCGACTCTCTGCCGACGGTTAAGCGCCCGTTCCGCCTCACCGTCACCGCGCGGATCGCGTTGCTGGCGATCGCGCTGGCGTTGATCTCGAACCTCGTGCTGGTCGCGTTCGTGTGGCGGCAGATTCACGACGATTCGATCGATGCGTTGCGCCGCGACACGATTGAACAGTCGGATGCGCTCGTCTCGGTGTGGCGCTCGGGCGGGATGCCGGCGCTGTCGCGGGCGATCGCCGAGGCGCGCGCGCCGGGGGATATTTCGCTGATCCTCGCCGTCGTCGACGGCGGTGGGGTACGGCGGATCGGTGTCGGCCCGCGGGATATCACGCTGGTCGGCGCGCCCGAACCCACGACTTTCCGTATCGGCACGCTCGGCGGCGCCCGGCCCTGGTCGGAGCGCGAGGCCGGGTATGCGGTACGGCGGATCGGGATGGATTTCCTCATCAGCGGGCGCTTGCTCGATGATTGGGAGCAGGAGCAGCGCGGTATCGAACAGGCGATGGTCGCGGCGACGTTGCTGTCGTTGGTGCTCGGCATCCTGGTCGGGCTGGCGGTGACGCGCTACGTCGGCCACCGCCTCAATGAAGTGTCTGACGTGATCGAAGGCGTCGCCGCTGGCGACCTGACTCGCCGGGTGGGCGGACTGGCCGGCGGCCAGGACGCATTCGACCGGCTCGCCTCGCGGCTCAACGCGATGCTCGACAAGGTCGAACGGCTGATGACAGAATTGCGTGTCGTTACCGACGGTTTCGCGCACGATCTGCGCTCGCCGCTAGCGCGGTTGCGCAGCAAGGCCGAGGCGGCGGTGCTCCACAGTGACCCGGAGCAGCGCGAGGCGGCGATGAGCGGGCTGCTCGTCGAGACCGATCTGGTGATGCGGATGCTGACCACGCTGATCGAGATCAGCCGCGCCGAGTCGCTCTCACGCGACCGTTTCACCAGCGTCGATCCGGCGGCGTTGGTCGAGGAGATCGCCGAACTGTACGCGCCGGTGGTGGAGGATGCCGGCATGGCGTTCACCACCGCGATCGAGGGCGACGGCGCGCGGGTGATCCTGCACCGCGAATTGATGATACAGGCGATCACCAATCTGATCGACAACGCCTTGCGGCACGCCGGGGCGGGTGGCGCGGTGACGCTGCGGTTGATACCGGACGAGGGCTGGCTGCGCTTCCAGGTCGAGGATCGCGGCCCGGGCATCGCCGAGGCGGACCGTGCGCAGGCGCTGCGCCGTTTCGGGAGGCTCGACCGCGCACGTACCACGCCCGGCGCAGGGCTGGGGATGGCGCTGGTCGAGGCGGTGGCGCGGCTGCATGGCGGGCGGCTGGAACTGGGCGACAATGCGCCGGGTCTGATCGTCGCGATCGTGGTGCCGCTTTAGCGACCGCGAGCCGGCTTGATCCGCTTGACAGCGTGGAGCCGAGTCCTTACGTGCGCTTCTCTCCGACACACCGGCTACGGCGGCGCTCATGGCGCGCGCCGCAATTGTGCGTCTTGGAACAGGCAACGCGTTGAGATGGGGTATGCAGCCATGCAGACCCTGTGGAGCAGGAGAACAGATTTCATGGCACGTATCGCGGGCGTCAACATCCCGACCAACAAGCGCGTGGTGATCGCGCTCACCTATATCCACGGTATCGGTAATACCAAGGCACAGCAAATCACCGCCAAGCTGGGCATCGCGCCGGAGCGCCGCGTTCAGGATCTCACCGATTCGGAAGTGCTGCAGATCCGCGAGACGATCGACGCAGATATCACCGTTGAGGGCGATCTGCGCCGTCAGACCGCGATGAACATCAAGCGTCTGATGGACCTCGCCTGCTACCGCGGCCTGCGTCACCGCAAGGGCCTGCCGGTTCGGGGCCAGCGCACGCATACCAATGCGCGCACCCGCAAGGGCAAGGCGAAGCCGATCGCGGGCAAGAAGAAGTAATCAGTCCGGGGGACTGATTCAGCTTTTTCTCCGCCGGAGGCGCGCCGGGCGCTACCGCCCGCCGCCTTCCGTCTCAGGATATAGGAATAGGACGAAAAAATGGCACGCGAACCACAGCGCATCAAGCGCCGCGAGCGGAAGAACATCACGTCGGGCGTGGCCCATGTGAACGCCAGCTTCAACAACACCATGATCACGATCACCGATGCCCAGGGCAACGCGATCTCGTGGTCGTCGGCAGGCATGATGGGCTTCAAGGGCAGCCGCAAGTCGACTCCGTATGCGGCGCAGGTCGCAGCCGAGGACGCCGGCAAGAAGGCCGCCGAGCACGGCGTCCGCACGCTCGAAGTCGAGGTCAAGGGCCCCGGCTCGGGCCGCGAATCGGCGCTGCGCGCGCTCCAGGCGGTCGGCTTCCAGATCACCTCGATCCGGGACGTCACCTCGATCCCGCACAACGGCGTTCGCCCCTCGAAGCGCCGCCGCGTCTGAATTCGTCTCGTCCGTGCGCGGTTGATCGCCGCCGGTCGCGGACGATTCGCCCAAGGCCGGAGTTGCCCTCCTGCTCCCGCCCAAAACCAAGGGGAAGCCCGTGTCCGTCAATGCTAAGAACTGGCAGGAATTGAAGAAGCCCAACGGCCTCGAAGTGAAGCCGGGCGGCGATGCCAAGCGCAAGGCGACCTTCGTTGCCGAGCCGCTCGAGCGTGGCTTCGGCCTGACGCTCGGCAACGCGCTGCGCCGTGTGCTGCTGTCGTCGCTCCAGGGTGCCGCCGTCACCTCGATCAAGATCGAGAACGTCCTGCACGAATTCTCCTCGCTCGCCGGCGTGCGCGAGGATGTGACCGACATCGTCCTCAACGTGAAGCAGATCGCGCTGCGTATGCAGGGCGAGGGGCCGAAGCGCCTCCAGCTCTCGGCGACCGGCCCGGCCACCGTCACGGCGGGCGACATCGCGGTTACGGGCGACATCGAAGTGATGAATCCCAAGCTCGTGCTGTGCCATCTCGATGACGGCGCGACGCTCAACATGGAACTCACCGCCGATGTCGGTAAGGGCTATGTCGCAGCGGTCGCCAACCGTCCGGCCGATGCGCCGATCGGCCTGATTCCGGTCGATGCGCTGTATTCGCCGGTGCGGCAGGTGTCGTACAAGGTTGAGAACACCCGCGTCGGGCAGGAACTCGATTACGACAAGCTCACGCTGACGATCGAGACCGATGGCACCGTCACCCCCGAGGACGCGGTCGGCTATGCCGGGCGCATCCTGCAGGACCAGTTGGCGCTGTTCGTCCACTTCGACGATTCGGCGATGACCCGCTCGGCGCCGGTCGGCGTTGCGGCACCGGCCGCGACCAGCGAGGTTTCGGGCGATACCCAGCAGATCAACCGTTACCTGCTCAAGAAGGTCGACGAGCTCGAACTGTCGGTGCGCTCGGCCAATTGCCTCAAGAACGACAACATCATCTACATCGGCGATCTGGTCCAGAAGACCGAAGCCGAGATGCTGCGCACGCCGAACTTCGGCCGCAAGTCGCTCAACGAGATCAAGGAAGTGCTTTCGTCGATGGGTCTCCGTCTCGGTATGGAAATCCCCGGCTGGCCGCCCGAGAACATCGAAGAGATGGCGAAGAAGCTCGAGCAGGAAATCATGGGCTAAGTCGCACCGGGTTAGCGCAAGCTAACCCGGAGACGACGTCAGCCCGGCCGGCGGTGCCGACAGGCACCGTCCGACGACGCGGCTTCGCTGCGGCGCTGTTTGCAAGAACTGGCCCCCCGCCTTCGCGGGGGAACATGGCGGTGGTGGCGGCCTCAACAGCCACCAGGTCTGGGGTTCCGTGACACGGCCCCTTAACGAACGAAAAGGATATACCAATGCGTCATCGTGTAGGCGGCCGTAAGCTTCAGCGGACCTCGGCCCACCGCATCGCGCTGTTCCGCAACATGTCGGCAGCGCTCATTAAGCACGAGCAGATCACCACCACCGTCGCCAAGGCGAAGGAACTGCGTCCCTACGTCGAGAAGCTCATCACGCTCGCCAAGAAGGGTGGTCTTTCGAACCGCCGTCTCGCGCACGCGCGGCTGCTCGATGATGCGCAGTTGGTGAAGCTGTTCGACGTGCTGGCCGATCGCTACGCCTCGCGCAACGGCGGCTATACCCGCATCGTCAAGGCCGGCATCCGCGCTTCGGACGCGTCGCCGATGGCGATCATCGAGTTCGTCGATCGCGACGTTTCGGCCAAGGGCCAGGATTCCGGCCCGGTAATGTCGGACGAGGATTACGAGGCCGCGTAAATCTCCGTTCGCCCCGAGCGAAGTCGAGGGGCAGGCGTTGTGCCCTGTGTCTCGACTGCGCTCGACACGAACGGTTTGAGATCGAGTTGAGAAAGGAGTCGCACCTGCTACGGTGCGGCTCCTTTTTTCGTTTTCGGAGTGTCCGATGCGCCGCGCCATGCCGTTGATCGCGCTTGTTCTTTCCGCCCCCGTTCTCGCCCAGACCAGCAAGGCCCCGACCATGACCTATCCCGCCACCCCCCGCGTCGATCAGGTCGATGAGCAGTTTGGGGTCAAGGTCGCCGATCCGTATCGCTGGCTGGAGAACGACGTTCGCACCGATGCGAAGGTGAAAGCGTGGGTCGATGCGCAGACCGCGACCACCAGCGCATATCTCGCGACCTTGCCGGGCCGCGATATTCTCGCCGCGCGGCTCAAGACCTTGCTCGATTACGAGCGGTTCGGGATTCCGGTGAAGAAGGGCGGGCGGTATTTCTACACGCACAACGCCGGCTTGCAGAACCAGGCGGTGCTGTTCGTCCGCGACAGCCTGACAGGCACGGGCCGCGTGCTGATCGACCCGAACACATGGTCGAAGGACGGGGCGACCGCGCTGTCCGAATGGGTGCCATCGGAGGACGGCAGCAAATTGCTCTACGGCGTGCAGGATGGTGGCACCGACTGGCGCACGCTCAAGATTCTCGATGTCGCCAGCGGCACGGTGCTGCCCGATACGGTCGAGTGGGTGAAGTTCTCCGGGCTGGCCTGGGCGAAGGACGGTTCAGGCTTCTATTACTCCCGCTTTCCGGCGCCGCCGTCGGGCGAGAAATTCCAGGCACTCAACGAGAACCAGAAAGTCTATTTTCACAAGCTCGGCACGCCGCAGGCGAGCGACCGGCTGATCTACGAGACGCCCGATCATCCCAAGCGTGGCCACGGCGCGCAACTGACCGAGGACGGCAAGTGGCTGGTCATCACCACCACCGAAGGCACCGACAATCGCTATGAGATCACCGTCATCGATCTGACCGCGCCGACGCCGACCCCGCGCACCATCGTCAAGGGGCTGGTCAACGAGTGGACCCTGGTCGGCAACGCAGGCGGCACTTTCTACTGGTCGACCAACAAGGACGCGCCGCGATTGCGGATCGTCTCCACCAACCTCTATGCGCGCTCGGCCGACGTGCTGATCCACGAGGTCGTGCCCGAGGACAAGAACGGCGCGGTGCTGGAGAGTGCGTCGATCCTCGGCGGCAAGATCGTCGCCGACTATCTGGTCGATGTGAAATCCGAAGTGCGCCGCTACAGCCTCGACGGTACGCCCGCAGGCAAGGTCGCGCTGCCCGGCATCGGTGCGGTGACCGGCGGCAGCGGCACGCAGGATGACAGCGAGGCGTTCTACGCCTTCACCAGCTTCGCCACGCCGACGACGATCTACCGTTACGACGTGAAGACCGACACGTCGACCGTCTGGGCGCAACCGAAGGTCGCGTTCGATCCCGCCGCGTACGCGGTCGAGCAGCGTTTCTACGCATCGAAGGACGGGACGAAGGTGCCGATGTTCGTCGTCCGTCGCAAGGATGTGACCGCGCCGGCGCCGACGTTGCTCTATGCCTATGGCGGGTTCAACATCTCGGTAACGCCGGCGTTCTCGGCGACGCGGATCGCGTGGCTGGAGCAGGGCGGGGTGCTCGTGGTCGCCAATATTCGTGGCGGCGGCGAATATGGCAAGGCGTGGCACGACGGCGGTCGGCTCGCCAACAAGCAGAACGTGTTCGACGATTTCATCGCGGCGGGCGAATATCTCAAGGCGGAAGGCATCACGTCGAAGGACGGCCTCGCCATTCAGGGCGGATCGAACGGCGGCCTGCTGGTCGGCGCGGTCACCAACCAGCGGCCCGATCTGTTCGCGGCGGCGCTGCCAGCGGTCGGCGTGATGGATATGCTGCGCTTCGATCGGTTTACGGCCGGGCGCTATTGGGTCGATGATTACGGCTATCCCTCGAAGGAAGCCGATTTCCGCACGCTCTATGCCTATTCACCCTATCACAACATCAAGGGTGGCCGGGCGTATCCCGCGATCCTCGCGGAAACCGCGGACACCGACGATCGTGTCGTGCCGGGGCACAGCTTCAAATATGCGGCGGCGTTGCAGGCGGCGGATATCGGCCCGAAGCCGCATCTCATCCGTATCGAGACCCGCGCGGGCCACGGCAGCGGCAAACCGACCGACAAGGTGATCGCCGAGACGGCGGACGCATGGGCGTTCGCGGCGAAATGGACCGGGCTGGCGATCAAGCCGGTCGAATAGAACGAGCAGGGGCGCCACGGCGCCCCTGCCGATAGGTCAACGCGCCGAGAGCGCCGTCACGGTCTTGAGCGCTTGCCGCGCGACCGTATGCGACCAGATCGCGTCGCCGAAGCGTGTTTCCAGCATGACATTGTCGAGCGCGAGCGCGCGACGATAGTGGTTCATCGCCTCGCCTGGGCGGTCGGCGCGCAGATAGGCCTGCGCGAGTTCGATCGCGGTGCCGCCATCGTTCGGGTTCACCGAGGCAACGGCCTCGAGCGTGGAGATTGTGCCGATATTGGCGGGGGCGGCCACTGCCGGAACCGCCGACAGCGGCGCGGCGACAAGCAATGCGAGAGCAATCATCTTAGCCATGAGATCATCCTTCCAAATCACCGCGTTTTGCGATGTTACAGAATGATGACACATATGGGTCATATTTGTGAAATGGTTTTTTGTTACAGTTTCCCAACCCACGGCGCGGGCTGGCGCGATGGGGCGCGAGCCGGTATCGGCTCGCCATGACACATCCCACTGATTCGATACTGCCCGACTCCGTCCTGATCGTCGATTTCGGCAGCCAGGTGACGCAGCTTATCGCCCGACGCGTTCGCGAAGCGGGCGTCTATAGCGAGATCGTACCCTTCACGACTGCCGCAGAGGCGTTCGCGCGAATGCAGCCCAAGGGCGTGATCCTCTCGGGTAGCCCGGCCTCGGTGCTGGACGAGGGTTCGCCGCGTGTGCCGCCGGTGGTGTTCGAAAGCGGCGTGCCGGTGCTCGGCATCTGTTACGGTCAGCAAGTGATGATGCAGCAGCTCGGCGGGCAAGTGGTGCTCGGCGAGTCGGGCGAATTCGGGCAGGCGTTCATCGAAATCCAGGATGATTGCGTGCTGTTCGACGGGCTGTGGGCTCCGCAAGAGCGTCATCAGGTCTGGATGAGCCACGGCGACAAGGTGATCGAATTGGCACCCGGCTTCCGCCCGGTCGCGGTCAGCCCCGGTTCGCCGTTCGCGGTCGTCGCCGACGATGCGCGCCGCTATTATGCGACGCAGTTCCACCCCGAGGTGGTCCACACGCCCGACGGCGCCAAATTCCTCGCCAATTTCGTCCGCCACGTCTGCGGTCTTTCCGGCGAGTGGACGATGGCCGAGTTCCGCGCCGCCAAGATCGCCGACATCCGCAAGCAGGTCGGCGTTGGAAAAAATGGGGGCCGGGTGATCTGCGGTCTGTCGGGTGGCGTCGATTCGGCGGTGGCGGCGGTGCTGATCCACGAGGCGATCGGCGAGCAGCTCACTTGCGTGTTCGTCGATCATGGGCTGATGCGCAGCGGCGAGGCCGATCAGGTCGTCAGCCTGTTCCGCAATTCGTACAACATCCCGCTCGTCCATGTGAATGCCGAGGCGACCTTCCTTGCGGGCCTCGCCGGCGTTACTGACCCGGAGAAGAAGCGCAAGTTCATCGGCGCGGCGTTCATCGATCTGTTCGAGGCTGAGGCGAAAAAGGTCGGCGGCGCCGATTTCCTCGCGCAAGGCACGCTCTACCCCGACGTGATCGAGAGCGTCAGCTTCACCGGCGGCCCTTCGGTGACGATCAAGAGCCACCACAATGTCGGTGGCCTGCCCGAGCGGATGAACATGCAGCTCGTCGAGCCGCTGCGCGAATTGTTCAAGGACGAGGTCCGCGCGCTCGGTCGTGAACTTGGTCTGCCCGAAGCGTTCGTCGGGCGGCATCCATTTCCGGGGCCGGGCCTCGCAATCCGCATCCCCGGCGAGGTGACCAAGGAGCGCTGCGACATTCTGCGCAAGGCCGATGCGATCTACCTCGAGGAGATCCGCAATGCCGGCCTGTACGATACGATCTGGCAAGCCTTTGCGGTCCTGCTGCCGGTGCGCAGCGTCGGCGTGATGGGCGACGGCCGCACCTACGACAACGTGCTGGCCTTGCGCGCCGTCACCTCGACCGACGGCATGACCGCACAGGCCTTCGAGTTCCCCGGCGGCTTCCTCGCGCGCGTCTCTACCCGCATCGTCAACGAGGTGCGGGGCGTCAACCGCGTAACGTACGACTATACGAGCAAGCCGCCCGGCACGATCGAGTGGGAATGATTTAGGCCCTCCAGAGGGGGCCGAGACTACGCCGGAATACGACGTAAGTACCTGATAAAATTTATTTTTATCACAGAGACATTCAATGACAATCGGTGGGCAGCATTCAAATCCGTCGGGTGATCCGACGGTATCGCCTCCTCTTGTCCGTCGCCAAAATCGCGGTTACCGTCAGGGATACAACAGCCCCTGACGGTAATTTGTTCCGCCTAAGTCACTGGAAACGGTGCGCTTTTTGGGTCGGGAGAGGTGCGTTTTAGGGGTGACGGTAAAAATGATCGGAGGCCCTTGCGATGTTGACCGATGCAGCACTCAAGCATTTGAAACCAAAAGAGAAAGCCTACAAGGTTTCGGACCGTGACGGCATGTATGTGCGGGTCGGGACGAATGGCACCATCTCCTTTCGCCTGGATTACCGTCTGAACGGCAGGCGCGAGACCGTAACTATTGGAAAATATGGGCCTTCCGGCCTTTCGTTGGCGCGTGCGCGTGAGAAGTGCATCGACGCCAAGCGTATGGTCCAGGAAGGGCTATCGCCTTCAATTGAAAAGCAAAGGGACAAGCGCCGGATCAAGGAAGCCACGAGCTTTAGCCAGTTCGGCGAGAAGTGGCTGGCTGCGGCGCCTATGGCCGATAGCACCCGCGCGATGCGCCGCTCGATCTTCGAGCGTGAGTTGCTGCCTGCGGGGTCGCGCCCTTCAAACGATCACGGACGTTGAAAACGGCTACCTTCAGCGCGCCGATAACCGCGGCACGGTCCTGCTGGATGCCGCGCTCCGGGAGCGGTTCATCGTTCGGGAGCATCTGAGAGACGGGCGCCTCAACATTCACCTTCCGCCGGCCGATCCGACGTTCGTTGTGGGCGACGAAATGGATGTGATCATTGGGCTGACCGACCGGGCCATGCCTGAAGCCCTGTTTACCGCGCCGATCCGCATCAAGCTCGTGCCGGAGCGCGTAACGGAAGAGGACAACGCTGCGCCGCGCCTTGATCGCCCCAAGCCGAAAAAGGAAGCAGGGTCAGGGCACCCACCCATGGGCTTCCGCATTTTGCTCTGCTGACGCGCGACGGACGCACCGTCGCGAATGTCGAGACCGAGAAATGGCCGGAAGGGTTTACCGAGCATGACGGCGGCGAGGTAACGGACCTCGGCAACGGCGAGACGCTCTACAAGATCAATTACGACAATGCCTACCATCTCCGGTGTCGTACGACCCAGCGCAGCAGCGTTGCAAAGGAAGTCGTGACCGAGAAGTTCGTGCTCGGGATGCGCATCCTTTTGCTGGGATATGAGCACGCGCTACGATCGCTCAGGGAAAAGAGCGATGACCCGGCCGGCCTTGGCGAGTTCGCGGACGATTTCCGGCGAATGGCTGCCCGCGGTGCCGCATCGACCGTGCTGGCGCTGGCGGAGAATCTCCCGAGGATTGTTGATTCGTCATCCCTGGCAGCAGAGGATGCGGAATAGTGTCCGTCGACCGGCGGTCGCCGCTGCCGATTATAGGCCGAAGCTGACTATGGAGTGCGCGCGTGGATTTGGCGACGAAGACCGACCCTGAGATTGAGACGTGGATCAAAAACCACGAAAATAGCCGTGCGACGACCGCGCCGTTGTATCACCTGCTGTTGGAAGAACGCGTGCGCCGTTTCCAGCTCAAGCAGCTCCTCGATTTTGATCGGTCGCTCGATCATCTCAAGCAGGCGGCAATCGACAGGGTTTGCACATCCTATGGGTCCTTGGCCGCCGCAAGCAGTGTGGACTGGTCCAAAGCTCGCCATCAAATGAACGGACCAAACGGTCATCTCGATCGACTACTCGACATCTGCCATGTTCGCGGCTTGCCTTTGCTGACGGCGATTTGCGTCAATCAGGGCAATGTGACCGACGGCGAGCTCGGCGAAGAGGCGCTCGCGGGTTTCGTCGCCGGTGCGCAGCGGTTGGGGATCGGCGTGAGTGACGGGCTGGCCTTTCATCACCAATGTCGTGACGAATGCTGGGCATGGGGGCTTGAGCAACACCGGCCCAAGCGGGCGTCCTAGCTCAAACCGAGCACGCCGAATGACCCAAAGATCGCCGTCCGCCAACGCGCGCGTGATGATCGATCGGTTGCACCAGAACCCTTCACCGTTGTCCTCAGCATATTCGCGCTCGAGCCAGCCGAGCGCGGTGGCGAGATCTGCCGAAATGGCCTTCTGCACAGCACATCGTCACTTCTTCTGCCAAGGACCGCCACTGGGCCATTCGCCGGCAAAGGCGGCACCTTGGCTCAGCGCCGGCGGCATCACCAGCGCCGCGATTTGCGCCTGGATCGCCGCGAATGGTTCGGGCGCCAGCGCGATTTCGGTCCGCCGCAGGAACGTTGTCCATTGAGCCTGCTTCTCGTCCGCGAAGGCGGGCGTGAGCGCCGGGGGCGTCTCGGCGGGCAGCGGGGTTTGGCGGCGATTGAAGGTGGCCTGGATGGCGCGCGACAGCACGGCGCCATCAAACGCGAACGATCCCGCGATCGCCCAGATGTCGTAGAAATCCTTGAGGCGCGTGCTCAGCATGCCGAGCGCGACCATGGCGTGGAATTTCTCGGCCACGACCATTTCGGGCGGATAGGCCCGAAGATGCGCGGTGGGCTGGCCGAGCAGCGACGGATATTCAATCTCGTGCGCGCCCGGTGTGATCGCGTCGCCATAGCCGATATCGACGTGCATCGGCAGGCGCGCGCCGGCGAGTTCGGCGACGAAGTCGATACGGACGCCGGCATATTCATCCTCGGCGCGGGCTGCGGCTGCGCGCTGGGTTTCGGGCCGGAACACGATGCCGTCGTCATCGACTGCGACGCCAAGGATTTCCTGAAAAACCGCTGCGAGCTGCTCGGGCGCGTTCTCGCCGATGCCGAGCAGATCGAGGTCGCCGGTGGCGCGATAGGGGGCGGCCGCCCACAGGCTGAACAGCATCGCGTCCTTGAGTACGAACCGCTCGCGATGTGGCGACACGCTCAGGCGGAAGAGCAGGCGTTCGATGACATAGCGAGTCATCAACAGCTGTGCGTTTTCGCGGCGCTCGCGGGCGCGCGCCGTCAGCCGGTCGTGCACTGAGATCGCCATGTTCTTGGGCGGCCGGCTCATGTCATGGCTTCGAGATAGGGCCGGATCACCGATTGGACCCGATCGAGCTGCGCATAACGGTAGATCGCATTGAGGTCCGGCCGGGGCCGGGACTTCATGAAATCGCGCAGCGCCTCGACCGCCACGTCGATACCGATCTTGTTGCGGTGCTTGAAGCAATCGGCGACGGTCTTGGCCGGTACGGTGATGGGCACGGGAACGCCGTCGATGATGTACGTCTCCACGCCCGCTGTCAGCGCTTCGCCGCTCGCGCGGACGATCTTCAGCGCCACGGACGGATTCACCGGTGCCCACTCCTTTTGGCCGAGCATCATCCACACCGCATGGGGGATCTGCGTGGTCAGCTCGTGGAACTGCAGCGCCGAGAGCAGGCAGATGATTCCGCGTGGCTGGATACGCACTGCCTCGGCCAGGCTCGTCGCACTGTCGACGTCCGCATCGGCCAGCTTGTAGAGGCCGCGGCCGATCTGCTGGAGGACGCCTTCATCGCGCAGTCTTTGCAGGGTCGCGCGCGTGACGCCGGCCGCGTCGAAATCGCGGCCGCGCGCAATGCCGCGGTGGCGGACGACCTCCAGGGCCCGTTCTCTATGAGTGGTCGGTTCCATGCGGCATGATATAAGTCCTCGGTATTTACATACAATGACCAAGGTTTTGTATCATTCCGTCGGATGCGGCCTGACCCGACCTTAGCCACCGATGCGTGGGGGGAATGCTTTCCCCTGACGGCCAGCCGAGGGCTGGCCGTACCCCTTCTGCGGGGGGCCGCCCCCCACAACGCCCCGGATGGCACGCGGAATCGAGGGAGCGCACACTGCCAGCTTCTGGTGAAGCCGGTCAGGGTGCGCGCGTTCTCGCGCCCGCGTTGCACTCTTTCTCTGTCCGGAGGGCACGGCGGCGGCTGGCCCCCAGGCCCGCGCGCACGCCGCCGCGCCGGCCGGCCGGCCGCCGCAAGGGTGCGTTTCTGTGGCGCCGCGAGCGGCGCGGCTGCTTGGGGCTCTGCCCCCGGCGCCCTTCGGATCGTCTTCCGCCCAGCTTCCTCCCCCCGGCTCAAGGCCGGGGTCCGTGCAGCCGGTTCCCCGCGAAGCCGCCCCTCCGGTTGCACCCCCGGGTCTCGCCGACGGGCAGGGTTTCAGCGCGGCGCTCCGCTGCGCGGAAACCCAAGCCCAAGGAGCAGCAAGATGACCGATACCGTTCAGATCGAAACGACCGAGCAGGACAGCCGCATCCTTTTCGTGCCGCTGAACAAGCTCAAGAAGTCGCCCAGGAATGCCCGTAAGGTGCCGCATAGCGAGGCCACGATCGAAGCGCTGGCCGCGTCGATCGCGCACAAGGGCCTGATCCAGAACATCGTGATCGAGCCGGAGATCGTGGACGGAAAGCCGACCGGCTTCTATCTGGTCACCGCAGGCGAGGGCCGCAGGCTGGCCTATCTGCTGCGCGCCAAGCGCAGGGAGACCAAGAAGACGCAGGCGGTGCGGTGCTGGCTCGTCATCAACACCGATCGCCGCACCTATCACCTCGAACTGCGCGCGACCTCGACGACCTACATGGCGTCCGTATTTTGGGCCTATCCGCAGGACCGCCTGATCGCGCTGCGAGGCCAGAATATTGCCGCCGCCGCGGCCGCGCCGGTCGCGTCCGGGATCGACATCGCCGCAATCAACTTCCGCTACCGGATCGAGGGCGACCAGCCGCCCTGGCGGCCGCTCCGCGCCTTCGACGACGGGCGCCAAGTCTATATCGAATTCCCCGCCGGAATCGGCCAGGGCGAGATGCCGCCCTTGTTCGTCATCGGCGCGGGCGGCAACGGCGAACTGGTGAACTATCGCGTCAACGGCCACCACATGATCGTCGATCGCCTGTTCGCCGCCGCCGAACTGAAAATGGGCGACAAGGCGTCCGCCCAGCGCGTCCGGATCGAGCGCACCGACGGAAGGTCGCGGCGATGAGCGATATCGACCGGGGTCGCGACGAAGACGCCGCCGATCGGCCGCTCGGCAACGAGCCGCCGCCCGACCTACGCCTGCGCGGCGAACCGCCCAGGGTCATGCGCCTATCTCGCCGGGCGCTCGCCGCCATGGGCACGGTGGCCTGCGTCGGGATCGGCGGCGCCCTTATCTATGCCCTGCAGCCGCCGGCCAAGAAGACGGCGGAAGAGCTATACAATACCGACAGCCGCACGACCGCCGAAGCCATCACCAGTGCGCCCAAGAACTACGGTGACGTCCCCAAGCTTGGACCGCCTCTGCCCGGCGATCTTGGCCGACCGATCGTGAGCGCCCAGCAGCGCGGCGAGACGATTCCGCCGCCGCCGATGGGCCACCCGAGCGAAACCTCGCCGCAGACGCCGGCCCAAACCGCCGCCCAGGCGGCGCGGCAGCGGGCGCTGCAGGAGCGCGATTCCGCTCGGACCAGCGGCGTCTTCCTCGGTGGCCAGGCGGCGGGCGGTCGCGGTGCTGGATCCACGGCCGGTACGTCCATGCTAGCCGGCTCGGATTTTTCCTCGCCAGCGCTGGCCGCGCTCGCCGGACCATCTTCGGCGGCAGCGGCGACCGCGACGCCGGCCGGCAGCGCCCGGCGCGCCTTCCTCAACGGCGAGGTTGACCACCGCACGCCGAGCGCCGAGCGGCTCAGCGCGCCCGTCTCGCCTTATGTGGTCCAGGCGGGCAGCGTTATATCCGCCGCGCTGATCACCGGGCTGCGCTCCGATCTTCCAAGCCAAGTAACCGCGCAGGTCACCGAGAATGTCTATGACAGCCCGACTGGGCGGATACTGCTAGTCCCCCAGGGCTCGCGGCTGGTCGCCGATTATGACGACCAGGTCGGCTTCGGCCAGCGCCGGGTTCTGCTGGCGTGGACACGGCTGATCCTGCCCGACGGCCGCTCGATCGTGCTCGAGCGGCAGCCGGCCGGCGACGCGGCCGGGTTCGGCGGCCTCGAAGACAAGCTCGATGAACATTGGATCGGCCTCGCCAAGGCGGCAGGTCTCTCAACGCTGTTGAGCTTTGGCGCCGATCTCGCGACCAACAGCGACGACGACCTTGTCCGCGCGCTGCGCGAGGGTGGCCAGACCACCTTCAACCAGGCCGGTCAGGAGATCGTCCGACGCCAGCTCAATATCCCGCCGACTCTCACAATTCGCCCAGGCTTTCCAGTGCGGGTGCTGGTCAGCCGCGACCTCGTGCTGGAGCCTTGGAGGGCGGCACGATGACCGCGCTAAAGCTCAGCGCCATCACCGAGGAGCGCCCGGTCAAACTGGCGGTCGAGCTGCCCGCGGCCGTGCATCGCGATCTCGTCGCCTATGGCGAGGCGCTCGCCCGCCAGACCGGAGAAGCCCAGCCGATCGAGCCGGCGCGGCTGGTTGCGCCCATGCTCGCCCGCTTCATGGCGACCGATCGCGGCTTCAAAAAGGGTCGCAGGCCTTACGGCGGGTAGCGTTCCCCGACGAGCTTGAGGAGCCGGGATAGCGCCGGGCTCGAATTGTCGCTTCGCCAATACCCCGCATAGGCGATGTGGCAGATGTGTCCGGACATCTCGTGGATATCGCGCAGAACGATGCCGGGCAGGATTCGGCCAAGCGTCGTGTCCGTCGTGAGCGTAACGTAGCGTCCGATTGGCACCAAATTAGCCACGTTCTCGCGACTGACCTCCTGCGTTTCTACGTCCGGCTTCCAACCCGGCTCGATGAGCCGAGCCGTGACCATGCCGGCGAGGTCGCTTCCCGGATCCTGTCGTGGGAGAATGAATCGTTCGCCGCGCAGGTCGGGCCAGTAGATGCGCTCTTTTTGAGCAAGTGTATGGCCCTCATGGACCATTATCATGACGCGCTCGGTCCACATCGCGCGGCGCTGCAGTCCGATCTCCGGAATATCTCCGCTGATTACGGCGAAATCGATCGAGCGCGTATGCAACGCTTGTGTCAGGCTCCCTACGGACTATGAACAACTTTTCCTGAGCGGCGTGGTCGAGTTTTGTAACCTGTGCCAGGCGGCCATCGAATACCCTCCGTAAGTTGCCATCAGGCGAGGTGCGGGGGGAACCGTCATCATGAAACCTTTTAGCTTTGGCCAAAGCTCTGCGTGCGCCCCGAATTCGATCGGATCAGTTCGCATCGGTGCGATCTTTCAAGGGTGGCGGGTTCGTCAGGTGTTAGGAGTCGCGACTCTTTGCATGTCGATGCTCGGTGCCACTAGGCCTGCAAGCGCACAAACAACCGTGGGAGAGCCTGTCGTCGAAGACCGCGCGGGGCGCTCTGCGGCACCCATGTTGATGCCCAGAGAAATCGTCGAGCCAATGGTGCCCGGGGGCCTGCAAAGCGAAGCAGAGAGTAGGGCAGCGGAAGGATCGATCACGGTCGCAATCCAAGCAGAGGCCGTGATCTATCTAAATCCGGCGAACCCACGGAGCGGAAATTTTGGTCAGCTCTTTCACGATCGTGCGAATGCCCCCCAGCTGAACCAGGTTCTTCTGACCGTCTCCCGCACGCCAATAGCGCCGGAAGGGGTCTACGGTGTGGGTTTCAATTTTCAGGCGATGTACGGCAGCGATGCGCGGTACGATGGGATTCTCGGCATCAACGACGACTGGATCAGCGCTCGTAACCAGATCGCTATCAGTCAAGCCAACGTCGCAGCCCATCTGCCGTGGCTGACAAATCGCGGGGTCGACCTGAAGATCGGAATCCTCCCGGGAGCTATGGGTATCGAGACCCTCGACCCGCACCTTCGGCCGTTTTTCTCGCTGAGCTACACGGCCAATTTCCTGGTGCCGTTTCAGCACGTCGGTGCGATCGCCACTGTCCATGTTGGCCCCCATCTCGACGTTTTTTCCCAGTTGGACAGCGGCAATCAGGTCTCATTCGGTGGAGGGGATCACAACGGCGCGCCCGCAGGATATTTGGGGATGGTTCTCCACGATCTGGATGACGGCCGCCTCTCGATTTTTGCGACGACGCGGATCGGCCCGGAGCTTCCGCGCAGACTGTTCCCACATGCCGATAGCCAGATGAGGTACTGGAACGACGTTAGCGTGCTCTACAATCCAACGAAGACGGTATCGCTGGGGCTTGAAGCAAATTATCTCTACGACGAAGGTCTGCGGGCAGCCACCTATGCATTGATGGGCTTCGCCACGTACAAAGCCAATCCTCGACTGTCGCTGAGCGTTCGAGCCGAAATCTATCGCGACGAAACCGGGCAATTCACAGCGCTGTTTCTAGGCAATCAGAGCTTTATTAAATCTGTTGCAGGTGATCCTGCTCAGGTCGTCACGGGGCCCGGCGCAACATATGGCTCTTGGACTGCCGGCGCGAGCATCCGGCCAGCCGTTCTTCAGAAGCTTGCGCAGGTAATTATTCGACCGGAAATAAGATACGACCGATCGCTCAGCAATACGCGACCATTCAACGACCTCAAGGATCGGGGCGCTTTCATGGCGGGCGCAGACCTGATCATCGGCTTCTAAGCTTTCATCATGGGAGAACGTCAATGACTGGAACACTCCGCATCGCTTGCGCACTGCTCGCTTCCGCCACGGCAGTTCCCGCCACCGCTACGCCCGCAGGCGCGGTCAAGAACGTCGTGCTTGTCCACGGCGCCTTCGCCGACGGGTCGGGTTGGGCTGCCGTTTCGGACATCCTTACTAAGGACGGCTACAAAGTCACCATCGTCCAACAGCCGGAGACCTCGCTCGAGGACGACATTTCGGCGACCAACCGCGTGCTCGATCTTCAGGACGGCCCTACCGTCCTCGTCGGTCATAGTTACGGCGGAATGATCATCACCGGTGCCGGCAACAACGCGCACGTGAAGAGCCTTGTGTATGTCGCGGCCTTCCAGCCCGAGGTCGGGGAGAGCCTTGGGTCTCTTGGTGCAAGCAAGCCCCCGGCCGGCACATCCGTCAAAACGACCGCCGACGGCTTCCTCTACCTCGACCCGGCGCATTACCATGCCGACTTTTGCGCCGATCTCCCGGCTGCGCAGGCAGACTTCATGGCCCGCTCCCAGGTCTTTCTCTCGGTGAAGGCCGCATCTGCCACCGCGACCGTGCCGGCCTGGAAGTCAAAGCCCAGCTTCGCAATCGTTGCGACCAAAGACCGCGCGATCAACCCCGAGCTCGAGCGCTCCATGTATAAGCGCTCGCACGCTGACACCATCGAGATCGCGGCGAGCCACGCCGTATACGTCTCGCAGCCGGCCGCAGTTGCCGCGCTGATCGAGAAGGCTGCCCGCTAACTCCCCGCCTGGCAGCCTTAGGCGGCGGACGACGCCCCCCGTCCGCCGCCTCTTATTGCTACCGGCCGGTCGAAAAAATCGCAACCTCGTCAGAATGCATGTCGGTCGCGATGTGTTCGCAGCCGGCCGCGTTGAGGGCATCCATCTGCAACGCCAAATCCGGATCCGGGGTGGACACCCGCGCATAAGCCCGAAGGCGCCGTACAACCCCAAGGAATGGGCCGAGCAGGCGCAGTTTGACAGCGCCATGGGCTACAGGGCTGCCCTGCAGCTCTACTCTAAATGCGCTACACCGCTCCGCAAGATTTCTTCGACCAAAGCTTCGACGCCGACCCCTGGAGATAACTCCCTGCCCACGGCGCTGAGCCGTCCATCAATCAGCAAGGTCGACAGACCATGAACCATGGACCAATGCGCCATGGCACGGCCGAGCAGGGGTAAGGAAATTGGCTTTCTGTCTGCTTCGTCCACGCTGGCTTCGGGAAGTAGCATCGCAAACGCGGCGCCGCCGGCGGCGGACAGCGCATGGTTGGACCAATCGAGCTGTTCCGATCGGAACATCAGCCGGAAAAGCCCAGGCGCGGACCGGGCAAACGCAACATAGCCGCGGCTCAGTCCCGCCATGTGCTGAGTGGGCTCCGCGTTTACCACAGCATCGAGAAGATACTGTCGAAGACGGAGGAAGCCGGATGCCGCCAGTTCGCTGAGCAGCCCTGAAAGGTTTCCGAAGTGGTGCGCTGGGGCGCCATGTGATACCCCCGCCTCACGCGCCGCCGCACGCAGGGTGAGAGCAGCAATACCGTCTCGCTCGAGGATTGTCTCGGCGGCGGCGATCATCGCCTCCCGCAACGCGCCATGATGATAGGTCTGGCTCATCGCGCTTTGCATGCCTGCGAGATCGGGCGACCGGCGTGAAACAGGAACAACGGTAAGTAGCGCAACGTACGGATCCGAAAACGAGTGACACCAACGACGGTCATGCGAGCCTCCGTTTAGGCGGTAGGAACGGGTTTCATAGCCGCGATCTTGGCGATGCTGGTAGGCGGTAACGTGCCGGTCGCAGAGGCTGCCATAGCATCAACCAAGGCGTTGCATTCAGCCTTCCCGGTCGCCAGCACTTCCCGGAATGAGCGGACACGCGACAGGGTCCACAATATCGCGGCCAATGCCGCCGACGGGCTACGCGCCATGACCTTTTTCGACGTCGGATAAACGGTATGTCCCAAGCTCTCGATCAAATGAAAGCTCGCATGAACCCCTCGTGCCAGCACCATCGCCTCATGCCAGGATGCCCCGCCACCGCGCCGCATGCCGGCGATCGATACGCTTTCAAATGCTACGCAGAGTGGCGTATGGCAGCGAAGCCATAGGGGCATGTTGCTCTCCAGCGCCGCGGGCAATCCCGCCGCATTGAACACATCGACCCAGCGTTGCTGCGCCATCAGCGTCTTCTGGCCTCCCGCGCCGATCGTGCTCGAGAGCCGGCCGTCGTCACTCAGCAGGGCTTGTACGAAGGGCATGCCGAACGTGCAGCGGTCTTCTCCGATCACCTGCTGCAGCCGCTCTGGGTCAAATGTATTGAACATAAACTGGACGGATTTGGCCGCGCTGCGGTGCACGGCCGGTAGGAGAGGCTCGACCTGATGGGCGAGCAACGTGACGATCACGAGATCATAAGGCACTTGCTCATCCAGCGTTTCGGCAACGGTCACGTTGGCCCGTGCGCCTTGGGCTTCGACGATCGCCCCATCACGCTGGAGCTGGTGCAGGCGTTCGGATCCCGGCCGCGCTATCACGGTGACATCGTGCCCGCCGACCGCAGCAAGTTGGAAGGCAAAGGTACTGCCGATCCTGCCGACACCGAGGATGGCAATGCGCAGTGCTGTAGCTGACGAGACCATGAGCGTTTTCCCAATGTTGACGGTGTCTAGATGATCGAATTAGCTCCTCTGAAGCTGGAGTCAACGAAAATCTATCCAGTGTCTAGATAATGCCTCGGATCCCCTTTTGTCGTCGCGATGGACGAGCTACATGTCCCCCGACATGCTGCGGAATGCGTGTCGCGTGGCATGACCCTTGATCCGATAATTTCTGCGAGATCCTCGCTCCGGAACGCGACTTGGCACGCGCAAGTCACTACACGTGATCGGATCGCTCAAGGCTGGCGTCGACGCTCACCAGCTGACGTTCAAAAGGAGACGCAGATGGTTCGCGTGTTGGTGATTGGGTATGCCCCTGACGCAGTCGATTTTACCGATCCTGCAATTCCGCCAGGCTTGACCGGGGCCGTTGTCGCCGAAGGTATCAAAAGGGACGTGCAGTTGATGCTAGATCGGGGCTGGGAAGCAGAGCATCTTCCGATCCGAGCAGATGGAAATTTTCGTCATGACATTTTGGACCGGCTCGCAAGCAAGGCTTACGATTGTATCGTGATCGGCGCTGGTGTTCGCATGACCACCAAGCACGTTCCTGAGTTTGAGCAGGTTGTCGATGCTGTTCGGAACGGGGCGCCCCAAACTCCCATCGCGTTCAACTCAAGCCCGGATAGTAGCGGTGAAGCAGCTGCGCGGTGGCTTACCAAAACCTAAGCGAATCCTCGCGAAAACAACAAAGCCATTCGCGTGGGTCTGGGGCACACCGTCGTTTCATCGCTAATTCGACATGCGTTCAGATCCACTGGGGATCAGCGGTGAAATCGATCGTCAGCCAATAGCCAGGGCGCAAGCCTCCCATGGCGTCCGCCACCTCCTGTCGGATAGAATCGAGTGCGCCCAAGGTCATGGCGGTGGACGCGGACGCACCGACGAAGCCAATTTCGACAAATTGGACCCGACCCACGCGCGAGACGTAGGATCGATGCTCGATGAAGCCATGCCGTGCAGCAACCTCGCTCGCGATCTTGCTCACGTGCGCATCGAGATCGGGGGGTGCGATCTGAAGGATCTCGCGGCCGGAGGCCAGCAAAGAGCGTATGGGTAGAGGAGCCATACCCAGCGCAAGCAGGATCAGGATCGCAGGATCGAAGTACATCGCCAGATGCTCGGCCGACGTCCCATCCAGAAGAAGGGCGATAATGAAGGCGATGGCTAGCCCGGTGTTTAGGAGACCACTGAACAGCCAGGCTCGGGCGTCCAGCTCGAGGAGCGAGGATCCAAGCCCGCGGCCTTTGCGCCGGACAAAGAGGTAGATCCCCAGACATATAGCGGCGCTCGCAACTGCATAGGCAATGCCCGGCCCAAAGGTCACCTGGCGGCCACCCATCAGCATCGCATCGGCGCCATCCACCAGCGCGTAGACGCAAGCCAGCATTAGCACGCTGCCGTTCACGAAGCCGAGCATCGGCTCGATGTGCCAGTATCCATACTGAAAGCGGCGATCGGCGCCACGCGCGATCAGGCGCGCAGCGAAGAATGCAACCATCGTCAATCCCGCGTCCGCGAGACTATAGACGCCGTCAAACACGATGGCTTTTGCACCGCTCAGCAAGCCGACAGCTATGCCGATGAGAGCCAGCGCGAGCGTGCCGGTCGCCGACAACAGAAGGAGGTGCTGCTCTTGACGCTCGGCTGGCGGTCCCATGTCCTTCTCCGGTTTGGAAGAGCGAGCAGCGCCGACGTGACACTGCACTCGCTCATGTGTCGATGTTACCGGGTCAAGATATCGTTCCGAGCCAGCGCTTCTCCGAGCACGACCAGGCCGATCCCGAGAAGCGCCACATCCTTGAGCAGGAACGTGCCCACGAAGCTGAGATAAGGGAAGCCACCCGCCGACGGCTCCCAGATTGGTAGCGCCAGCATTGTCGAGCAGGTGACCGCGAACGTACCGGAAGCCAGCACGCCGGCGGCGAGAGCCGCATGCTTCGACCATGGTGATGCTATGAGAAGTACCGCCGTGAACACCTCGACGACGCCGAGAAGGCGCGCCGTTCCGGCGGCGCCGAACGCCCCGAGCATCCACGCAAGCCAGGGCGTGCCGCCGATCACCGGTTTGAGAAGCTCGACCTCGAAGGGCTGGAACTTGTTCAAGCCAATCAGCAGCAGCGGCAGAATGATGCCGATGAGCGCGATCACGCGGCCGAGGCGGCGAACGTGGCTTGAGATCGAATTTGAGGCGGGCGGTACGGACTGTGAAACGGACATAGCTTGCTCCCTGGTTGAGGAGAGGCGGACCTTCGAAACCTAGCGCGGCCCACCGCCTGGCGGGTCTGCGATCGATGTCGGAATATCACGCTCTCGAACTGCTAGTTCGTCTGCGAAAGACGAAACGATACAGGTGACGATCAAACTTCGTCACACCCGGCGGCGGTGCGCTTTAGCAATGACCATACGCCGCGTGCATGGACTCCATACATTCATCCCGACGCGACTGACCGCTAGGTACGGACGATCGATCTGCAAATCGACGCAGACAGACTTAAAGGATCAAAACCATGATGATTGAGAAACTGCAGCCTTACTTGGAACGGGTCGGTGCCGGCATCCTGCGTTACAGTCTCGTCCTGATCTTCCTGGGCTATGGTCTATTCAAGTTCACGGCGCCTGAAGCCGCCGCGATTGCTCCGCTTACCGAGAACAGCCCGTTCTTCTTCTGGCTTAACCCTCTTCTCGGCCAACAGGGCGGGTCGAACCTGATTGGAGTCGTTGAGGTCGTCACCGCGCTCGCAATCGCCGTTCGTAAGCCGCTGCCACTGGTGTCGGCCTTCGGAAGCCTGGCGGCGGCAGGGGCTCTCTTCGTGACGCTGAGCTTCCTGTTCTCGACCCCGGGATTAGACCCGACCTCGACCGATGCGGGGTTTCTCATAAAGGACGCAACCTTGCTCGGCGCTGCCCTTTGGACCGCCAGCGAGGCGATCCGCGCCCATGTGACCAGCTCCGCCGGCACCTCGCCAATTCGGTCCAGCAATGCCGGGCGCGCGGCGTTGGAATAGTCCGCGGTTGGTAAAGGCCGACGCGCGTGATCACCGCGCGGCCTCTATCGGCTGTTCAAGCGCGTGGCGGGTCCTAGAGCCACCCTGCGCGCCTGAACCGGAGCCAAAGCAGACTGCAAAGTAGGGCCATGATGCCCACCACGCCGAAGTAGCCGTATCGCCACTCCAGTTCCGGCATATAGCGAAAGTTCATGCCGTAGATGCCTGCCAAGGCGGTGGGGACGGCAAGAATGGCTGCCCAGGCCGCGAGCTGCCGTGTGATCGCGCCCGTTCGTTGTTGTTCTAACAGGCTGCTCAATTCGAAGACCGAGACCAGGACCTGGAGCAAGCCATCCACCATCGTCTGCACCCGCATCACGTGGTCCATCACGTCGTCGAAATACGGCAGCGCTTCTGCGCTGATGCACGGGTAGTGGCCCCGGACGAGTTTGCGGATCACCTCTCCCATCGGTCCGAGCGTTCGCTGAAATCGGGTAAGCTCGCACCGAAGATGAAAGATGCGCACCACCTCCGCGCGCCCGAGGAAGGTGTCGAGCGACCGCCGCTCCATTTCCAGGACATCGTCCTCCACCATCTCAAAGATGGGCAGGTAATCGTCCACGACTTCGTTGAGCACCGCGTGCAACACATAGTCGACACCCTGCGCTAGGAGTTTGGGGGCGGTTTCCAGTTGCGCGCGCAAATCGGCCCCGTGCGATGCCGCATTGTGACGTACGATGATAATGTGATGATGGCTGACGAAGACTGCGACGGCGCCGTACAGAATTCGATCGTCATCAAGGCGCGCGGTGCGGGCGATGACGAACAGTTGATCGCCGTAAACGTCGAGCTTGGGAGGCTGGTCGGCATCGAGCGAAGCCTGCACCATGAGCGGGTGCAGTCCATAACGATCCTGTAGAGTGCTAAGCTCCTCCATGGTCGGATCACAAAGATCGATCCATGCGAACTCCGACCGGTCCATTTGGTCGGGCACCTCGTCATCGAGCAGGATGTCACGGGTACGCTTTCCGTCCTGGTAACGGCAGGCGCCGAGAACGGTCACGGGCGCTCCGGGACTTGGAGCCCGCGTTGCACCGCGGTCCGCGCCAAGCAGCGCTGCAGCCATGCTGCCACGTGCGGATAGTTTCGGAGGCCAATGAGATCTCCCGCCTCATAGCTGATGTCCAGCGCCCTGACCCACCCGAGCGTGGCAATGTCAGCGATGGAATATTCGCCGGCGTCGACGCCGGCCAACCACGATCGCCCCGTCAGGCGGGCGTCCAGCACACTCAGCAGCCGTCGGGTTTCGCCAAGATATCGCTCGAGCGGCCGTTTGTCGTCCATCTCGCGGCCTGCATGCTTGTGGAAGTATCCGAACTGGCCGAACATCGGCCCGATCCCGGCCATCTGAAAGAAAACCCACTGCAGGGTTTCGTAGCGGTCGACGGGGTTCGTAGCGAGAAACCTGCCGGTCTTCTCTGCCAGGTAGACGAGGATTGCGCCGGACTCCCAGAGCGCCAAGGGCTGCCCCCCAGGTCCGTCCGGGTCGAGTATCGCCGGGATGCGCCCGTTCGGGTTCAGCGAGACAAAGGCGGGATCTTTGGATTCGTTCTGCCCGATGTCGACGAAGTGCGCCTCGTACGGCAGCCCGATTTCCTCGAGCATGATGGAAACCTTGACCCCGTTCGGGGTCGGGTAGGCGTAGAGCTGCAGCCGCTCGGCATGCACGGGCGCCCAGCGCCGGGTGATTGGAAACGCACTCAGGTCTGTCATTCGATTGTCCACCCCGGATGGAGGCACGCAGACTGGCTCGGGTGAGCCCCGCCCCGTGCGTCGTGAGCTGTTGCTGCTACATTCGTCCGCATTCGGCGCTTGGTTACGCCTCGGGTGAAACGACATATGGCGCAGCCGCCGAAGCCGTATCTGGTATCAACTCCAAAGAGCTTCCTCGCCCCAACTGATGATGGGAGACCATCTCGGGTATCAGCGGGAAACCGAGAGCTTGCGGACAGCGGCTCGGCGGTCGGGTGAATAACCAAGCGAGGAGCCCGTTGGCTGTGGTAACTGGTTCGCGTCAGGAGAGGTTTTATGGTTGAAGCACGATGGAATGGCACTCTGATTGCTAGCAGCGACGATACAGTCGTCATCGAGGGCAACCACTATTTTCCCGCTGACGCCGTAGACCGGTCGTTTCTCGACCTAGCTCCACGACGACAGTTTGTCCGTGGAAGGGAACTGCGCGCTACTACAGTCTTCATGTTGACGGTGCCGAGAACCGCGACGCCGCCTGGTACTATCCAGAGCCGAAGGCCAAAGCCGAAAGCATTCGTGATCGAATCGCGTTTTGGAAGGGCGTCGAGATCAGATGATTGTCGCTGCGCGGTAGGGGAAGCTATCTTCGCCGCGCGGTGCAAACGATCAAATAGACAAGCGGTGAGCAGACACCGACTACGTGGCAACGACGGTACGACTGAGCTGCTGCCGCTTCCGTGGACACCGAGATAAGGTGTTTTTGGAACCGGAGGATGGAGATGCAACGACGGAAGTTCAGCCGCGAGTTCAAGCTCGAGGCGGTGAAGCTGGTGCGGGAACGCGGGG